>CANJME010000003.1 GCA_947475875.1 Caulobacteraceae bacterium | reverse complement strand
GCGATCGTCTCGCCTGCCTCCAGCCGTTCGAGCGCCTTCAGTTTAAAATCCCGGCTGAAGGTCCGGACAGGATCATTGGTCATCAGTTCTCCTTCTTAGAGAACTGTCCCCCATTTTTCCTGTCTCACTTTAGGGGTCCACTCCACACTCAATTCGCTCCACGATCGGTGCGTGCGGACCCGGCGGCTGAAGCGAATTGAGTGCCTGTCCCCGAATTCAGCATCTGCTCGAAGGCGGCTTCGAGGCCGCGGGTGAAGCGGGGGGTGTCGAAGAGGGCGGACGTGTCGCGGACCCTGGCGAGTTTGGCGCGGAGTTTGGCCAGGCGTTCGGGGTCGGTCGCCAGCGCCAGGGCCAGGGCCTCGTAGTCTTCGAGGGTTTCGGTGATCAGTTCGGGCAGGCCGACATTGGTCAGCAGGCTGGCGGCGACGCGGCCGGCGAAGGTATTGCCCTTGGCTGTGACGATGGGCAGGCCGGCCCAGAGCGCGTCCGAGCCGGTGGTGTGGGCGTTGTAGGGCAGCGTGTCGAGGAAGAGGTCGGCCTGGCGGTGGCGGGCGATGTGATCCTCGACGATGAGGTGGGAGGCGAAGACCAGGCGGGCGGGATCAACGCCGCGATCGGTCGCGTGCCCGCGCAGGGCGGCTTCGGCCTCGGGGCTGTCGGAGAGCAGCCAGAGCACGCTTCCGGGCGTGGCCCTGAGCAGGCGCATCCAGACGTCGAAGAAATCCCGGGAGATCTTCCAGGCGTTGTTGAAGCAGCAGAAGACAAAACCCTGTTCGGGCAGGCCCAGCTGGGCGCGGGTGGCCTGGACGGCGCTGACCGGGCGCCGGTTGTCATTGGACTGGTAGCAGCCGGGCAGATGGATGATCGTCTCGGCGTAAAGGGCCTGCTCGTCCTTTGGCAGGACGATGGGGTCGGCCAGCACATAGTCGATGAAGTCCGCGCCCATGGTGGCCGGACAGCCCAGCCAGTTGACCTGGATCGGAGCCGGGCGGCGGGCGAGGATGCCGGGGCGAGAATCCTCGGTGTGACCCATCAGGTCGACGGCGATGTCGACATCGAGGCTGTACAGCAGCTGGGCGGCCTCGGCGTCGGTCATCCCGCCGATATCGTGGAAGGCGTCGAGGCCTTCGATGACGCGCCGGCGCACCCAGCTGTCGTCGGGCGGGCCGAACCCCAGTCCCACCACCTCGAAGCGGGAGCGGTCATGCAGGCCGAAGACGCCGACGGTGAGATAGCCCATGGGATGGGGCCGCCAGTCGGCGGTGAGATAGGCCACGCGCAGCTTGTCCTTCGGGCGGGCCGGGCCGGTCCACAAGGGTGGCGGGGGGACCGGGAACATGTCGCGCACATAGGTCCGGGCGGCCTTGAGCTGCAGCGCCGCCGGGGCGCCGTAGCTGAGCATCATGAAGGGCACGACCACCGAGTTTTCGGTGGCGACCTGCTCGTTCAGGGCGGCGGCGTAGCGATCCTGCCGGTCCCAGTCGCACAGCCGGAGCGCCGCGCTGGCCGCGCCGGAAAGTCCCATGGCGCCGGTGCGGCCCGCGGCTTGGCCGGCGGCGAGGGCGGCCTCGAAAGCGGCCAGCGCCTCGCCGAAGCGGCGCATGGATTGCAGGGCGGCGCCGCGGTTGTTCAGGGCGTCGACGTGGTGCGGAAGGACGGCGAGGACCTGATCGTAGCAGGCCAGGGCCTCGGCCGGGCGTTTGAGGGCCTCGAACGCGACGCCGCGGTTGTAGAGGGTTTCCAGATCGCCGGGTTTGGCGGCGAGGACCTGATCGTAGCAGACCAGGGCCTGATCGTAGAGGCGCAGCTGGGAGAGCGCGACACCGCGGTTCTTGAGCGCGCCCGGGTGGCCGGGGGACAGGGCCAGCGCCCGCTCATGGCTCTCCAGCGCTTCGTCATAGCGCCTCAGGCGGTGCAGGGCGACGCCGCGATTGATCAGGCTGTCGACGGCGGGCTGGATCGCCACGGCGGCGTCAAAACCGGCCAGCGCCTCGTCCAGGCGGCCCAGCGCCATCAGGGCGTTGGCGTGGTTGGCCAGGGTGAGGGCGTCATCCGGGCTGAGCGCCAGGGCCGCGTCGTAGGCGGCGAGGGACTCGGCGTCGCGGCCGAGGTGGCTGAGGGTGACGCCGCGCCCGTTGTGGGCGGCGAAGAATTCTGGGGCGACGGCGATGGCCTGATCGTAGCGGGTGAGGGCCGCATCGTAACGGCCGAGGGTCAGCAGCGAGAGGGCGAGATTGCCCAGGGCCTCGGCCTGGCCCGGCTGGGCGGCCAGGACGGCCTGATAGGCCTCGATCGCGGCCTCGTGGTCCTGCAGGGCCTGGAGGAAGACGCCGCGGTTTTGGAGCGCCTGGAGGTTGGCCGGTTTAAGGGCCAGCGCCCGGGTGTTGGCGGCCAGCGCCGCCTCGGACCGGCCCTGGTTGGCTTCCACGACCGAGAGCAGGTTGAGGTCCTCGAAGGTTTCCGGTCCCTGGTCCAGGGCCTCACGCAGCAGGGCGCCGGCGGCGGCGAAATCGCCCGCCTGATAGGCCTGCCACGCCGAGGGGTACGCTGTCATGGTCATACTCACCTTGCGCCATCCTCGGAACAAGTCCGAGGACCGCGGACTTCGCCGCGCCTGCCTGAGTGCGGGGCTTAGCAAACATCAGCCAGCGGACAAATGGGAACATAGGCCATCGTCGCAGGCTCTGCCGGGCCGTCGATGGGTGGGGGTTGGCGTGTGTCCTGGGTCGTGCTTCCGAAACCCTATGGGCGCGAGAATTCCGTATTCGTGCTAGAATGAAAAAATGACCAAGTCGCCTGCACCGACAAAGACATCCCGGAAGGCCTACACCTTAGGCCGAAGCGCGTTTGCGAAAATCAGCGCCGTTGAGGGAATCCGCCTGACGCCCGAGATGGAAGCGCATTTCAAAACATTTGACAGGGATGAGCTTCCCGCCGCCAAACGCCGTGAGGCCCTAGCCGCCGCGTTCGGCAAGGCACGCTAACGCGGCGCCATGTATGAAGCCGTAGCAGACCCTTACTGCTATCCCGGCACGGCCGTGCTAATAAATCTTGCCGGCCTGCAAACTCAAGAAGCACTCGACGCCTTCGAGGCGGTCAGCACGATGCAGCGGGCTGACGAGCCCCTCCCGGACGGTCGCCTGAGCGTCACGCATTACAAGGCCCTCCACCGCCACCTCTTCCAGGATGTTTTTCCATGGGCAGGCCAGTTTCGGACGGTGCGGATGAGCAAGGAAACGAGCTCATTCTGCTATCCCGAACACATCGATCGCGAGATGAACCTGTTGTTCGGCGGGCTCAAGGCCAAACGAAATCTTCGTGGCGTTTCCAATGAATTGTTCGCCGAGCAAGCCCCAGAGTTTCTCGCGACGCTAAATGCGATCCACCCCTTCCGCGAAGGCAATGGCAGGACTCAAGCGCTCTTTATGGCGCTCCTGGCCTTTCGGGCGGGTCATCCGCTCGAGTTGGACAGACTCGACGCCAGGGACTTCCTGGACGCCATGGTGTCAAGCTTCGAGGGACAACCCTTGCTTCTCAAACAACAGATTCGGTTCTTGTCCGCCCGCGCGCCAAGACAGAGGTGATTGTTAGCAGGTTTTAGGAGCGCGCGGTCACCACCGGAACGTCTCGCCGGGATAGAAGCCCAGATGGGCCTCGGTCGCCCTGCGGCCTTCTTCGGAGAGCAGGAAGGCGCGGGCGGCGTAGTGTTCGTCCTGGTCTTTCAGGGTGTCGGGGACCGGCAGGCCCGCCCAGCGGTAGTGGAAGGCGTAGGTCGAGCGGTACCAGACCGTGCGGCGGCCGGAAAAGGCGATGGGCACGCCGTCGAAGAGCGCCTTCTGGAAAAAGATGCGGTCGCCCACCGAGGCCAGTTCCTTTGGCATCAGCCAGGCGTTGAACAGCGAAAAGGCCGGGCGGAAGACCAGCCAGCAGCTGGTGTCGACGTGGCGGTTCTCCTCCTCCATGGCTTCGGTGATGGGGAGCGGCTCGTCATAGATGCCGAAGAAGCGGCGCCGGGCGGTGACGGCGGCCGCGCCGGTCTGCTGCTGGCAGGCGATCAGGCCTTCGATGTGATCGGGCTCGAACCAGTTGTCGGCGTCGAGAAAAGCGACCGCATCATAGCCGTAGGCGGCGGCCAGCAGGCTGACGATGGCGCGGGGGGTGTTGCCGTAGTCGCCATTGGGATGGGGCAGGACGATGTGTTCGGTGCGCTCGCGGCCGTCGAAGAGGCTGACCGGATGGCCGTCGGCGACCATGAAGTGGGTGCAAGGGTGCGTCTGGGCCTGGACGGACCGGTTGCAGCGGTCGAGGAGTTCGGGCGCTTCCTTGTAGTAGGGACTGACGACGGCGACTTTCATGGGGACACACACCATACCCGGCCTTTCGAGGTCAACGGTCGCCGTGCGAGGAAATGGTGTATGTCCCCATCATGAACCGGCTGGTGGAAGTTGTGGATGTGGGGGCCAACCCCATTGAGGGCGATGCGCCCTACAAGGGCCTGTTGCAGGCGGGGCTTTGCCGGGTCACCGGCTTTGAGCCGCAGGAAGCGGCGCTGGCGGAACTGAATGCGCTGAAGGGGCCGAACTAGCGCTATTTTCCCTATGTGATCGGGGATGGAACCGAGCGGGTGTTCAACATCTGCGCCTACTCCGGATTCAGCGGCTTTCTGGAGCCCGATCCGAATGTGGTGAAGCTGCATCCCGGGCTGATCGAGCGCACCGAGGTCATCGAGCGCGTGACCATGCCGACGCGCCGGCTGGACGATATCGCCGAGATCGAGCGCATCGACCTGCTGAAGATCGACGTGCAGGGCGCCGAACTGGATGTGTTCCGCCACGCCCGGGACAAGCTCTCGACTTGCGTGGTGGTCCATACCGAGGTGACGTTCATGCCGTTTTACAAAAACCAGCCATCGTTCGGCGAGATTGACGTGGAGCTGCGGGGGCAAGGGTTCGTCTTCCACACCGCCCCTCCCCCGAAGCTGTTCGAGTTC
Organism: Caulobacteraceae bacterium; assembly: GCA_947475875.1. GTDB lineage: Bacteria > Pseudomonadota > Alphaproteobacteria > Caulobacterales > Caulobacteraceae > UBA5005. Next base: position 184,081 of record CANJME010000003.1, on the reverse strand, counting down.
AACGGCATCGCGGGCGATGCGAACCAGTTCATCGACGGCGACATGATCTATGTGCGCGACTTCACCCGGCCAGAGCTGATGAGCGTGGACCAGCTGGAGGCCTTGGCGCTGATCGTCGAGCGTTGCTACGGCTCGTTCGGCCTGGCCCGGCTGTGCCGCGAACATATTGCGTTGCGCTAACGGCGCGGACTGCGCCGCGCCTGCTTGAGCGCGGGGTATTTGCGTTGCGCTAACGGCGCGGACTGCGCCGCGCCTGCTTGAGCGCGGGGAGTAATGCCGCTAGTTTCCCGCGCTTAAGTGTAACGCCAAGGCCTTTATGGAATCGCAGCGTCATTATCTTGAGTTCGAGCGGCCGATCGGCGAGCTGGAAGCCAAGATCGAGGAACTCTCCAAACTGTCGGAAACCGCCGGCGAGGGCAGCTTCGAGTCCGAGATCGCGGGTCTGCGCGCCCGCACCGAGGCCATGCGGCGCGAGGCCTACGCTTCGCTGGATCCCTGGCAGAAAACGCAAGTCGCGCGCCATCCGGACCGGCCGCACCTTACCCACTATCTGGCCGGGCTGATCGAGGATTTCGAGGAACTGCGCGGCGACCGGAAATTCGCTGACGACCAGGCGATTGTGGGCGGCCTCGGGCGGTTCCGCGGCCAGGCGGTGGTGGTGATGGGCCACGAGAAGGGTCACGACACGACCACGCGCATCAAGCACAACTTCGGCATGGCCCGCCCCGAGGGGTATCGCAAAGCCGTGCGGCTGATGGATCTGGCCGAGCGATTCAACCTGCCGGTGCTGACCTTTGTGGATACGGCGGGCGCCTATCCCGGCGTCGGCGGCGAAGAGCGCGGCCAGGCCGAGGCCATCGCGCGCTCGACCGAGCGGTCCCTGACGCTGGGCACGCCGATGATCTGCACCATCACCGGCGAGGGCGGTTCGGGCGGGGCCATCGCGCTGGCGGCCGGCAATGTGGTGATGATGCTGGAGCATTCGATCTATTCGGTGATCACGCCCGAGGGCGGGGCGTCGATCCTGTTCCGCGACCGCGACAAGGCTCCGCATATGGCGGCGTCGATGAAGATCGTGGCCGATGACCTGAAGCGGCTGGGCGTGGTGGACCGGGTGATCCCCGAGCCGCCGGGCGGGGCGCACTCGGACCCGGACGCGGCGATCTCGGCGGCGGGGGATGCGATCGAGGAAGAATTGAAGGGGTTGCTGGGGCTGTCGGCCGAAGCGTTGCGGGCGCAGAGGGCGGCGCGGTTCGAAGCGATCGGGCGCGTGGCGGGGATCTAGGCGGCTTAGGTTGGGTTCGCCTTCGGCGAACGAGTAAGCAAGAAAACCACAAAGGCACAAAGGAAGATCAAGGGGACTGTGGTTAGGTCCACTCTTCGTGATGATCGGCGAACGGAATCTATCGCGGCGTAGCCGCCGCAAGAAATCTGGTTCCGCGCAGCCCTCAGCGATGACCAAGACCTTCGCGCCTTGATCTTCCTTTGTGCCTTTGTGGTTTTCTTACTTTCTTGCTGCTCTTGCCTTCCGCAGCGTCGGGCGGTTTTAAGCGGGGGAAGGCAGAGTCAGAGGGGCGTCCCATGCTGAAAACGCGGTTCACCGAGATGTTCGGGGTGCAGCACCCGATCGTGCAGGGCGGCATGCAATGGGTCGGGCGGGCTGAGCTCGTCTCAGCCGTGGCCAATGCCGGGGCGCTGGGGTTCATCACGGCGCTGACGCAGCCGACGCCGGAGGCGCTGGAGGCGGAGATCGCGCGGTGCCGGACGATGACCGACAAGCCGTTCGGGGTGAACCTGACGATCCTGCCGGCGATTGTTCCGCCGCCGTATGCCGAGTACCGCCAGGCGATCATCGAATCGGGAATAAAGATCGTCGAGACGGCCGGCTACAAGCCGCAGGAGCACGTGGATGTGTTCGCCGCGGCGGGTGTGAAAGTCATCCATAAGTGCACGAGCGTGCGCCATGCGCTGTCGGCCGAGCGGATGGGCGTCGACGCCATTTCCATCGACGGGTTCGAATGCGCCGGCCACCCGGGCGAGGACGATGTGCCGGGGCTTATTTTGATCCCGGCGGCGGCGGACAGGATCAAGATCCCGATGATCGCCTCTGGCGGCTTCGGCGACGGGCGGGGGCTGGCGGCTGCACTGGCGCTGGGGGCCGAAGGGATCAACATGGGCACGCGGTTCATGGCCACGGTCGAGGCGCCGATCCACCAGAGCGTGAAGGAGGCCATCGTCGCCAATGACGAGCGGGCGACGGACCTGATTTTCCGGACCATGCGCAATACGTCACGCGTGGCGAGGAACGCCGTCAGCCAGCAGGTGGTGGAGCTGGAAAAGGCCGGAGCCAAGTTCGAGGATGTGAAGGCGCTGGTCGCCGGGGCGCGCGGGCGGCTGGTTTACGAGCAGGGCGACGTCGACATCGGCGTGTGGTCGGCCGGCCAGATCCAGGGCCTGATCCACGACATCCCGACCTGCGCTGTCCTGGTGGCGCGGATCGTCGCCGAGGCCGAAGCGATCATCCGAGACCGGCTGGACGCAATGCTGGCTTAGATTTCGGTCAGAACTGGCGCCGGAATTTCGACCTTAGACCAGCGCCCCGTGGCAGAACTTGAACTTGCGGCCGGAGCCGCAGGGGCAGGGGTTGTTGCGGCCGGTGCGTTCCCACCCCTCGGGCAGGGCCGAGTGCGGCAGGGCGGCTCTGGAGTCTTCGTCGAGACCACCGGGGATAGGGCCGCCGCCCACTTCGTTGTCGCCGGTGTAGGGATCCATGTGCACGGCGGTCATGGCGAGCGGATCGGGCGGCGGCGGAGCGGCGAACTGGAACTCTACGGTGTTGATCCAGCGGGTGACGCCGTGGCGCAGGTCGTAGAGCAGCGTCTCGAACAGCGAGAAGGCCTCGGTCTTGTATTCGTTGAGCGGATCGCGCTGGCCATAGCCGCGCAGATGGATGACGTTGCGCAGGTGGTCCAGGTGCATCAGGTGCTCGCGCCACTGCATGTCGATCATCTGCAGCAGGAACTGTTTTTCGAGGCTGCGCATCTGGTCGGGCGAGATCATTTCCTCGCGCTCAGTGGCTCTGGCGTCGGCGGCGGCGCGGATGCGCTGTTCGAACTCTTCGTCGGCGATGCCCTCCTCTTCCTTCCAGTCGGCCAGCGGCAGGGCCAGGCCCAGTTCCTCGCGGACCTTTTCGTCGAGGCCTTCGATATCCCACTGCTCGGCGTAGGCCTTGGGCGGCAGGTAACGGGCGACGAGGTCGTGGATGGAATCCTCGCGCATTTCGGCGACGATTTCCGATTGGTCTTCGCTCTCCATGAACAGCTGGCGCTGCTCAAAGACGGCCTTGCGCTGGTCGTTGACGACGTCGTCGTACTTCAGCACGTTTTTACGGATGTCGAAGTTGCGGGCCTCGACGCGCTTTTGCGCCGTGGCGATGGCCTTGTTCAGCCATTTGTGGGTGATGGCCTCGCCTTCAGCGACGCCGAAGGTGCGCATGATGGCGTCCAGCCGGTCGCCGGCGAAGATGCGCAGGAGGTCGTCCTCGCAGGACAGGTAGAATTTCGAGTGGCCCGGGTCGCCCTGGCGGCCGGTTCGTCCGCGCAGCTGGTTGTCGATGCGGCGGCTTTCGTGGCGCTCGGTGCCGAGCACGTATAGCCCGCCCGCTTCCAGGGCGTGCTGGCGTCCGGCGGCGATCTCGGCGGCGAACCGGGCGCGTTCTTCGGCGTCGGCGGCGTTGTCGGGCTCGATGCCGAGACCCTTTTGCTCATCGCGCCAGCGGAACATGTGCATGTCGATGTTGCCGCCGAGCTGAATGTCGGTGCCGCGGCCGGCCATGTTGGTGGCGATGGTGATGGCGCCGGGAACGCCCGCGTCGGCGACGATATAGGCTTCCTGCTCGTGATAGCGGGCGTTGAGCACGTTGTGCGGCAGGCCCTTGCGGCGTTTGCCTTCGTATTCGTACTCGTACTTTTTCAAGAGTTCCGAGAGCTGTTCTGACTTTTCGATCGAGACGGTGCCGACGAGGATCGGCTGGCCGCGGACATAGCAGTCGGCGATCTGGCCGAGGATGGCCTCGTTCTTCTCGTCGGCGGTGCGATAGACCTCGTCGTCGTCGTCGATGCGGGTGACCGGCTTGTTGGTGGGAATTTCCACCACTTCCATCTTGTAGATGTCCTGGAATTCGGCCGCTTCGGTCGCCGCCGTGCCGGTCATGCCCGAGAGCTTGTCGTACATGCGGAAGTAGTTCTGGATGGTCACCGAGGCCAGGGTCTGGTTCTCGGGCTGGATTTCGACGCCTTCCTTGGCCTCGATGGCCTGGTGCAGGCCTTCGGACAGGCGCCGGCCCGTCATCATGCGGCCGGTGAATTCGTCGATCAGGATGACCTCGCCGCCCTTGACGATGTAGTCCTTGTCCTTCTGGTAAAGGACGTTGGCGCGCAGGGCCTGGTTGGTGTGGTGCACCACCGAGACGTTGCCGGCGTCATAAAGACTGACGGTGCCCTCGGCCAGGTGACCGGATTCGAACAGCATCTCCTCGACGCGTTCCTGACCGGCCTCGGTAAGGATGACCTGGCGCTGCTTTTCGTCGAAGTCGTAGGTTTCCTTGTCCTTGGCCAGTTCCTTCACCACCCGGTCGATGGTCTTGTAGAACTCCGAGCGGTCTTCGGTCGGGCCGGAAATGATCAGCGGCGTGCGCGCCTCGTCGATCAGGATGGAGTCCACTTCGTCGACGATGGCGAAGGGATGGCCGCGCTGAACCATCTCGCGCGTCGAGTAGCAGAGGTTGTCGCGGAGGTAGTCGAAGCCGAATTCGTTGTTGGTGCCGTAGGTGATGTCCGAGCCGTAGGCCTCCTGGCGCTCGGTCTGCGACAGGCCGTTGACGATGACGCCGACCCGAAGGCCGAGGAAGCGGTAGATGCGGCCCATCCATTCGGCGTCGCGCCGGGCCAGATAGTCGTTGACGGTGATGACGTGGACGCCGTTGCCGGCCAGGGCGTTGAGATAGACGGGCAAGGTGGCGACGAGCGTCTTGCCCTCACCGGTGCGCATTTCAGCGATGCCGCCTTCGTGCAGCACCATGCCGCCCACCAGCTGAACGTCGTAGTGGCGCTGGCCCAGGGTGCGCCGCGAGGTTTCGCGCACGGCGGCGAAGGCTTCTTCCAGAAGGTCGTCGAGTTTGGCGCCGCCGGCGAGGCGGGCTTTGAACTCATCTGTCTTCGCCGCGAGGGCCTCGTCGCTGAGGGCTTCAAATTTGGGCTCGAGCGCCGTGATCTTGCTGGCGCGGGACATGAGGCTCTTGACCTTGCGGTCATTGGGCGAGCCGAAAATCTTTTTGGCGAGGGCGAGCATCTGTCTCTATTCGGGGTCGGAGCATTCAGAGAGGGGAAAAGCGGCGGGAAACCCCGTAAAATCCGCCAGTTCAAGCGCGGAGGGGACTTAAGCATCGCAACTCCACAAGTCAACGCGGGCTCACCATCTCCCTCCCGCTTGTCGGGAGGGACAGGTCGCGAAGCGACCAGGGTGGGCCGCCACTGCCGGGCGTGCCGCGCTGGCCTATCGCCTGGCTGGTTGAGGCCGTTTACCCATCCGTCTCGCCGCGACGCGGCGAGCCACCTTCCCGACAAGCGGGAAGGATAAGAGCTACCAGATCTTGTCGAAGTCGCCGTGGCGGCCGAGGCCGTCCTTGAACCTTGTCGCGCCGGCGACGCCGTCGGCGGTGACGGCCTGGCGGCCGTTGACCCATTCCTGCATCAGCGCATCGCGGACGGGCATTCCGTGGCTCTTGATGGCTGAGCGGCGGTCGACGCGCACGCAGGTCTGCGGGAAGCGGGCGATGTCGCGGGCCAGCTGTTCGGCCTTTTCGCGGGCGCCGCCCGGAGGCGTGACGTATTCGCAAAGGCCGATGCGGGCGCACTCCTCGGCCATGACCTGGCGGCCGGTGAGGATGAGTTCGAGCGCCCTGCCCTGGCCGACCAGCCTGGGCAGTCGCACGGTGCCGCCGTCGATCAGGGGCACACCCCAGCGGCGGCAATAGACGCCCATGTAGGCGTCCTCGGCCATCACCCGGAAATCGGCCCAGATGGCCAGCTCCATGCCGCCGGCCACGGCCGGGCCTTCGATGGCGGCGATTACCGGCTTGTCGAGCTCAAGGCGCGAGGGGCCCATGGGCGCCCGGGCGATATCGCCGCCGTTGCCCCTCGGCGTGGCGGTCGAGAAATCCAGCTCGGCGTTGGGGTATTTCAGGTCAAGGGTGGAGACGTACTTGAGGTCCCAGCCGGCGCAAAAGGCGCCGCCTTCGCCGTAGAAGACGGCCACCGCCGCGCTGTCGTCGGCGTCGAATTCGAGGAAGGCGTCGTAGAGGTCCTTGGCGCTCTGCGGGTCCATGGCGTTGCGCGCCTGCGGCCGGTCGTGGATGACGGTCCAGACGGGCCCGGCTTTTTCGATTCTGACGGTCATGGGGGACTCTCCTCTCGTGCGGCAGCTTCGGTGACAGTTTACAGTGTCCCGAGAACGAACCTGATCGAACGAGCGGGACTCGGACAGGGACACTGTAAACTGTCACCGAAGTCCACGCAGGACTTTCGCCTCGCGCCAGCCCGGTATAGGGGAGCGACCTGAACATTATCGAAGGCGGATTCGCTGACATGACCCGCAAACTCGCCATCTGCACGGGCCTTGTGATCGCGGTGGCGCTCGTCCTCGCCGGTTGTCAGAACAAGGCGCCGCAGGAAAAGCCGCCGGAAGCCGGCGATCAGGCCGCCGCCAAGGTTGGCGACAAGACGATCTGGGTGTCGGACGTCAAGCGCGAGGCGGTGGCCCAGGCGCTAATCAACGATGGCGAGCCGCTGGACACCTCCTCGCAGCTGTTTCACCAGGTGCTGGAAAGCGTGATCGACCAGAAGCTGCTGGCCAGCGAGGCGAAAAAGCGGGGTCTGGGTAATGACGCAGCCTCGCGGCACCGTCTGGAAATGGCCCAGGATCGGATCCTGGGCGACATCCTGCTGGAAAACAGCGTCCAGAAGGCGGTCAGCGAGAACGCCATCCGCCAGCTCTATCAGCAGACCGCCAACACCGGCTCGGCCGGCGATGAGTTCCACGCCCGCCAGATCATCACCGCCACCGAGCGCGACGCCCAGGACGTCAAACGCCAGATCGGCACGGGCGCGTCGTTTGAATCGCTGGTGCTGACCAAGTCGACCGACGGGGCGACGCGGTTTTCCGGCGGCGACCTGGGCTATTTCACGCCCGACGTCATGCCCGACCAGTATGCGGCGGCGCTGAAGAACGCGCGCAAGGGCCAGCTGGTCGGCCCGTTCCAGATCGACACCGGCTGGGCCTTGCTCAAGGTCGAGGACCGGCGGCCCGAACCGCCGATCACCCTGGAGGCCGCGCGGCCGCAGATCGTGCGGTTCCTGACCTATGGCAATATCCGCGACCTGCTGGAGACGTTGAGAAGGCGGACCAAGGTGCAGGTGCTGATCGCTTCGCCCGCGGGCGAGGCCGCGCCCGAGCCCGCCAGCGCCCCGCCGGCGCCCGGCGCCCTGCCCGTTCCCGCGACACCGGCCCCCGCCACGCCTGCGACGTCTGCGCCCGCGAAGGGCGCCGCGACTCCCGCGCCGGCCAAGACCGCCTCCGCAGGGCCGGCGCCGAAAGCCGCCGCACCGGCAGCACCCGCAACGCCCGCCCCGAAGGCGGCCCCGGTTCCCAACCCGTGAAGCCGCCGAGGAAACCCGCCGCGCCCGGCGCCATCGAACGGGCTCTCGATCCGCTGACCGGGGCGATCAAGCGCGCGACGAAAGGGCTCGCGCCCACGGCCGCCGCGCCGGGAAAGCCCAATCTGAAGGTCTCGCCCCTGGCCGTTGCACTGCCGAAGATGCCGCCGGTGGCGGGCGTGGAGATCGCCACGGCCCGGGCCGGGTTTTACAAGCACGAGCGCGAGGACGTGCTGGTCATGCGCTTTGCCGAGGGCACGACCTGCGCCGGCGTCTTTACCCGGCACGGCGTGGGTTCCGCCCCGGTGGACTGGTGCCAGAAGCAGCTGGCGGCGAGTGAGGGTGAAGATATCCGGGCCCTGGTGGTCAACGCCGGCTGCGCCAATTCCTTTACCGGCAAGCCCGGCGCCGATGCGGTCCGGCGGGTGGCCGCGGCTATCGGCAAGCGGTTCGACTGCCCGCAGCGGGCGGTGATGATGGCCTCGACCGGCGTCATTGGCGTGCTGCTCGACGACGGCAAGATCACCCACAAAGTGCCCGAGATCGATGCGAAGCTGACGGCCGACGCCTGGTCCCAGGCGGCCGCGGCGATCATGACCACCGACACCTTCCCGAAAGGGGCGACAGCTGTAGCGAAGATCGACGGGGTTTCCGTGGGGATTTCCGGCATCTGCAAGGGCTCGGGGATGATCGCGCCCGACATGGCGACCATGCTGGCCTTCATCGCCACCGACGCGGCGATTTCGCCCGGCGCGCTGCAGACACTGGTCAGCCTCTACACCCGCGGCACCTTCAACGCCGTGACGGTGGACGGCGACCGCTCGACCAACGACACCTGCCTGCTGTTCGCCACCGGGCAATCAGGCGCTCCGAGAATTTCGCGGGCCGGCGACAAGCGGCTGGCCGATTTCCGGGACAAGCTGGAAGGGGTGATGCTCGACCTCGCCCAGCAACTGGTGCGCGACGGCGAAGGCGCGACCAAGTTCATCAAGGTGAGCGTCAACGGGGCGGAAAGCGCGGCCTCGGCGCGCAAGATCTGCCGGACGATCTGTGAGAGCCCGCTGGTCAAGACCGCTTTCGCCGGCGAGGACGCCAACTGGGGCCGCATCGTCATGGCGGTCGGCCGGGCCGACGAGCCGGTCAATCGTGAGCGGATCGCGATCCGCTTCGGCCATCTGGTCGCCGCCCAGGACGGTCTGGTCTCGCCCACCTACGACGAGGGCAAGATGAGCCGTTACATGAAGGGCAAGGAGCTGGAGGTTTCCGTCGACGTGGGTGTGGGGCGCGGCCATGCGGTGATGTGGACCTGCGACCTGACCAAGGAATATGTCGCGATCAACGGGGATTACCGCTCGTGAGCGCACTGGTGGTCGTGACCACCGCACCGGTGTCGCACGCCCACAAGATCGCCAAGACGTTAGTTGACCGGCGGCTGGCAGCCTGCGTGCAGATGGATGACGTGACCAGCTACTACCGCTGGGGAGGCAAGGTGAAAACCGAGCACGAGATCCGGTTGACCATCAAGACGCGGGCTGAACTTTACGATGTCCTCGAAAAGACGCTCTGCGATATGACGCCCTATCAGACACCTGAAATTCTGGCTCACCCCGTTACGGCGGGTTCGCGCGACTATCTGAAGTGGATCGACGAGGTGACGGGGGAAAGCCATGACTGACGAGGCGCGCAGGCGGCGGGGACATGCACTTCAGTGCGTGTCCCCGGGGGGACGCCTTCCGAGAGGGGACACGTACCGAAGGTACATCTCCCCGGAGCCGCACCATGACTGAAGCCGCGCTGGAAATCCGGAGCTTGCGAAAAGCGTTCGACGCCAAGGTGGCGGTCGACGATCTCGATCTCGATGTGCGGGCGGGCGAGCTCTATGCGCTGCTGGGTCCGAACGGGGCGGGCAAGACGACGACGCTGCGCATGGTCACGGGCCTGCTCAAGCCCGACAAGGGCGCGATCCGGGTGTTCGGGGTAGATGCTCTGAAGGACCCGATCGCCGCCAAGCGGATGATCGCCTGGCTGCCGGACGAGCCGATGCTCTACGACAAGCTGACGCCGCTGGAATATCTGGAATTCATCGCCGGGCTGTGGGGCGTCGATCCGAAGTTGGCGGCCGAGCGGGCCGAGCACCTCTTGAAACTTCTGGGTCTGTGGGACAACCGCGACCAGCGCTGCGAAGGGTTTTCGCGGGGCATGAAGCAGAAGGCCTCGCTGGCCGGGGCGCTGGTGCATGACCCGAAACTGCTGATCCTCGACGAGCCGCTGACCGGCCTCGACGCCGCCATCGCCCGGCAGGTGAAGAACCTGCTCATGCAGAAGGTCAGCGAGGGGGCGACGGTGATCCTGACCACCCACATCCTCGAGGTGGCCGAGCGCATGGCCCAGCGCATCGGGGTCATTCAGAACGGCCGGCTGCTGGCCGAAGGCACGCTGGACGAACTGCGCGCCGCGCACGGCGACGGCAAGGACACCCTGGAAGACCTGTTCCTGGAAATGACCGGCCAGGCCGACGAGGCGGAACTGGCGTGAAGCTGTTTCGACAGGGGTCCCTGGGCTGGTTCCTGGAGCACGAACTGCGCATTTCCTGGCGCTTCCTGGCCAGTATGGGCGGGGGCAAGGGCCGCTCGATCATCATCACCTTCGCGGTCATCGGACTGACCGCCCTGGGGCTTGCCGCCACCATCGGCCTTGCCCTGCGCAGCAAGGGAGTCCACGCCCCGCCGCTGGGCGACCTGCCCGCCATTGTGGTGATCATCGTCGACGGGGTCCTCTTGTTCACCGCTTCGCTGATGATGGCCCAGACGGTGGGCGTGGCGACCATGGTGTTCAACGACCGCGGCGACCTGGACCTGCTACTCGCCTCGCCGACGCCGCCCTGGAAGATCCTGGCGACGCGGATGCTGGTCATCGCTTTCAACAGCATGCTGTTCTTCCAGATCCTCAGCCTGCCGCTGATCCTGACAGCCACGGCGATCACCGAGTACTGGGGGCTGCTGGCCATTCCCTTGGTGGTGAGCCTGCTGGCGCTGGTCGCCGCGGCCTTGGGCGTGGCCATCGCCATGGGTCTGTTCCGCATCCTGGGCCCCCGGCGCACGCGTATTGTCGCCCAGTTGATCGGGGTGGCCACAGGCCTTTCCATCGTGGTGATGACCCGGCTGATACGCGGCAGTGGCGGCAAGGGCCTGCGGCCGCTGGGCCCGTGGCTGCACGACAGCGGGCTCGAACCCGCCGCCCGCTGGATGGCCAGGGCCGCGACCGGATCGCCGGTGGAGCTGATCTCGCTGGCGGCCGGAGCGATCGGCATCTTCGCCTTGGTGACGGTGCTGCTGGGCCGGCGGTTCGCAGCCAACGCCTCGATCGCGGCCGGGGAGGCCCAGCCGGCGCGCGCCAACACCCGCCGGGCGCCAAGCACCTTCAAGACCCGGGGCCTGCGGAAGATCATGGTGATCAAGGAGCTGAAGCTGCTCTGGCGTGATCCGTCCCTGATCTCGCAGGTGCTGCTGCAGATTCTCTACCTGCCGTTCGTGATGTTCATCACCTTGAGCGGGCGCGGCGGCTCGCAGTTTTTCACCCATGTCACCTACGCCATCTGCGCCGGGGCCATGGCCTATGTGGCGGGCCAGCTGGCGGCGGGGTTCGGCTGGCTGACCATCTCGGCGGAAGAGGCGCCGGAACTCCTGACCTGCGCGCCGGTGACGTCCGACCAGGTGGCCCGGGCCAAGGTCACCGCCGTGGTGTTGCCGGTGGCTTGCCTGCTCTCAGTGCTGTCGATCGGCCTGGCGTTCCTGTCGCCCTGGGCCGGGCTGATGGCCTTTGTGGGCTCCTGCGTCTGCGCGGCGGTAATCGCCTATATCGAGCTGTGGATGCAGCGGCCGGGCAAGCGCTCGAGCTTCCGCATGCGCCGGCGCGGCTCGGGCAGCCCGTGGGTGGCGATCCTGGAAGCGGTGATCTGCATGCTGTTCGGTTCAGTCACCGGCATGGCGGCGGCGGGAACGGCGTGGGCCATCCTTCCGGCGCTTTTGCTGGTCGCGGTGGTGGCGATCGTGGCCTCGCTGAACAAGGACAAATGGCTGACCGGCGATGCTTAATCCGCGTCAACCACGGCTATTTGGAAACCTTACCGGGAAATTCGCCATGTTCGGGGGTGAGGCCCATGGCGGGTAAAACCGTACTGGTGGCGGCCTGCGCGCTGATCGATGTCGATGGGCGGGTGCTGATCTGCAAACGCCCACAGGGCAAGCATCTGGCGGGGCTTTGGGAGTTTCCCGGCGGCAAGGTCGAAGACGGCGAAACGCCCGAGGAATGCCTGATCCGTGAGCTCGAAGAAGAGCTGGGAATCGAGGTGACGCACGCCTGTTTGGCCCCGTTCGTCTTTACCAGTCACGTTTACGAGACATTTCACCTCCTTATGCCACTCTACCTCTGCAGACGCTGGACCGGGGTGGTCCTGGCCAAGGAACATGAGGCGCTGGCGTGGGTGAAACCGGACAAACTCGGAGACTATCCGATGCCCCCCGCGGACGAACCGCTGGTCGCCTGGCTGCGCGATCTTTTGTAGCCCGGTTCCTGAAGGACGAGAGCGGCGCCACGGCCGTCGAATACGGCATGATCGCCTGCCTGATCTTCCTGGCCATCATCGGCGGGGTTGGCCTGTTCGCCGACAAGACCTCCGAGACCTACAACAAGATCGGCACGACGATCGGTGGGGTGCTGTAGGGACGTTGCTTCGGTGACAGTTTACAGTGTCACCGAAGTTGCGCCGTCACGTGAACCGAGGATGCACGTTCCACTTCGGTGACACTGTAAACTGTCACCGAAGTCAGTCGCGCCTCACCGCCTTCAGCGCGTCTTCCAGCCTGACCTTCCCCTCGCCCGGCTTGAGCGGTTTCTGCTGGCTTTCGTGCGGTGACCAGCCGGTGAGGGTGATGATGTCGAAGGTGGCGGCGACCTTGCCGTCCGCGCCTGAGAAGCGTTCGGCGTAGATCTCACAGGCGCGGGCGATGACGGCGCGGGAGAGCGGGCGGGCGCGGCCGGCGAGCGCCGCGGTCTCGCCCATGGCGCGCAGGTCTTCGATCAGTTTCAGGGGATGGCTGTAGCGGACGACCACGCGGTCGACGTCGGCCACGGGCAAGGCGAAACCGGCGCGCTGCAGAAGGCCCGCCGCATCGAAGGCGTCGGCGAGGGGGGCGACGCGCAGGGACGCGCCGTCAGTGAGTTCGGCTTCGGCGGCGAGCAGCGCGGCGCGCAGTTCGTGCAGGGACTCGCCGCCGAGAATCGCGCCGAGGAAGAGGCCGTCGGGCCTCAAGGCGCGTCGGATCTGGATCATCACGCCCGGCAGGTCATTGGCCCAGTGCAGAGCCAGCGCCGAGACGACGAGATCGAGGCTCTCCGGCGCGAACGGCAGGCGTTCCTCGTCGGCCTGGAGGCGGGCCCCTTTCCTCCCCGCGAGCATGCGGGCGGAGAGATCGGTTTCAATGAGGAGGCCGACCTTGTCCTGGGCTGGGCTTTGCGCCAAGGCGACCGAAAAAGCCCCACGGCGCGCGCCGAGGTCGACGGCGAGGGGGAATTGCCGCTGGATGGTCTCCATCCGCTCGACGATATCGGCCGCCGCACGGGCCTGCAGGAAGCCGGCCGCGTCGTGTTTGGGCGCCGCGCGATCGAGGCGGCGGCGGTGCAGGGCGCGGTCAAACAGGCGGGGCGGCGCGGACATCGGTTGGGGTTTAGCAAATTGCCGGGACGAGGCGCGTTCTTTCGTCGCCTGCGCCTTTGTCGACAATCGATATTATTCTATCGCCAAATTGACAGTTTTGGGGTTATTTTACGAGTATTGGGTAGGCTGTTCTCACCGTGCGGTCCCACGCACGCGATTCATCGTTCTGGCATCGTCTCTGGAGAGTCACATGACCGCTTCTCGCTTGCTGGCCACCGCGGCCGTTGCAGCCCTTGTTGGCGCCTGGGGTTTCGCCGGGGCCGGAACGGGCCACCGGGCGGTCGCCGCCGACAGCCAGAAGGTCGATGACTTCGAACTGCCCGACCAGAATCTGCTCGCTCACCACCTTTACCCGATGGGCGCCGACGCCAAGGCCATTGTGCTGATCAGCCAGGCGAACGGCGATAAGCTGGTGCGCGCCAATGCGCAGGCCTACAACGCGCTGAAGACCGCCTACGCCGGCAAGGGCGTCGAGGTGTTCATGCTCAACGCCACCGCCGGCGACACCCGTGAGTCCATCGCCAAGGAAGCGGCCGACTATCACTACGACATGCCGGTTCTGCAGGACCTCAACCAGCTGGTCGCCGAGCAGCTGGAACTGCAACGCACCGGCGAAGTGATCGTCGTCGACGCCAAGACCTGGACCATCGCCTATCGCGGCCCGGTCGATGACCGCGTGTCGCGGGGGGCCACGAAATCAGCCGCCACCAAGACCTACGCCAAGGACGCGCTGGACGCGGTGCTGGCCGGAAGCCCGGTGAAGGTGGCCCACGTCGCCGCCCCCGGCTCGCCGATCGCCTTGCTGGCGGCGAAGAGCGATTTCGCCAAGATATCCTACGTCAAGGACGTCGCCCCGATCATTCAGGAAAAGTGCGTCAGCTGCCACCAGGCCGGCGGCATCGGCCCGATGACCCTGGTCAACTATGAGCAGGTAAGAGGTCATGCACTGATGATCCGCGAGGTGCTGCGCACCAAGCGCATGCCGCCTTTCCACGCCGATCCGCGCATCGGCCACTTCGCCAATGACGTCAGCCTGAGCGCCGATCAGATCAAGACGCTGGTGCACTGGGTGGAAGCGGGCTCGCCGCGCGGAACCGGCGCCGACCCGCTGGGCGCGCAGACCTTCGCCGCCAAGGAATGGCCGTTGGGCACGCCGGACGTGGTTTTGAACATCCCGGCCTTTACGATCCCGGCCAACGGCACCGTCGATTACAAGACCCCGTGGGCGGCCATGCCGGCCGATTTCGAGGACCGCTGGCTGCGCGCCTCGACCTTCAAGATCGACCAGCGTCAGGGCGTCCACCACATCCTGACCAGTTATCGTCCGACCCTGCCCTCCGGGGGTGATGTGACCCGCGGCGGTTTCAGCGGCGGCAACACGGTTGGCACCTATGCGGTGGGCGGCGATTCCTCGATGCTGCCGCCGGATTCCGGCACGCTGCTGACCAAGGGCGGCGCCCTGGGCTTCCAGATGCACTACACCTCGTTCGGCAAGGAAGTGGTCGATAACACCAAGGTCGGGCTCTATTTCTTCCCGAAGGGCGTGACGCCGACCCACATCCAGCACTCGTCGGTGATCACCGACCCGAACATCGCCCTGACGCCCAATACCAACAACTGGCAGGACGTGGCCTACATCACCTTCCCGGCCGACGCGAAGCTGTTCTCGATCTTCCCGCACGCGCACTACCGTGGGCGCTCTGCGAGCGCGGAGCTGCAGTATCCCGACGGGCGCAGGGAGACGATCCTGGCGGTCCCGCACTGGGACTTCAACTGGCAGGCCTGGTACAACTTCAAGGAGCCGATCGACATTCCGGCCGGCACCAAGCTGGTCGCGCACCTGTCATACGACAACTCCAAGCGCAACGCGGCCAATCCCGACTCCAGCCGCACGGTGCCGTGGGGTTCGCAGTCGTGGGATGAGATGTTCTACGTGGCCTTCGACTACCAGTGGAAGGACGAGACCTCTTCCCACCGCACGCCGCAGCATGACCTGGCTCTGAACACCAGCCGCAACATCGGGGTCCTGGACAAGAACCTCAACGGCAAGGTGGAAGTGGCCGAGCTCAACGGCCGGCAGTTCGCGCCGATGAAGCCGCTGTTCTCAATGCTGGACCGTAACGGCGACGGGGGACTCGACACCACCGAGCTGGCGGCTGCTACGCGCGGCCGGGCGATCAACCTTGATCCGGATGACGAGGTCCAGGCGGCCATGCCCCCCGCCCGGCCAACGGCCAGCGCGACGCCAAGCCCCCGCGGCTAGTCCTGATTGAGACGGTTTTCCGCCGCGCTTGATCTGTTGTTTCCGCCCGCCCTGCTCGACGGCGGCGGCGTGGCGATGACCACGGGCCTCAGCCCCGGCGCCTGGGAGAAGGTCGCTTTCATCGACGCCCCGTTCTGCGACGGCTGCGGGAGCCCTTACGAGTTTGAAACCGGCCTGCGTTGCGCGCCGTGCCAGACCAGGCCGCGGGCCTTCGACCGGGCGCGGGCGGCCTGTCTTTATGACGAGAGTTCGCGGGATCTCGTTTTGCAATTCAAGCACGCCGACCGCACCGACCTTTCGCCCCTGTTCGCCGCCTGGATCAGCCGGGCGGCGAGCGATGTGCTCGGCGAGGCGGACGCGGTGGCGCCCGTTCCCTTGCACGGCTCACGCCTGTTTCGCCGCAAGTACAACCAGGCCGCCGAGATCGCCCGGCTGGTGGCGAAGAAGGCCGGCCGCGCCTATCTCCCCGACGCCCTGGTGCGAAAGCGCGACACCGGCAGCCAGGCGGGACGGAGCGGTTCGGGTCGCCGGCGCAATGTGGCGGCCGACTTCGCCGTGCCGCCGGGACGCCGTGGTCAGGTGGCGGGGAAGCGGGTGCTGCTGATCGATGATGTCATGACCACCGGCGCCACGGCCGAGGCCTGCGCCAGGGCCCTGCGCAGCGCCGGCGCGGTGGGCGTGGATGTGGCCGTGATCGCCCGGGTGAAAGAGGCGGCGAGTCTGCCTATATGAGGGGTCTGATTCACCCCTTGCCCGAGATCGACAACCCGTCCGTCATGCGCCCTGTCACCATCTACACCCGGGACTTCTGCGGCTATTGCAGCCGCGCCCTGCGGCTGCTCAACGAGAAAGGCGCGCCTGTGACCGAGATTGAAGCCGGGATGGACGCCGATCTGCGCCACGAAATGCGCGAGCGGGCGGGCGGGGAGAGCACCTTTCCGCAGATCTTTATCGGCAATGACCACATCGGCGGATGCGACGAGCTGGAAGAGCTGGAAGAAGAGGGCCGTCTCGACGCCCTGCTGGCCGGATGACTATCGCGCGGGTCGCCCTCGTCCAGACGCGCACGCCCGCGAGCCAGGCGGCGGCGCTGGAGCACACCGCGCCGCTGATCGAAGAAGCGGCCAGCGGCGGCGCCGGGCTGATCATCACGCCTGAGGGCTCGAACTTTCTGCAAAAGGCCCGGCCGCTTTTCGAAGAGACGGTGACGTCGACCGAGGCTGATCCGTTCGTGCTGGGGGTTCGGGCGCTGGCGCGGGCGCACAAGACCCACATCCTGATCGGCTCGGCCCTGGTGCGGCGCGAGGACGGCAAGTGCGCCAACCGCTCGCTGCTGGTCGATCCGACCGGCGATATCGTGGCGACCTATGACAAGATCCACATGTTCGATGTTGATCTGCCGACCGGCGAGCGGCATCGCGAGTCAAACCTCTATACGCCGGGCGAGGCGGCGGTGGTCGCGCCGGTGGCGCACGGCGTGCTGGGCCTGACCATTTGCTACGACATCCGCTTTCCGGGCCTATATCGACGGCTGGCAAGCGCCGGAGCGTCGATCCTGACGGTTCCCTCGGCCTTTACCCGGCCGACCGGCAAGGCGCACTGGGAGACGCTGTTGCGCGCCCGGGCCATCGAGAACGGCGCCTTCGTGCTGGCCGCCGCGCAAGGCGGAACCCACGAGGACGGCCGGGCGACGTGGGGCCACTCCATGGCCATCGCGCCCTGGGGCGAGGTGCTGGCTGCGTTTGATGGGGACGAGCCGGGCGTGCTGTTCGCCGACCTTAATCTGGACGAGGTGACCAAGGCGCGCGCGGCGATCCCCTCGCTGCTGAACGGGCGGGAATTTTCGGGGCCTTAGCCCTGGCTCATCGCCTCAAGATCAAACCCCGCACGGCGCAGGTTGATCAGC
The DNA here is from genome assembly GCA_947475875.1 of Caulobacteraceae bacterium. Taxonomy (GTDB): domain Bacteria; phylum Pseudomonadota; class Alphaproteobacteria; order Caulobacterales; family Caulobacteraceae; genus UBA5005. The sequence continues at coordinate 166,484 of CANJME010000003.1, read as the reverse complement.
AGGCGGCGCAGCGCCGCGTAGAACTGGCGGACCTGTTCCTTGCCGGCTTCCGAGGCCGCCAGGCGATCGGGAACGATGACGCCGCCCTTGACGCGGGCGACGCGGCCCGCGGCGATCAGCTTGCCGATGTAGCGGCGCGCGGTCTCGTAAGGGATGCCCAGTGACAGGGCCAGCGAATGGGCGCTGATCGGGCGAAGCTCTGCATCCGGCGGGGTCTGGTCAACGCCGCCATACCGGCGCGCCGTGTCGGTATCGGTTCCGATATGCTGCAGGTTGGCGCTGAGGATGGCGAGATAGACCACGGTCAGCATCACATCGCTCTTCTGCGCGCCGCCGACGATGACCAGCTGGCGCAAAAGCGAGTCCACGAGGATGCGCGTCGCCAGGCGCTCGCCAGCGCCGGCCTGTCCGCCGCTCAACTCACTCTTGAGCACGGCTGCCACCCCTCCTACACCTCAGACGCACATATCAGCCCCCTCAGTCGGTTTTGGCGAGCTTAGCTAGTCCATTTTTCCGTGTAATTGCGGGGAATTGACTGAAAACGATTACCCAAACTGATGGTTTTCGCCTCTCTGGCGAAGTCGAAATCTCTCTGTTATTGAAACAGTGAAAACAATAATCGCGAACAGCGAAGTCCGGGGGCGGCGATGAGTTCAGTGGTGGCGTTCAACCGTGTTCCGGTGCGGCGCAATACCCGCCGGGCGAGACGGCTGGCCATCATCGCCGAGATCATTCAGGCGCTCGAAAACCTGGGCGGCAGCGCCCACTACGACAGCGTAATCGATCACATTGCGGCCGAACGAAAGCTGATCGATCCGAACGCGCGCGCGGCGCTGCGCCGGCAGATCCTGGAGGTGTTCACCGCCCATTGCGAGACGGATGGAAAGGACGGCGACCAGGCGATGTTCCGCAAGGTCTATGGTCCGGAGTCACGCCGCTGGGGCTTGTCGCGATCGTTCCACGAGCGGCTGCAGCAGGGCGTCGTCGACCTGGAACAACACATCGTCTGAGCCGCTAGCTGGGGCGGGACATCGCCTCTACGTCGAAACCGGCTTCGTTCAGGGCCAACAGCAGGCCTCTGAGACTTTCGTAGTGGTGCGCCGTCACGGGCTTTATCTGGGCGAGCATGGCCGCCGGAACGATCACGCCGCGATCCTCGATTCTGATGCAGATGCCCTCATCGAGCAGGCGGGCGACGTGGCGTCGGGTGGTCTCGTAGGGAATCTTCAACAAGCGGGCGAGCGCGCTGATGCTGATAGGACGGCGCAGGTCATCGGGCGGAATGCCTTCCATGCTACCGTGGTCCCGGCTTTCCTGCGCCGCCAGGTGACCGACATTGGCGTCGACGATGGCAGTGAGGATCAGGCCGCGCAACAGATCGCCGCCCGCCACCTCGGCCATGACGCCGCAGAGGTCGAGGACGAACCGGGTGGTCAGGCGGGCGGCGGCGCGCTCGCCCATGCCGGCTTCCGGGGTCTGAAATTCTTCTCTCAGCATGGCGTCAGGGGTCTCGTGATCACCATCATGTAGTTGACGTCCGTCTCGGACGCGACAGACCAGCGTCCGCTCAGGGGATCGAAAGATATCCCTATCGGACCTTCAATCGCGAGGTTTTGATCTGTGACAAAGCTTCGCAGTTCGTCCGGTTTGATGAACTTGTTCCAGTCATGGGTGCCGGCCGGCAGCCAGCGCAGGACGTATTCGGCGCCGACCTTGGCAAGCGCAAAGGCTTTCAATGTGCGGTTGAGGGTGGCGACGATCATCAGTCCGCCGGGGGCCAGCAGCCGGGCGCAGGTGCGCAGGAACTCGGCCGGGTCGGCGACGTGTTCGATCACCTCCATGTTGAGGATCACGTCGAACGGCCCCTCGCCGGCGGCCTCCAGCGCCTCGGCGGTGGAGGCGCGGTAGTCGATGGCCAGGCCGCCGGCCTCGGCGTGGACGGAGGCGGTCCCGATATTGCGGTCAGAGGCGTCGACGCCCATCACCGAAAACCCGAGGCGGGTCATCGGCTCGGACAGCAGGCCGCCGCCGCAGCCGATGTCGAGCAGACGCAGGCCCTGGAACGGTTGGCGAGCGTTCGGATCGCGCCTGAAATGGCGGAGCGCCCGGTCGCGGATGAAGCCAAGTCGCACCGGATTGAATTTGTGCAGCGGCGCGAACTTGCCCTTCGGATCCCACCATTCGGCGGCGATGCGCGAAAAACGCTCGACCTCGTCCGGATCGATGGAAGATTTAAGGGCCTCGGCCATTCCGCGGGTTTAGCGCCGAACGGATGTGGATGCACCCCTTCGCGCCCGCGGCGCGCCTAAAAGGGGTTCACACGACGATCACAACGGGCGCACGACGAACACGACGAGACCGGACGCGCACGAATAGCGTCGTGATCGTTGTGTCTTTCGTCGTGCTCGTCGTGTGAACCTCTTCAAAGCGCCTTCGGCGCAAGAGGCCTATCCCGCCAAGCGCGGTTGACCTTTGTTTCGGGGCGCCGCTAGAAGCACGCGCTCTTTGGAAATGGTTTGGAGTAGCCCCGGCGGTGTCTCGTCTGGTCATGAAGTTCGGCGGCACCTCGGTGGCCGACATGGAACGCATCGCCCGGGTCGGGCGGCTGGTGGCGGCGGAAGTCGCGGCCGGCAAGCGCGTGGCCGTGGTGGTTTCGGCTATGGCCGGCAAGACCAACGAGCTGGTCGCCTGGACCGACGCGGCGGGCGCTGCGGCGCCGGGCCTGGCGCCCTCAGACGAAGAATACGACGCGGTGGTCGCGTCCGGCGAGCAGGTGACGGCGGGGCTTTTGGCCATGACGCTGCGTCACATGGGCCTCAACGCCCGCTCGTGGATGGGCTGGCAAATCCCGATCATCACCGACGACGCGCACGGCAGGGCGCGGATCGACGACGTACCCGGCGAAAAACTGGGCGCGGCGATGGATACGGGCGAGATCGCGGTGATCGCGGGCTTCCAGGGCGTGTCGCGCTCAGGCCGCATTGCAACGCTGGGCCGGGGCGGCTCGGACACCAGCGCCGTGGCGATCGCCGCGGCCGTGGGCGGCCAGTGCGATATCTATACCGACGTCGACGGGGTCTACACCACAGACCCGCGCATCGAGTCCAAGGCGCGAAAGCTGGCCCGCGTCTCATACGAAGAAATGCTGGAAATGGCCTCGCTGGGCGCCAAGGTGCTGCAGACCCGCTCGGTCGAGCTGGCCATGGCCCAGCGCGTGCCGCTTAGGGTGCTTTCAAGCTTTGTGGAGCCGGGCGAGGCGCCGGGACAGGGAACCATCGTCTGCGACGAGGAAGACATCATGGAAAAGCGTATTGTGTCGGGCGTGGCCTACAGCCGTGACGAGGCCAAGATCAGCCTGTTCGGCCTGCCCGACCGGGCCGGGGTGTCGGCCACGATCTTCTCGAAGCTGGCCGACGCCAACATCAATGTCGACATGATCGTCCAGTCCCACGCGCGCTCCGAGGGCGCGGCGAACATGGAGTTCACGGTCGGGCGGCGCGATGCGGCCCGTACGGTCGAGATCATGAATGGGGCCAAGTCGGAGATCGGCTTTGCCGACCTGGCGGTCAATGAAGACGTCGCCAAGGTGTCGGTCATCGGGGTCGGCATGCGCAGCCACGCGGGCGTCGCCAAGACCATGTTCACGGCGCTCGCCGAGCGGGGCGTCAATATCCAGGTGATCTCCACCAGTGAGATCAAGATCAGTGTGCTGATCGACGCCGAATACACCGAGCTGGCGGTGCGGGCGCTGCATTCGGCGTATGGGTTGGACAAGCTGTAGAAACGGCAAGTTCATAACCGATCATCCCCGCGAAGGCGGGGACCCATCCGGCGCCTGCAATCGGGCTTCGGCGCCAACCCCATATGCCTCATGGATCCCCGCCTTCGCGGGGACAGTCGGTAGGTGGGAGGGGTTTGGCGGAGACTTTGCGCGCGACTGACATCCACACTCAGACACCCCGCTTGACAGCATCCGAGACAGATGTCACGGATAGCCAACTGCGACGGATGTCTCGGATGAAAATCACTGCCGCCGAAAGCCTGATCATGGAAATCCTCTGGCGCGCGGATCGCCCGCTGGCGGTGGAGGAGTTGCGCGATGAACTGCGCGACGCCAACTGGACGGACGGCACGGTGCGCAGCTTCATGTCGCGCCTGGTGCACAAGGGCGCGGTGGCGGCCAGCAAGGACGGCAAGCGGTTTTTGTATCGGCCGTTGCTGGTGCGGGCCGACTATGTGCACGCCGAGAGCAAGGGTCTGATCGACCGGCTGTTCGACGGCCAGATCGGGCCTTTCGTGGCGCACTTTTCCGAACGGCAGAATCTGTCGGCCGAAGAACTCGCCCAGCTTCGCGATCTGATTGAGAGGCTCGATCATGACCAGTGACCTGATCGTCCAGATCCTGCGCATGAATGTCGCGGCCGGCGCTGCGGTGCTGGCGGTGCTCGCCTTGCGCGGCGTGGTGCGCAGCCGCATCGGGGCGCGGGCGGCCTATGGCCTGTGGCTGGTGATTCCCGCGGTCATGCTGGCAAGCTTCGCGCCGCCGCGCGTGGTCGAGCGGGTCATCTCCGCGCCGCGGTTCGCACCCCTGCCCATGCAGTCCATGGACGGCCCTGCCCCGGTCCTGCCGGCGTTCCTCGGGCCGGTCGCGAGCGGGTCGAGCCTGCCGGATTTGTCGACCCTGCTGGCTGGTGTGTGGCTGGCGGGCGCGGCGGTCTTCATCCTGATGCTGATTTTCGGCCAGCGCCGCGCCCTGGCGCGGTTCGGCAAGCTCACGCCTGACCGGCGCGATCCCAGCCTGTCACGGGCGGCCAATCCCGGCGCGGGACCGGCCCTGGTCGGCATCGTGCGGCCAAGGCTGGTTGTCCCGGCCGATTTCGAGACGCGGTTCGACCCTTCGGAACAGGCCATGATCCTGGCCCACGAGCGGACCCACCTGGCGGGTGGCGATGCTCTTATCAATGCAGTTGTGGCGGCCTTGCGCGCCCTCAACTGGTTCAATCCCCTGATCCACCTGGGCGCCCGCCGCCTGCGTGTGGATCAGGAACTGGCCTGCGACGCGGCGGTCGTGGGGCGGTTTCCTGGCGAGCGCCGGACGTACGCGCGGGCCCTGCTGAAAACCCAGCTGGAGCCAACGCCGATACCGCTCGGCTGTGCGTGGCCGGGCGGGTCCCCCAACCTTCTCAGAGAGAGAATTGAGATGCTCGCCAAGTCATCGCCCTCCCCTATGCGCCTGTTCGCGGGCGCCGCCACGGTCGCCGTGCTCAGCGTTTCCGCCGGCCTCGCCGCCTGGTCCGCCCAGGCGCCGCAAGTGCGCACCATCGCCGCCCCGGCGCCGGCCGCCGGCGATCCGCTGGCTGACCTGTCCACCGACGTCGCCGCGGTCTTCCCCGAAGGAACAGACCCTCACATCCTGATCAATGAGCAAGACCACGGCGTTGCCGGCACGCGCTCGCTCGCCGTCGGCGAGGTGTTTCGCGACGGCTGGCGGCTGACCTTCATCCAGCCGGGCGCGGTCGTGCTGAGCAAGGATGGACAAACGCGGACGATCAATCTTGAAGGCCGAAAGGATCAGCCCAGGGCCGCTGAGCCCGTTCCGGCGCCGCCAGCCACGGTCGCGGCCAGCAATTCGGTGGCCAGCGGAAGCGGCAGCGCCGCCGCGGGCGGCCGCTCACCCGCCCTGCAGGCGGCAGTCACCGCTGGCGATGTCTCCCAGGTGCTGAAGCTGGGCGGCTCGGCGCAGGATGCTCTGTCAGCCATGTCCGCCAAGGGAACAACCCCCGGCGCGGTGGGCGCCGACCCCGCCACGGCGGCCTTTGTAAAGGTCGGCGACCGTTACGGCATCGCTTTCACCGGTCCCAGGGGCAATCGTCAGATTGAAGTCACCCCGGACTTCGCAGGGTTCACACCGAGCGGCGAAGTGGAGGCGGTCCCCGCGCCGCCGATCCCCAACCCCAGGCGGACGTCCCTCATCTCCGGCGAGCGCGTCACGGGCGGAGCCATCCTGGTCATCGCGCCCATCACGGCCCCTGAACACCGCGAATAGGAACTCTGCCGCCGCGCCAGGACGGCAGACAGCGCTTGCTAGCGGCGCGGGACGGGCGGTGGGAAACCACCGCCCGTTTTGTCACAGCAAGGTTGATTTGACCTCGCAGCCAACACCATATTTGCTTCAGTAATCGTAACGCACCGGGAGGGTTTCCGCCGATGTTTGCGCACGCTGGGAGAGCGGCCGCGATCCTTGCCCTGCTCGCTGGTGCGGCCTTGGCGACGCAGACCAGTCCCGACCCGCTGGTCAATTTGTCCCGGGAAACGAGCGGGGTGTTTCTGTCAGCTGAGGGGCCGCGGCTGTTGCTGTCGGAAGAGGAATACGGCGTCATCAGCACCCGCACGTTGAGCATCGGCGATGAGTACCGCGACGGCTGGATCCTGAAGGCCATGGACGGCAACCTCCTGACTCTGACCAAGGGTGGCTTGACCCGGACGATCCGGCCGATGGGCGCGCGGGCCGCCCCGCCCGTCGCCCCGGCGCCAGCCTTGGCGCCGCCCACCGCGCCAACCGCTATCGCCAAGATCGGCTCGTCGAACGCCGGCATCGGCGCAGCCGGCGTGCGGGCCAATATCGAAGCCGCCATCGCCAACGGAGACGTCGCCCGCGTCACCGCCCTGGGCGGCACCAGCGCCGAAATCGGGTTGGCCAAATTCGCCGCGCTGGACAAACAGCGCCGGCAATTGCTGAAGACCATGCCGCCGCCGCCACCGCCGGGTGTGCAGCCGCGCTGAGCGCTACCTCTGCGAGACCATGTGGACCGTGTCGTCCGGGGTGATCTCGGGATAGCGATGGTTGCCGTCGGCCCGGTAGGTGGTGAACACCGTCTTCAGCGTGTCGATCGAGGCGATGCCGCCATCCTCCAGCGAGGCCTTGGACAGGCTTTCGGGGTGGAACGGACAGCCGATGTCGAGCAGTTTCTGGATCTTCGGATAGACACCGAAATAGTGCTGGGTGGCGCGGCCGGACATGATCGCGAACCGGTCGTTGATGCCGCCGAACCGGCCCCAGTAGGGCGAGTGCACAGCGTCCGGAACCTGCTGAAAGGCGTGGTCGAAATTGGAGAAATAGATGTCCGCGCGCATGCGGATGACGACGTCGGCCTGATAGCCCGAGGCCTGGAAGAATTTCAGCACCTCGTTCTGGTACCAGTGCTGCAGGAGCAGGCGCTCATGCGGGGCGGCGTTGACCGTGGGGGCATAGTCGCCAAACGACAGATGGATGGCCGGCAGGTCGGTCGGATCGTCGATCAGGCGAACGTGAACGCGATCAGCGCCGTAGCGGTCCTTGAGCAGCTGAACCCCGGCGGGCGCCTCGGGCGTGTTCTGCATGACCACGAAGAACTGCAGGTCCGGATAGCGGCGATAGACATGCCAGTGCTGGGTGTTGAGGCAAAACGCGAACGTGCGGAACTGGCCGCTCATCAAAACAGCCGTCTTTTGACCCGACATCGCCCGCCCCACCGTAAAGCCTTGTGAACAGGGTCCGCAAAGGCATGGCTCAGATAGCACACAGCGTCAGGCGCTGATCAAGAGCGGCGGCCCTTGACTCTTTCTGTGACACGTGTCACATATTGCAGCATTGTTACGGATGAAATAAATTGAAAATAACACCATCCGAAAGTCAGATCATGGAGGCCCTGTGGAGCGCCCAGGGGCCACTGACGGCCGAGGAAATTCGTGCTGAGCTGCAAGAGGATTGGTCGGAGGCGACCGTCCGCACCTTCCTCACCCGCCTGGTCCGCAAAAAAGCCGCCGCCGCGACACGGGACGGACGCCGGTTCCTCTACCGGCCGCTGGTGAGCCGCGCCGACTATGTGCACGCCGAGAGCAAGACCCTGATCGACCGGCTGTTCGGCGGCCAGGTGAGCCCGTTCTTCGCGCATTTCTCGCGGCGCGAGCAGCTCACCGAAGACGATATCAAGGAACTGGAACGTCTGGTGGAGGATCTGAAAAATGGCCGCTGACATCCTCAAGGTCCTGTTCATCGCCAACCTCGCCGCGGCCGCCGCGATCCTGGTGGTGCTGATCTTGCGAGCCCCGCTGCGCCGCTGGCTCGGCCCGAACGCCGCCTACGGTCTGTGGCTTGCCGTTCCAATGTCCGCCGTCGCGACCCTGGTTCCGGGCGCGCCGAAGTTCGTGAACCTGCCGGTGGCCACAGCGCCGGTTGCAGCGCCCGTCGCAGCTGCCAGCGCGGCCGCAGCGCCCGCCATCGCCCATCTGCCCGCGCCAAACCTTGACTGGCCCGCGCTGATCCTGGTCCTGTGGATCGCCGGCGCCGTCGCCCTGGCGGCGGTCGTCGTCGTCCGCCAGCGCCACGCGCTACGGATGCTGGGCCGCATGCAGCATCAGGTTGGCGATCCGCCGGAGGTCTATCGCGCCACGGGCTCGGACGGCCCGGCCATCGTTGGCGCGGTGCGGCCGCGGATCATTCTGCCGGCCGATTTTGAAGAACGTTTCGAGGCGCACGAGCGCCAGGTGATCATCGCCCACGAGACCGAACACCTGATCCGCGGCGATGTGACGGTCAATGCGGCGTGCGCGGCCCTGGCCTGCCTCAACTGGTTCAATCCGCTGGTTCACCTGGCCGGGTTCGCCATCCGGGTCGACCAGGAACTGGCGTGCGACGCCTCGGTGGTGGCGCGCTATCCGGCGCAGCGGCGCACCTATGGCGCGGCCCTGCTCAAGACCCAGCTGGCCGGCCTGCCCCTGCCGCTGGGCTGTTACTGGCCGGGCCGCTCGCACCAGCTGATCCGCGAGCGGCTGCAGACCCTGGCTTTGAACCCGCCGGGCGCCCTGCGGCGGATCACCGGCATGGCCTTCGTCGTCAGCTTCGCGCTCAGCGCCACGGTCGCGGCCTGGGCGGCCAACCCGAGGCCCATCGTCATCGCGCCGCCGCAGGCCAAACCGTTCTGGTCGCCGGACGGCGGCGGCAGGCTGTCGCTGAGCATCCTGCGCGGCGAGCAGGCCCGCGAGATGATCCTGGCGCAAGGCGCTGCCGCCGCTGCGCTGGGCGCGTCGGCCCAGGGCAAGGCCGCTGTGTCCCAGCCCGCTGCGCCGACTGTAAAGCCCGGTGAAGGCGGCGATCCCAGCGCGGAAACGTCTCCCACCCTCCCGCCAGCCGCGGTTCCGCCCTGCTCTCCGGAGGCCGGTGCGTCCCTAACGCCTTGCTTGATGGCGAGCGGGACCCTGGCGGAACTCGTGGAGAGCCCTTCTCCGCAGGTTCGCGCCATGGCGCTCAGCATGCTGCGGGGCGCCGAGCCCGCCGACGCCGCTCGCGTCCTCACAGTGCGCAACCTTGGAGCGGGTCGCACCCTGACCCTGTTCGATGGCGCCGCATTGCCGCGGCAACCGGCCGACGGTCCGTCCGTGCAGGACTATCTGCAAAAGAACTACTCGACCCCCGATGCACCCGCGCCTTCGGTTCCGACTCCGCCCGCTCCCTAAGCCGGCTGCGGCACGCCCATGTCGACGCCGAGGATGCTGTCGGCGAAGGGGGTGATGAGGCTTTCCTTGAGCGAGTGCGGCTTTTCGTAAGCGCGCGCGGCGCCGAAGACGAGCTTCTGCGGCCTGGCGGTCGGCAGAAGCAGGGTGCCGAACATCCAGTCCCAGACCGACAGGCAGCTGCCAAAGTTGCGCCCGAAGTGTTCCGGGTTTTCCGAATGGTGCAGCTGGTGGTGGGCGGGCGAGAGGATGATCTTGCCCAGCGGTCCCCTGAAGGCGATCCAGATGTGCGAGTGCTGCAGGTGAACCAGGCAGAACATGAAACCGACCAGGATCAGGTTCGTGCCGTTGAGGACGAACGGATTGACCGGCCGGCCGAAGATCCAGACCAGGGCTCCGCCAACCACGCCGGTGACCAGCGCCACCGCATTGCCGAACACCAGGCTGTCGATCGGATGGACCCGGAAATTGGTCAGGGGCGAGAGCGCCTCAGCCGTGTGATGCACCCGGTGAAAGGCCCACAGGAACGGGATGCGGTGGGACAGGTAATGGTAGAACCAGTAGGCGAATTCGTAGGCCAGATAGAGGGCCACGGTCATGATGGCCACGCAGGCGCCTTGGGGAATGGAGGCCGGGGTCAGGGCGCCGAACACGCGCTCCAGACCTGAGGTCACCGCCCCGCCGACCACATGGTAGGAGAGCATGGCCCAGCCGAACAGCATCCCGGCGGCCAGCGTGTTGAAGGCCATCAGGGTGATGTCGGCGCGGGTGGTCTCGCCCAGCAGGATGCGTTTGGGAAAGAGCGCGCGGATGAGCACCTTCAGCCGCACCGGGCGGCGGCGCTTGATGATCAGAAACAGGGCGGCGATGACGAGCGCGCTGGCGATGGACAGGATCGAAAATTGCGAGCCGGGCGCCAGGAACACGCCGGAAAGATTGCCGGCGAAGACGCTTCCTGCGTCGGCCAGCCTTGCCGTGAAATCGCCAATGCTCGAAAACACCATGCCGGAGGCATAACGCAGGCGTGGTGTTGGGATTGTTAAAGGTGATGAGTGATCGGGTGGGAAAGTTTTGGGGCCGGTGCTGAAGACCCTGATCCTGCCTGCCCTGGCCCTGATCGCCGCCGGCGTGGCGAGCGGCGCGGCCGCGCACCACTCTTTCGCCATGTTCGATTCCCAGCGAACCCTGGTCCTCAAGGGGACGGTGAAGTCCTTCGAGATGGTCAACCCGCACAGCTGGCTGCATGTGGCGGCGGTCGAGACCGGCGGCCGCCCGGTCGAATGGGCGCTGGAGATGGGCGATCCGGCGCAGCTGACGCGTGAGGGCTGGACAAAGGACAGCGTCAAACCGGGCGACAAGGTCAGCGTCAGCATCCACCCGCGGCTGGACGGATCGCACGGCGGCCAGTTGATCTATATCGTGCTGCCCGACGGCCGCGAGCTGGACGCCGACCGGCCCTTCGCGCGGCTGGCGCCATGAGACGAGCCGTTCTGGCGATGCTGGTTTGCCTGGGACTCGGCGCGCCCGCGATGGCCCAGGCGCCGACCGTCTGGCGCGACTATGCCTATCCGGAGATGGGATTTCTGATCCAGTTTCCGGTGGCTCCAAGCGTGAGCACGGGGACCTGGCCTGCCCCGGGCGGACGCACCGTCCCGGCCACGGTCTATGCGGCGCGTGAGCGCGGCGCGACCTACAAGGTGACGGTCGCCGATTTCTCAGCCAGTTCCGAGGACCGGGCGGCGATCATGAGCGCGGCAGCGGCGGCGGCCGGCCAGGGCGGCGAGATCAAGCTGAACCTCGAAGCCCACGTCGATCTGCAGTTCGGCCGGCAGCTGAGCATCGCGGCAAAGGACGGCGGCTATGGCGATGTGGCGGTTTTCATGCTGGGCAGGCGTCTGTTTGTGGTGGAAGGCCGGGCGCTGCCGCCAAACGCCGACGAGCGCACCGACCGCATCGTGCGCTTTGTTGAGACATTATCGTTCCCGAACCAGCCGCCGGGCCCCCTGCCCGCATCCGTTCAGGCCCAGTTCACCGTCGAGGCGCCTTGATCGGCCTTGCCGACGCCACAAGTCGGGAGCAGGCTGAGGGACACATGCGCAAACCTGCCTTTCTGATGTCGATGATCGCCGCCGTCTGGCTGTCGGGCGCGGCCGCGCGGGCGGAGGAGCCTGGCGCGGCGAGCGAGCCGTTTGCCGCCACAGATCCGGACGTTGCCGGCGATGAAGCCCCCGCGCCGCCTGAGGATCAGGCGCGCCGTCCGGGCAGCCGCTGGCTGACCGACGAGGAGGAGGCGCGGCTGCGCATCGCCGGAGAGCAAGCGAAACTGGCAGCCCGGAGCGCCAGCGATCGGCTGAAGGTCCAGGGCGAGGCGTTGAAGGCGGTTGCCGACCAGCTGAAGCCCACGCCCGAGGAAATGGCCCGACTTCGAGCGCTGGTCGACGAGCAGAAGACGCTGCTGCGCGAACAGACCGCCGACGTGCTGGAACGCCAGATCGAGGCGCTGCAAAAACAGTTACGGGAGTTGCGGCGCGGCCGCGAGGAGTAATCATCATCTTTCCCTCCCGCTTGTCGGGAGGGTGGCTCGGCGCGGAGCGCCGAGACGGGTGGGTCTGTTGCGGGCGAGTCGCCCACCCTGGTCGCTTTGCGACCTGTCCCTCCCGACAAGCGGGAGGGAAAAAACGGGTTGGACATCTCGCCTTGACAATTTCGTTTACAGGTTTAAACATTGACGCCCGCTTCGTATCGGAGACCCGTCATGACCCGCCGGTTGATCGTTCCCGTCCTCGGGCTGGCGGCGCTGAGCCTCGCTGGCCTTGCCGCCTGGGCTGAGGAGCCCGCCGCCACGCCCGCCAAGGAGGCCGCCGCGGCTGAAGCCAAAGCACCAACCCCGCTGGAAGCCGCCGTCGAGCGCGGCGACATGGCGGCGGTGGAAGCGCTGAAGGGCACGCCCGAGGACCTGGGCCGGGCCTACAACAACAGCCTGGCTCTGAAGGAACCCCGCAAACCCGATGGGACCGTCTCGGCGGTTTCAGGCTTTGGCGTGCGCACCATCAATCTGCGCAACCTGGGCCCGGACCGCAAACTGTCCCTGTACGACGGCCCGATCCCGCCCGCTCAGCCAGCCGCTCCTGTCCCGGCGCCGGCCCCGGAGGCTCAGAAACCGTAGAGCGCCTTGTATTCCGGATCCTTGGCGGCGATCTGTTTGGCCGCCTCGACCATCACCCGGGCCTGTTTCCAGGTGGCGTCGTCCTGCATCTTGCCGTCGAGCATGACGACGCCCGTGCCGTCCGGCATGGCTTCGAGGATGCGGGCGGCGAATTTCACCTCGCCGGGATCGGGGCTGAATACCCGCTTGGCGACCTCGATCTGGCTGGGGTGCAGGGTCCAGGCGCCGACGCAGCCCAGCAGGAAGGCGTTGCGGAACTGCTGCTCGCAGCCGGCCAGGTCGGCGATATCGCCGAACGGGCCGTAGAAGGCCTTGATGCCATAAGCCGCGCAGGCGTCGACCATCTTGGCGAAGGTGTAGTGCCAGATGTCCTGCTGGGCGGCGGCGCGGGGCCCGCCGTCTTCGCGCACGTCCTCGATGACCTTGTAGAACGGGTGGCCGCCGCCGACCCGGGTGGTCTTCATGCCGCGGCTGGCGGCGAGGTCGGCGGGGCCGAGGCTGATGCCCTGCATGCGGGGCGAGGCGCCGCAAATGGCCTCGATATTGTTGACGCCCTCGGGGGTCTCGAGAATGGCGTGCAGCAGGATGGGTTTTTTGACGCCGTGTTTGGCCTCGAGCAGGGCCAGCTGCTGGTCCATATAGTGAATGTCCCAGGGGCCTTCGACCTTGGGGACCATGATGACGTCGAGCCTGTCGCCCACGCCTTCGACCAGGGCCGAGACATCGTCGAGATGCCAGGGGGAATTCAGACAGTTCACGCGGCTCCAGAAGCCGGCGCCGGCCTTTTTGAAATCGACGGTCTTGCCCATTTCGACGGCGCCGGCGCGGGCCGCGTCCTTGGCGTCGGCGGGGATGGCGTCCTCGAGGTTGGCCAGCACCACATCGACGGTGGGGGCGATCTCGGGAACCTTGGCGCGGACCTTTTCCAGGTGCGGCGGGACGAAATGGATCATGCGCTCGACGCGGACGGGCAGGTCGCGCAACGGGGCCGGCGCGCCGATGGCCAGGGGCTTGAAGAATCCGCGGGGGGTTTTCATGGGGTGCGCTCCGTCAGTTGGAGCCTCGTTTGAAACCTATGCTGCGGTGCGTCAAGACTTCGACAGCGGCGGCGTCGGTTCCGGCGCTTCAATCGGCAGCAGCACGTCGTCGGCGGCGTCGTTGTGGCTGGCGGGGGCCTCGGCAACGGGGGCAGGCTTGGCGGGTTTGAGGTTGAGGGTGGTCAGCGCGGCCTTGCCTTCCTCGCCGAACAGGGCGCGCAGGCGCAGGTCGATCTGCTGCAGGGGGATTTCGAACCCACCGGCGCGCAGGGCGTCTTCGATCGCCCAGGTGTAGGCGGCGTGGAGGGCGTTGGGGCGCTTGACCGCTTCCAGGTTCGGCCAGACCACCAGTTCGAACTTCAGGCCGTGGTCGCCAAAGCCCACCAGCCAGACCTGGGTCTTCTGGCGGTCGTTGTCGGGTTGAGTGAAGGAGACTTCGTGGGCGGCCTTGAGCACCGCGTCGCGCACGGCGGCCTTGTCGGTGCCGTAGGCGACGGTGAAGGGGATGTGGAAACGGCGGGTCTTGCCGCGCAGGGTCCAGTTGGCGACGACGCCCTCGATCAGCTGGGAGTTGGGGATCAGCACGTCGACATCGTCGTTGTTGCGGATGCGGGTGGCCCGGGGGCTGATCTCCTGGATGATGCCGCGCTGGCCGCTCTGCAGTTCGACGTATTCGCCGATGCGGATCATGCGGTCGAAGAGGATCACCAGGCCTGACATGAACTCCTTGACCAGGCCCTGCAGGCCGAAACCGAGACCCACGCCCAGGGCCCCGGCGAAGAGGGTGAAGGACGACAGGTTCAGGCCCAGCGCCGTCAGCCCCATGGTCAGGCCAACGATTATGATGCCGTAGCTGACCAGTTTTTCGAAAATGTAGACCGACGGGGCGTTCTGGTCGTCGAGGCGTGAGCGCCAGCGCCGGAAGGCGGCCACCGCCAGGCGGGCGAGGACAAAGGTCAGGATGACGATAATGACGCCGGTAATCAGGCTGCCGACGGTGATGTGGGACTTGTTCAGGCTGATCAGCTGGAACGAGTCGAGGTTCTGCAGCTCCTTGGGCAGGATATCCCTGGGGATCACGTCCTGGGCCATATCGCGTCAGTCCTTTCGCGACAGAGGATGCTTGTCGGCCACGATCTGCGCAAGGCGTCCCTCGGCCACGTGGGTGTAGATCTGGGTGGTGGCGATGTCCGAATGGCCGAGCAGTTTCTGCACGGTGCGCAGATCGGCGCCGCCTTCCAGCAGGTGGGTGGCGAAGGCGTGGCGCAGAACGTGGGGACTGACCTGCGAGCGGTCGATGCCGGCGAGGACCGCGGCCTCCTCCAGCATCTGCGAGAACCGACGACGGGTCAGCCGGCCGGTCGACCCCCGCGAGGGAAACAGCCAGGGGGACTCCTTGGCTCCCTTGGGCAGAAACGTCTTCCGCACCTCCAGGTAGGCTTTAACGGCCTGGCGGGCGGGATCGTTCAGGGGGGCGAGACGCTCCTTGCCGCCCTTGCCCCGGACGATGAGGTAGGCCGGGTCGCGGGCGAGCGCGGCCAGCGGCAGGTCGAGGCACTCGGAGATGCGCAGGCCCGAGGCGTAGATCACCTCGACGATGGCGGTGAGACGCAGGCCCCCTGCCCCGTCCTTTTCCGCCGCGGTGGCGAGCAGCCGTTCCATGTCGGCGCGGGAGAGGACCTTAGGGAGAGGCCGACCGGCTTTCGGCGCATCGACCCGGCGCGAAGGATCGTCCTCGCGCCAGCCTTCGGTCAGGGCGAAACGGTAGAACTGGCGGATGGAAGAGCGGCGACGCGCGGCGGTAGCGGGGGAAAGGCCCCGGCGGCCGAGGTCGTTGAACCAGGCCTCGATGTCCTCGGCGCTCGCGGTCTCCAGAGTCTGTTTGCGGGCGGCGAGGTAGCCGGACGCGTCGGCCAGGTCCTTTTCGTAGGCGGTCAGGGTGTTTTTCGCCGCCGCGCGCTCGACGGACATCATCTCCAGAAAGGCTTCGGTCCACGCAGCAGGCATGACGCAATGCTGAGGTGCTTGGCTCTGCTTGGCAATCTCGTGTAATCACGGGCGGACGATGGACAGCCCGCCAAATGACCGCGCCGAGGCCCCTGAGGCCTTGCGCCGCCGCACCATCGTTCTGGTCGGCCTGATGGGCGCGGGCAAGACCAGCGTCGGCAAGCGGCTGGCTACTGAACTGGGCATGGCCTTTCGCGACGGCGACGACGAAATTGAAAAGGCCGCCGGGCTGACGGTGCCGGAAATTTTCGAGCTTTATGGCGAGCAGCGATTCCGCGAAGGCGAGCGCCGGGTGATGGCGCGGCTGCTGAAAGACCCGCCGCATGTGCTGGCCACCGGCGGCGGCGCCTTCATCGACGAGGAAACCCGGGCGGCGATCAAACAAACCGGCGTCTCGGTGTGGCTGAAGGCCGATGTCGATGTGCTGGCCAAGCGCGTGGCGCGCAAGGATACCCGGCCGCTGCTGACCGGCCAGGACCCGAAAGAAGTGTTGACCAAACTCGCCGCCGTGCGTGAGCCGGTCTATGCGCTGGCGGACCTGACGGTGGAATCGGGCGACAAGCCGCATGCGGCGACTGTCGCCGCCATTATCGAAGGCCTTACGGCCCTCGCTGAAAAGGAACCGACATGACCCGGGTCGAGGTCGCCCTGGCCGGCCGCGCCTATGACGTGCTGATCGGCGCCGGCCTGGTGGCGCGAGCCGGCGAGCTGGCCGGGCCGCATCTGAAACGCCGGCGGGTCGCCATCGTCGCGGACGATACGGTGATGCGCCTGCACGGCGGCGAACTGGTAGCGGCCTTTGTGCGGGCCGGCATCGAATCGCCAATCATCTCGGTGCCGGCGGGCGAGGCTTCCAAGTGCTTCGCCGAGCTGGAGCGGATCAGCGACGAACTGCTCGAACTGGAACTGGATCGCGGCGACCTGATCGTGGCGTTCGGCGGCGGAGTGGTGGGCGATCTCGCCGGGTTCGCCGCGGCGATTTACAAGCGCGGTGTCGATTTCATCCAGATCCCGACCACCCTGCTGGCCCAGGTGGATTCCTCGGTGGGCGGCAAGACGGCGATCGATACGCCGCGCGGCAAGAACCTGATCGGCGCCTTTCATCAGCCGGTGCTGGTGCTGGCCGACCTTGCCATGCTGGACACCCTGCCCGATCGCGAGATGCGCGCGGGCTACGCGGAGGTGATCAAATACGCCCTGCTGGGCGATGCGGATTTCCTGACCTGGCTGGAAGCCAATGGCGGCAGGGTGCTGGCCCGCGATCCTGACGCGCTCTCCCACGCGGTGGCGCGTTGTGTGGCCATGAAGGCTGAGATCGTGGCGGAAGACGAGAAGGAAGCCGGCCGCCGGGCGTTGCTCAATCTCGGTCACACCTTCGGCCATGCGCTGGAGGCCGAGGTCGGGTTTGGCGATGCCTTGCTGCACGGCGAGGCGGTGGCGCTGGGTTGCGCCCAGGCGTTCCGGTTCTCTGCGCGCCAAGGCATCTGCCGCGCGGCCGATGCGGCGCGGGCCGAGGCGGCCATCGCGGCCTCGGGCTTGCCGACCCGGCTGTCGCAGATCGCCAATGGCGCCTCGTTCGCCGCCGACCGGCTGATCGCCCACATGGGCAATGACAAGAAGGCCGAAGGCGGCCAGCTGACGTTCATCCTGGCCCGCCGCGCGGGCGAGGCTTTTGTGCAAAAGGGCGTCGATATCCCGGCGCTCCGCACGTTCCTGATCGAAGAGGGCGCAAAGCCATGATGGCGGCGTTGTTCACCACCGCAGGGGTGGTGATCCTGATTTTCCTGATCGGCTCGGCCTTGCTGTCGGCCGCCGAGACCGCGCTGACCAGAGCCAGCCGCGGGCGCATGCACCAGCTGGAGCGCGAGGGCGATCAGGCCGCCAAGCGGGTGAACAAGCTGATCTCCGACCAGGAGTCGATGATCGGCGCCCTCCTGGTCGCCTATAACGCCATCAACATCTCGGCCTCGGTGATGGCCGGCGAGATCATCACCCGGATTTCCGACAGCCTTGGAGCGCCGGCCTGGGTGGGCGTGTTCCTCTCGACCGTGGTGATGACCACCCTGGTCGTGGTGTTCGTCGAGGTGCTGCCCAAGTCGCTCGCCATCGTGCGGGCCGACGATGTGGCGCGGTTCCTGTCGGGCCCGATCCTCTTCATCGTGCGGGTGCTGGGCCCGATCATCTATGGCATCCAGTTCATCGTGCGCCGCACGCTGGGCCTCTTTGGCATCAAGATGACCATGGAAATGGACGTGCTGGCCGCCCACGAGGAGATCCGGGGCGCGGTGGAGTACCACCACTCCGAAGGTATCGTGGAATCAGCCGACCGGCGGATGCTGGGCGGCGTGCTCGATCTCTCCGAAATGGATGTCGGCGATGTCATGGTCCACCGGCTACAGATGGACATGCTGGACGCCGACCTGACGGCCAAGGAGCTGCTGGCGGCGGTGATCGAGTCCAGCCACAGCCGCATTCCGATGTGGCGCGACGAGCCGGAAAACGTCATCGGTGTCCTGCACGCCAAGGACCTGCTCGCAGCGGTCGCAAGAGCGGGCGGCAAGCTGTCGGGCCTGGATATCCCCGGCATGGCGCGCGAGCCGTGGTTCGTGCCCCTGACCACCAATCTCAAGGACCAGCTGGGGGCCTTTTTGCGCCGCCAGTCGCACTTTGCCCTGGTGGTCGATGAATACGGCGCACTGCAGGGTCTGGTGACGCTGGAAGACATCCTGGAAGAGATCGTCGGCGAGATCGACGATGAGCACGATCTGGTGGTCCAGGGCGTGCGGCGGCAGGCCGACGGCTCGGTCAACGTCAACGGCGATGTGACGGTGCGGGACTTGAACCGCGCCATGGACTGGCACCTGCCGGACGAGGATGCGGTGACGGTCGCCGGTCTGGTCATCCACGAGGCCCAGGCGATCCCTGAGCCCGGACAGATCTTCCTGTTCCACCGGCACCTGTTTTCCGTGCAGCGCAAGGTGCGCAACCAGATCACCCTCTTAAACGTCAGCCCCCGCCTGGAAGACAGCGAGGACAAGGAGGAGGCCGAATGAGCGAATTTCGCCGTATCGTCACCGGGCATGACGCCAATGGGCGCTCCATCGTAGTCTCGGACGGGCCGAGCACCGACACCATGGGGTCCCTGATCAACTTCTGGTCCATCGACACCGTGCCGGCCGACTATAATGCGCCGGACCCGAGCGTGCCCGGCAAGCCCATGGGTCTGGAGCCCGCGCCGGGCGGGGTGAAGTTCCGCTTCTTCCAGATTCAGCCGGACAAGGCTGTGGCGCATGTGCCCCGCGAGGAGCTGTGGGAATTCGCCCGCCAGCGGTTCATCGAGATGGGGGCCGAACACGCCCTCGTCGACCGCACGCGTCACCCGGCCATGCACAAGACCGAGACGGTGGATTTCATCATCCTGCTTTCAGGGGAGATCACCCTGTTGCTGGACGAGGCGGATGTGCCGATGAAGCCGTTCGACGTGGTCATCCAGCGCGGGACGAACCACGCCTGGGTCAACACCGGCGATGAGGTCGCGACCTTGGTGGCGGTGCTGGTCGGCGGGGGATAGCTACCAGCCGAGGAGCTGGAGGCCCGGAACGTCGGTAAAGTCGTCTGGATTGAGCGTGACCAGCGTGGCTCCGGCGACCAGCGCCTGAGCCGCGATCATCCGGTCGGCAACCTTCCGCCGGGAATATCCGGCCGACCTGACAATCTGGCGGTAGGCAAGAGCCTGATCTCTATCAAATGCCAAGACCTCGTGGTTCTGTAGCAGAGCTTCCAACCTGATCTCTTTCGCTGGTCCTGCCTCAGGAATTCGCCAGGTTCCCCCTTCAAGTTCAACTCGGGTGATGACGGACATTAGCAAGGGGCCTTCGAGCGCCTCGACGCGCGCCAGAATCCGGGGATCATTGTCCCGCAATCCGATCGCCACGCTGGTGTCGAGCATATAGGCCACAGCCTAAAGTCCGGGACGGTCCGGAAATATGTCCGGGTCACGCACTTCAATGTCTCCCGGCGAGGGCAATGTGCGCAGCAGCGCGACCAGCTCTGCCGGGTTAAGTTTCGAGGACTTTTTGGGACGAATGGTCAGCACATCACCGGTCTTGATGATGGTGACTTCGACGTCTTTCTCGTACGCGACTTCCTTCGGCAAGCGCACGGCTTGACTGTTCCCGCTCTTGAAGACCTTGCTGGTGACCGTGGTCATTGTTAGCACTCCGTATATACGTGTATATACGCGATGAGGTGGACAATTCAACTGCGCGGATCGACCGTCACCCTTCGCATATGCCGGCGCTGGCCGGGGTAGTCGTTCAGGGCGAAGTGCCAGACTGAACGGTTGTCCCAGAAGACGATGGAGCCTTTCCGCCAGGTGAAGCGACAGGTGAACGCCTCGTAGCGCGAGTGCTCGAACAGGTAGTCGAGCAAGGCCTTGGACTCCCGGGTCGACCAGCCCTCGATCTTCAGGGTGAAGGCCGGGTTGACGTAGAGCGCCTTGCGGCCGGTCTCGGGGTGAACCAGCACCATGGGGTGGACGTATTCGCCGGCCGCGCCCTCGGCCTCGGCGACGGTCATGGACGAGCGTTTCTGGGCGGAGGCGCCTTGCGCCGAATACTCGCGGCTGGCCGAGTGGATGGCGTTGAGGCCCTCGAGGGTTTTCTTCAGGCCGGGCGAGAGGGCGTCGTAAGCCGCGGCCTGGCTGGCGAAGAGGGTGTCACCGCCGAATTCGGGGACTTCCAGCGCATAGAGGATCGAGCCAATGGCGGGGGTTTCCAGAAAGCTCATGTCCGAATGCCAGCCCCCGCCGAAATTCAGCTTGTCCTGCGGTTCCTTGATGATCTCCATGATCTCGGGGTGGCCGGGCATGCCGGAAACGTAGGGGTGGATATTGAGCGGACCGAAGCGGGCCCCGAAGCGCACCTGCTGGTCGGGGGTAAGGGTCTGATCGCGAAAAAAGATAACCTGGTGCTGGACGAAGGCGGCGCGGATTTCGGCGAGGGTCTCGTCGCCCAGGGGTTCGGAGAGGTCGACGCCGGTGATCTCGGCGCCCAGCGCGCCGGCCAGGCGACGGACGTTCAGCCTGGATTTGGTCGGGGCAACAGTCATTGGGGGGCCTCCGCGCGGATTGAAAGGGCGTGAACCGGGCCGGCCAGTTCCTCGGCCAGGACCTTGTTGATCATCCGCTGGCGATCGACCCGGCTGGTTCCGGCAAAGGCCGCCGACTCGATCAGAAGCGTGAAATGGCTCTCGCCGCCCTCGCGGGAGCCCGCGTGGCCATGGTGTTTGTCGCTGTCGTCGGTTATCTCCAGCCGCGCGGGCGCGAAGGCCGTTTCGAGCTTTTTTCGTATCCTGTCGGCGATAACGCCCATCTGTGGACTCCCGGCCCTTGAATAGATCAACACGAACCTCATACTTGAAACGATGAGCGGCGCCTTTCAATACAAGCCCAAATTTCGCGACATGCGGATCCGTCCTCCCATCGAGGGCGAGGACGACCACAAGCATGACGTCAACGCGCTGAAGCCCGGCGAGATACGCTGCGACTGGCCGGGATGTCGCACCGCCGGCGCGGCGCGGGCCCCAAAATCGCGCGAGCACCCGGGCGACCACTACTGGTTCTGCACGCCGCACGCGGCCGAGTACAACAAGAACTGGGACTATTTCTCCGGCCTGTCCGAAGCCGAGATCGCCAAGCGGGTCGAGGACGAGCGCATGACGGGCGGACGGCCGACCTGGAAGTTCAAGGCTTCGAACGCTTCGCGCGAAGCCGCCGCCAGCCTTTCGAGGGGCGCGTTCAAGGACGCCTTCGGCTTTTTCGGCGCGCCGGGCGCAGCGCCTGCCCAGGAACCGGCCAATGACCGGCGGGTCGGCAAGATCGAGCGCAAGGCCCTGGCCGACATGGACCTGGAGCCCGGCGTCTCGGCCGAAAAGATCCGGGCGCGCTACACAGACCTGCTCAAACGCCTGCACCCGGACGCCAATGGCGGCGACCGGTCGATGGAAGAAAAGCTCGGGCGGGTCATCAAGGCCTTCAAGATTCTGAAGGCGGCCAAGCTCACGTGACGGCCGCCCCGCTGATCGTAGGCGCCGGTCCAACCGGCCTTGCGGCGGCGCTGTTTCTGTCCCACCGCGGAATCGCCGCGCGCATTGTCGATGCGGCTGACAAACCCGCCACCACGTCGAAGGCGCTGGGCGTCAATCCGCGCACCATGGCGATCCTGAAAGGCACCGGGGTCGACGAGGCTATTGCCGCCGAGGGCCTGCCGATGCGGTTTCTGAACGCCCACCAGGGCGGGCGGCGGCTGGCGCGGCTCGAGATCCCCGTGAAGCAGGTGGGCGCGGCCTGGCCGATGATCATCCTGCCCCAGGCCCGCACCGAGGCGCTCTTGACCCAGGCGCTGGCCGGACGGGGGATCAAGGTTGAACGCGGCAAGGCTTTGACGGGCCTTGTACAGGACGGCCGCAGCGTCGCCGCCAGCCTGGGCGCCGAGGTGGCCGAAGCGCCGATCCTGCTGGGCGCGGATGGGGCCCATTCGCCGGTGCGCCATGCCCTGGGCGTGGATTTCGCCGGCTCAGCCTTTCCGGAAACCTGGCAGATCATCGATGTGGAACTGGAAGGCCCCGAGGTCACCGAGGCCTGGGCGAATTTTCGCCCAGCCGGCCCCTTTGTCGCCCTGCCGTTCAACGCGCGCCTGTGGCGGCTGATCGGGTTTGGCCCGCCGCTGCTGGAGAACCTGCCCAAGGGCTGGACGGCCGGCAAGGTCGCCTGGGTCTCCGAATTTCACGTCAGCCACCGGGTGGCGAGCGCCTTCAATGTCGGGCGGGTGTGCCTGGCCGGCGATGCCGCCCACATTCACTCGCCGATCGGGGCGCGGGGCATGAACCTGGGGATAGAGGACGCCTGGGTCTGGGCGGCCTGCGCCGAGGCCTTCCTGAAGGGCGAGAGCGGCAAGCTCGCGGCTTACGGGGAGAGCCGCCGGCATTTCGATTTCGGCGTGGTGAAGCGCGTGGAACGGCTGACCAATGGCGTGCGCGCAAGAGGCCCCCTCGCCGCTGCCTTAAGGCCCATCATCCTGCCACTGGTCGCCGCTGTCCCGCCGCTGCGCAACGCGCTGCTGAGGCAGGCGATCGGGTTGGATCACCCCCTGGTCATTCCGTAACACCGCCCGTTCCGGGTGTTTCCTTCGTGAGCCAAAACCGCTAAGTCGCCCCCATGCCTGACACCGCCGAGCCCATCGATCCGCTGCTGACACTCGCCCCTGACCACAAGGTTTCGGTGCGCGAAGCCTTTGGCGTGGATTCGGACATGCAGGTGCCGGCCTTCAAGACCCGCGACGCCCATGTGCCGGACGTCGATCCGGCCTACCGGTTCGATCCGGAGACGACGCTGGCGATCTGCGCCGGGTTCGCCTTCAACCGCCGGGTGATGATCCAGGGCTATCACGGCACCGGAAAATCGACCCACCTGGAGCAGGTGGCGGCCAAGCTGAACTGGCCGATGGTGCGGGTGAACCTCGACAGCCACGTGAGCCGGATCGACCTGGTCGGCAAGGACGCCATCGTGCTGCGCGACGGCAAGCAGGTTACCGAGTTCCGCGAAGGCATGCTGCCCTGGGCGCTGCAGCGGCCCGTCGCTTTGGTGTTCGACGAGTACGACGCCGGCCGTCCCGACGTGATGTTCGTGATCCAGCGGGTGCTGGAAGCGGGCGGCAGGCTGACCCTGCTCGACCAGAACAAGGTGATCCGGGCCAACCCGTATTTCCGGCTGTTCTCGACCACGAATACCATTGGTCTGGGCGACACGACGGGGCTCTATCACGGCACCCAGCAGATCAATCAGGGCCAGATGGACCGCTGGTCGATTGTGACCACGCTCAACTACCTCAGCCACGACGCCGAGGCCGAGATCGTGGCCGCCAAGGTGCCCAGCTATCAGACCAACGAGGGCCGGCGCACGATCGCGGCCATGGTGCGGGTCGCCGACCTGACCCGCAACGCCTTCATGAACGGGGATATCTCCACCGTGATGAGCCCCCGCACCGTGATCACCTGGGCCGAGAACGCCGAGATCTTCTCAGGCGACATCGGCAATGCCTTCCGGATGACGTTCCTGAACAAATCGGACGAGCTGGAACGCGGCGTCATCGCCGAATTCTACCAGCGGGCGTTCGGGCAGGACCTGCCGGAAGCGACCACCAGAGTGAAGGTGGCGTGAGGCTCCGGCGGCCATGGTTACCATTGGGCTTCGCGGCCTTCGTCCTGGCAGTCATCGCAGTTCTGGTTATTTGGGCGCCGTTGGGTAGCTCAAACAAGGAGGGGCTAGTCCTGAATCCTGGTGCATTTGCGCCCGACTGGAACCCAGAACGGCAACCTTGACAAATCGTATATACAATTTATTCTATGGCCGTTGAATTCGACCGCGCCAAGGATGCTGCCAACGTCGAGAAGCATGGCCTGTCTCTCGCCCTGGCGGCCGAACTGGAGATCAGGGCCGTTCTGGTGGACGACCGGGACTATGACGAAACCAGATACCGGGCATTCGGGACCATTGGCGATGCGCCCTACTGTCTGGTGTTCACTTGGCGCTCAGGCGTGGTTCGAGCCATCAGCCTGCGGCGGGCGCATTTGAAGGAGTATCGACGCCATGTCGGCTGAGAAACGCGGCAAGACCATCAAGATGGACGCCGAAAACCCTGAATGGACCAAGGCCGACTTCGCCCGCGCGAAAGGACCGGAATCCCTGCCTGCGGAGGTCCTGGCCGCGTTCCCACGCACGGCCGAGGCCGTCCGTCGTCGCGGCAAACAGAAGACGCCCCTCAAGAAAGCCGTTTCCCTGCGCCTTGATCAGACCGTCATCGACCACTTCCGGGCTACGGGATCCGGCTGGCAGTCGCGCATCAACGAGACGCTGAAAAAGTCGATCGCCTAATCCGGCTGAACTGGCCGCATCTTGCCTTCGCCGCCGATGAACCAGGAGACCACCCAGCCGGTCAGGCCGACGATGACGGCGGTGAGCACCGCGTGCCAGAAGTCTTCGACCTTCATCCCGGGGATCACCCAGGCGACCAGGGCTACCGTCAGGCCGTTCACGACGAAGATGAACAGGCCCAGCGTCACGACGGTCAGCGGCAGGGTCAGGAAGAACAGCACCGGTCGAACGATGGCGTTGGCGACGCCGAGCAGCACAGCCGCCAGGATCAGGCTGCCCGTCGAGGTAAAGCCCACACCCTTGAGCAGCCAGTCGGCCAGCCAAAGGCCCAGGCCACAGATGATCGCGCGGAGCAGGAAACCTTTCACAGTGGTGTTATACGCCCGTTTTGGTCCAACCCCTAGACTCCGTGCGGTGCTTGGCGGCATCTAGTTGATCATGCGTTTCACAAACCCAGCGTGGAAAGCCCTGAGCGGCCTCGCCCTGTGCCTCGCCGCGGGCATCGCCGCATCCGCGCAGCCGGCGGCGACGCCGCGATCGCTGCCCGCGCCGGCCCCGCCGCCGCCGAACTATGCCAATTCCAGCGCCTGGCTTTGCCTGCCCGGCCGCATCGACGCTTGCTCGGTGGATGAGTCGGCCATGGTGGTGTCATCCGGCGGGCGGGCGCGCCTGGAAGAGTTCGTGCTGCCGGCCCGCGAGCCGCTGATCGACTGTTTCTACGTCTATCCGACCGTGAGCCGCGATTCCGGCCCCTTGAGCGACATGGTGGCGGGCATCGAGGAGCGGCAGGTGGTCCAGGCCCAGTTCGCGCGCTTCGCCCAGGGCTGCCGTCCCTACGCGCCCATGTACCGACAGATTACGCTCACCGCCCTCAACCAGGCCATGGCCCAGCCCGGCGGACTCGATTCCCTGCGCGCCACGCCGGCGCCGAACGACGGCGGGCCCTATGCCGACGTTCTGGCCGCCTTCCGGGCCTATATGGAGCGCAATAACCAGGGCCGGGGCTTTGTACTGATCGGCCATTCGCAGGGCGCGAGCCTTCTGAAGCGCCTGATCGCCGAGGAAATCGAGGGCAAGCCGATCCAGCGCTACATGGTTTCGGCCATTCTGCTCGGCACCGACATCGATGTGCCGATGGGCGCCAAGGTGGGGGGTACGTTCAAGGTGACGCCGCTGTGCGAGCGTGACAACCAGGTGAACTGCGTCATCGCCTATTCGAGCTTCCGGGACACGGGTACGCCGCCCGACGGCGCCCTGTTCGGCCGCTCGAAGACGCCCGGCATGGTGACGGCTTGCGTCAATCCGGCGAACCTGCGCACCGGCAAGGGCGATCCGGAGCCCTATTTCTACACCCTGGGGGGCGCAAATTCCGGGCCTCAGCCCAACTGGACCGGCGATGCCTGGACGCCGATCGGCACGCCCTTCGTCAAGACGCCGGGCCTTTTGAGCACCCAGTGCGTCAGCGGCATCGGCGGCTCGTACCTCTCGGTCCATGTCAACGCCGACCCGCGCGAGCCGCGCACGGATGTCATTCCCGGCGATGTGGTGCGCGATGGCAGGCCTGATCCCAACTGGGGCCTGCATCTGGTCGACATGAGCGTATCGATGGGCGACCTGGTGGACTATGTCGCCCGCCAGGGCCGCGCCTGGCGCGGGCCGCCGAACCGCTAGGCAGGACCGTTCACCCCCCCTTTTTTCCAGCCGGGCCGGCGGATCGTTCGTGTTCCGGCTGACCTCGTCGCTCCAATCAGCTATCAGACTCCAAATGTCCAAGGCCCCCGCCTCCCCCACCGAGCCGTTCAAACGGGCGCTGACCGCGACCGTGCGCTCGCTTGGTGAAGCGCCGGAGCTGGAGGTGGTCTATTCCGGCGAAGGACCCAAGATGGCCGGCGGGCGGCTGATCCTGCCACATCCCCAGCGGGACATGCCTGCGGCAGACGTCGCCAAGCTGCGTGGCCTTGCCGACCGGGCGGCGCTCAGGCTCGCCTACCACGACGACAAGACCGATGCGAAGGCCCGGCCGCGGGCGCCGGAAGCCCAGGCCGCCTGGGATGCTCTGGAACAGGCGCGGATCGAGGCGATCGGCTCCAACGCCATGACCGGGGTCAAGGGCAACCTGACCGCCGCGCTGGAATCCGAGGTCGAGATCAAGGGCCTGGGCAAGTTCATCGAACGGGTCAACGCGCCTATGCACGAGGCGCTGGCTTTGATGGCGCGCCAGAAGATGACCGGCCAGAAGCCGCCGGGTCTGGCCGAGGCGCTGATCAACCTCTTCCGCGGCGACATCGAAAAGCGGGCGGGCAAGGAGATGGACCGGCTGATCGAGGCCATCCACGATCAGAAGGCCTATGCGCGGATTTCCAGGACCATCCTGCGCGAGCTTGAACTGACCGACGAGACCGACGGCGAGGAGGGCTCGCAGGAGGACGAGGACCAGACCGCGCCGGAACCGACCAACCAGTCCCAGAACGAGGGCGACGACGGCGATCCGGACGAGGGCGCCGAAGGGGGCGAGCGGTCGGAAGCGTCCGACGAACTGGCCGACGACGCTGACCGGCAGATGACCGAGGCCTCGGACTTCGACGACGCCGAGCCTTCCGACGAGGCGGTGGACGCGGGCGAGGGCGATGAGCCAGCCGAGCGGCCGCAGGGGCCGGATGGGGCGAACCAGCCAGCCTACAAGATCTTCACCAGCGAGTTCGACGAGGTGATCGACGCCGACGAGCTGTGCGACGCTGAAGAATTATCGCGGCTGCGCGCCTATCTCGATCAGCAGATCCAGGGTCTTTCCAGCGTCGTCTCGCGCCTGGCCAACCGGCTGCAGCGGCGGCTGATGGCCCAGCAGAACCGCTCGTGGTCGTTCGACCTCGAGGAGGGCATGCTGGACGTAGCGCGCCTGACGCGCGTGATCGTCGATCCGACCGCGCCGCTGTCGTTCAAGCAGGAGTCCGACACCGAGTTCCGCGACACGGTGGTGACTATCCTGATCGACAATTCCGGCTCGATGCGGGGGCGTCCCATCATGGTGGCGGCGGTCTGCGCCGATATCCTGGCCCGCACACTGGAGCGCTGCGGGGTGAAGGTCGAGCTGTTGGGCTTCACGACCAAGGCCTGGAAGGGCGGCGCCTCGCGCGAAGCCTGGGCGGCGGCGGGCCGGCCACCGGGCCCCGGCCGGCTGAACGATGTGCGCCACATCATCTACAAGTCGGCCGATGCGCCCATGCGCCGGGCGCGCAAGAACCTTGGGCTGATGATGCGCGAGGGCCTGCTCAAGGAAAACATCGACGGCGAAGCGCTGATCTGGGCGCACCAGCGGCTGATGGCGCGCACCGAGCAGCGCCGCATCCTGATGGTGATTTCGGATGGCGCGCCGGTGGACGATTCCTCGCTGTCGGTCAATTCCGGCCACTATCTGGAGCGGCACCTGCGACAGGTGATCACCGAGATCGAGACTGCCTCGCCGGTCGAGCTGATCGCCATCGGCATCGGCCACGATGTGACGCGCTATTACCGGCGGGCGGTGACTATCGTCGATGTGGAGCAACTGGGCGGCACGATCATCGAACAGCTTGCCGAGCTGTTTGACGAAGAGCCGAAAACCGTCGGCAAGGGCGGTGGTCTGATGCTGCAGGCGCCGCCGACGGTGATGCCGAAGAAGACGTCGTTTGACGCGCTACGGGCCGCGCTGCGGACCTGAACACCTCCTCAGCCCGGCTGGGGAGGATCCTCCCACTTTCGTGATGAGGCGTTTTCATAACGTATTGCAAATCCTGAAGAATAAAATCATTGACTCAGATTGCTCTGTGATACAGAGTTCTCCGTGCCGTCGGGCAACCCGGTGGCATGGGTCTCTCTCGCAAAGGACGCAAATCTGATGACTCTGTTCAAATCTCTCTCGCTGGGCGCTCTCGCCGCCCTGGCCTGCGGCCTCCCCGCCGCGGCCGCCACCGTGACCGTCACCATCAAAGATGTGCACTCGGGTACCGGCTTCGTACTCGCCCAGCTGTGCGACAAACCGCAGGGCTATCCGGTCGCGGGCTGCAAATACCAGGCGGCAGTTCCGGCCGAGGCCGGCAAGGTCGAGCTGCAGTTCCACGACGTCACGCCGGGCGTCTATGCGCTGGTCGCCTTCCACGACGAGGACGGAGACTTCGTCCCATCCGTCGCCTTTGAGGGAACGGCGTTCGGCAACGACGCCCCGCCGCCCCGCCCCATGGCCGACGCCAGCTTTGAAGTTAAGGACGAAGCGCGGCAAACCATTCACATGACCTATCGCCCCCAGGAGGGACCAAAATGACGCTGGATAAATCCGGCGCCGCGGAGGCTCTGGCCGAGATCGGCCAGAGCCAGAAGCGCAGCGCAAGCCTGTATTCCTACACTCTTTCGGCGCCCTACCTGTTTCTCACGGGACTGATGTGGCTGGTAGCCGACCTGTTGTTCCAGTTCACCGACTGGGGAAAGCACTGGGCCTGGATCGTTGTCAGCGTCATTTCGCTGCCGATCTTCGTCGTCGTGTCAGTCTTCCAGGCCCGCCAGCGCAAGCCGGCCAGCGCCAAGGGTTTTGACGACCACTTCTGGAAAGCCCAGGGCATCTGGATCATCTCGGTGATCTTCGTCGTCGGCACCTTCGTCATCTTCGCCCCTTCGAACGGCCGCTACATCCATTCGTTTATCGGCCTGGCCTCGGGCGCGGCCTATGCGGCCCTAGGATTGTGGATGGGGCGCCGCATCTTCGCCGTTGGCGTTTTCATCGCGGTCTTCTCGATGATCGGTCACCTGTTCATCTTCGAATACTACACCGCCTTCATGGGCATTGTGTGCGGCGGCGGGATGATGCTCAGCGCGCTCTGGCTGCGGAGGGTCTGATGGGCGCTCCCGACGAGGTTATCCATCAGTCCATGCGGCTGAAGATCATGGCGACGCTCAATGTGTTGCCGCAGACCGAACCCATGGAATTCACGCGGCTAAAGGCGATCCTGAACGCCACCGACGGCAATATGGGCGCCCACCTGAGTACCCTGGAAAAGGCCGGCTATATCGAGGTGCTCAAGGATTTCGTGGGCAAGAAGCCCCGGACCCGGATCAGTATGACCAAGGCAGGCAAGCGGGCCTTCACCGACCACGTGGCCTATCTGAAAGGGGTGCTGGAGGGATAGAGGCCAGCCTCACCATGGATCAATATACGGGTACTTCTTCTCGGTCCGCACCGGCGTGGGCGGCACGCGTTTCAGGCCATTGATGATCCAGCGCCGGGTTTCTGCCGGGTCGATGACGTCGTCGATGCCGCCGCCCATCACTGCATTGACGGCTTTGGCGTCCTCGTAGGCGAGGGCCGTTCGCCGTTCGAATTCGGCCCGGCGGGCTTCGGGGTCGGTGATCGCCGCCAGCTCCTTGCGGTAGCCGAGCTTGACCGCGCCTTCGATGTTCATGCCGGCGAACTCGGCGGTCGGCCAGGCAACGGAGAAGAAGCCGACCAGCGATCCGGCCCCCAGCATGGCCTGGGCGCCCAGGCCATAGGCCTTGCGCACCACGACGGTGAAAAGCGGCGCCGTCATGTTTGCCCCGACGTTGAAGAGCCGCGCGGCGTGGCGGACCAGAGCCGTCCGCTCATGGTCGGGCCCCACCATGATGCCCGGGCAGTCGACCAGGTTCAGCACCGGGATATCGAAGGCGTCGCACAGTTGCATGAAGCGCGCGCCCTTGTCGGCGCCGTCGGAATCTACCGCGCCGGCCAGATGGTGGGGATTGTTGGCCACCACGCCCATGGGACGGCCCTCGACGCGCATGAAGGCGGTGATGATGCCGATGCCGAACTTCTCGCGGATCTCCAGGACCGAGTCCTTGTCGGCGATGGTGTGGACGACATCGCGCATGTTGTAGAGCCGCAACCGGTTTTCCGGCACGGCGTGGCGCAGAAGGCGCTGGTCGTGGGCTTCCCACGTGGCGATCGGACCCTGGAAATAGGAGAGGTACTTCTTGACCGTGTCGACGGCGGCGAACTCGTCCTTGACCAGGATGTCGACGACGCCGTTGGGCACCTGAAACGACATCGGCCCGACCTCGTCGGGCGTGTAGATGCCAAGCCCCCCGCCCTCGATCATGGCGGGGCCGCCCATGCCGAGCGTCGTGCCCTCGGTGGCGATGATGACGTCGCTGCAGGCGGCCAGCGAGGTGTTGCCGGCAAAGGTGCGGCCGTTGACCACCGAGATCATCGGGACGAGGCCGCTGAGTTTCGAGAAGGTGGTGAAGGTTTTGGTGTCGATGGCGACGCGCGGGCCCGTCCAGTCATCGCCGGGCCGCCCTCCCCCGCCCTCGGCGAACATGATCATGGGCAGGCGGAAGCGGTGCGCCAGCTCGAACATGCGGTCCTGTTTGTAGTGGTTGCGCTGGCCCTGGGTCCCGGCCAGCACGGTGTAGTCGTAGTGGACGAGAGCGGCCTGGGACCGGGCCTCGCCCACGAGGTCTCTGTTGATCGAGCACATGCCGGCCACGACGCCGTCGCCGGGCGTGTTGCGGCGCAGCTCATCAAGGGTGTTGCGCTGGTGCTGTCGGGCGACGACCAGGGGCCAGTATTCGTCGAACGAGCCAGGATCGACCAGGCGGGCGATGTTCTCGCGCGCCATATTGTGGCCGGTCTTGCGCCGCCGGGCGACCGACTCGGGCCGGTTCTCGTCGAGCCCGAGCGCATGCCGGTCGATGTTTTCCTGCAGGTCGGCGCGGATGTGATCGAGATCGATTTCCACGGCCGCCGCAACGCGGCCGACGCTGACCTCGGCCTCGCGTATGAAGACGATGGGAAAGCCCTCCAGCACCACATCGCCGGCCGACATGGTGACCGCGCAGACGACGCCCGAGTGGGGGGCTGCGATGACATGCTCCATCTTCATGGCCTCGACCACGGCGACGGCCTGGCTCGCGCCGACCTCATCGCCTTCGGAAACGAGGATGCTGACGATGGTGCCCTGGATGGGCGAGGCCACGCCCACCGAGCCTTCCGGGCCGGTCAGGTCTGGGGCGGCTTCAGGCGCGGCTACGGGCGTGGCGGCTTTCGTCGCCGCATCGTGAGCGAACAGGGCCAGCGGATCGCGGGTGTCGACCCGCGCTCCGGCAAATCCGCTCCTCTTCGCCGCGGGAGTGGGGCGACTGGTTGTCGTGGCCGCAAGGTCTGCGATGTTTTCATCGATCCAGCGGGTGTGGATCTTGCCGGCCGCGAAGTCCGGATGGGCGAGGATGGCGAGCAGAAGGTCGATATTGACGCCGACCCCCTCGATGCGGAATTCGCCGAGGGCGCGCCGGGCCCGGCCGAGGGCGGCAGCGAAGTCGGGCGCCGGGCTGTGGGCGATCACCTTGGCCAGCAGCGAGTCGTAGAGCCCCGAGGTGCGATAGCCGGCGTAGCCGAAACCGTCGTTGCGGATGCCGGGGCCGCTGGGCGGCTCATAGGTGGTGAGGGTCCCGGAGCCTGGCCTGACCGTACCGTCGGGGCCGATCGTCTCCATATTGACGCGCGTCTGGATGGCATAGCCGCGCGGGGCGATGGGCGCATCGAGGCCGAGGTCTTTCAGGGTGGCCCCGTCCGCGAGCCGGATCTGGGACTGAACAAGATCAACGCCGGTGACCGCTTCGGTGACGGTGTGCTCCACCTGCAGCCGCGCATTGGCCTCGATGAAGGCGAAGGGCTGAGCGCCCGGCCGGCCGGAAACGTCGACCAGGAACTCGAAGGTGCCGAGGTTTTCGTAAGCCGTGCTTTTGGCGACGGATAAGGCCGCCTCAATGATCTGGTCCCGCAGGCCCGGATCGAGCGCTGGAGCCGGCGCGATCTCGATGATCTTCTGGAAGCGCCGCTGGGCGCTGCATTCGCGCTCGCCCAGGTGAACGATGTTTCCGCTCCGATCGCCGAGGACCTGCACTTCGATGTGGCGAGCCCGGGGGATGAATTCCTCGACGTAGAGTTCGTCGCGGCCAAAGGCGGCCCTGGCCTCGGACTGGCAGCGGGCGTAAGCGGCTTCGATCTCGTCCGCCGCCATCACGGCCCGCGAGCCGCGCCCGCCGCCGCCGGCGATGGCCTTGATGATCATCGCCCCGCCGTTGAGAGCCGCAAAGAAAGCTCTTGCCTCCTCCAGCGTGATCGCGTGGTCGAGACCGCGGATGACCGGCGCGCCGGCCGCGGCCGCCGCCTTGCGGGCTCTGCCCTTGTCACCGAAGAGGTCGAGGATCTCCGGCGTTGGACCGACGAAAATGAGGCCCGCCTCCGCGCAGGCGCGGGCGAAATCGGCGCGTTCGGCCAGGAACCCATAGCCGGGGTGGACAGCGTCGCATCCGGTGGCTTTGGCGGCGGCGATGACCGCCGCGATATCGAGGTATGCGGCGGGACCCTTGCCGGGCAGGGGCTGAACCTGGTCGGCGGGGCGCAGATGGAGGGAGGCCTCGTCGTCTTGTGAGTGCACCGCGACCGTCGCGACGCCCAGATCGGCGGCCGCCCGGGTGATGCGGATCGCGATCTCTCCGCGATTGGCGATCAGCAGTTTTTTGACGGTCATGGCTGCCCCGCGTTGGTGCGGCCATCAAACAGACGGCGGCGGAGGGGGCAAACAAAAAAGCCGGCGATGACGCCGGCCTTTGCAGTGCCTTGATTTTGGATCGCCTAGGCGGCCGCAGTGGTTTCCGCGAGCTTGGCCTTGATCTGGCGCTTGATCTTGCGGGCGCGGAGCGACAGCTCATCGTCCGAAGCCTTGACCAGGAAGGGATCGAGCCCGCCGCGGAAGTCCAGGGTGCGCAGCGCGGCGTTGGTGATGCGCAGGCGGAAGGACTGGCCGAGCGCGTCGGACTGCAGGGTGGCGACCTTGAGAGCCGGCAGAAAGCGCCGCTTGGTCTTGATATTCGAGTGGCTCACATTGTGACCGACCATGGGGCCGATCCCGGTAAGCTCGCAACGGCGCGACATGACGCTGACCTTTGGAATTGTTGGGACGCACCGGGGTCCGGCGCGAAGAGCGGGCGATATAGGCGAATGGGGCTTGTTCCGTCAAGGGCGGGACCGGGTCCTTCCGCCGTCTCACCCCGGCGCGACTGGAATCCAGATTTCCATCTGGCCGTCGCCGCGCATGGCGTCAAACTCTGCGCCGTAGCGTTCCAGAACCGGTTGCCGACGCGGCGACCGGCCCGCCGCCGCCAAACCGCCGTTCCATATTCGCTCCCCGCCAGGCGCGTTTGACCGAAATTGCAGTCCGGGGAAACAAACGCGGCCATTCAAGCGCTGTTCATGGGCCGGGGTGTTGGATGGAACCAGACATCGCCAAACGCCTTTTTTCCGCGCCCATTCGCCATTAGTTTGAACCAAGATGATCCGCAAAGCCGCCCTGCTTGCTCTTCTGACCGCCCTGGCCCTCGCGCCGGGCGCGGCGCTGCGCGCGCAGGGAACGGCCCGCCCGGCGAACGACACCCTCTCGCCCGGCTACTGGAAGGTCAAAGCCTCGGTTCTGCTGTTTATCAACGACACCGACTACCGGTGCCTGGGCACCCAGGCCGAGGCCGACAAGTTCCTGAATGACGGTCCGTGCAAGAAGCGCACGATCTGCAAGTACGAGTCGAACAATGTCGGGAACGGCAAGGTCAAATATATCGGCTACTGGCAGGACCAGGACGGCGAGCGCACCAATATCCGCGCCGAAGGCACCTACACCGCTCACAAGCTGACGCTGAACGCCCGTGTCGGGAATATCCCGCCGGGAACCATCACCGCGACCTGGCAGGGCGAGACTTGCCCGCCG
This sequence comes from Caulobacteraceae bacterium, assembly GCA_947475875.1. Taxonomy (GTDB): domain Bacteria; phylum Pseudomonadota; class Alphaproteobacteria; order Caulobacterales; family Caulobacteraceae; genus UBA5005. Next base: position 132,083 of record CANJME010000003.1, on the reverse strand, counting down.
GGCGCCAAGCATTAGGGCTTGTGGTTAACGAGCCTTAAGCTACCATATCTCGTAGAGAACAAAGTCCGAATCGGTGGAGGTCACTGATTCGGTCATGATTCGTTTCATCCCTGTTCCGCAGCTAGAGTCATGCCTGTTAACCGGCGTGGATTTTGGTATTCGCGCGTTTGTTCCGAAAACCGGTTCCCACTTTTCGGAACGCGCTCCGGCCCTTGCGGCCGGGCGGTGAATCTCCCACCTTCGGCCCATGAGCGACCGGCCCGCAGGACAGGCGCCTTCGCGGCTGGTGGCCGTGCTGGGGCCGACCAATACCGGCAAGACCCATCTGGCGGTCGAGCGGATGCTGGGCCACGCCTCAGGCATGATCGGCCTGCCGCTGCGGCTGCTGGCCCGCGAGATCTATGACCGCATCGTCAAGCTGCGGGGCGCACGGACCGTCGCCCTGATCACCGGCGAGGAGAAGATCATCCCGCCGCGGGCCACGCACTTCGTCTGCACGGTCGAGGCCATGCCGCTCTCGCTGGACGTAGAGTTCCTGGCGGTCGATGAGATTCAACTGGCCGCCGACCCCGAGCGCGGCCACGTCTTCACCGACCGGCTGCTGCATGCGCGGGGAAAGTACGAGACCATGTTCCTGGGCTCGGCAACCATGGAGCCCCTTATCCGACGGCTGTTGCCCGGCGTGGAGGTCGTCACCCGCGAGCGGTTTTCGCGCCTGACCTATGACGGACCGAAAAAACTCACCCGCCTGCCGCGGCGCACCGCCGTGGTCGCCTTCTCGGCCGAGCAGGTTTACGCCATCGGCGAGCTGATCCGCCGCCAACGCGGCGGGGCGGCCGTGGTCATGGGCTCGCTCAGCCCCCGCACCCGCAACGCCCAGGTCGCCCTCTATCAATCAGGCGAGGTGGATTTCCTGGTCGCCACCGACGCCATCGGCATGGGCCTCAACATGGACGTCGGCCATGTGGCGTTCGCGGGCCTGCGAAAATTCGACGGCAAACGCACGCGCTGGCTGACCGCGCCCGAGATCGGCCAGATCGCCGGACGGGCCGGGCGGTTCCGCACCGATGGGACGTTTGGCGTCACCGGCGAAGCGCCGGACATCGACGAGGATATCGTCACCGCCGTCGAGACCCACGCCTTGCAGGCCGTGCCGGCGGCCGAGTGGCGAAACTCGAACCTGGATTTCGCTAGCTTAGCGGCCCTCACCCGCTCGCTCGTGCGGCCCGCCCCGCGCGACGGCCTGGTGCGGGCGGCCGAGGCGCTTGACGAGATCACCCTTTCAAAAATGGCCGCCGACGAGGACATCCGCGCTCGGGTGCGTGACCGGCGAGCCCTCTTCCGGCTGTGGGACGTCTGCCAGACCCCGGATTTCCGCAAATCGACCATCGAGGACCACCTGCGGCTGACGACGGCCCTGTTCGAACCTCTCGCCCAGGGCCGGCGCGTGCCCGAGGACTGGATGGAAAGACAGTTCAAGCCGCTGGATCGCACCACCGGCGACATCGACGCCCTGCAGGGGCGCCTAGCCTATGTGCGCACCCTCGCCTATGTCGCCAACCGGCCCGACTGGCTGGCCGATCCGGCCCATTGGCAGGCGAAGACGCGGGCGCTGGAAGACCGGCTCTCCGACACCCTGCATGAGCGATTGATGGCCCGCTTCATCGACCGGCGCACCAACGTTCTGTTGCGTTCCCTGGGCGAGGACGCCGAGATGCTGGCGGGCGTTTCCGACGAAGGCCTGGTGACCGTCGAGGGCCACTTCATCGGGCGCCTGAACGGGCTGGCGTTCGAAACCGACCGGTCGGCGTCCACTCTTGAGGAAAAGGCCCTGCGCGCCACCGCCGAGCGCGCCGTAGGGCCGGAGATCGTCCGGCGGCTGGGCCGCATCGCCGCTGAGGCGGACGAGGCCTTTGCCCTTTCGCCGGATGGCGCTCTGCTCTGGCGGGGAGAGGCGGTTGCGGCTCTGCTGCCCAGCCAGCCGTTCGGCCCCCGCGTGCGACTGTTCGGAGAGCTCGGCCCCCTGCCCGTGCGCGAACGCGCCCAGCGGAGGCTGGAGGCCTTCATCGCCGCCGAGGCGAGCCGCCGGCTGCCGCACCTCGCCGCTATCCGCACGGCCATGAGCGAGGGGCGGCTGAAGGGCCTGGCGCGCGGCATCGCCTGGCGAATGAGCGAGAACGGCGGGGCGATCGCCCGGTCAGAGGTCGCCCGCGAACTGGTCGTGCTCAGCCTGCGCGAACGACGCGACCTCAAGATGCTGGGCGTGCGGTTTGGGGCCAATGCCCTCTTCCTGCCGGCGCAAATGGCGCCCGCCCCCCTCGCCTTCACCAGCGCCTTCGCCGCGACGGGCGCGCCGGGCTGGAGCCTGTCGGGCCGCGGGCAGATGGCCGTCGCCGGCGGGGCGCATCAAATCCTCCTGCTGGAGCGCCTGGACGAGGCTCTTCGCGCTGCGGAGTTCGTGCTGACGGATGAGGCGCTGGAAACCCTCGGCCTCGGCCGCAAGGAGACCGAACGGCTGCTCCGGGCCCTCGGCTGGTTCCAGACCCGCAAGGAGAAAGCCGGCGAGCCTGCAAGGTGGCGCCACCGTCCGAGCGTCAAACCCGAACCCGCCCCCAAATCCAACCCGGCCTCGCCCTTCGCCGCTCTGGCGGCGATCACCGCGCCGCCCAAGCGCCGGAAAGCCCGGCGGCGGAAGGCCGCCTCTTGAGCGGCGACGCGGCTCTGCGCATCGACGCCTGGCTGTGGCGTGCGCGGTTCTTCAAGACGCGGGCCCTGGCGGCGACATTCGTGGAAGGCGGGCGTGTGCGGCTGACCCGCCACGGCCAGGAAACCCGCCCCGACAAGGCCAGCCGTACGGTGCGGCCGGGTGATGAGCTGGTGTTCGCAATCGACGGGCGGCTGATCGCCGTACGCGTCGAAGCGCTGGGGATGCGGCGCGGTCCGGCCGCCGAAGCCGCCGCGCTCTATTGCCCCCTTGAGAATAACTGAGCCCCGGCGCCATTGACTAAAGGCCCGTGACACTGAAAAAGACGCGGCCCAAAGTCGCGTCAACTCTCGCCCGAGAACCGTCCTTCGATGACCTATATCGTCACCGACGCCTGCATCAAATGCAAGTTCATGGACTGCGTGGAAGTGTGCCCGGTCGACTGCTTCTATGAGGGCGAGAACTTCCTGGCGATCAATCCGGACGAATGCATCGACTGCGGCGTCTGCGAACCCGAATGCCCGGTCGACGCCATCAAGCCCGACACCGAGGACGATCCCGACGGCAAGTGGCTGCGCATCAACACCGACTACGCCAAGATCTGGCCGAACATCACGGTTAAGGGCACAGCGCCCGAGGACGCCGCCGACTTCGAACGCGAAACCGGCAAGTTCGAGAAATACTTCAGCGAGAAACCGGGGTCGGGGTCTTAAGGCAGCTCCAGCACCCGGGTGCGGTAGAGCGTCAGCCAGTCTTCTGGAACACCGCCGCAGCGGTCCTGGTAGTTCAGTTCGGCCAGGTGGAAGTCCTTGCCATCGAACACCCACCTTGCCCTGGTGCCACAGTCGCCGATCCCTCGCCCATAGCCGGTCTGGCTGAAGGTGGCGGTGGAAGGATCATAGGCGCCGGCGCCGTATTCGCCGGCCACGTCGCCGCCGTTCGCTTCGCTGAGGAATCCTGGCCAGGGCAGGCGCAGGATGCGCGCGTCCGAGAGGTTGGCGAGGGTCGCGCGGAAGGCCAGGACATAGCCCTGATAGGCGCCGGTGTTGCACTTGAGCAGGATGACAACCTCACGCTCGTTCAGCCGGGCGGCGACATCGTCCGAGCGTCGCAGGTCGCACCCGTGCTGACGCAAGATTCTGACCTTGGCGCCTCGCACCTGGGCGGCGATGGCGGCGGCGTTCGGCAGGGGCTGGGGCGCCGGCGCGGCCTTGACGAGGGGCGCAGGCAATCCCGGCGGCGTGGCCGAGGCCGGCGCGGCCCCCGCGCCGTGGATCAGGGCGCTCTGGTTGTTGGCGCGGCCCTGGGCCTGGTCCATGGCGACCAGCGCCTCGGTCAGACCTTCCAGAGAGATGAGCGGGCTGTCCGGGCGATTGGTCAGGGCGAGCAGCGATCCGCCCTGCAGCGTGATCAGGAACTGCAGGGCCGCAGGTCCGGTCAGCACATGTTCGGAGACCGGGCCGGCGCGCCGGGGCGCATCAAGGCGGGGCGCGAGCGGCTGGCCGTCAAGCTGCAGCCGCGCGGGATCAAAACGCATCAGGGTCTTTTGCCGGGTGTCCTCGTCATATTCGCTGGGGATCGACAGCCTGACGGTCAGGGCGCCGGTGGCGCCGCCCTCGCGGGTGACGCTCATCAGGGCAAGATCGCGGCCGCGCAGAGCCGCCGGCGGGGCAAATTCGCTGCGCACGAAACGGGCCGTGCAACGGCGGGTGTTATCGCAGCCGAGGATCCACTGCTTGAGCTCGCGATAGACCGGCTCTGGCGCGCGGGCCTGCGCCCTGGCGGCGGGCGCGGCCAGCAGCGCTGCAAGAGCGATGATCAGATGGAGAGCGGCCAGGCCCGTCTTGCGCATGGCCTCAGTTAGACGGCGCGCGCCGGGCTTGTCGAGACAGCGCAGTCCTCCGTGTTTTTACCTGATGGGGCCCGGAACCAGCGGCTTGAACGGCTGGAGGGGCTGAAAGGGCTGCAGGCCCGGATAGGCCGGCGTCGGCAAGGCCGGCGTCGGTCGGACGACCGGGGCGGGCTGGGTCGCAGCGAGGCGGTCACGCTCCGCCTTCGCCCTGGCGGCGGCCGCCTCGCGTTCGCGCTGCGCCTTGGCCATGTCGGCCTCGGCCTTGTCGTTGGCTCGCTCAGCCTCAGTCCCGGCCCGCTTGATGTTCGCCAGCACCTTGTTGGCCTGTGCGTCATAGGACCTGGTCTGGGCGGCCCCATAGGGCGTGGGTGGCTTATAGGGCGGAGGCGGCTTGTAATAGGTCGGAGACTGGGCCAGGCCCTCAAGCGGCGCGGCCACGACAAGTCCCGCGAAGAGGGTCACGCCAATTAACTGCCGGACTTTCACCGCCAATCCTCCCCAGGTTGCAATTCTGCCATCCAACACCAAAACCCGATCAGGTCCAGAGGTCTTTTTGCGCGCAAGCTCTGGTGCACGGTTGTGCGCCGGATTCAAGGTTCCGTCACAAACATTGCCGCAAGCCTTTATTTATGCGGAAAATTGTGGTACATACTGAACCCGGCGGGCGCGGAAGCGGTCGCCTTTTTTGAGAATCGCACATGCCGGCAAACCGGTCCGCCCAAACAAAGGCGAGGGTGTCCTAAGAGACGGATTTTCAGACGTAATATAGGGGCCGACCGCTTTCCGGGGCGGCCTTGGGTGAAGCGTCGACACTTTTGCCAAGGGCGAAATGGGGCGCGAAGAGATGAAGAAGGACTAGTCAATGAGCAAGGCTTCCACGCATGAATTCTCGGTTGGTGACAGCGTCGTTTATCCGGCGCACGGCGTAGGCGCGGTCGCGGGCATCGAAAGCCAGACCGTCGCGGGCATGACCCTCGAGGTTTATGTGATCACCTTTGAACACGAGAAGATGACCCTGCGGGTGCCGACCAAACGCGCCGCGGCCTCGGGCCTGCGCCCGCTGGCGGCCAATGACGTGGTGACCCAGGCCCTGACCACCCTGAAAGGCCGCGCGCGCATCAAGCGCACCATGTGGTCCAGGCGAGCCCAGGAATACGAAGCCAAGATCAATTCGGGCGACCTGATCTCGATCGCCGAGGTGGTGCGCGACCTGCACCGGGCCGAAAACCAGCCCGAGCAGTCCTATTCCGAGCGCCAGCTTTACGAGAGCGCTCTGGACCGCATGGCCCGCGAAGTCGCCGCCATCGAAAAGATCGACCGCGACGCGGCGGTGGACATGCTGAACAAGTCGCTGCGCAAGGCGGCTTAAGCAATACCGCCACACGAAATGCGAAAGCCGCCGGGCTCAGGTCCGGCGGCTTTTTGCTGCGCACTACGACCCCACCTTTCTCGAATCTGTCGCATGCGGCCTATAAGGTCGCGCGAGCAGAGGGGGTGGGGCCATGAAGTTTTCGGCGATTGTTCTGGCGGCGACGGCCTTGCTGGCGACCTCGGCGCGCGCGGCAGAACCGCCGCCGCCGAAGCTGGTGGTGGCCATCGCCGTGGACCAGTTTTCGGCCGACCTCTTCGCCCAATACCGGCAGACCTATACCGGCGGGATGCGCCGGCTGACCGGGGGGGTGGTGTTCGCCTCAGGCTATCAGAGTCATGGCGCGACCGAGACCTGCCCGGGACATTCCACCATCCTGACCGGCGACCGGCCGGCGCGAACGGGGGTCATCGCCAACAACTGGTGGGATTTCACCGTCTCGCGCACCGCCAAGCAGGTTTACTGCGCCGAGGACCCGGCGCTGTCTGATGGGGCCACCGCCAACTATGTGGTGACCGCGAACGCCCTGCGGGTCCCGACCCTGGGCGATCGGATGAAGGCGGCCGATGCGCGCTCGCGGATCGTCGCGGTGGCCGGCAAGGACCGCGCCGCGGTGATGATGGGCGGCAAGAACACCGACCAGATCTGGTTCTGGCGCGACAAGGGCTTTGCAACCTTGCCGGGGCGCACGGGCGCGCCGGCATCGGTCGCCGCAGTGAACGCGCGCGTAACCCAGGCCCTGGCCAAGCCGGCCCCGGCGCGCCTGCCGGCATCGTGCCGCCAGAGCGTCATGCCGGTGACCTCGGGCGCACGCACCCTGGGTGTGCCGCAGGCCCGCGCGGCCGGCGACCTGGTCGCCTTTCGGGCCAGCGCGGAACTGGACGATGCCACCACCGACCTGGCCGTGCGGCTGGTGAAGGAGATGAAGCTGGGTCAGGGCCCTTCCCCCGATCTGCTGGCCATCAGCCTGTCGGCCACCGATTATGTCGGTCACCGCTATGGCCCCGGGGGCGCGGAGATGTGCGCCCAAATGGCTGCTCTGGACGCCAATATCGGCCGCATCCTGAAGGCGCTGGATGCGAGCGGGGTTCCCTATGTGGTGGCGCTCACCGCCGACCACGGCGGCCATGATGCGCCCGAGCGCAGTGATCTGCGCGCCCAGCCCGCCGAGCAAAGGCTGGCGCCGGGCCTGGCGTTGCGCGCGGTCGGTGATGCAGTGGCCGCGCAACTGGGCCTTTCCGGCCAGATCATCGATGGCGAAGGCATAGCCGGCGACATCTACCTGACCCCCGCCGTGCCCGCCGCCATGCGGCCTCGCGCAATCGCTGCGCTGAAGGCGCGCCTGCAGGCCGATCCGCAGGTTGAGGCGGTGTTCACCGCCGAGGAGATCCGCGCCACTTCCCACCCCACCCGCGCGGTCACCGAGTGGAGCCTGATCGAGCGGTTCCGCGAGAGCTATGACGCCCAGCGCTCCGGCGATCTGGTGGTGGCGCTAAGGCCGAACGTCACCTCGATCATCGCCGCCGGCGGCAATTCGGTCGCTACCCACGGCTCGCCCTGGGACTACGACCGGCGAGTGCCGATCGTCTTCTATCGCCCCGGAATGGCCGGGTTCGAGCAGCCGTTGCCGATCGAGACGGTTGATATCGCGCCCAGTCTGGCGGCCCTGATCGGTGTGCGCATCCCGGCCGGCGATGTGGACGGCCGGTGCCTCGACCTCGACGCAGGGCCGGCGGACAGCTGCAAGCGGCTGTGATCGTGCTTCCCCTTTTCGGGAAAGCGCACTAGTTCCGGGCTATCATGCCCGCCTCGCCGCCACCCAGCGCTCTGCACAACACCCAGCTTCGCCGCCGGGGCGTGCTGGTAGGCGTGGCGGTGCTGATCATCGCCGCGTTCGGGCTGGTCGGCAGCCGTGAGGTCACGCCCTGGTGGCCGGCCGCCGTGATCGGCGCAGGGCTCGCCGCCATTCTCATCTGCATCCTGGGCCGGTGCTGGTGCACCCTGTTCATCGGCGGACGCAAGTCGATGCAGCTGGTCGACATCGGGCCCTATTCGTTGTGCCGCAATCCACTCTACTTTTTCTCGTTCATCGGCGCCTTCGGCTTCGGCGCCCAGATCGGCAGCCTGACGGTGGCCCTCGTCACCACCCTGCTTGTCGTCATTGTCTTCTTCGTCACAGTGAAGAAGGAAGAGGCTTTCCTGACCGGCGCCCTGGGCGAGCCCTATCTGGCCTATCTGGGCAGGACCCCGCGGTTCATCCCCAATCCGGCGCTATGGCGTACGGTCGAGACGTTGGAAGTACGCCCGCGGCTGGTGACCATGACCTTCGTCGATGGCCTGCTCTTCCTCCTCGGCGTGCCGCTGGCGCTGGGCGCGGCGTGGCTGCACGAGACGGGCGCCCTGCCGGTGCTGATTACCCTGCCTTGACCCGCCCCAACGTGCTGGACGAGGCGCGCTTGCTGACATCCAGGTCGTAGCCGAGGAACTCGAAATCCCGGGCGAAGATCTTGCGGGTCAGGGCCAGCACCTCCGGATCGGCGAAATACTCTTCGTAGCCCTTGCGCTGCGAGCGGTTGTCCCAGGGCAGACTGATTTCCTTGTCGAGACCGACTTTTTTCATGAGCAGCCCGAACTCTTCGGCGAGGTTCTCGAAGCGGATGAGATAGTCGACCATCAGCCTTCCCGAGGCGTCGGTAACGTAGCGGACCTGGCGCTCGTCGTGGAATCGCTGACGGCGTTCATAGTCTTGCAGGTAGTCGAGGAAGCTCATCTTTTTGGTGCGCTCATAGTGGCGCTGAGTGGGGTCTTCCTGCTGCCAGTGAAAATGCGAAATCGCCCGGTCGTATGGGTTTCGGACAACGGCAAATTTGATGTAACTATCAAAGACTTCTGGCGGTAATTTGATCTTGGCCCAACGCGCCGTAACGTGGCGGCGCAGGATGACTTTCTCCGGGCTCTGGCGGATCGGCAGGCGCGAGATTTGGAAGTTGAGTCCCTTCCAGGGATGGACGCTGCAATAGGGCAACAGCGCGTTCTCGATGGACGAGCCGGCGGTCTTCGGGATGTGGACGAAGATAAAGCGGTGACTGTTGGATATCTGCATGTGGTGAGGGCTTTCGGCTCAGGAAAAGCGAGTGTCAATTCCTGAGCATCTCCAGCGTCTCGGGGTGGTTGAGGCGGATCACGCCGTCCCGCAAGTTTCCCCGCACGCGGATCAAACGATCTTTCAGACCCTCCGGCGCGTGACCGGCGGCGGCGAAATCGGCGGAGACAAACCTCGGGACTTCGGCGCGGGCCCCGCCGCCCTGGAAGTCGAGCAGCACCGAGCCGCTCGTCACCGCAACCTGCCTGACCTTGCCCTCGACGATCTGGAAGCCCGATTTGCCGGGGCACTCGTAGGGTAGCAGCACCCTGTAGGCATCGATCGCCCACAGGCCCTTTTTCGCGCGCCGGGCCCTCGCCTCGGCCTGCAGCATCTCGGCGGCCAGGGCCCTGTTATCGGGATAGGTGCGCACCCGCGCCAGGCCCGCGGCCAGGACCTCGCCCTGCATCCAGCGCCGGCCGGCCTCGAGGCGAACGTGGGCCAGGGCGCGTTCATAGCGATCACGCTTGAGGCCGCCGTAAAGCAGCGTCACGGGCTTGCCGAGCACGGCGGCCGAGAGCAGCGCGCGCGCTTCATTGGCGAGCGGTTCGGAACCATTGGGCGCCTCGATGCCGGCGAGGCGCACCTCCAGGCCCGAGTCCAGGTTCAGCACCTCGCCTGAACGGACGCCGACCGCCCGGCCCTGCTCGCCAAGCGTCAGGCGGTCGAGGTTGGGCCCGCGCGCACAGGACGCGGCGGTTGCCGCCAGGCCCAGGGCGAAGGCGCGCCTGTCGATCAATCCGGACCCGTCTCGTCGTGGGCGGGAACCATCTCGCCCGGGAAGGCTGGACCGGGCCCTTTGTCGAGCTCGCGGTGCAGCACCTCGCGGTCGAGGGCGCCGTCCCAGGCGGCGATAACCAGGCTGCCCACCGCATTGCCCATGAAGTTGGTCAGCGCCCGGCAGTGGCTCATGAACCGGTCGACGCCGAGTATGAGCCCGAGCGCAGCCACGGGAATGTCCGGGATCACCTGCAGGGTAGCCGCCAGCGTAATGAAGCCCGCTCCGGAGACGCCGCTCGCGCCCTTGGAGGTCAGCATGGCGATGCCCATGATCACCACGATCTGCATGACCGACAGGTGGATATCCATGGCCTGAGCCAGGAACAGGGTGGCCAGCGTCATATAGATGTTGGTGCCGTCGAGGTTGAACGAATAGCCGGTGGGCACCACCAGCCCGACGACCGACTTCGAAGCGCCCAGCCGCTCCAGCTTGACCATCAACTGCGGGAGGGCCGCCTCCGACGAGAAGGCGCTGAACACGACCTCGAACTCACGCCAGATGTAGCGGAAGAACTTGAAGAACGAGAAGCCGGCCAGACGGCAGATAGCGCCCAGCACCACGACAATGAAAAAGGCCGAGGTCGCATAAAAGACCCCGACGAGCGCTGCCAGGTTTAGAAGCTTCTCCGGCCCAAACTTTCCGACGGTGTAGGCCATGGCCCCGAACGCACCGATGGGAGCCAGCAACACCAGCATGTTGATGATCGCGAAGAACACCTTGGAGACCTTCTCCAGGGCGTCCGCCACCTTGTGCCCCAACGGACCCAGCTTGGTGCAGGCGATGCCGGTCAGAACCGACACCACCAGCACCTGCAAAAGATTGCCCTCGGCAAAGGCGCTGACCACGGTGGTCGGGATCATGCTGAGCAGGAAGCCAGCAAAGCTCATGTCGTGGGCCTTGGCCGCATAGGTCGCCACGGCCGCCGCGTCGGCTTCGGAGGGCGTATAGTGCATCCCCGCGCCCATGGGCAGCAGCGTCGCCACCGCAACGCCGATCAGCAGGGCGATGGTCGAGACCACTTCGAAATAGATCAACGCCTTGCCGCCGACCCGGCCGAACGATTTCAGGTCGTTCATCCGAGCGATGCCGACCGTCACGGTGCAGAAGATGATCGGCCCGATGCTCATCTTGACGAGGTTGATGAAGCCATCGCCCAGCGGTTTCAGCTTTTCGGCGACGCCGATGACCTTCACATGCGTGGCGGGGTCGGTAAAGCTCGGCCACATCAGGCCCGCAACGATGCCCAGCGCAACGCCGATCAGCGTCTGCACGAACATGTTTTTGAAAATACGCAGGAACCCCATGGCCTCTCCCCCGACGAGCGCCCCCGCGCTCACGAACTTGCATCCGGAGCATAGTGCACGGCGCCGGGCAGGACTAGCGCCTGAAAGGCTTTGGCCGGTCGCCGCTTTCGGTTATGAGGCCCACGGTGCGGCCCGGTAGCTCAGCAGGATAGAGCAGCGCTTTCCTAAAGCGAAGGTCGGGGGTTCGAGTCCCTTCCGGGCCGCCAGCCAGTCACCACCATTCGTCTCCTGGCGGCGCACATTCCCGGCAACCCCGCGCACTGCCCCAGTTCCCGCGGTTCAAACCGTCACCTCCCCCCGTTCTTTCAAGGCCAAAAAGGCGCCGCTGGGGCCCCATTGGGGCCCCAGTCTCCGCCTCCCGAATGACGTGACGGTTTCCCTGCTAACAGGGAATTTTACAGGGAATTTACAGATTTCCGACGCCATTTGATCGTACGAAATGTCGCCGAATCCCCGCTGTAGTACGGGTTACAGCCATCGGGTTGGTCGTTTCTTCCTGTATTTGAACGGCGTTGTCAGGTAAACCGCTCAAGGCCGCAATCCCCCCGATCGCTCGATCTCAGCCGTTGGCTTCCGTCGCTTTCGCCCACGCCTCCATCGCCGCCGCCCGGAAGGTCCGAAGGGTGGATCTGGAGATCAGGTGACGCTGAACGGCGAAGGTGTTGTAGACGGCTCCATGGGTTGAAACGAAACGTTGGGCTTGGCCCTGGGACTTGAACCTTTGCATCTTCCGCTCCCGCCGACGGATAGGAAGGTGAGAGTTTTCCACCCGATTATTGTCTCGTAATCGCCCTGGCTTGTGACGATCGGCGCAACCCAGAATCCGCACCGCGGCCTTATATGACGCCAAGCCGTCGGTCACGATTTTCTCGGGCCGGCCGCCCTGGCGCTTCAACAATTTCCGAAGCAGCTTAAGGGCCGCGGCCTTGTTGCGTCGCTTCTGAACCAGGACGTCCAGCACCTCGCTCTCATCGTCCACGGCCCGCCACATCCACATCCGCTGGCCCCCGATCTTCACGACCATCTCGTCGAGATGCCACCGCCCCGTCGGAGGCGATCTGCGCCGGCGAAGGTTCGCCGCCATGGCCGGTCCGAACTTCAAGGTCCAGCACCGGATCGTCTCGTAGCTGACGTCGACGCCGCGTTCAGCCATCATATCCTCGACGTCGCGGAAGCTCATCGTGAAGCGGAAATAGAGCCATACCGCATACCGGATGACGTCCTTCGGAAATCGGTGGCGCTTGTATGAAATCGGTCTCATAGCGTCTCCAGAGCGGGGCATCAGCGGTTGGCGGAGACAAGTCGCCGTTAGACTGACAGCACCGGCGGACCGGCCTACCGAGCGTTCGCGAACTGCAGAATAATTTCCTTCAGATCTTCCTCGTCGACCGCCTCCGAGGCATCGGTGGGGCCGAACCAGCGCCGTTCGCGCTGGTGCTTCTCGGGCCACTCTTCGTGCTCTTCGCCGACGCTCATCGGAAAGACCACCACCTCGCACTCGACCGCGTCCCCGGATTTCAGCCGCTTCCAGTAGCGGAAGGCGCCCAGCGCCGCGTCTTCGGCCCGGCAGGTGACGCCGGCCTACTCGAAGGCTTCCTGGGCGGCGGCCTGGGGCCCTGACAGATCGTTCATCGGCCAGCCCTTGGGGATGACCCACCGGCGGGTCTCGCGGGACGTCACCAGCAGCACCTCGACGCCGTTCGCTTCGCGGTAAGGCAAGGCGCCGTACTGCAGCAGCCGTGCTCCCTCCTCGCTCGCCGCAGACCGACGCATCATGATTATCCCGTATGGAATCAAGCGGAAGGCGGGAGCTTAGCAGGATTGGCCGCCGCATGCCCGAGACGAAAGAGCGCGGCCTACGCCTGACGATTTGACCCGAGGGTCCCCAGCTCGAAGATCATGGCGTGAAAGGCAGACGGTTTCAGGAACAACACCGGCGTCAGGCGATTGAGCCAGAACGGCAGAATGTAGAGCGTTTGCCCGAGTTCAATGAACCCGACGTTGAAGCTGACGTGCTCGCAGGTTTGCCAGCCGAATTCCCGCGGCCCTCCCTCGGCGGGCAGCATCTTGGTCTTGTAACCGATGTAGTTCCGCCGGTTGCGAAGCACGCTGCCGACCTTGTAAATCCCGGTCCCGCCGAAGGCCGAATAGACCTGCAAAGGCGGCAACTCCGGGTCGAGCTTCATGGACCCGACCTTTCTCGCCGTATTGTTAAAGGCCACCTCATCGGAGACGCGGTGCTCGATGGAGTAGTCGAGCGCCTCCTCCCAGATATCGCCCGGGCACCAGCCGTCGCAGCGAAGAGCCCAGGTGTCGAAATACAGGCCGTCCTGATTGGGAAAGACGGCGGCGCAGACCGGATCGGCGGCGAGAAACTCGACCGCACGCCGCACCGCGTCGAGGTTGAACGGCAGGATATTGGCGTCGTCGCAATCCACCGGGATCATGTAGTCGAAGTGGGCATACTCGGCCTTGACCAGCGACACGCAAAGCTTGCGCAGACGGGCAAGACGCAGGGTGCGGATGGGGACCTGCTTGTCTATGCCGTCGAACTCCATCAGCCGGGCCGTCGGCCGCCCGGCGCACCAGGCTTTGAGCGTGGCCTTGGTGGCATCGTCCGAGTCGTTCTCGACCATGATGAAGGCGACCTCGTCGAACAGCGAGGCCATGGCGTCGATATTGGCCAGCACCAGGGGCAGGCTGTCGCCGCTGTTGCGCGCCAGACCGCAAAACACGGCCCGGCCCAGCTTGCCGGTCGGCGTGGGAGCTTCCGAAACCATCAGCGACCCTTGAACACCGGTTCGCGTTTGTCCACGAAGGCCTTCGTCGCTTCCTTGTGGTCCTCGGTCTGACCACAGTGGATGTGGTGGGTCGCCTCCATGTCGAGGCAATCTTCGACGTCAGCGTGCATGGCGCGGTTGAGGTTTTCCTTCATGTAGCGGTAGGCGACGGTCGGCCCGTTCGCCAGACGCAGAGCGATCTCGCGGGTTTTGGCGGCCAGGTCGTCGGCGGGGACCACCCAGTTGACGAGGCCCAGGCGCAGGGCCTCCTCGGCGCCGATGCGATCCGACAGCATGTACATTTCGCGCGCCTTTGCTGCGCCGACCAGCTGGGTGAGGAAATAGGTGCCGCCGTAGTCGCCGGCGAACCCGACACGCGCGAAGGCGGTGGTCAAAATGGCGCCGTCGGCCATGATCCGCATGTCGCAGGCCATGGCGAGCGCGAACCCGGCGCCCGCCGCCGCGCCCGGAAGCGAGGCCAGAACGGGCTTGGGCATCCGGAACAGCTTGCCGGCCGTGGCGCGCTGGTTGAGGCGTTGGCGATGGATCGCCTCATCGATGGTGATCGGCGCGGCCGAGCCCTCATTGCGGGCGTTCATGCTCTTCACATCGCCGCCGGCGCAAAAACCCTTGCCGGCCCCGGTCAGCACAATCGCCTTGACCGCCGGATCGACCTCGGCGGCGGCGAGCTGGGCCGCGAGCGCGGCGTTCATCTCGCCCGACATGGCGTTGCGCGCCTCGGGCCGGTTGAGGGTGAGGGTCAGGACGCCTTCGTCCAGCGAGGCCAGCAGGTGGTCAGTGCCGGTGTCGATTGATTTGGCGCTCATGGTGGGCGTTCCCCTGGGTCGATGTCTTGTTCTAAGGTCGACCCAAAGGTCTTTCCCGGCCTTGCGTCAAGAGAGGTTCATCATGCGTCTTCGGCAGGTCGCGCTCGTCGCCGACAAACTGGCTCCGGCAGTTGCCGACCTCACGGCCCTTCTGGGGATCAAGGTCGCCTACAACGATCCGGGCGTCGGCAAGTTCGGGCTTGAGAACGCGGTGATGGCGGTGGGCGAAACCTTTCTGGAGGTGGTGGTCCCCACCCAGCCCGGAACGACGGCGGGTCGCCTGATCGAAAAACGCGGCGGTGACGGGGGCTATATGGCCATCTTCCAGGTCGAGGATATCGGCAAGGCCCGGGCGCTGCTGGCCGAGAAAAATGTGCGGGTGATCGAACAGGCCGAGGGGCCGCGCTACGCCATGTCGCACCTGCACCCCAAGGACATCGGCGGGGCCATCGTCTCGGTCGATGAGATGACGCCCTGGGAACACTGGGAATGGGCGGGGCCGAACTGGCGGGAGACGATCGACACCTCGGTCTGCACCGGGATCACCGGTGTGGAACTGCAGAGCGACAACCCCGGCGCCATGGCCGCGCGTTGGGCAGAGGTGCTGGGCGAAAAGGTCGTCACAGAAGGCGAGTCGGTCGAAATTCCATTGACCGACAGCGTCATCCGTTTTGTCCGCGCGACGGACGGGCGAGGCGACGGAGTCAGCGCCTTCGATGTGGGCGTGTGGGATCATGAGGCGTTCACCCGCCGGGCCCACGAGCTGGGGCTGGTGGATGAGACCGGAAACATCGTGGCCTGCGGCACGCGTATCTATGGCGTTCCGCACACGGGCGGGTGATCGGACGTCGACAGCCCGACCGATGGTAGATTTCGACTGTAACAAAAGGAATCGACGCTGGCCCGGCCGGACGCTAGGGAAGGCGCAAAATAAATTCGGGAAGGAAGTCTGCGCTTGGTCACGAGGAAGGAAGCGCTTGCCCAGCTGACAGCGCCGGGCCAGCCGTTTGAGATCGCCCCGGCTATGGTGCTGGGACACGACGTGCGGGTGTTCGTGAACGCGCCCCCGACCCTGCGGGACATCTATGCGGCGACCCGCAGCGACAGGGAATTCCTGGTCTACGAAGATGAGCGGCTGACCTACGAGGACGTCTGGAAAGCTTCCTGCGCCCTGGCCGCGGCGCTGGTGGAAGATTACGGCGTCAAGAAGGGCGATCGGGTCGCCATCTCCATGCGCAACTATCCGGAATGGATCATCGCCTTCCAGGCAGCGACGGCGATCGGCGCCATGGCCGTGGCCATGAACTCGCTCTGGCAGCCGCACGAGATGGAATACGGGCTGAAGAATTCCGGCGCCACGGTGCTGGTCGCCGACCAGGAGCGGCTGGACCGCCTGGCCGCCTGCCACGATGCGCCCGCTGATCTGAAAGTGATCGGCACGAGGCTTTCAGGGCCCGCCCCCGCGGGCGTCGATGCATGGGACTCGGTGCTCGCCCGCCGTCCCGGACTGGACGTCATGCCGGCTGCGGATTTCGGTCCGGATGACAACGCCATCATGCTCTATACCTCGGGCTCGACGGGGGCGCCGAAGGGGTCGGTTTCGTCCCATCGCGCTGTGATCCACGCCTTGCTCTCCTGGGAAGTCGACGCCGGCGCGGCGGTGATGACGGGCCTGGTCCCCGCGCCGGAGCCGGACGCGCCGCAGACGGTGGCCCTGCTGGGCATTCCATTGTTCCACGTCACCGGCATGCATGCGGTCTATCTGGCCTGCTACCGGTATCAGCGCCGCATCGTCTCGATGTACAAGTGGGACGCCGAGAAGGCCGCCGAACTGATCGAGCGCGAGCGGATCACCCACTTCGCGGGACCGCCCGCGGTGACCGGCGACCTGGTCGAGGTCGCCCGCCGATCCAACCGCGACATGAGCTCGCTGTCCGTCATGGGCGGCGGTGGCGCGGCCCGGGCCCCCGAGCAGGTGAAGGCCATCGACGCGGTGTTCCAGAACGCCCGGCCCGGAACCGGCTGGGGCATGACCGAGACCAACGCCATCGGGGTCGGCATCGGGGCCGGCGACTATCTGAGTCATCCGCTCAGTTCGGGCCGCTGTTCGGCGGTGATGGACCTGCGCTTTGTCGATCCGGCCTCGGGCAAGGTGCTGGGCGTCGGCGAGCGCGGCGAACTGCAGATCCGCGGCGTCGCCATGATGCGTGAATACTGGAAGCGGCCCGAGGCCAATGCCGAGTCTTTCGTGGACGGCGACTGGTTCAAGACCGGCGACGTGGCCTACATCGACGAGGACGGCTTTGTGTACATCGTCGACCGCATCAAGGACCTGGTCATCCGCGGCGGCGAAAACATCGGCTGCGGCGCGGTGGAAGCCGCGCTCCTGGAACACCCGAACATCCTCGAGGCCTGCGTCTATGGCGTGCCGGATCAACGGTTGGGCGAAGAGGTCGGCGCAACGGTCTACGCCACCGCACCGGTCAGCCACGAGGCCATGTGCGAGTTCCTGGCCGGGCGGTTGGCGAAGTTTGAAATTCCCCGCTACCTGCATGTGGAATCCGAACCCCTGCCGAGGATCGCCACCGGCAAGATCGCCAAGCGGCAACTGCGGGCTGAGCACACCGAGCGGCTGGGGCTCTAGTCGCCCTCGAACTTGCCTTTGCGCTTTTCGAAGAACGCCTTGGCGCCTTCCTTGAAATCGTTCGAACGGGCGGCGAGCAAATACTGGTCGCGGTCCATGAAGCTGGTGGCGAAATTCATCGCGCCTGCCGAGACATTGACCGCCTCCTTGGTCATCCGCACCGGGATCGGCGGCAGGGCGGCGACCTTGTCCGCCCAGACCCGCGCGGCCGCCAGTGCACCGCCCTTTTCCGTCACCTCGTCGCAGAGGCCCCAGTCGAGGCAGGTTTTGGCGTCGGCAGCCTCGCCGAACATGATGAACCGCTTGGCGCGAGCGGGACCGACGAGGGCGGTGATGCGGGGCACGGAGCGCCAGCTCATGTTGATACCCAGCGGCACCTCCGGCAGGCGGAAGGACGCGCCCTCGCCCATGATGCGGAAGTCGCAGGCCACGGCCAGAGCGCAGGCGCCGCCCAGACAATAGCCCTCGACGGCGGCAATGGTGACCGCCTCGATCTCCTCCCAGGCGCGGCAGAGGTCGGGCCCGGCCATGACCGCTTCGCGGGATTCCAGCAGCGTGGGCCCGGTTGTGCGGTCCTTGATGCCGCCCAGGTCAGCGCCGGCGGAAAAATTCTCCAGTCCTCCGGCCAGGATGACGGCGCGGACATCAGCCTTGAGGCGCAGAGCCCGCGCCGCCTCGGTCAGTTCGGCCATCAGCTCGCCGTTCAGGGCATTGCGCTTTTCCAGGCGGTTCAGGGTGACGGTGACGATGGGCCCGTCGCGGTCGACGCGGATAGTCATCCAAGCATGGTCTGTGATGTCGCTCATTGCGGCGCCGCCCGATCTACAATGGCCCGCACGTCGCAGCCAGATGGCAGGGTTCCGAACACTCGACCATCCTCCCGCGAAAGGCGACTCGCGATGAAAGCATCGGAGATGGCGGGCGGGGCGTGGCGGGCGAGGAGCGCGGCTTGCAGGGTGAGCGTCACCTCCTGGCAGAAACGGCGCAGGTCGGACTCGGCGGGCCTCGTCATCAGGGTGTCGGAGAGGGACTCGATGGCGGCGTCGAGGCGGCCGTCGGCGCCTTTTGACAGCATCAGTTCGGCGATCAGCGCGTCGCCGCAGGCGGGATGGCGGTCCAGCGCCCGGGCGGTATCGAGCGCCATGACGTTGCCCGAACCTTCCCAGATCGAATTGATCGGCAGCTCGCGATAGATGCGCGGCATGCCGCTTTCCTCGATGTAGCCGTTGCCGCCCAGCACTTCGAGCGCCTCGGCGGCGAGGGCAGGACCGCGCTTGCAGATGTAGAACTTGGCGGCCGGGGTGATCACGCGGCGCAGCGCCACTTCCTGCTCGTCGGCATCGTTATCGAAGGCCCGCGCCAGGCGGAAGGCGAGCGCGGTGGCGGCTTCGGTCTCGAGCGCGAGGTCGGCGAGGACACCGGTCATCAGCGGCTGGTCGATCAGACGCTTCTGGAAGGCCGAGCGGTGGGTGGCGTGATGGATGGCCTCGGCGACGGCCCGGCGCTGGATGCCCGCGCTCGCCACCACATTGTCGAGCCGCGTGTAGGAGGCCATCTCGATGATCGTCGGGATGCCCCGGCCCTCGTCGCCGATCATGACGGCGTAGGCGCCTTCGAATTCTACCTCGGACGAGGCGTTGGAGCGGTTGCCGAGCTTGTCCTTCAGCCGCACCAGGCGAAGGGCGTTGAGCGTGCCGTCCGGTTTCCAACGCGGCAGGAAGAAACAGGCCAGGCCGCCCGGCGCCTGGGCCAACACCAGGAAGGCGTCGCACATGGGGGCGGACATGAACCATTTTCGGCCGGTGACGCGGTAGGCCTCCCCTGTCCCGGCCCGGCCCATGGGTTCGGCGCGGGTGGTGTTGCTGCGAAGGTCGCTGCCGCCTTGCGCCTCGGTCATGGTCATGCCGATCAGGGCGCCGGCCTTCTCGGTTGCCGGTTTGTGGGCCGGATCGTAGGTGCGGGAGAACAGGCGCGGGATCCATTCCGACGCGATCTCGGGCGCCTGGCGCAACACCGGAACCACCGCATAGGTCATCGAGACCGGACAGCCGGTGCCGGCCTCCACCTGGGCGGAGAGATAGAGGCCGGCGGCGCGATGCACCTGAGCGCCGGGCTTGGGGTCCGACCAGGGCGAGCAGTGGACGCCTTGCGCGATCTGCATGGCCATGAGGGCGTGGTAAGCGGGATGGAAGTCCACCGCGTCGATGCGGTGGCCGTAGCGGTCTACGGGGCGCAGTTTCGGGACCTCGCGGTTGGCCGTATCGCCCAGCGCCAGGGTCTCGGCCTTGCCCATGGTGCGGCCGAAAGCCGAGAGATCGTCAAAGCCCCAGTGAGCCCCGTCGCGGGTGACGGCCTCGACCAGAGCGGTGTCCGACCGGAAGAGATCGTAGTTCTCCAGCGGCGGTGGCTGGTTCAAGACCTCGGCAGGGGTGGGCTCAGCGCTATCCATGGCCAGACGATAGATCACCCCTTCGCCGTTGCGAAGCGCGGGCGCGAGTCCTATGCGTTGGCCGCAAGGGGAGAGCCCATGGATTTCGAACTTTCCGAAGAGCATCGCATGCTCAAGGACCTGGTCGCCAATTTCGTGCGCGACCAGCTCTTGCCGCGCGAAGGCCTGGTGCTGGCGCGCGACGCCGAGGGCCTGGGCGCGGGCTTGCCTGAGGACGAGCGGCTGAAGGTCGATGCGGTGGCGCGCGAGCTGGGCCTGTGGGGCCTCGACGCGCCTGAGGAATACGGCGGGGCTGACCTGCCGGGCGTAGCCATGGTGGGGGTCAATGAGGAGGTGGGCCGCACGTGCGTCGCCTACACCATCCCGCCCGACAGCCCGAACTTGCGGATGCTGATGGCCACCTGCAACGAGGCCCAGAAGCGCCAGTATCTGGAGCCCTATGCGCGCGGCGAGGCGATCTCGGCCATCGGCATTTCAGAGCCCGACGCAGGGGCCGACCCCGCCGGGATGATCACGCGGGCGGTGCGCGACGGCGAGGACTGGGTAATCAACGGCCGCAAGATCTGGACGAGCCGCGCGGCCGACGCCGATTTCACCATCCTGATGGCGGTGACCGACAAGGAAAAGGGCGCGCGCGGCGGCATCTCGGCCTTCCTGGTCGACAAGGGAACGCCCGGCTTCAACGTGCTGCGCAAGATCCCGATGATCGGCGGGGCGACCACCTATGAGGTGGCGCTGGAAGATTGCCGCATTCCGGCGGACAAGCTGCTCGGCACCGAGGGCAACGGCTTTGGGCCGATGCAACTGCGGCTCGGCACGCGGCGCCTGCAGATGGCGGCCTGGTGCGTTGGCGCGGCCCAGCGGGCGCTAGAGATGATGAGCGAATTTGCGCCGACACGGGTCACTTTTGGCCAGCCGTTGTCGGACCGCCAGGCGGTGCAGTGGTGGATCGCCGACGCGGCCATCCAGATTCACGCCGCGCGGCTGATGACCTATGATGCGGCGGCCAAGCTCGACGCCGGCCGCGATATCCGCAAAGAGATCTCCATGGCCAAGGTGTTCGCCACCGAGATGGCCTGGAACGTGCTCGATCACGCCATGCAGTGCTTCGGCGCCATGGGCATGACCAAGGAACTGCCGCTGCAGATGATGGCCGCCCAGGTGCGCAACATGCGCATCTATGACGGACCGTCCGAAGTCCACCGCTGGGTCGTGGCCCGCAACGTTTTGGGAGGAAACCGATGATCACTGTCGCTAATGAGGGCTTTGTGGCCGTCGTCGAGATCGACAATCCACCCAACAACCACGTCTCGGTGACCTTGATCCAGGAACTGGCGCAGACGTTCGAGATCCTCGACGAGGACGAGAGCGTCCGGGCAATCTTGCTGTGTTCGACGGGCAAGAACTTCTGCGCCGGGGCCGATTTTTCAGCGCCCCGCGAGGGCCAGCTGGTGGTGGGCGATCTCTATGTCCAGGCCGTGCGCCTGTTCGCCACGAAGAAGCCGATCGTCGCCGCCGTGCAGGGCGCGGCGGTTGGGGCGGGCCTGGGCCTCGCCGTCATGGCTGATTTCCGCGTCGCCGCAACCGACGCCCGGTTCGCCGCCAATTTCGTCAAACTCGCTTTCCACCCCGGTTTTGGCCTGACCCATACCCTCCCCCGCCTGATCGGGACCCAGCGCGCCAGCCTGATGTTCCTGACCGGCCGGAGGATCAAGGCCGACGAGGCGCTTGCCTGGGGCCTGGCGGACGCCGTCACCGAACCGGAAGCCCTGCGCGCAGGGGCCCTGGCCATGGCGACAGAGATCGCCGAGAACGCTCCGCTGGCGGTGCAATCCACCCGCAAGACCATGCGCGGAGACCTGGCCGCCGCAGTCAAGGCGCAGACGGCCCACGAGCAAAAGGAACAGACCTGGCTGCGCGCCACCGAAGACTTCGCAGAAGGCGTCAAGGCGGTGGGCGAACGCCGGCCCGGGAACTTCAAGGGGCGCTGAGTCCGTAGGCCAGCCTCGCTGTGTCGATCCGGGCCAGTTTGGCTTCGAACACTGTCCAGTCGTCATGTTCGTCGATTGCGGCCCAAATGGATTCGACGTCGTCGATCAGCAGCTCTTCCGGTTCGGACCTGGAGAACGGCGTGGCGGCCAGCCTTTCCGGCCGGTCGGGCGTGGCGGCCGACAACAGCTTACGGAATGCGGAAAACGCGTCGGCCGCGTAGATCCCGGCGCGGGGACCCTGCATCGCGCGGTCTTCCGAGGCCGGGCCGCAGAACCAGTCGAAGAAGAACGGCTCCCAGCGCAGGGCCTCGCCGCCGGCGGCCAGAGCCTTGAAGGCGGCGTTGACCAGGGCGATGTCGGCGTCCTCACCAGCCGAGGCGACGCCCAGCCGCTCGATCATGGCGGCGGCCAGTTCGCGGGCATAGATTGGCGAGAAGGTATTGAGCGCCGCGACCAGCGCATCCTCGTCCTCGATCAGGCTCAGGCTCCCGGCCAGTTGCTGCAGGTTCCAGAACGCTGCTTCCGGCTGGCGACCGAACGAATAGAGCCCCGAGTGATCGAAATAGGCGGCGGTGAAGTTCGGGTCGTTGTGCGGCAGGAAGCGCCAGGGGCCGTAATCGAAACTCTCGCCGGTGACGTTCATGTTGTCGGTGTTGAGCACGCCATGCACGAACCCGGCGGTCATCCAGCGGGCGGTCATTCGGGCGGTGGCGGCGACGATCCTTTCCAGCATAGCGGCGGGGCCCGCCGCATCGGGGTGATAGGCCTCGATGACATGATCGGTGAGCGTTCGGATGAGCTCCGGTTTTTCGAAATACGCCAGCCGCTGGAAAGTCCCGAACCGCACGTGGCTGTGCTGCAGGCGGACCAGCACCGAGGATCGCGTCGGCGAAGGCTCATCACCCCGGTTCAAAGCTTCGCCGGTTTCGATCAGTGAAAAAGCCCGGCTTGTCGGCACGCCCAGCGCTTCCAGCATGGCGGCGGCCAGCACCTCGCGCACCCCGCCCTTTAGCGTCAGCCGCCCGTCGCCGGACCGTGACCATGGCGTCCTGCCCGACCCCTTGGTTCCGAAATCGAGCAGGCGGCCCGTCCCGGCCTCGCGCATCTGGGCGAACAGAAACCCCCGCCCGTCGCCGAGGTCCGCGTTGTAGGTGCGGAACTGGTGGCCGTGATAGCGCATGGCCACCGGCGCCGGTTGTCCCGGCAAGGTTTCGAACCGGGCGAAAGCCGCCAGCCACTCGTCATCCGTCAGGTTATCAAGGCCAACCGAGGCGGCGGCGCGGTCATTGCGGAACCGCATGATCGTTTTCGGGAATTCGGCCGGCGCGACCAGATCATGGAACTCGGTCCCCAGACCTGCGAACATCGGATCGGGCCGCCAGGCCGCGCCTGTGGGCATCAAGGCCGCCGCCGGCCCGCAAGATAGAGCAATCCTGCGCCGAGAACGCCGGCGAGCGCCGAGCCCAGAATGACAGCGCTCTTGACGGCGTCTTCGTGCGGAAAGGCCAGCACGCCAATGAACAGACTCATGGTGAAGCCCACGCCGCAGAGCACCGCCACCCCGTGGATCTGCGCCCAACTGGCCCCGGCGGGTTTCTCCGCCAGCCCGAAGCGGACCGCCAGCCAGCATACGCCGAAGACGCCGATCTGCTTGCCGATCAAAAGACCGAGGACAACACCAATCGACGTTGGCGCCGCAAGGGGCTGCCAGCCAATAGCGGTTACCGGCACACCGGCGTTGACGAAGGCGAAGAGCGGCAAGACGCCGTAGGCGACCCAGCCCTGAAGACCGTTTTCCAGCCGGTGCAGCGGCGAGCGCTCGGAGAGGGGCTGTGTCGGCGTGCGGCGGACCGGGATCATCGCCGCGGCGGCGACGCCGGCCATGCTGGCATGGATCCCGGACTTGTAGACAAACCACCACAGGATGGCCGCCAGAACCACGTAGGGCCAGACCTTCACCACATGCAGGCGATTGATCACCAGCATCATGAAGAGCACCAGCCCCGCTCCCGCCAGAGCCGTCAGGTGCAGGCCCTTGCTGTAAAAGAGCGCGATGACCACGATGGCGCCCAGATCGTCCAGGATGGCCAGGGCGGTCACAAAAACCTTCAGCGACACCGGCACGCGCGGTCCCAGAAGCGTCAGGATGCCCAGGGCGAAGGCAACATCCGTGGCGGTCGGGATGCCCCAGCCCCGAAGATCACCGCCAGGAAACAGATTGGCCGTCAGATAGACCAGCCCCGGGACAACCATGCCGCCGATCGCGGCCAGCCCCGGCAGCATGCGCCTCGGCCAGGTGGCAAGCTGACCGTCGTAGAGCTCGCGTTTGATCTCAAGGCCGATCAGCAGGAAAAACAATGCCATCAGCCCGTCGTTGACCCACTCGACCAGCCTCGCCGGCGTATTGCCCGCCCGCCAGACGCTGAGCGGCAGGTTGATCAGGTCAATATAGAGCTTGCTCAGCGGGGTGTTGGCCGCAATCAGCGCGATCAGGGCGGCCGCCGCCAGGATCACGCCGGCGGACGCTTCGTTTTGCATGAACTGCCGAAGGGCTGAGCGGGGGCGAGGGGTGGGAGTCATCGGCCACCTTATTAGCCCATCTCGCGGGGCAGTCGACCGAAAGCGGCTATGGGCACAGTCAAAGCGTGATTTCGCCGAGCGCCGTTCAGCTAACGCCACTTGTACCAAAACCGCAACACTCAAACCCGAAAAGTAGTTGACGTAACATCAGGTAAACCTTGTGGAAAGGTGCGAAGCAGCATCAACTCAGCATTCGATGGGCGCATTGTATTTGCCCGTCAGGGAAGAACACGTCGACATCAACAAACCTGTCTTACCGGGAGACAACATGCGCTTCAAATACCTGATCAGCGGCAGCGCGTCCGCCTTGATACTGTCCGGCGCGATGGCCGGCGCCTCGTTCGCTCAACCGGCCGATCCGGATGAGCCGGTGACCACAGTCGATTCAATCATGGTTAGCCCGCAGAAACGCGAACAGCGGCTGCAGGACGTGCCGATGGTCGACAATGTCGCCGGCGAACAACTGCTGCAGGACGCCGGTGTCAGGGACATCCGTGAACTGACGATCCTGACCCCGGGTCTGATCGTCACCGCGACCTCGAACGAGACCAGCGTCACCGCCCGCATTCGCGGCGTCGGCACGGTGGGTGATAACCCCGGTCTGGAATCTTCGGTCGGCGTGGTCATCGACGGCGTCTATCGCCCGCGCAACGGCGTCGGCTTCGGCGATCTGGGCGATGTTCAACAGATCGAGGTGCTCAAAGGCCCGCAAGGCACACTGTTCGGAAAGAACACCTCGGCTGGCGTGATCAACATCTTCACCAAGGAGCCCTCGTTCACCAGGTCCTTCGAAGGCGAACTGACGCACGGCAACTTCGCCGCCTGGGGCGCCTCGGCCAACATGAGCGGCCCGATCTCGGGCGAGACCCTGGCTGGCAGCCTCTATCTGGCCGGCCGCAAGCGCGATGGCTTCCTGGATGTCGTGACCCTGGGCGCGAACCGCCCGCGCGATGACAACACCCAGCAGTTCTTTACGGCGCGGGGCCAGATCCTGGCCCTGCCCAATGACAATTTCTCGCTGCGGGTTATCGCCGACCATACCGAGCGCAACGAAAGCTGTTGCGGCGCCGTGCAGCTCTACGTCGGCACCCAGCAGGCCAATACCTCCCTGCCGGCGGGCGATCCTCTTCGGAATAACGGGCGGGGCGTTTCAATCAACCTGGTCAAGCCGGGCTCCATCGACCTGACCAGCACGCCCTTCGACCGGACGGCCTATCTCAATCGTCCGAACGACCAGGACGTCACCGATGACGGCATCTCCGCCGAGGCGACCTATGACTTCGGCAACGCCAAGCTGACCTCGATCACCGCAGCGCGCAGCTTTGACCTCAAGGTCGCACAGGACACCGACTTCACGGCAGCCGACATCGTCTATCGTCCGAACGACGGCACGACATTTACGAAGTTCGAGCAGCTGTCGCAGGAACTGCGTCTGGCCGGCGAGCGCGGCAATCTGAACTGGACGGTCGGCGCCTTCTACGCCCGTGAAGACCTCGATACCGGTTTGGCGTTCCGTTATGGCTCTGATTACTATGCCTTTTTCGCCAATCGCGTACTGAGCGGCGTACCGAGTCTGCTCGGCCTGACCTCGGCCAACACCTTCCTGCCGACCAACGGCACGACCGACACCCACTCGCAGCGTGACACCACTTACGCGATCTTCGCCAACGGCGACTTCGCCTTCAGCGACCAGCTGACCGGCACCCTGGGCCTGCGCTACACCAGCGACAAGAAGGATGCGGTCTCCAACTTCCACACCACCTCGGGGTCCTGTCAGTCACCGGCCCTGACCAGCGCGGCCACGCTCAACAACCTGCAGGCCAACCCGGCCTTCGGCGTCACCCAGGCGCAACGGACGGCGGCGGTTCAGAGCATTGTCGGCGGCCTTTGCCTGGGCTTTGAAAACCCGGCATTCGACGCCCTGGGCGCCCTGAAGCAATCTCTGGACGACGACAACGTGTCGGGAACCGCCAAGCTGGCCTACCGGATCAATCCGGACATGATGACCTACGCGTCCTATTCGCGCGGGTTCAAGGCCGGCGGCTTCAACCTCGACCGCGTGACCAATGTGACCGGCATCGTGGCCGGCACCGCGGCTGGCTCAAGCGCGGGTATCTTCACCTACGGCCCGGCGACGAACACCGCGTTCGCGCCCGAAACCGTGGAGTCCTACGAGTTGGGCGCCAAGACCCAGTGGATGAACAACCACCTGTCCTTCAATGGCGCGATTTTCAGCCAGACCTTCAAGGACTTCCAGCTCAACACCTTCACCGGCACCCAGTTCATCGTCGAGACCCTGCCGAAAGTGACCTCGGAAGGCGTGGACCTCGACTTCATGTACCTGCCGCCGATGCAAGGCCTGACGCTGCAGGGCGGGGCGACTTTCGCCAACACCAAGATCGGCAACTTCGTCGCGGCCGATCTGGCGGATCCGACCCACTTCTCCATCCTGGCCAACCTGCCCGGCCAACGCCTGGGCTTTGCGCCCCGCACCTCGTTCACCCTCTCGGGCACCTACGAGAAACCGCTGAATGACAAGCTCGAGCTGCGCATGAACATGTCGGGCAAGTTCAACTCGGACTTCAATACCGGCTCGGATCTCCACCACTCCAAAAGCCAGCCCGGATACACCGTGATCAACGCCCGCATCGGCGTCGGCACCCCGGACGAGAAGTGGACGTTTGAACTGTGGGCCGACAACCTGTTCGACACCGACTACATCCAGGTCGGCTTCAACGGCCCGCTGCAGGTGGCCTCCGGATCGCTGGCGGTTTCGGACCCGCAGAGCGTCTATGACGCGTTCCTGGGCGCACCCAGAACCTTCGGCCTGACCCTGCGCACCAAGCGCTAGGCCGGAACCTCCCGATCAAGGCATGGCGGCGTCCGGAGCGATCCGGACGCCGTTTTGCTGTCTGACGCACCGCAACGACCGCCGACGGCGACGGCGCCTCTGCCGGTTGGACCGGCTCTGTGATCTGAATTTCATCGGGTGAGAACACGATCACGGGTACGCTTGGCGCGTAGCCGCCACAGCAAGCCTCGGCGGGAATAACCGACGGCGCGGTCAGAGCAGCCGACAGGATCAGGATTTGGGTTAGGTGCAGAGCGCGGGACATGAGCGATCATTCTCGCGCATCGACCCCACACGGCCGACCGTTTGCTTCCTTGGCTGGTTTTGGGCGAGTTGGAACCTTCGCCTGCCCCACAAACAATTCGGGACCGCGACGAACGTCGCGATCCCGAAAAGCTCTTGAGGCTAAGGAGGAGGCCTAACCCCCGCGCCCGCCCCGTCCGGCGGGAGCCGGAGCCGCCGCGCCGGGCGCAGGGCCTCCACGACCGCCGGCGGCCGGAGCGCCACCGCGTCCGCCGCCGCGGCCAGCCGCCTGACCTGCCTGGACGTCTTTCTCGTCATTGGCGCGGCGCACCACATAGGCCAGCAGCGAGGTGACTTCCTCGGCCTGCAGATTGCGGAAGCCGGGCATGCCGTTGTTGGTGCCAGCGGTAACCGTGCGGGCAAAGCCGGCCGGGTCACGCAGAAGCGGCGAGTATCGAAGGTCGGGACCCGAGCCTCCGCCCGTCGCCGCCTGGCCGTGGCAAGTGAAGCAGTTCTTGCCGTAGAGGTTTTCACCGTCAATCACCTGCTCGTTCGTCGCGGTGTTCAGCGGCGGATTGAGCGAGCGGCCAGCGGGGGCCGGACCCTGCTGGAACGGAGCGGTCGGAAGCGCGCCCTTGGCGTTCAGCTTGAACACCAGGATGCGCGAGTTGTTGGCCGCCAGCGGGCTGGTGCGCACCTGATTGGGCGGCACGCCGCCGCCGCCCACCAGGATGGCCACATACTGCTCGCCATCGATGGAATAGGTCGACGGGGCGGCCTGCACGCGAGCCTGGGTCTGGAAGGACCACAGCTTGGTTCCAGTGCGGGCGTCAAAGGCGTTGAAGTTGCCGTCGGCGTTGCCGGTGAAGACCAGGTCACCCGCCGTCGCCATGACGCCGTGGGCACCATAGACGGTGTCGGGCGCGCGCCAGGCCTCCTTGCCGGTCGACGGGTTCCAGGCCTGCAGATAGCTCTTGATGTTGCCCCGCGGCGGCGCGCCGGGCTGGTTGAACAGTTCGGCCGTGCCGGCGTTGCTGTTGCCGGTGTTGTAGCCGCGCGGGTTGACCTTGAACTCGGCCGGATTGGCGCTGCTGTAGGCGGTCGTATTCTCGGTGACCGGTATGTAGACGAGGTTGGTCTTCGGGCTGAACGCCATCGGGTGCCAGTTGTGGGCGCCGAGCGCGGCCGGATAGACCAGCGCCGGACGGCCAACGCCGTAACGCGCCGCCGGGTTTTCGACCGGGCGACCTGTCTTCAGATCGATCTCCTTCGCCCAGTTCTGCGGTGCATACTGGTCGGCGCGCAGAAGTTCGCCGGTCTTGGCGTCCCACACATAGAAGAACGCCTGCTTGGGCGCCTGCATCAGCACGTGACGCATCCGCCCATTGACCATGATGTCGGCGGTCATCAGCGGATTGGTGTTGTCGTAGTCCCACTCATCGCCCGGGGTTTCCTGATAGTGCCAGACGTATTCGCCGGTATCGGGCTTCAGCGCGATAATCGAAGAGACGAACAGGTTGTCGCCGCCGCCGGGGCTGCGGATGTCCTGCGACCAGGCCAACCCGTTGCCGGTGCCGAAATAGACGAGGTCCGTCTTCGGATCGTAGACGATGGTGTCCCAGGCCGTGGCTCCGCCACCGAGCTTCCACCACTCACCCTTCCAAGTGGCGGCGTAACGCTTGAGAATTTCGGGATCCTTGTTGTTCGGATCGTTGGGGTTATCGGGCACGGTGTAGAAGCGCCAGATCATCCGCCCGGTCTCTGAATCATAGGCCGAGACATAGCCGCGGCAGGTGTACTCCGCGCCGGCGTTGCCGATGATGACCTTGCCGCGCACGATGCGCGGCACCTGGGTGATGGTATAGGGCTGCTTCGGATCGGTGGTCTGCACCGACCATTTGACCGCGCCGGTTTTACCGTCGAGGGCGATCAGGCGGCCGTCGAGCGCGGCGACATAGACCTTGCCGTTCCATACCGCGACGCCGCGGTTGACTGTGCCGCAGCAGGCGATCGGGGCCGTCGCCACCCGATCTACCCTGGGATCGTATTCCCAAAGTTTTTCGCCGGTCTTGGCGTTATAGGCCTTCACGATGCTCCAGTTGGTCGTGAGATACATGGCCCCATCGACGATGACGGGCGTGGATTCCTGAGCATTGATGGTGTCGATGTCACCCGACCAGGCCAGGCCCAGGTTCTTGACGTTGGTGGCGTTGATCGTGGTCAGCGGGCTGTAGCGCTGTTCGCTGTAGTCCCGGCCGGCGGTCAGCCAGCTGCCGGGCTCGGAATTGGCGTTGAGCAGGCGCGCGGCATTCACCGCCGCTGAGCCGATAGCGCGCCCGGCGGATTTGACCGCCGCTACCGCCTTGGCCGGCGCGCCCTGTTTGGGCGCGGTCTGCGCCAGTGCGCCCAACCCCACCAATGCGGCCGCCAGCAAGGCGCCCGTGACCATTACGGTCCTGGAAAATCGCATTCCGTTCACTCCCAGACGAAGCTTTCGGGCTCTAAGGGCCCATTCGCTGACAGCGTTAGCGTCTGGCGCGGCAAATTCAACGGGAATTACCGCGCGTAAGGTCGCAGAAAGTTCGTCGTGGGAGGCGCGGGGGGCGCTCTAGCCCCCCCGTCCTCCCCGTCCGCCGCCGCGGCCGGCGCCGGCGGCGCCTGGCGCGCCACCGTTCCCGGCCCCACGTCCCGCCGCCTGCTGGACCTGCTTTTCGTCGTTGGCCCTGCGGATGATGTACTGGAAGACCGAGTCCACGTCGGTTTGCTGCATGCGGCCCTGGAACGAGGGCATGCCGCCGTTGACACGGGAGCCATACACCACCGCCCTGAAGCCAGCCTGATCGCGCAGCAGGCGCGAGTAGCGCAGGTCCGGCGCCGAGCCGCCGCCGCCGTTCAGGCCGTGGCAACCCGAGCAGTTCTCACCGTATTGGCGCTCGCCGAAGATGAAGTCCTCGTTGGTGCCGGCATAGAGCGGCGGATCGAGCACGGGCCCGGTCGGGCTCGCTGTCGTGCCGGCCGTAACCACCGGCGTGGTCGGCAGTTTGGCGGTTCCGCCCAGCTTGTAGACGAGCAGGCGCGAGTTGTTCTGGCTGACCGTCGACGTGCGAACCACGCCCTGCGGCATGCTCGAGCCCACAAGAACCGCGACGTACTGAACGCCGTCGATCATGTAGGACGAGGCGGCCGCCTCAACCCGCGCGTTGGCGGACGTCGACCAGAGTTTCTGACCGTTGCGGGCGTTATAGGCGGAGAAGTCGCCCTGGGCGCTGCCGGTGAATACCAGGTCGCCGGCGGTCGTCATGGTGCCGGACGCGCCGTAAACCGGATTGTCCACCCGCCAGACTTCCTTACCCTCGCTGGGGTTCCAGGCCATCAAATAGCTCTTGATATTGCCTTGTCTCGGCGCTCCCGGCGCGGCGAACAGCGGCGCGGCCGCCGCCCGGTCAACGCCGGTGTTGTTGGCCCGGGTCTTCACCTGGAAGGTCTCCGGGTTCTGGGTGCCGTAGCCGGCGGTGCTCTCGGTGACCGAGAAATACACCCAGCCCGTGCGTGGGCTGAATGACATCGGGTGCCAGTTGTGGGCGCCGAGCGCCGCAGGTTGCACGATCGCCGGGCGGCCGACGCCGTACCGGGCGGCCGGGTTTTCGACCGGGCGACCCGTTTTCAGGTCGATGCTCTTGGCCCAGTTCTGGGGCGCGTACTGGTCGGCGCGCAGGAGCTCGCCGGTCTTGGCGTCCCAGACGTAATAGAAGGCCTGTTTGGGCGCCTGCATGATCACATGGCGCTTGCGGCCGTGGATGGTCAGGTCGGCGACCATCAGCGGATTGGTGTTGTCGAAGTCCCACTCGTCGCCCGGGGTTTCCTGGAAGTGCCAGGCGTAGGCGCCGGTGTCGGCGTTCAGCGCGATGATCGAGGAGACGAACAGGTTGTCGCCGCCGCCGGGGCTGCGGATGTCCTGTGACCAGGAAAGGCCGTTGCCCGTGCCGAAATAAACGAGGTTGGTCTGCGGATCGTAGACAAAGGTGTCCCAGGCGGTCGCGCCGCCGCCGAACTTCCACCACTCACCCTTCCAGGTGGCGGCGTAGCGCTTCAGGATTTCCGGATCCTTGTTGTTCGGATCGTTCGGGTTGCCCGGCACGGTGTAGAAGCGCCACAGCAGCTTGCCATCCTTGACATCATAGGCCGAGACATAGCCCCGGACGGTATATTCCGCGCCGGCGTTACCGATGAAGATTTTGCCGTTGGCGACGCGTGGCGTCATGGTGATCGTGTAGGGGTCAGCCAAGGGGGTGGTTTGCGTCGACCACACTACCCGGCCGGTCTTGGCGTCGAGCGAGACTAGGCGCCCGTCCAGCACCGAGGCGATGACGTGGCCTTCCCAGATCGCCACCCCGCGGTTGACCGTGCCACAGCAGGAGATGCGGCCGATCTCGGCGCGGTTCACCTGCGGATCCCATTCCCACAGCTTCTCGCCGGTCTTGGCGTTGAAAGCCTTGACCATGCTCCAGTTGGTCGAGACGTAGAGCACGCCGTCGACGATAACCGGGGTGGCTTCCTGTTTGGCGTCCGTATTGATGTCTGCGAACCAGGCCAGGCCCAGGTCCTTGACGTTGGCGGTGTTGATCTGGGTAAGCGGGCTGTAGCGCTGTTCGTCATAGGTGCGCCCGGCGCTCATCCAGGTTCCGGGTTCGGAATTGGCGTTCACGTGGCGGGCCTTGTTCACCGCCGCCGCGCCGAACGGGCGCGAGCCCTGTGCGGTCGCCGCCACCACGCCCAGCGAAATGACCGCCAGCACGGACGCGGCGATGATCGCCATGGATTTGAACCGAAACGCCATTCTGAATGCTCCCCAGACGAGATCGGCCTTAACGGCCTTGTTTGGGCGCAAGGTTGGCCCGTCGCGGGAACAAATTCAATCCCTCGTCAGTGCGCGGCAAGTTCAGTCCTGAGCATGCCGGCGAGGTTGCGGTCGGATAGCCCGGCCTGGCGTCCGGATTCGACCGCGATGCGTAGCGCTTCGCCTGCCCTTACAAGCAGTTCGCCGCGGATGCGTCCGGCGCCCGCCTCGGTAACGAAGGCGCCGAGGCCCTGACGGCTGTAGATCACCCCGTCGCGTTCGAGTTCCTCGTAGGCCCGCTTGATGGTGATCAGGCTGACCAGCAGGTCGGCCGAGAGCACGCGCAGCGAAGGCAGGGCATCGCCGGGTCCGAGTCGCCCGGCCGCGACCTCACGCTTCACCGCCGCGACCACCTGCTCATAGAGCGGCGCCGGAGAGGCGATCGAAATCGGCCCGAAGCGGAGGATGTTGGAGGATGACCCCATATAGTGTGCATATTATATATATATAGTTGGGGCAAGAGGAGTCGTGACGAGGCGACCAGAGGTCTGAGAAATTTCCCTCCCGCTTGTCGGGAGGGACAGGCGGCGTCAGCCGCCAGGGTGGGCAACGCCAGTGCTTCCACCAGACTCGCCCACCCGTCTCGGCGCTCCGCACCGAGCCACCCTCCCGACAAGCGGGAGGGAAAATAAGCCTTACTCCGCCGCCTGTTTCGGCGAAAAGCCGAGCACGGCTTTGACTTCCAGGAATTCGTGGAAGGCGAAGTCTCCCCATTCGCGCCCGTTGCCGCTCATCTTGTAGCCGCCGAAGGGGGCCATCAGATCGCCGCCGGCGCCGTTGATCGACACCTGGCCGGCGCGCAGTCGTGAAGCGATTTCGCGAACCTTGGCCAGGTCCGAGCCACCGATATAGGCGGCCAGGCCGTACTCGGTGTCGTTGCCGATCTCGATGGCCTGGTCGACGCTGTCGTAGCCAAGGATGGTGACGACCGGTCCGAAGATTTCCTCGCGCGCGATGGTCATGTCGTTGGTGACATTGGCGAAGACGGTGGGCTTTACGTAATAGCCCTTCTCCAGGCCCTCGGGCTTGCCGGGGCCGCCGGCGACCAGCGTCGCACCCTCCTCGATGCCTTTTTTGATCAGGCTCTGGATCTTGTTCCACTGCAGCTCGGAGACCACCGGGCCGATGGTGGCGTTGCCGGCCGGATCGCCGACGATAGTGCCTTCCGCCGCGGCGCGCGCCACCTCGATGGCCTCGGGCATGCGTTTTGCCGGCACCAGCATGCGGGTCGGCGCATTGCAGGACTGGCCGGAGTTGTTCATCACGTGCTTGACGCCGCCGGAGACGGACTTGGCGAAGATTTCGTCATCGAGAATGATGTTCGGGCTCTTGCCGCCCAGTTCCTGGTGGACGCGCTTGACGGTCGGGGCCGCCGCCCGGGCGACCTCGATGCCGGCCCGGGTCGAGCCGGTGAACGAGACCATGTCGACGTCCGGGTGCGAGGCGATCGCCGCGCCCACGGTGGGGCCGTCGCCATTGACCAGATTAAAGACACCGGCGGGCACGCCCGCCGCATCCAGCACCTCGGCGAAGATGTAGCCCGAGAAGGGGGCAATTTCAGAAGGCTTCAGCACCATGGTGCAGCCGGTGGCGAGCGCCGGGGCGACCTTGCAGGCGATCTGGTTGAGCGGCCAGTTCCAGGGCGTGATGAAGCCGCAGACGCCGATCGGTTCCTTGACGATATGGGTCGTGCCGCGGTCCTGATCGAACGAGAAGGTCTTCAGCACCTCAATAGCGGTGGCGAAGTGGCCCATGCCGATCGGGGCCTGGGCGCGCTGGGCGAGGCTGGCGGGCGCGCCCATTTCCTCGGTGACGGCCGCGGCGATGTCCCCGAAACGCTTTTGATATTCGGCCAGGATCGCCTGCAAGAGCTCGATGCGCTCTTCGCGGCTCGTGCGCGACCACGACGGAAAAGCCTTCTTGGCGGCGGCTACGGCCGCATCGACATCGGCCTGGGCGCCCAGCGAGATGTGGCCGGCCACTTCCTCATTGGCGGGATTGATCACGTCCAGGGTGCGGTGTTGCACCGGATCGACCCATTTTCCGTCGATGTAGAACTTCAGATAGTCGCGCATGGCAGGTCTCCCGGAATTCGAGGTTTTTGGCGTTTGGCCGACTATATGGCTTATCGGCGCTAGTTTCGGAAGACGCCTTGCCCCGGCGCGCGCGGACGTCTAATTCGGGGCCAACAGAGTCTCGGGGCTTCGACCATGGTCGCCATCGCTATCATCTTCGGCTTTCTGGCCATCTACGCCATTCTGAACAAGGTCCGGTTCGGTCACTTCGACTGACCCTTCCGCCCCGGCCGGAGAGGCCATGTCGCAGGCAACCGCGATCGTCACGGGCGCGCCTCGCCGCATAGGCCGGGCGCTGGCGCTGGCCGCCGCCGGATGCGGCTATGATGTCCTGATCCATCACCGCCATGCTGAGGCCGACGCGGCCTCGCTGGCTAGCGAGATCGGGGCGCTGGGCCGCCGGGCCGCGGTGTTCGCCGCCGATCTCGCCGACCCCGCCGCGCCGGCCGCGATCCTGGCCGCGGCGCAAGTGCTCGGGCCCGTCACCCTTTTGGTCAACAACGCCTCCCTGTTCGAGGAAGACTCGCTGGCCACCCTCACCACCACCTCGTGGGACGAGCATCTGGCGGTAAATCTGCGCGCGCCCGTGCTGCTCACCCAGGCGTTTGCAGCCGCCTTGCCAAAGGACCGCGACGGCCTGGTGGTCAACATCCTCGACCAGCGTGTGCTGCATCCGGGGCCTGAATTCTTCAGCTACACCCTGAGCAAGACCTCGCTCTGGACCGCGACCCAGATCGCCGCCCGGGCGCTCGCCCCCCGCATCCGGGTGAACGGCATCGGACCCGGCCCAACGCTGCCCTCCATCCACCAGACCGCGGCCCATTTCGCGGCGGAAGTGGCCGCAACACCCCTCGCCCGCGCCGTCGATCCGGAAGATATTGCACAGGCCCTGCGCTACCTGATCGGGGCTTCGAGTGTTACAGGCCAGATGATCGCGGTCGACGCCGGCCAGCATCTGATCTCCCGATAGAAGGCGCCCATGGTCGAGCCCATCCCCTTCCCGCCTCTGACTGACAAGACCGGCGTGCGCCTTTCCGCCGCCAGCATCTTTGTGCGGGGAATTGCGGTGCAGGCGCAGATCGGCATCCACGCCCACGAACATGGCCGCACCCAGCCGCTGGTCATCGATGTGGAGGTGAGCATCGCCGCCGAGGGCTTCGAGACCATCGCCGACACCATCAATTACGAGACGATCACCGCCGCGGCCAGCCGCATTGCCGCCGAAGGGCACCTGAAGCTGGTCGAGACCTTCGCTGAACATCTGGCCCGCGCCTGCCTCGAAGACCCCCGCGCCCGGCGCGTCCGGGTGCGGGTCGAAAAGCCGCAAGCCCTGGCTCCGCAGGCGCAGGCCGCCGGCGTCGAACTGGTGCTCGAAAAAACGTGATCTACGAGGTTCGCCGGGGCGCGTTGGGCAAGCCGACGATCTTCCGGCTCGAGGACGGCGTTCTGAGCGAAGATGGCCCCCGCAAGGCCCATTTCACCCTGAAAGACCTGCGGCGCGCGCAACTGGTGAATGGCGCGGACCGCATGGCGCCGGGCGAACAGATTCTGGTGCTCGGCTTTCGCCGCCGCCGCGTGGCGATCAGCTCGCACAGCTACGCCCGGTTTGGCCTCAGGGTCGACCAGTCCGACACCTTCACGCCCTTTGCGCAGGCGGTCTTGGCGCAGGCCGCCCAGGCTGCGCCGAAAGCCGCCTTCATGCTCTCCGACCGCCCGGCCGCCGGCATCTATGGCGGCGTACTCGCGATCCTGGCCGGCGGGGTGATCCTGGTGCTGGTCGCGACGGTCGCCTCCGGTCAACCGGCCCTGGGGGCGGACCTCTCGTCCCGACTGGTTTTCGTTCTGTTGCTGTTGCTGTGCCCTCTGCCCTGGCTTTCGGCCTGGCGGCGCAGAAGCTTCGATCCCAAGGCGCCGCCGCTATAGACGGAACCTCTGCTTTGGCGCACCGTTCCAAAATCATGTCCCGAATCCCCAATCTGTTTTCGCCCCATCAGGCTTTCAGCCTTGGCTTTGACATGTGGGCGCTCAGCCTCGAGGCTTCAGCGGTCATCGGCCTTAGAACCTTAAAGCTCGCCGCCGGCGGGCCGGGCGCCCAGGCCGAGACCGGCCGCATGATCGGCGAAAAGATCGAAGCTCTCGGCGCCCTGCAGGTCAAAGCGATGTCCGGCGCCATGGGGATGACCCCGGTATCGGCTACTCGCACGGCCGTGCGGCACTATCGGCGCAAGGTCCGCGCCAACCAGCGGCGCCTGACTTCAGGCTGAACCGCGCTTCTTCTTTTTCCCGCCAAACGGCCGCCAGCGCAGGAACCAGATCACCGCCTTGCCGACCTTGGGAACCCGCAACAGGGGACGCACCGCGCCCGGGCGTGTCTTCAGGAAACACAGCACCGCGACCAGATAGAACTCAAAGGTCGGCCAGACGAACGGCACGAATATGCCGATGGTCCCCAGCACCACACAGACCGCGCCGAGGGCATCGAGCGCCGTGCGGGCGGCGGGATGTAGTTTTCGACGGCGCGCGGGCGGGCTGTTCACCCCCGCACAGTCGCCGGATCGGCCCGCCCGGTCTAGTCACTCAAGACCTGGGGTCCAAAAGCTTCCGCCATTCTTGGGCGGTCGTAGTCCAACAGCCACGCATCGTAACGTCGGTAGAGCGGCAAAAGCGCCTCGGCTGTAAGGGCGGTCACATCCATTCCACGGTCGTCGTAGACGAACGCTTCAATCGAGGCGTCCGGATCGAACATATATGCGACGACCGGCGCCCAGGGCTGGATTGGCATTTCGCACGCCACCGCACCCCAGATGAGGATGTCGCGGACCGTACTGCGGCCAGTCAGGTCATAGGCATGCCAATCGAAGAGCGAGTCCTCGTTCTTGTCTTCTTCCGCCACCCACTTGGGATGCGCCCTCCAAGTCGAGATCGGTGCGAAATCGGGAAAGCCGAGTCGCTTGAGGCAATCGAGACCGGTCTCGCCGGGCTTGAACGGGGGCGCGAAGAGTTGGTCTTCTTCGAGAGGCCAAAATCCGATCACGCCGATCTCAGACTGAGACTTGGCAAAGACCTCGCCGATGATCGCCCGCGCGCGGTCGAACGCCTGAACAAACCGCTCAACGGGCTGCTCAATGTTCGATAGCATTTCACCGCCGAGCTCGAACCTCAGGCGGTATGGGCTTTGGCTGAGCGCGTCCTGCCAGCCGGGGCCGATGACCGATGCGGCCATCACCCCGTCCCTTCCGTCACCGCGTGCAGGCGCGCATACGCCCCGCCCCGCGCCACCAGGTCGGCGTGGCGGCCTTCTTCGACGATGCGGCCGTCTTCGAACACCAGGATGCGGTCGGCCGAGCGGATGGTCGACAGGCGGTGGGCGATGACGATGGTGGTGCGGCCCTTCATCAACTCCTCGGTCGCAGCCTGCACCTGCCGCTCGGTGGCGACGTCGAGCGATGAGGTCGCCTCGTCCAGAACCAGGATCGGCGCGTCGGCGAGGAAGGCGCGCGCGATCGCCACCCGCTGGCGCTCGCCGCCGGAGAGTTTCACCCCCCGCTCGCCGACCAGGGTGTCGTAGCCTTTCGGCAGCACGGCGATGAAGTCATGCGCGCGGGCCCGGCGGGCCGCCAGTTCGATTTCGTCCTGGGTCGCATCGGGCCGCGCATAGGCGATATTCTCGGCGATCGAGCGGTGAAACAGCGCCGGGTCCTGCGGCACCGTGGCGATGGCCCGGCGCAGGGAGCCTTGCGACACCTGCGAGATGTCCTGGCCGTCAATGACGATGCGGCCGGCCTGCAGGTCATAGAGCCGTTGGATCAGCTTGACGAAGGTCGACTTGCCGGCGCCCGTGGGGCCAACGAGTGCGATCCGCTCACCCGGCCGGATCACCAGGGAGAAGTCCTGATAGAGATCCTGCGCCTGGTTTTGATAGCCGAACCGCACGTCTTCAAAGACGATCTCACCGGACAGGCCACGGAAAGCCGGCGCGCCGGGTTGGTCGGCCAGCTGCGGGTCGGTGCGCAGGAACTGGGCGACGTCCAGCACGTCGTCGAACCCTTTTTGCAGGGTGCGGGTGATCTCGTTGAAATTGCGCAGGTAGCTCTGCATCAGCATGAACGAGGTGATGGCGAAGGCCACATCACCTGGCGAGGCCTCGCCCTTGGTCCAGCGCCAGATGAGCAGGCCGGTCAGGCCGCCCTGCAGCAGCACCATCATGACGTTTGAGCACATGCCGACGATGTTGAAGCGGTTCCAGGTGCGCGCGACCGCCTGCTGCCAGGTGCGGGCCAGCGCCGCGAACCGCGCCTCTTCGCGTTCCTCGGCGCCGAAGCCCTTGACCACCGGATTGGCGCTGATGGCGTCGGCCAGGCTCGCGCCGATGCGGGTGTCGAGCGCATTGGAGGTCAGGTTCACCGGCCGGATGAAGTGCTTCATCATGATCAGCTGGAAGGCGACAAAGCCGCCGATCAGCCCGGCCGCATAGAGCCCGACGATCGGCCAGCGCAGGCTGATGGTGATTACCAAGCCCGTCAGCACGATCACCGTCGGACCCAGCATCAGCAGGATGCCGTCTGTTGCGGCGTCAAAACCCCACATGGCGCGCGTCACCTTGCGCACCGTAGCGCCGGCGAAAGTCGAGGCATGCCAGTCGGCCGAGAACGCCTGCACGCGTGTAAAGCCGTCGGTGATCAGCTTTTCCATGTTCCGCGAACTGAACTGGTTCATGTTGCGGAAGGCGAAGGTGCGGGTCGTGTAATAGGCGATGTAGATGACAGCGAGCGTGGCCCAGGCCGACCAGGCGGCGGCGGACACGCGCTCAACCGCGGAGACCGCGTCGACCAGCCCGCCCGCCGCCCAGGGAATGGCGAGCTCGCAGAAGGTCGCCAGCGCGAAGAGGCTGGTCATGATGAAGAACCGGCGCGGGTGGTCCATCCAGCGGCGGGCGATGAAGCCCATCAGCTGGCTGTTGGTCAAAAGCCGGGGACGCCTTTCGTCGTCCTCATCGTCAAAAGTGGTGTCGCTCATGGTGTGCCTGATGGGGCCTGATCTGCAGAAAAAAGCCGGCCCGAATATATGAAGTCGCCTCGCCTGGCGAGCGAAGTTACCCGCGTTATGCGAATTAGTGACGCCTGTGGCCAAAATGCCCACGAAACGTTGAGGCGTGGCTTGACCAAGCAATAATTGTTCTTTTTTTGTTCTTTTTGAAAAATAAGTACACGGAGGTCACGGAGGATGCACGGAGTTCACGGAGAAGATCTGAGTGCGGTCGACGAGATCGGTACTGCAGTGCTCGGAGCGGCACTCAACGTGCGCCGAACTTTTGGGCCAGGGTTGCTTGAAAATGCTTACGAAGCGTTCCTCGCTCACGAATTGACAAAGGACGGACACAAGGTTGACCGGCAACTCGCGTTGCCGGCCGTGTTGGGTGAGGTGCGAATTGACATTGGCTACCGCATCGATCTGCTCGTCGACGATTTGGTCGTCGTGGAGGTCAAAGCAGTTGAACAATTGGCGGCGGTCCACGAGGCGCAGCTCTTGACCTATCTGCGCCTGTCCGGCCGAAGACTTGGCTACCTTATCAATTTCAATGTGCCCGTGCTTAAGCAGGGCATTCGCCGCAGGGTTCTGTGAGCCACGAACTCCGTGATCTCTGTGTCTCCTCCGTGACCTCCGTGTACTTATTTTGCTCACCTCGCCGCCTGCATCGTATCTCGCTATACCGCCAATCATGACCGCCCTTCCCGACGCCGCGCCCGCCAACTGGGTGGATCGCCTTGCGCCGCCAAGCTTGCGGCCTTGGCTGAAACTGGGGCGGTTTGATCGGCCGATCGGGATCTGGCTTCTCATGCTGCCCGGCTGGCAGGGGATCGCGCTGGCGGCGTCATCGCAGCACAAATGGCCCAGCCCCTGGCTGCTGATCGCCTTCGCCATAGGCGCGGCGCTGATGCGGGCGGCGGGGTGCGCCTACAACGACATCGTCGACCGCGATATCGACGCCAGGGTGGCTCGCACCGCCGCCCGGCCGATCCCGTCGGGACAGATCAGCGTCAAGCAGGCCTGGGCGTTTCTGGCGGCCTGCTGCGTCATCTCGGTGGGCATTCTTGTCACCCTCGGCCCGGTCGCCATCCTGCTTGGCGTAGGCTCGCTGGCGCTGGTCGCGGCCTATCCGTTCATGAAGAGGATCACCTGGTGGCCTCAGGCATGGCTGGGTCTGACCTTCAACTGGGGGGCCATGGTGGGTTATGCGGCGGCAAGCGGCAGGATCGAT
Source organism: Caulobacteraceae bacterium (assembly GCA_947475875.1). Taxonomy (GTDB): domain Bacteria; phylum Pseudomonadota; class Alphaproteobacteria; order Caulobacterales; family Caulobacteraceae; genus UBA5005. Next base: position 91,335 of record CANJME010000003.1, on the reverse strand, counting down.
GTCGCCGCTGTCCTTCTCTACGCTTCGGGCATTGCCTGGACCCTGGGATACGACACCACCTACGCCATCCAGGACATCGAGGATGACGCCCTGGTCGGAGTGAAGTCATCGGCGCGGCGGCTGGGCGAGCGGGCCCGTTGGGGCGTCCTGGCCTTTTACACCGTCGCGGCCACGCTGGTTGTCGCGGCTGCCCGGGCCGGCGGCATCGGCCCGCTTTTCCTGCCCTTCGCCGGCCTCTTCGCGCTGCACCTCTCGTGGCAAGCCAGCCGGGTGCGAACAGACGACCCGGCGCTCGCCCTCAAACTCTTCAAATCCAACCGCGCGGCCGGACTGATCGTCTTCGCCGGCCTCGTCGCGGGTCTGTGGCCCGGCGCCGCGGGCGTGCTGTGATCGAGGGCTGCGAGGCCTTCATCCTCGCCAACACCCGTCTGCAAACTCCACCGCATACGCCGGAACTGGTTTTGCACCTGGCCGACGAGATCACGCCAATCTGGCGCAAGACCGAGGAAGAACTCGGCCAGATGGGCCTACCGCCCCCGTTCTGGGCCTTCGCCTGGGCCGGTGGGCAGGCGTTGGCCCGCCACATCCTCGACAATCCGGACATCGTCGCCGGCAAACGGGTTGTCGACTTCGCGTCCGGCTCCGGCATCGTCGCCATCGCCGCCATGAAGGCCGGCGCGGCGCATGTGCTGGCCGCCGATATCGACGAGTTCTGCGGCGCGGCGCTTTCGCTGAACGCCGCAGCCAATGGGGTTTCCTGCGACTTTACATCCACCAATCTGCTCGACGCGCCCTGCCCGGCCGCGGACGTCGTTCTGGCCGGCGACATTTGCTACGAAAAACCCCTGGCCGAACGGGTCGTGGCCTGGCTCAAGGCGGCGAGGGACACTGGCTCAACCGTATTGGTCGGCGACCCCGGAAGGACGTATTTTCCGAAGGACGGCATGACGAAGCTGGCCGAGTATCAGGTCGCGACCACCCGGGAACTTGAGGACATGGAAGTGAAAAAGACGGGTGTCTGGAGTTTCATCGCGTGAGGAAGGACGAAGTCCACACCCTGATCATGGCCTTCCCGGAAGTCGTCGAAGGAACCAGCTACGGCCACCCCTCGTACAAATGCTTCGGAAAATTTTTCACGCGCCTGCGCCGCGACGACGAGAGCCTGGTGATCGGCTCGGTGCCGATCGATGAGCGCGACATGCTTTGCCAGATCGATCCTGACACGTTCCACTTCACCGCCCACTACCGCGACTGGCCCTATGTGCTGGTGCGGATCGCCTCGGTGGAACCCGAACAGCTGCGCGCCTTCCTGATGCGCACCTGGCGCAAGCATGCGCCCAAGAAGTGGCTGAAGGACTACGAGGCGGGCCTGAAATCCTGACTACGAAATCCTAGTCACGCGCGCGGAGCGCGCATCAAAAATAAGTACACGGAGATCACGGAGGAGACACGGAGGACACGGAGGGTCAGAGCTGGCTCTGAGAAATCCGCGATCTCTGTGCATGCCCTCGGGCTCGCCCGAGGGCTCCGTGACCTCCGTGTACTTATTTCAACCGCGCCGAAGGCGCGGGTAAGCCGCGGGCGCGATTTGGATTCACCAGCCCCTCCGCTATAGCTCCGCCATGGCCTACCGCTCCTTGCGCGACTTCATCGACAAGCTGGACGCCGCCGGGGAACTGGTGCGGGTGACCGAGCCCGTCTCGACCGTTCTGGAGATGACCGAGATCTGCGACCGCCTGGTCCGTACGGGCGGGCCCGCCGTACTGTTCGAAAACCCGGTGCGGGCCGATGGCCAGGTGTCCGACATCCCATGCCTCGCCAACCTCTTCGGGACCGTCAAACGCGTGGCCATGGGTGTGACCCTTGGCGGCAAGGCGCGGGAGACCGCCGCCGACCTGCGCGAAGTCGGCGACCTGCTGGCCTTCCTGCGCCAGCCCGAACCGCCGCGCGGCGTAGCTGACGCCGCAAAAATGCTGCCGCTGATGAAGACCGTCATGAGCATGCGGCCAAAGACCGTGCGTTCGGCGCCGGTGCAGGAGGTCGTGCTGACCGGCGACCAGATCGACCTTTCGAAACTGCCGATCCAGACGTGCTGGCCGGGCGATGCCGGGCCGCTGATTACCTGGCCGCTGGTCGTCACCAAGGGGCCAGGCACGTCCCGCGAAGACGACTTCAATCTCGGCATCTACCGGATGCAGGTGATCGGCAAGGACCGCTGCATTATGCGCTGGCTCGCCCACCGCGGCGGCGCCCAGCACTACGCCCGCCACAAACAGGCGGGAAAGCGCGAACCCCTACCCGCCTGCGCCGTTCTCGGCGCCGACCCGGGCGTGATCCTCGCGGCGGTGACGCCGGTTCCCGACACACTATCCGAGTACCAGTTCGCCGGCCTGCTGCGCGACGCCAAGGTCGAATTGGTCAAGGCGAAAACCGTGCCCCTGCTGGTGCCGGCCCAGGCGGAAATCGTCATCGAGGGCCACGTGCTGCTCGACGAATACGAGGATGAAGGTCCGTTCGGCGACCACACCGGCTATTACAATTCGGTCGAGAAGTTCCCCGTCTTCCAGGTGACCGCGATCACCATGCGGAAGAAACCGATTTACCTGACCACCTACACCGGCCGCCCGCCCGACGAGCCCAGCGTTCTTGGTGAGGCGCTCAACGAGGTGTTCATCCCGCTCTTCCAGCAGCAGTTCCCCGAGATCGTCGACTTCTGGCTGCCGCCCGAGGGCTGTTCCTACCGCATCGCCGTGGTCTCGATGAAGAAGCGCTACCCCGGCCACGCCAAGCGCGTAATGATGGCGGTCTGGAGCTACCTTCGCCAGTTCATGTACACCAAGTGGGTCATCGTCGTGGACGACGACATCGACGCCAGGAACTGGAAAGACGTGATGTGGGCGCTCTCCACCCGCATGGATCCGGCCCGCGACATCACCGTCATCGAAGGCACGCCCATCGACTACCTTGATTTCGCCAGTCCCGAGAGCGGCCTGGGATCGAAGATCGGCCTCGACGCCACCAACAAACTGCCCCCCGAAACCCACCGCGACTGGGGCCAGAAAATCGCCATGGACCCCGAGGTGGTGCAAACGGTCACCGAAAAGTGGTCGAAGCTCGGCTTGCCGTAATTCCCATCTCCTCCGGCGTGTGACAGATAACCCGCCATGCCTTTCGAACCACCGCCCGCCGCCCACGCCGCCGCCCTGTGGTCAGGCCTGCTGATCATCCTGATGCTGCTCTTGTCGGTGCTGGTCACCCGCCAGCGGCGCGCGCACGACATCGCCGAGGGCCACGGCGACGAGCCGCGGCTGACTGCCGCCGTGCGAGCCTTCGGCAACGCCGCCGAATATGTGCCCGCCGGCATCGGGGGGCTGGTGCTGCTGGCGCTGGCGGGCGCCATGCCGCTGGTCGTTCACCTGGCAGGCGTGAGCCTGTTTGCCGGCCGCGTAATCCATGCGGTCGGGTTGTCGCGCTCAGCCGGAACCTCGTGGTTCCGCTCGATTGGCATGATGGTCACCTGGGTCAGCTATCTGTTCACCGCCGTGGCGCTTTTGGTGTACGCGATCCCGTCATGACCCCTGATTTTCTCGAAGGCCTGCTTGCGCAAGCCAAACGCGCCGGCGCCGACACCGCTGAAGCTGTGATCGCCGAGAGCCAGTCGCTCTCCGTCGGCGTGCGCCTCGGCGCGCTGGAAGAAGTCGAGCGCTCGGAATCGCGCGACCTCGGCCTTCGCGTCTTCGTCGGCAAGCGGCAGGCGACCGTCGCCGGCTCCAATCTGTCGCCGGAGGCTGTCGCCCGCCTGGTCGAGCGGGCCGTGGCGATGGCGAGGCTCGCGCCTGAGGACAAATACGCGGGCCTGGCCCCCGCCGAGCTGATCGCCCGGGGACCGTTCCCGGACCTTGATATCTTCGATCCCTCGCAACCCACCGCCGAGGCCCTGGAGGCCCACGCGCTTGAGATCGAGGACGCGGCGCGGGCCGTCACCGGGGTAACCAACAGCGAGGGTGGGTCGGCTTCGTGGGGAACCAGTCGCTGGCTCTTCGCCACCACCGAGGGCTTCCTCGGCGCGCACCAGACTTCCAGCCACTCGACCTACGCCTCAATCATCGCCGGCGACGGCGACAATATGGAACGCGGCGGCGAAGGCCGCTCGGTGCGCTGGGCGTCCGACATGCCTTCGCTCCACGCCATGGGCCAGGTGGCCGGCCAGGAAGCGGTTGGGGCGCTCGGCGCGCGCAAGATCAAATCGACCACGGCGGCTGTGATTTTCGAAAACAAGATCGCCGCCTCCGTCATCAGTCCGCTGATCGGCGCCATCTCGGGCCCCTCGGTGGCGCGGGGCAACTCGTTCCTGAAGGACAAGCTCGGCCAGCCCGTGTTCGCCAGGGGCATCCGCCTCTACGAAGAGCCGCACCGCAAGCGCGGCCTGGGCTCGGCCCCGTTCGACGATGAGGGCCTGCCGACCCGCGACTACAATCTGATCCAGGACGGCGTCCTGACCACCTTCCTGCACACCATGGCCTCCGCCCGGCAGCTGGATCAGAAGCCTACCGGCCACGCCTCGCGCTCCATGGCGACGCCGCCGACCGTCGGGACCAACAATCTGACCCTCCAGCCCGGGCCCGTTGATCTGGCCGGTCTTCTGGTCCAGGCCAGGCGAGGCCTCTTCGTCACCTCGATGTTCGGCCCATCGCTCAACGCCAACACAGGCGACTGGTCAGTGGGCGTCTCCGGCTTCTGGTTCGAGAACGGCCAGATCGAATATCCGGTCAATGAGGTCACCGTGGCCGGCAATCTGATCGACCTCTACGCCCGGATGGTTCCGGGCGCGGACCTGGAGTTTCGCTCCTCGACCAACACCCCTTCGCTCCTCTTCGATGCGGTGGCGATCGCCGGGCAATGAGCGCCGATCTCGATCTGCTGAAAGAGGTCGTACGCGAGGCGGGACAGCGCGCGCTGGCGATGCGCAGGCAGGGTCTGAATATCCAGCAAAAACCCGGCGGATCGCCGGTCACCGACGCTGACCTGGCCATCGACGCCTTCCTGAAGGAGCAACTGCTGGCCGCCCGCCCCGACTATGGCTGGCTCTCGGAAGAAACCCCCGACACCCCCGACCGCCTGACCAAATCCCGCCTCTTCCTCTCCGACCCTATCGACGGCACCAGCGCCTTCATGAAGGACAAGCCGTGGTGGAGCATCTGCTCGGCAGTGATCGAGGACGGCCGGCCCATCGCCGGCGTCGTCTATGCCCCCACCCTCGATGAGTTCTATGAGGCGGCGGCCGGTCAGGGCGCGCGGCTGAACGGCGCGCCGGTCACCGTCAGTGACCGGGCCACGATCGAGGGCGCGTCAATGCTGGCCTACGAGCGCCTGTTCACTGATCGGGACTGGCCGCAGCCCTGGCCGCAGATGCAGATCGTCAACTGCAATTCGCTCGCCCTGCGCATGTCGCTGGTCGGATCCGGCGCATTCGACGCCACCCTGTCGGCGGTGCTCAAGCACGATTGGGATCTGGCCGCTGGCGACCTGATCATTCATGAGGCCGGCGGCCTTGCCACCGACCATCTGGGCCGGACCTTTCTCTACAACCGCCCAATTCCGCAGCAGCGCTCACTGGTTTGCGCCGGGCCCGCACTGCATTCATTGTTGCTTGAGAGACTCGCGCATATCGAAGACTGATCAGCCCCACGGACAGCCCCATGCCCCAATCCCAACTTCTTCACCTGCTCATCGGCGGCGAGCTGAAGGATCTCCAGAGCATCGAATTCCGCGACCTGTCCAAGGTCGACCTGGTTGGCGCCTATCCCAACTACGAAGAGGCCTACAAGGCGTGGAAGGGCAAGGCCCAGGCCACCGTCGACAACGCCCACATGCGCTATTTCATCATCCACGCGCACCGGCTGCTCGATCCGGATTCGGACGACGACAAGCACTAGGCCATCGCGTCCGCGCCTTGACACTTTCGGCGCGACACCCCACCCCAAGGGACATGAATTCGCCCGCGCCAGCCGGTCATTCCGACCTCGCCATCATCCGGCGTGTGGCGCGGGAATATCTGAAGCCGCACTGGAAGGGTCTGGCGGTCTCGTTTCTGCTGGCGGTGGTGATCGCGGGCCTTTCCGCCGCCTTCACCTTCCTGCTGCAACGGGCCATCCACGCCCTGCTGGAAGTACGCGAGCCCGGGGCGCTTTGGCTCTACCCTTCGATCATCGCGGCCGTCGGCATCGCGCGGGGGCTGGCGCTGGCCGTGCAGCTGCGCCTGATCAACCGCATTGGCCACATGGTCGTGGGCGAGCTGCAGCTTGATCTCTTCAGCCGCCTGATTGGCGCGGACCTGATCCGTCTGCAGGCCGCCCATTCGGGCCAGCACGTCTCGTCCATGCTGTTCGACGCCAATCTGGTGCGCGACGGCTCGACCAATATCGCCGTGAACTACGTCCAGCAGGGCCTGATCGCGCTGGGCATGATCATCTACATGGCCACCACCGACCCGATCCTGACCGGTATCGTGCTGGTCGGCGCGCCGATCGCCTTCATGATCATCCGCAAATATTCCGGCCGCAGCCGCCGGGCGGCGCAAGGCGCTATGGGCGAGACCTCGGTGCTGTCGACCGCGATCCTCGAAGGTCTCGACGGGGTCAAGATCGTCAAGATCGAGGGCCGTGAGGCCTATGAGCGCGAGCGGGTCAAAAAGGTCATCGAACGGCGTCAGGTGTTCCTGGTGCGCGGCACCAACGCCAAGGCGCTGGCCGGACCCATCGTCGATGCGCTGATGGTGCAGGTGGTGGCCGCCGTGCTGATCTATGCCGGCTGGCGGGCGTTCAACGGCGGCATGACCGCCAGCGCGTTCGCGGTCTTTCTCGTCGCCCTGACCCAGGCCGCGCAATCGCTGCGCCAGCTGGGCGGCAACCAGACCGTCATCGCCGAGGCGACCGTGGCGGCGGGTCGCCTCTTCCAGACCCTGGATATCGAGCCGGCGCTCAAGGACAGGCCCGATGCGATGCCGCTGGCGGCCGGTCCTTCGACCATCAAATTTGACAAGGTGAGCTTCGCCTACGGCGACGCCGCGCCGGCCCTGGCGGGCGTCAGTTTCGAGGTGGCGCGGGGAGAGACGGTCGCCCTGGTCGGGCCGTCCGGTGGCGGCAAGAGCACGATCCTTAACCTGATCCCGCGCTTCTATGACGTTACCGCTGGCGCGGTGCTGATCGACGGCCAGGATGTCCGCTCCGTCACCCAGCGCTCGATCCGCGACCGCATCGCGCTGGTGACGCAAGAGCCCTTCCTGTTCGACGACACCATCCGGGCCAACATCGCCTACGCGAAACCCAATGCAACGGACGCCGAGATCGCCGCCGCCGCCGCCCAGGCCGCGGCCCACGACTTCATCGCCGCCCTGCCCAAGGGCTATGACACCACCGTCGGTGAGGCTGGATCGCGCCTGTCCGGCGGCCAGCGCCAGCGCATCGCCATTGCGCGCGCCTTCCTGAAAGATGCGCCGATCCTGTTGCTGGATGAAGCCACCAGCGCGCTCGACACCGAATCCGAGGCCCAGGTCCAAATCGCGCTGGAGCGGCTGATGAGCGGGCGGACCACTATCATGATCGCCCACCGGCTTTCCACCGTGCGCAGCGCCGACCGCATTCACGTCATCGAGGCGGGCAAGATCGTCGAGACCGGAACTCACTCGGACCTGATGCGCCAGGGCGGGCTCTACCAGCGCCTGGCCTCGGCCCAGCATCTCGATGTGCTGGAGCGCGCCGGGTGAGGAGCGTGGTTCGGCAGCTGTGGCTGATCCGCCTGGCGGCGTCGATCATCGCGCTTTATCTGCGCATCACCTATCTGACCCTGCGCTGGACCCACGAGGGGCGCGAGCGGGCCGAGGGCGTCTGGGCCCTGCCAGGTCAGGGCGCGATGATGTGCTTCTGGCACGCGCGCATTCCGCTCTCGCCAACCCCTTGGGATAAAAACGCGCCCCAGACACTCTATGCGCTGGTTTCAAAGTCGGCGGATGGCGAACTGATCACCCAGATCGTGGCGCGGCTGGGCTTTCCCTCCATCCGCGGCTCGCGCGCCGATGAGGACTCCAGCGGCGAAAAAGGCGGCTCGGGCGCCTTTCGCGAGATGGTGCGCTGGATCAAGGCCGGCAACGCCATGGCCATCACGCCCGACGGTCCCAAGGGCCCGGCCCACATCATGGGCGAAGGCACCCCGATGCTAGCCCGGGTGACCGGGGCCAAGGTGCTGCTCATCGGCATGGCCTGCAAGCCGTGCATCCGGTTCAAATCCTGGGACAAGACGGTATTCCCCTTACCCTTCGGCAAGGCGGCCCTGGTCTGGGACGGTCCGTTCACGGCCGGCAAGTACGATGACCCGGTCGACCTCGCCAAAATCTGGACCGAAAAGCTGAACGCCGTCACCCGGCGGGCCGAGGCCCTCGTTCAGTGAGCCTGGCGTTGGCCCTCTACCGGCTGGGGACGGGCCTGTTCGAACCGTTTGCGCCGCTGGTGCTGGGCGCCCGCGCCGGCAAGGGCAAGGAAGACCCCGCGCGAATGGGCGAGCGGCTGGGGCGGGCCTCGCTACCCCGGCCGGAAGGCCAACTCGTCTGGCTGCACGGGGTTTCGGTGGGCGAGACGATCTCGCTGCTGACCCTGATCGACCGCATCCGGGCTGAGCGGCCGGGCCTTTCAATCCTGGTGACCAGCGGCACGGTCACCTCGGCCGAGCTGCTCGCCAAGCGCTTGCCGGCCGGCGTCATCCACCAGTACATTCCGGTTGATGGCCCGCACGCCGTCGCCCGCTTCATGGCCCACTGGAAACCCGACCTCGCCATGCTCTGCGAAAGCGACCTCTGGCCCAATCTGATCAGCGCAGCGGATGCGAGCGGCGCCAAACTCGCCCTCGTCTCGGCCCGGCTGACCGAGTCCTCCGCCAAAGGCTGGGCCAAGCGCCCCGCCGCCGCGCGCGATCTGCTCGGCCGCTTCGACCTGATCCTGCCGCAGGACGAAGAGACTGTGAGCCGGCTCAAAACGTTCGGCATGAATCCGGGCCCAATCCTCAATCTCAAGCTGCTGGCTGCCGCCCTGCCCTGCGACGAGTCCGAACTGAAGCGCCTTAAGGCGGTGTTGAAGGGCCGCCGGATCGTTGTCGCGGCCAGCACGCACCCGGGCGAAGAAGAGATCATCGCAACGGCTGTCCCTCCTGGGCCAATCCTCATTGTCATTCCGCGCCATCCGCAGCGTGGAGACTCAGTTGCATCGACTTTGGCATTCAGTTGTGGTCGTGCGGTCGAGAGGCGGGCCGCGGGTGCGCCATTGGACAAGAACGCCGATGTCTATGTTGCCGACACCCTGGGCGAGATGGGCCTCTTCCTGCGGCTCGGCGATCTCGTGGTATTGTGCGGGAGCTTCGTTCCGGACATCGGCGGTCACAATCCGCTGGAACCGGCGCGGCTGGGCACACCTACGATCAGCGGACCTTTCGTGCACAAGAACGCCGAACTCTTCGCCACCATGGGCGCCGTTGGCGCGGTCGAGATAGTCGAGCCCGCCAGCCTCGGCGCGCGTGTCAGCGCTTTGCTTGCCGACAGGACGGCGCACGACAAACTGGCCAAGGCCGGCCAGGCCTTCGCCGACACCCAGGGGACGGCGTTCGAGGAGGGGTGGGCCCTGATCACCCGCCTGCTGCCGTGAACTGGATCACGCCGCGCTGGTGGTACAGACGGGCGGTCAAGCCGCCGCTGGCGGCGCTGGTGCTCAAACCCGCGTCCTGGCTCTGGACGCGGGCCACCGCGCGGCGCTTTGCGGTGACCGAGCCGCTGGATCCGCCTGTGCCGGTGATCTGCATCGGCAACCTGACCGTCGGTGGCGCCGGCAAGACGCCGATCGTGCGCGAGATCACCGGGCGGCTAATCGCCTCGGGTCTTGCCGCCCACGTCCTGTCTCGCGGCCACGGTGGACGTCTGAGTGGGCCGGTTCACGTCGACCTTTCCGTTCATGACGCCGGCGATGTTGGCGATGAGCCGGTGATGCTGGCCCGGGATCTGCCAGTCTGGATCGCCACTGACCGCCCGAGCGGCGTTCAGGCCGCGGCCGACGGCGGGGCACAGGTCATCGTCATGGATGACGGCCACCAGAACCCGTCGGTCAGGAAGGCCCTGTCGCTGGTCGTGGTCGACGGCGAGACCCGCGACGGTGAATGGCCGTTCGGCGATGAGCGGGTGATGCCTGCCGGCCCCTTACGCGAGCCGATCGCGGCGGGGCTCGCCCGCGCCGACGGAGTGATCATCCTGCTGCCCGCCGATTTGAAAAAAGCCGACCCCGAGCTTGTCGCCCTGTTCGGAAAGACGCCCATCCTCATCGCCCGGCTGGAGCCGGCCGGCCCGCCGCCGAGCGGCCCGCAGATCGGCTTTGCCGGCGTCGGCAAGCCCTGGAAAGTCGAGCGGGCGCTAAAGGCGGCGGGTTGCGACCTGGTCTTCTTCGCCGAGTTTCCCGATCACGCACGCTATGACGAGGCGACGCTGGAACGGCTGGCGGCGCGGGCCAAGGCGGCCGGCGCGGGTCTGGTCACCACCGAAAAGGATTGGATGCGTCTGCCGCCCGCCTGGCGCGAGCGGATTGTTGCCTGGCCGGTGCGGGCCCGCTTTGAGACCGAAAAGGCGCTGGACGCCCTGCTGGCGAAAGCTATTTCGCCCCGGCCTTGACGGCGAAGTCCCAGGCGGCTCTGGCCAGGATCGGCACGCGGTCGGCCTGGGCCAGCGCATGGGGCGAATTGGCGGTGCCATCGCGCACCCGCCCGACAATGCCCTGCAGAATGCCGGCCAGGCGGAAGCTGTTGTAGCTGCAGTACCAGTTGAGGTCAGGCAGGCCTGAACGGCCGGTCAGTTCGCAATAATAGGCCACCACCTCGTCCGTTGTCGGGCAGCCGTGGGCGGCCTTGTCGGCGATCCCTGCCAGCGGACCGTTGATCCAGTTCATCAGGAAATAGGTGAAGTCGGCCAGCGGATTGCCGAGTGTGGAAAGCTCCCAGTCCAGCACGGCGGCGACGCGCGGCTCGGTGGCGTGCAGGATCATGTTGTCCAGCCGGTAGTCGCCGTGGACGACGGTGGTCAGATCATCGTCCGGCACGGTCGCCGGCAGCCATTCGATCAGCCGGTCGATCTCGGGATGAACCTCGGTCTCCGAGGCCTTGTACTGCTTGGTCCAGCGGTTGATCTGGCGGGCGAAATAGTTGCCGGGCTTGCCGAAATCGCCAAGGCCGATCGCCACGTGATCGGTGTTGTGCAGATCAGCCAGGGTCTTGACCTGGGCCATATAGATCGGGCGGCGTTCGGCGGGCGAATAGGCTGGCAGGGTCTGGTCCCAGAGGATGCGGCCCTCGACCATGTCCATGACGTAGAAAATCGTGCCAAGGACGCTTTCGTCCTCACACAGCCCATAGGTGCGGGCCACCGGAAAGCCGGTCGGGTAGAGGGCGGAGAGTACCTTGTACTCGCGGTCCACCGCATGGGCGGATGGCAAGAGGATGCCGGGCGGCTTGCGGCGCAGGACGTACTTCTTGCCCGGTGTAACGAGTTGATAGGTCGGGTTCGACTGGCCGCCCTTGAACTGGCGCACTTCCAGCGGGCCGGCGTAGCCCTCGACATTGGCTTCCATCCAGGCCGCGAGGCGCGCTTCGTCAAAGCGGTGGGCCTCGGCGACATCCTTGACGCCCGAATTCTGCTGTTCGCGTTCCTGCTCGGCTGTAAGCGCCATGCGTACTCCCATGCGTGCTGCCAGAGCCTTTAGCGGGCTAGCGCGCGCCAGCCAATATCACGCCGGCAAAAGCCGCCCGGCCAGTTGATGCGGTCGACGGCGGCGTAGGCGGCGTCGCGCGCCTCCGCCAGCGTTTCTCCCAGGGCGCAGATGTTGAGCACCCGCCCGCCCGCCGCGCGTAGGGTCCCATCAGCGTCGCGCATGGTCCCGGCGTGAAAGATGGTGACGCTCGGCCCGAAATCCTGCTCGGCCCCCCGGATGATCGAGCCGGTGACTGGGTTTTCCGGATAGCCGTCCGAGGCCATGACCACGCAGACGGCGGCCTCGTTTCGCCAGACCAGCGGCGGCATTTTCGCCAGCGTGCCCTTGGCGCAAGCCATCAGATAGGGGACCAGATCGCTCTCCAGCCGCAACATCAGCACCTGGCATTCCGGATCGCCGAAGCGGGCGTTGTATTCCACCAGGCGCGGGGTCCCGTCCTCGATCATCAGGCCGGCGAAGACGGCCCCGCAGAGCGGCGCGCCCTCTGCGGCCATGCCGGCGACGGTCGGGCGGATCAGGGTCTGGTCGGCGAGCGCCTCGACGGCCGCGCTGAGCACGGGCGCCGGCGAATAGGCGCCCATGCCGCCGGTGTTGGGGCCAAGGTCGCCGTCATAGGCGCGCTTGTGGTCCTGGGCGCCGCCGATCAGCAGGGACGCGGTCCCGTCGGTCAGGGCGAACAGCGAGGCCTCTTCGCCGGGCAGGAATTCCTCGATCACCAGCCGGGTGCTGGCGTCGCCGAACCGGCCGGCCAGCATGTCGTCGATCGCCGCCTCAGCTTCCGCGCGGGTCGGCGCAATGATCACGCCCTTGCCGGCGGTGAGGCCATCGGACTTGATCACATAGGGCGGCTTGAGCCCGTCCAGGAACGCCTTGGCGGGCGCGGCCTGATCGAAGGCGCCGTGGCGAGCGGTGGGCAGGCCGTGGCGTTCGGCGAAGGCTTTCAGGAAGACCTTGGAGGTCTCGATGCGGGCGCCGTCCATGGAGTGGCCGAAACAGGCGATCCCCGCCCGTTTCAGTTCATCGGCGATGCCAACCTCCAGCGCCGCTTCGGGTCCGACGACGACAAGGTCGGCGGCGATTTCCTTGGCCAGGGCGACCAGCGCCGGAACGTCGGTCGTCTTGATGGGCCGGCATTCGGCGAGGCCCTCCATGCCCGGGTTGCCCGGCGCGCAGACCAGGCGCGTGGTCAGCGGCGAGGCCGCGATCTTCCACGCCAGCGCATGTTCGCGCCCACCCGAGCCGATGACGAGGATGTTCATGGGAGGGCGTATCGCCGGAGTCCGGCTGGAGGGTCAACCGCACACCTCCCCCGGCACACCGGGGGAGGCGGCCCCGCAGGGGCGGAGGGGGCTAAGCGCGTTTTGCCGAAAACGTCCCAACTTTCCCCGCCGCCGAGGCCGCGCCCGACATGGTCGTGGCGGTGATCGTTCCTTCGTAGACCGCGTCGAACTTCAGCAAGAGGTAGTTCGACTGATAGACGAATCGCACCTTGTCGCCCTTCACCGACCCCGAGGTCAGGCGATGGGCTTTGCCGGTGGGGGTGTAGTCGTGGCAGGTCCCGGTCAATGCCTCACCCGTCTGGATCAGGTCGCAGTGCAGAACGAACGGCTTGTTGTCGACATTGCCGTCGATGATCCAGTGGCCGGTGGCGGGCGGCGGGGCGAGGAGGAGAAGGAGCAAGAGAAACATCAGTCGGGATACGTCTGGAAAGCGAGATTGGACCACGCCCCCTTCCCCCTTTGAGGGGGGAAGGGTCGGGGATGGGGGTGCTCTCGCCGCCCGTTGAAATTCGTGCATGGTATTCTGCCGCGACCACCCATCAGAGCCCCATTTGTCGCCGCCGGTGCGAGCACCCCCATCCCCTACCCTTCCCCCCTCAAGGGGGAAGGGAGTAGCGTTGGCGCATGAGCGACGAATCCCCACCCCCCGGCGATAACGCCCCGGCCTGGTCGGTCAGCGAGCTCTCGTTCGCTCTCAAACGCACCCTCGAGGACGCCTACGGGTTCGTCCGCCTGCGCGGCGAGGTTTCCAAGGTTACGCACCATGCCAACGGCCACGTCTATCTGACGCTGAAGGACGACAAGGCCTCCATCGACGGGGTCATCTGGCGCGGCTCGGTGGGCAAGCTGATGGTGCGGCCCGAACAGGGCCTTGAGGTCATCGTCACCGGCAAGATCACCACCTATCCCGCCGGTTCGCGCTACCAGATCGTCATCGACAGCCTGGAACCGGCCGGCGTCGGCGCCCTGCTCGCCCAACTGGAGCGGCTCAAGGAGCGCCTGCGCGACGAGGGTCTCTTCGCGCCGGAGCGCAAAAGGCCGATCCCCACCATGCCCGCCGTCATCGGCGTCATCACCAGCCCGACGGGCGCGGTCATCCGCGACATCCTGCACCGCATCCGCGACCGCTGGCCGGCCCGTGTCATCGTCTGGCCGGTAGTGGTGCAGGGCGAAGCGGCGCCTGGCCAGGTGATGGCGGCGCTGGCCGGATTTTCGGCCTTCACCCCCCGGCCCGACGTGGTCATCGTGGCGCGCGGCGGCGGATCGGTGGAGGACCTCTGGTGCTTCAACGACGAGTCCCTGGCGCGGGCCGTGGCGGCCTATGACATCCCGCTGATCTCGGCCGTGGGCCACGAGACCGACACCACCCTGATCGATTTCGTGTCCGACCGGCGGGCGCCGACGCCCACCGCCGCGGCCGAGATGGCGACGCCGGTGATCTCCGAACTGCGGGCCAGCGTCATGGGCGCGTCCCAACGGCTGACCCGGGCCGGCGGGCGCATCGTCGAGGATCGCCGTCAGCGGCTGATTTCGGCCGGGCGAGGCCTTCCCCGGCGCGAGGATCTCCTGGCGGTGGCGAGCCAGCGGTTTGACCTCGCCGCCGGGCGGCTGTCGGCCGGGCTGGCGCGGAATGTGGCGGTGCATGATCAGGCGTTCGCGCGGGTGTCTTCGCCGTTGAAGCCTGGACTGTTGGCGCGGCATCTGACGGTCGAGGGCGACCGCGTGGCGCGGGTCTCGGCCCGCCTGTCTCCGGCCGTGCGGCGGACGCTGGGCTCAGCGGCCGAGCGGGTTACGTCACTGGACAAATTGCTGCGATCGCTGAGCCCGGACGGTCCGCTGGAACGGGGGTTTGCCCGGGTGCATCACGCTGATGGATCCCTGGCGCGGTCGGCCAAGGGGCTGGCGAGCGGGGAGGCGGTGGAGCTGGTGTTCAGCGACGGACGGCGGGGAGCCGTGGTGGACGGCAAGGCCGCTCCGAAGGGCAAAGCTGCGCCGCCCGACCAGGGAAGCTTGTTCTAAGGTCTATCCACATCCGTCATCCCAGCGAAAGCAGGGATGACGGCCGTTTGCGAAACTAGAACGGCAGCGCGTTCCGTTGTCGCGAGAAGCTCAGATACCCCACGTTCGCGCCCAGGCGCAGGCCGACGCCCGCGCGGATCGGGGCCAGGGTCAAACCATCGCCGCGCATGTAGTTCACGCCCATGCCGCCGACCAGATAGGCGCTGCCTTCGACGCCCGGAATGCGGCGGTAGATGGCGTCGGGGTAGAACAGATTGTAGCAGAGGATGAAGGTGCGTGACGCATTCGCGCCGGCGTCAAAGCCGATAGACGGACCCTGCCAGAACACCTCCTTGGGGTCCTTCTCGGCCTTCATGTAGAGCAGGCCGCGGCCGTAGCGGGCCCCGACGGTGACCGCCGCCGAGCCCTCCTCGCCGGCGATGTAGCCCGTGGGCCGGCCGTTGTCGCCGAAGATGCGCTCGATCACCGCGCCGGCCGCTTCCACCGTCACCCCGAAGAAGTCCGACACCGCCGGCACCAGCTCATCACGGGTGTAGGTGGCGACCTTGTCGCCGGTGGTCTGGCGATTGAGGCCGCCCGAGGGCTCTGACGAAGTGGAGGCGCAACCGGTGACAGCCAGCGCGCCGGCGGCGGTGATCAGGGCTCTGCGGTCCATGTGGTCTCTCCGGGGCAGAATCAACTGCAGCCGAGTGTACTCCGCTTTGAGTCCGGTTTGAGACGGTGGGCGATTTTTGCGGGTATGACCCCGGCGCGGCTTGTCCGCGCCTGTCGATCAGCAGGAAAGTAAGAAAACCACAAAGACACAAAGGAAGATCAAGCTACACAAAGCTCTTGGTCATCCCCAAGGCCGGATGCGAGCCCAGGTTTCTTGCGGCGGCTACGCCGCGGTCAAATCTGATCGCCGGTCGGCCCCAAAGGCGCCGAGGGACAAAGGTCCCTTCGTGAAACCTTGATCTTCCTTTGTGCCTTTGTGGTTATATTTTCTTGCGAATGGCGCCGCAGGCACAAGTCCAGCCGGTCTTGCGCTTGAGGCCCCCGAATGTGCTAGACGCCCCGCATGTCCACCCCTCTTTCCCGCATCCGCAACTTTTCCATCGTCGCCCACATCGACCATGGCAAATCCACCCTGTCCGACCGGCTGATCCAGGCCACGGGCGGGCTGACCGAGCGTGAGATGAAGGAACAGGTGCTCGATTCCATGGATATCGAGCGCGAGCGGGGCATCACCATCAAGGCCCAGACCGTGCGCCTCGACTACAAGGCCGCCGATGGCGAGACCTACATCCTCAATCTGATGGACACGCCGGGGCATGTGGACTTCGCCTATGAGGTCAGCCGATCCCTGGCCGCCTGCGAAGGCTCGATCCTGGTGGTGGACGCCAGCCAGGGCGTCGAGGCCCAGACGCTCGCCAATGTCTATCAGGCCATCGACAACAACCACGAGATCGTGCCGGTCCTCAACAAGATCGACCTGCCGGCCGCCGAGCCCGACCGCATCCGCCAGCAGATCGAGGACGTCATCGGCCTCGACGCCTCCGACGCGGTGCTGTGCAGCGCCAAGACCGGCATCGGCATCGCCGATGTGCTGGAGGCCATCGTCACCCGCCTGCCGCCGCCAAAGGGCGATGCGGCCGCGCCCTTGAAGGCGTTGCTGGTCGACGCCTGGTACGACCCCTATCTGGGCGTTGTCGTGCTGATCCGCGTGTTCGACGGGGTGCTCAAGGCCGGCATGACCGTGCGGATGATGCAGACCGGCGCGATCTACAAGCTCGACAAGATCGGGGTGTTCAAACCCAAGGCGACGGATGTCTCCGAACTGGGCCCCGGCGAGATCGGCTTCTTCACCGGCCAGATCAAGGAGGTCGCCGACGCCGCGGTCGGCGCCACCATCACCGACGACAAACGTCCCACCGACGCCCCCCTGCAGGGCTTCAAGGAAGTGCAGCCTGTGGTGTTCTGTGGCCTCTTCCCGGTCGACGCAGCCGACTTCGAGGATCTGCGCGCCGCGGTCGGGCGCCTGCGCCTGAACGACGCCAGTTTCACCTATGAGATGGAAACCAGCGCCGCCCTGGGCTTCGGCTTTCGCTGCGGCTTCCTCGGCCTGCTGCACCTGGAGATCGTCCAGGAGCGCCTCTCCCGCGAATTCAACCTCGACCTGATCGCGACGGCCCCGTCGGTCATCTACAAGATCACCCTGACCAACGGCGAAGTGATCGAACTGCACAATCCCGCCGACATGCCCGACCCGGTCAAGGTCGCCTCCATCGCCGAGCCGTGGATCAAGGCCACCATCCTGACGCCGGACGAATACCTGGGCCAGGTGATCAAGCTCTGCCAGGACCGACGCGGCGCGCAGCGCGAGCTCTCCTACGTCGGTTCGCGGGCTCTGGTGGTCTACGACCTTCCGCTGAACGAAGTGGTGTTCGATTTCTACGACCGGCTGAAGAGCGTCTCCAAGGGCTACGCCAGCTTTGACTACAGCCTGGAGGACTACCGCGAGGGCGACCTCGTCAAGATGAACATCCTGGTCAACGCCGAGCCGGTCGACGCCCTCTCCATGCTCGTCCACCGCGGCCGGGCCGAGGCCCGTGGTCGCTCAATGTGCGAGAAAATGGCCGAACTGATCCGCCCCCACATGTTCACCATCCCCATCCAGGCGGCGCTCGGCGGCAAGATCATCGCCCGCGAGACCGTGCGGGCCCTGCGCAAGGACGTCACCGCCAAATGCTACGGCGGCGACGCGTCACGCAAGCGCAAGCTGCTCGACAAACAGAAGGCCGGAAAGAAGAAGATGCGGCAGTACGGGAAGGTCGAGATCCCGCAGGAGGCGTTTATCGCGGCGCTGAAGATGGACGCGGATTAGAACAACTGCCCAGCTGGCGTCCTAATACCTCGCCTTCGGTGGAGAGATTTGGGTGACAGTTCACAAAACCCCTCCCCCTATCCCTTCTGCGCGTTGAGCACGCCCACCTCGCAGCGGCTGTAGGCCTGGGCCTGGCTCACATAGTAGTTGAGCTGCACGACATAGCCGTCGGCCTCGGGGTCATAGACATCCAGCGCGGTGTTATAGGTGTCGATCTGGGCGCGGCTGGAGCCGCCCTTGGCGGTGGAGCAGGCGGGCCTATCCGGCAGGCACGCCGGGTGTACGGGCCAACCCGACAGGGGCGGCACGACTGGAACCACGCAGGTCGTGTTCTGCGCCGCCACGGGCCGGTCCAGGTACAGGCTGAAAGCGGCGAGCGCCCACGCGCCCAACAGATGAATTTTTGCAGGCTTCATCTCCCCTCATGCGGCTCTCGGCCGTGCGCAAGCTTGAGTTTAGCGCAATCCGGGAAATTTCGGTGACAGGGTTTTCGGTGTCAGTGCTAGGATCAGCCATCACGGAACGGAGGCCGTCATGACGGACGGGGTTCGCAGAGGCGTCAGCAGCGTCGTCGGGACCGAGCCCTGGCGCAATGTAGGCGCTGATTTTCCAGGGACGGAACCGCTGGTCGTGGAAGCGGCGAAAGTCGCCCGGGCGACGGCGACCGGCATGCCTTTCCAGACATCGGCGACGTCTTCTGACCAGGCGGGCGCGGTCGTGATCACCCGCTCGCTCGCAAAATAGCCGTCGGGGCCCCAAGACACTGACGCCTCCCGCCCGTTGCCGGAGGGGAGGCGCAATGCGTTCCGCAGAGCAGGCCTGAAGCCTAAGCCCCCAGCGCCGTCGCCACCGCATTGGCGCCGGTGGTCAGTTCCTTGTCGACGGTTTCGGTGATCGTCCCCTTCGCCTTCAGGGCGTGCAGGTCGGTGAGGTATTTGGCGACCATGGCCTTGGCCCTGTCGCGATCGGCGGGCTTGCCTTTCGAGCCGTCGGTCCTGGCGATCTGGCGGGTGATGGCGGCTGCCGCATCGCCCATCCTTTCGACCTCTTTCAGCTCTCCCATGTAGATGTAGGTCATGTCGCCGAGGTCCTGGGCCAGCCGGCAGGCGGCTTTGCAGGGGGCGCCCGAGCCGATGTACGAGGTCTCCGCCCGGTGGTCCGAGCGCCTGGCGTCCGCCGCCTGGATGAACCCGGACTTGAGGTTGGCCGCGTTCTGGGCCTTCACCGCCGTCACATAGGCCGCGTGGGTCGGGTAGAGCTGGTTGATCACTTCGTCGGTGAACGGCTCGTAGCGGCCATAGAGGTTGCAAAAGCTGTTGCCGGTGTTCTCGCGGGAGGACAGCGAGGTCGCCACCTGGAACTCCGACAGGCGGATGCCACCGAGCGTATTGCCCCGCGCGTCGCGGGTAAGCTCGTTGATGGTTCCGCCACCGCGTCCGCCGCCACCGCCGCCGCCACGACCACCGGCAGCGCCTGCCGGAGCGCCTCCTGCGCCCCCGCGACCGCCAGCTGCAGCAGCGCCCGCTGGCGCACCGCCCCGGCCACCGGGAGCGCCAGCCGGAGCCGCCGCCGGCGGCGGGGCTTCACGGGTGGTAAACTCGGCCCTGGGCGCGATCGGAGGTGGGGTCTTGTCCTTGACCCACTTGTTGGTCAGGTCATACGATGAGCCCAGCACAAAGCTGATCGGCACTCGCGGCCACATCGGATAGGTGCAGACCGCCGCCTCGCGGGTCACCCCGTCGCGGCGGTTGAGGGCGCCGGAATTGTAGCCCGTCCGCTGGCCCGAATGGCTGGCGCCGGGCACTTCCCACAGGCGGTATTTGTCGGTGTCGGGCTGGCGTTGCGGGATCTGACCGGGGATGTCGGTCTCTGACAGCACCTTGAACACCGGCACAGGGATGTCGTCACGGATGCGCGCGCCACCGATCGACAGGATGTAGGCGTCCACCGGCCCGCCCAGCTGGCCGTGCAGCGAGTTGATGTAGGTCCCAAGGCGTCCCGCCGATTGCGAGGCGCCCATGGCGATCAGACGCTGAGGATGCAGGTTGCCCAGCGGATTGATCCCTTGCGGGCTCTTCAGGGCCTGCATGCCCTGCGCATAGATGTCGTAGGAGAGCTCGTCCTGATTGTACTTGCCGCCCTCGGTGACATCGATCGAAGCATAGCGGATGGGGCTCCACAGCTTGGCGCCATTCGGCGGTTGCTGCAGGCCGACGCGCTGGGCGCTGATGCCCACCCAGGCGTATCCGCCGCGGATGATGTGCTCGAAACTGCTCCCCCACATGGCGTCGAGGTCATATCCGGGGGTGACGTTGGTCCACTCGGCCAGCACCGTGCCGTTGAATTTCTTCGCATCCTTGGGCCGGCGGACCAGCATGCGGGTCTTGTACTTGTGGCCGCTGTCGGCGACCGTCGCGGGCTGTCCGTTCGGGGTGTTGAAGCGGGTGGCCGTGCCTTCGAAGAAGTACTCCTCCTCGACGTAACCGACGGCGGCCAGGTTGTGCATGGTCGCGCCCCACGGATAGTCGTGGGCCGCCGAGCCCAGCGGGCCATGGGCGGCGATGGGGCCCGTTACGGTCGGATTGGCCACCCTGGCGGCGCCCTGCGCCGCGGCGGTCTGAGGCATGACGATAGAGCCGGAGAGCGCCAGGGCGGCGGACAGCACCGACATCGACGCGGCGATTTTCAGGATCGAACGAGAGATGGTCATGGTTTCCCCTTGTGGTTTTTCCACAAGTTCGGTCCGATCAGGTCCGAAGGCAACCACTAATGCGCCAAGGGCTTGCCGGGCCCCTGGCGCGAAAGAATAGTCCCTAGGCGGCCGGGACGGGCAGGCGGCGCACGGTCGGGGCCAGGCGCCCGTCGTCGTGGCAGCTGAGGCAGCCGAGGTTGGTGGTGGCGCGGGAAGACGGGTCGTTCTTCCACTTCAGGGCATTGGCCTCATAGGGCGTACCGGCCGCCAGCGGCAGGAACTTCTCCAGCGCCGCATTGGCCTCGGCTTCGCGGCCCGAACGCTGGGCGGCCATGACCAGGCCCCCGAGGCTTTCGCCACGGATGTGTGGCGGCAGGGCGGCGATCACCGGCGCCTGGGCGTTGGTCAGTCCCTGGAAGTAGCCGTAGGCGCGGTTCCACAGCGGCGCGCGGTCGGCCGGCGCGACGCGGTCACCCCAGAGCACGGCCAGGCCCCCGCCGATCGCCGAGACCACCGGCTGGGTGGCGACGAACTGGTCGGCCTCGGTCAGATAGCCGAGGGCCTTGGCGTAGAGCGTTGCGTACTCGGCGTTGTTGCCCGCCTCGCGGGCGCGGACAGCGCGGTACATCGCCGCCCCGGCCTGCCAGGCTCGTGTCTCGCCGCGGGCGTTCGGCCGAGCGGTGTAGAGCTTGTCGAGATTGGCCTCGCCGCGGGCCAGCGCGGTCATGTCGGCGCCCAGGAAGCCGGCGAAAATATCCTCGCGCACGAGCGTGGACACCGCCAGGCGGGAATCGCCGATCTGGGCGTCGGTCGGGGTCGCCGTGCTTTGCGCGGCCGCCGCGCCGGCGACAAGGATGGCCAGGCTCGCGCCCACCAAGGGTTTGAAACGCCGGTTCATGATGCAGCCCCTATCTTGTAAACACCAGTAGCTTGTATTGCATAGCATTAAGCAAGCGTCAAGCCTGCTGAACCTTGAGTGGCTGCGAAAAGGCGCAATGGATGCAAGAAAACTCGTGAATACCTTGCGCCGGAGACGGTTTCTTGCGCACCCTCGGCGCTCACGGGGATCAAGGTCATGCGGCTAGTCAAATCCGGGCGCGGGCGCCTCAGCCTCGCCCTCGCGGCGGTGCTCGCCATCATGGTCGCCGTTCCGGCCTTCGCCCAGTTCACGGCCGGCCAGCTGATCGAATACAAGGACGGCTCGAGCTGGGCCCCGGGCGTCGTCGTTACCATGACGCCTGGAAACAGCCAGGTGGTGATCCGCCGCGCGCCCTCGCAATTCTTTCCCGAGGGCTACCAGAGCGCCTATTCGTTGAGCGATGTGCGGCCTCGCCAACCCGCCCAGCCTGCGGCCGGGCCAGCGCCAGGCGCGAAGACCGCCGCGGCGCCCGCGAAGGCGCCGGCCGCGCCCACCAAGGCCGCACCCGTTCCGGCCATCCCGCAGGGTGCGGGCCTGCTCACCGAAGCTCAGGTGCTGGCCTATGCGCGCCAGGCGATGGGTCCCGGCGATCCCTATGCCAACCCCAACCGCGAAGCGGCGCTGGCGCAGATCCGCGATTTCATCAAGGCCCGCGGCGTCAGCTTCGTGTGGTCGCTGCCCTTCGACAACCAGCTGGGGGCAATCGGGGCCAACTCGGTCCACATCACCTCGGCGATCGGCGCCAACTACGGTCCAACGCCGACGTTGTCGGCCTACATCGGCCACTTCGCCCTGACCTCGCAGGTTCGCGCCGCCCAGAGCGTCAGACAGGCGGGCGGCCGCACAGTGCTGGAAACCACCGACGCCGCGGCCCGGCTGGGCGAGATCACCATCAACGCCGATCACACCTATGTCTGGAACGTGCTGGGCGACAACCGCTCGACCATCCGCGGAACCTGGCGCGAAGCCACCGAGGACGAGAAGCAATTCTGGGAAGGCGGCCCGTCGATCTGGCTGCTCAATGCCCGCGGCGGCCAGGACTATCAGGTGCGCGCTGACCGCCAGCCGGGCTGGACTGGCTGGATCGATATGGGCCAGGGTAAGGGCCGCATCGCTGTCCAGTACGGCAAGCGGATGTAGGATACGGAACAGGCTGCTGTGGCGGCGGGTTCAACGACCGTCACACAAACACGAGGAGACGATGATGAAGAAGTTCCTGGCCCTCTACATGGGCAAGGCCGAGAATATCGGCAAAGACATGCCGATGCCCGATGAGGCGACCATGGCCAAGGGCATGTCGGCGTGGGGCAAGTGGCAGACCGATCACCAGGCGGTTCTGGTCGATGGCGGCGGCCCGCTGGGCCGGACCAAATCAACATCGAAGTCAGGCGTAGCCGACATGCGCAACGCCGTGGGCGGCTACACGATCGTCCACGCCGAGAGCCACGAGGCAGCGGCGAAGATGTTCGAAAACCATCCCCACTTCATGATCTTTCCCGGCGATCGCGTGGAGACCATGGAAATCCTGCCGATCCCGGGTGGCAACTAGCCGCCCTGAGTGACCCCATAGCGCGCGCTGGCCGGCCCGGCTTCTTCGGCCGGCGGCGCCAGGCCTGAAGTCGGCAGCGCGCCCAGGTCGAGGACGATCTTTTGCACCCCGTGCCCGCCCTGTTCGCGGGAGGCTTCGATATTGATCGTGTAGCGACCTTGCGGGACCGGCCGGCCGTAGTCGTCCTTGCCGTCCCACATCATGGTGTAGTGGCCGGGCGGGCGGGTCGGATGGGTCTTGTCCTCGACCGTCGTGGCCGGAACTTTCTTTTTCCAGGCTCCATGCCAGACATAGTTGGAGTCCAGAAACCGGACCGGCGCCTTGCCGACCGAACCGACAGTGCGGATCAGCGCGCCGCGCGCGTCGGTGACATAGATCACCATCATCGGCGGATGCTCCACGCCACCAAAAATGGTGTAGCCGATGGCGACCCTGAAATCCTGCGGCCAGGGTTTGCCGGACGGCAGCGCCGGCAGGGTTTCGGCCACGCTCTGGAGCCTGACCGGCGCGGATTCATCGCGCCAGCGAGCTGATGGATGCACAAGCCCCTGCGCATCGACGATACGCGCCGCGACACCCGGGCGGGCGTCGGCAAAGGCGATAGCCTGCTGCGGCGGCATCACGGAAAATGCCGTGGCCAGCGCGTCGGCCTCAGCCGTGGTCGGCGCCGTGACGGTAGCAAGCCGAGCTGTCGCCGGCGCACCGCTCGCCGGATCGAGCGTGCGGCCATGAGCAACATCGCCGATCACCCGATCACGTTCGCCCAGCCCGCTCGTCGCCACGCCCCCGCTTGAAAGGCGGATGTACCGTTCGGACGCCTGGTTGACCCCCTCGCCGCCCGCCGCGATCCCCACCCGCCAGGGTTCACCGCCGGGCCCCATCCCGTGACAGGCCAGATCGCCGCCAATGTTGACCAGAAAGCCGGCGGCCTGGGGCGCCGCGGCTTTGGCAGCCCTCAGCGCCGCATCGACGATATAACCCTTGGCGAGGGCGTCGATGGCGAAGACCGCCCCGCCCCTGTCGATCGTGCGCGCCGCCGCATCCAGCCGCGCCGGCTCATGTGCGCCTGTCAGCACCGGGGCGAGTGCGGCGGCGGCGGGCGCCAGGCCGGCCCGCTCGCCGGCGTCCCAGACGGCCTCGACCTTGCCCAGACGAGCGTTGAAGCGGCCGCCCGTAGACTCGCGCCAGGCCTCACAGGCCGCGATGACTTCGAATAGATCGTGCGATGCGGCGAAGGCGCCATTCGAGCGATTGAGCACCGCCAATTCAGAGTCTTCACGCCAGCCGCTCAACACCCGGTCCAGCCGGGCGATCTCGCCAAGCGCCGCGCCCTGGGCGCGCAAGGCGTCCCCGAGCGACAGTCCGACCGTCACCATATCGAAGGTCGTTCCCAGCACGCGCTCGGCATGGAATCGCTGCACAGGCGCCGGCTGGACCGCCAGCACTGCTGGGGCCACCCCGAGGAACAAACTCAACAAACTGGACCGCATGATCCCCGCGCCGAAATATAGCCCTGTCTATGGCTCGACATCGGCATCGACAAGCGCCCTATGGCCGTGCACTAGGGCCAAAACACCGAGCCAACGCCTCATGGACCCACTCGAGCGCGCCATCGCGGCGCTTCAGGCCGGCCTGACCGCCGAGGCGGAAAGCATCTGCCTGACGATCACCGCTGCCGATCCCGCCGCCTTCGAGGCCTGGCACGTGCTGGCCTTCGCCCAGGATGCGCAGGGAAAGAGCGAGGTGGCGCTGGCCAGCTACGGCCGGGCGCTGGTCCTCAGGCCCGGTCACGCCGAGACCCTGTTCAACCGGGCCAATGTGCTGCATCGCCTGGGACGTCTGGCGGCCGCCCTCGCCGACTTTGATCTCGCGCTGATCAGCCAGCCAGACATGGCCCCGGCCTGGTACAACCGCGGCAACACCCTGCGCGCCCTGGACCGGGGCGCCGAGGCCATCGAGAGCTATGACCGCGCCATCGGACTGAAACCCGCCTACGCCGAGGCGCACTTCAACCGCGCCGTCGCGCTGGCGGCGGCCGACCGTCACGACGAGGCCCTGGCGGGGTTCGACGCCACCGTGAAGCTGCGGCCGGACTTCGCCCAGGCGCTCGGCCGGCGCGGAGCCGCCCTGCTGGTCCTCGACCGTGCGGGCGAGGCTCTGGGCAGTCTGGAGCGGGCGCTATCCCTGCAGCCAGGCGATGCCGAAACCTGGAACGCTTACGGGCGAGCCTTGCGCGCCGTCGGTCGATGGGACGAAGCCCTGGCCGCCTATGACCGCGCCCTGGCGATTTCACCCACACATGCTCACGCCCTGACCAATCGCGGCAACGTGCTGCATGTGCGGGCCCGCTATGAGGAGGCGCTGGCGAGCTTTGAGGCGGCGCTGGCCGCGGCGCCGGATCACCCGCTGGCGTTCGGCGGCGCGGCCGACTGCGTCACCCGGCTTTGCGACTGGCCGCGTCGCGCCCGTTACGCCGCCGGAATGACCGCGCGCATCGCCGATGAGAGCTCGATCATCGCGCCCCTGACGGCGCTGGCCTATCCGACCGATCCGGACGCGCAGCAACGCTGCGCCCGCAAGTTCACCGCCAATCAGATCGCCCGTCCGCCAGCGCCGCTCTGGACCGGCCAGCATCGCCCGCATGCGCGCCTGCGCATTGCCTATCTGTCGGGGGATTTTCGCGACCATCCTGTGGGCCGGCTGATGGCCTCGATCCTGGAAGCGCACGACCGCGATCACTTCGAGATCATCGGTATTTCGTTTGGGCCGGAGGAAGACGGCGAGTTGGCCGGGCGCATCGCCGCGGCCTGTGACGCCTTCCACGATGTGCGGGCGCTGTCGGATGGAGAGACCGCACAGCTCCTGTTCGACCTCGAAGTCGACATCGCCGTCGATCTGGTGGGACACACGGGCCTCGCCCGCCCCGGCGTTCTCGCTCGCCGGCCGGCCCCGCTGCAGGCCGCCTGGTTGGGATTCCCCGGAACCATGGGCGCGCCCTTCATCGACCACATCATCGCCGACGAGACGGTCATTCCGTTGGCTGAGAGGCCTTTCTATGACGAGGCGGTCGTGCGTTTGCCCGGCTGCTATCTGGCGGGCGACCGCGCCCAGCCCGCGCCTGCGGAAACACCGAGCCGGGCCGAGACCGGGCTGCCGGAGACAGGTTTCGTCTTCGCCTGTTTCAACACCGCCTGGAAGCTCAGTCCCGAGGTCTTCGACGTCTGGATGCGGCTTTTGGCGAAGACGCCGGGGAGTGTTCTGTGGCTGCATCGCGACAGCAGCCGCGCCGAGGAGAACCTACGGCGCGAGGCGGCCGGGCGGGGTATCGACCCGCAGCGCCTGATCTTCAAGGATCGCATCGCCTTCGACCGTCACCTGGCGCTCCACGGCCTGGCCGACCTCTTCCTCGACACCCTGCCCTACAATGCCCACGCCACCGCCCTGGACGCGCTCTGGGCCGGTTTGCCGGTGCTGACCTGCCAGGGGAACACGTTTGCGGGACGGGTCGGCGCCAGCCTGCTGCAGGCGGTGGGCCTGCCGGAGCTGATCACGCCGGACCTGGCCGCCTACGAGGCGCTGGCCCTGAAGCTGGCAGGTGATCCTGGCGAACTGGCTGCAATCCGAGCCCGGCTCGCCGAAAACCAACAAACCTCAGCGCTCTTCGACGCCGGGGGATTCGCTCAAGCTCTGGAAGCCGCCTACGAGGCGATGTGGCGTGGCTAGTCGCATCGCAGGCACGAGTTCATTCAGATCGGCGCGCCTCAACGTTGAACCAAGCCCAAGCTTGTGAGTTGTTACGGGCAGGGCGGGAGAATGTTTCCCGTTGGCGCCGGCGCACCGCCGGACCGGGAGACAAGCATGTCAATGGAAACACTGATTATCTGGCTGTTGGTCGGCGCGATCGCCGGCTGGCTGGCTGGAATCGTCGTCAAGGGCTTCGGCTTTGGCTTGCTCGGCAACATCGTTGTCGGGATCGTCGGATCGTTCATCGGCGGCTGGGTTTTCGGGCGCCTCGGGATCATGACCGGACAGGGCATTCTCGGCGCCATTGTGGGCGCGACCGTGGGGGCGATTATCCTGCTCTTGTTGTTGCGGTTGATACGGCGATAGCGCTCCGGCGCTACGCGACCGGTTGCTCGAGACCGTAGATCGCTTCGACCAGCTCGTCGGACCGGGCCGCGAACAAGGCCTGGGCGTCGTATAGCCCGCGATTATAGAAATGGCCGCCGATGGCGGTTTTGAGGAAGTCCAGCAGGAGCTCGGCTGGCAGCTTGCCGAGTTCGGTGTCGAGTTCGTCACGGAAGTACTTTTGAAGGGCGGCCACAATCGCGCCCGTCTCTTCTTTCGAAAACTCGATCGGTTTCATGGCTTTACCACCGATGTGCGTCGCGGATCGGTGACCGGATGGGCGCCCGCGGCCCGCAGCAGTTCGATCAGGGGTTTGGGGCCCTGGCGGCGGCCGTAACCGAGTTCGGCCTCGGTGACGCCGGTGAAGCCGACCATCAGCACCCGCCCCGACGGCAGGGTGAACTCGGCGGGCGCGGCTTCGGCCGGCGTCATGATCACCCCGCGAAGGGCGCAGGCCGGATCGCCGTTGATACCTGTACGCAGCGGGATCAGATCCCCCATGCGCGGCGGCGGCTGGTCCGGATAGTGCCCGGCCGCGTGCAGCAGATCGAAGGCCAGCAGGCTCTGCAGAAGATCGACAGCCCAGCCGCCCTGTTCGGTGGAGGCGAACATCAGCTCGATGCCCGAGCCGGAATCGCCCTCAGGGTCATAGGTCGCCGGGTCCTGATCCCAGGGATTGGAATAGCCGGAGGTGACGTAGAGCCACGAGGGCCGCTCCGCCGTCGGCGTGAACTCGATAACGCCGTGGCGCAGCCAGCGCGGGTCGGGATCGGCCTTGCCGAACCGTTGTCGAAAGAGGTCGCGGCTCAGCGGAAAGATTCCCCGCACCGCCCGGCCGTAGAGGGCCGGATAGATTTCCTCCTCGCGGATGCGCCAGACTTCTTCCAGGTCCATGACCAGCTCGTTCCCGCACTCGATTGCAGGCGCTGGATGACGCATTCCGGCGGCCGCGTCCATCCGCAGAGCGCGGACCGGAGATGGACGATTGGCTCGAAGGGCGGCGGTAGTCTAATCTCACGCTGATGAAAGCCCGGCTCGCCCTCACCTGCCTCCTCCTCGCCGTCCCGACGCTCGCCGCCGGAACTCCGGCCGCGGAGATGGCGGCCATGCCGCGCTGTGTGTGGGGCAAGGCGTCGGCCGCCGACAAGGTGCTGATCAACCGCGGCACCGATGATCTCAATCTGGCGGCGGTGGATGTCCTGGTCGTCCACCTGGCGGACAAGAGCGCCGAGGACGCCAGGGCCTGCGCCGCCATGGCCGGACGCGATCCGGCCGCATCGGTAAAGATCATGATCATCGGCTTCAATCAGGAATCCCTGGCCGATCAGATGGGTCGCGAGCTCGGGCTGACCCGCGAAAAGCTGGACGCCGCGATCGCCGCCGCGCCCGCCGAAACCGCCATCGCCGCCCGCACCCTGGCTGAGGCCGCCGGGCCCCGGCGCATCGATCCGGTCCGCTTCCCGTCGATGAAGCCGGTCTTCGAGGCCCTCGGCCAGCCGACGTTTGACGGCGCGCCAAAAACCCGCAGCGCCTATCTGATCTCGACCTATGTGATGAACGCCTTCCAGCTGAAGGTTCTGGCTGAGCGTTACGCGGCGGCAACACCGTAGCGTGGCGCGATCTCTTGCCGCCTTGGCCCCGCCGTTTTGTCGGGCTATCGGTCTTGGCCATGAAACCTCCTTTTCTTGCCCTGATCGCGCTGGCCCTCTGCCTGGCGGCCCCGATTGAGGTTGCCGCGCAAGGCGCAGCACCGCCCGCCGACCTTCTGGCTCTGCCGCGCTGCGTCTGGAACAAGCTGCGAATCGATGCTCGCGCCCCGCTGCTCAGCGCCATCGAGGCGCGCGACGCCGCGGCGATCGACCGGGCGACGGCGGCGATCCGGGCCAACACCCTGCAAAGCGCGGTGGCCTGCTCGCCCAGCATCAACCAGGACCAGCCGACGGGCGATGAAGTGCTGCTCAGCGGCCTTCGCCAGGAGGCGGCCGGCGATCTGATCAACCGCGACCTGAAGCTCTCGAAGGCCCAGCTCGACCGGGCCATTGCCACAGCGCCGGCGCCGCTGACCGCGGCCTTGCGAAAGATCGCCAACCAGAAGGCCAACCGCCTGCAGCCTGATCCTACTCCGTCGCTTTCGCCAATCTTCACCGCTTTGAAGCTGCCCGCCGCCGGCCCGGCCAACGCCGTCCAGGCCGCCTGGCTGACCAGCTATGTGCTGGGCTATCATGAGGTGCGCGCCTACGCCGCCTACTACAACCCCAACCCGAAAGAGTAGCGCGCGCTCATGAAACCCGTTCTCGGCTGCATCCTGGGGCTGGTGATTGTAGCCGGGCCCCTGGCGGCCTCATCCCAGCCGTCGCCCCGCCCGGTCAGGCTGGAGGAAATCGGGCCGTGCGTGTGGGCCGACCTCGATCAGCAGGCCCAGATGCAGCTGGTCGGAGCGTTCGACGCCGGCGCCGACCAGTATGTGAGGACCACAGCGGCCCTGCAGCAGAAGCTGGGCGCCAGCCTGTCCAACTGCTGGACCCTTTCTCCCGAAGACCAGGCCGCCGCGGCCTACATCGCCGGCATCGGGGTGCTGCAGGAAGTGCTGGCAAAGCTGATTCAGCGCGACGAGAGTGTGGGCCGCGCCCAGCTCGACGCCTCGGTCGCCCAGGCGCCACAAGCCCTGAAGGACCAGCTCACCCAGACCGCGCGCGCGCTCTATCTGGGTCAGCCGGCGGCCCCGCCGGCGCTCACGTCGATCTTTCAGACTCTGGGTCTGTCGACCGACCCGGCCTATCTGCAATCGCCGCGGGGCCGGCGCGTCACGGCCTATGTCATCCAGACCTTTCAGATGAGAGCCGCCGCCGCCGATCCGGCCGCTATCGGCCGCAAGCGCACCTTCGACCTCACCGGCATGGGCGGCTGTGTCTGGGATCAGCTGAGCGAACCGGAACGCGCGCCCATCGTCGCGGCGGTGGAGGGCGGCAGCGCCCAGGCCTTCTCGACGGCCGAGAGCGCGATCGGGCGCCGGACCTTCGCCCTGGCCGTCGAATGCACGCCGAGCATCGTCGCGGACCAGTCCACGGCCGCGAAAGTGATGTCCATCTCGCTTCGCCAGCAGGCGACCGCCGTCCTTTTGGAGCGCAACCTTTTGCTGTCCCGCCAGCGGCTGAACGAGGCGCTGAACGCGGCGCCTCCAGCGCTGATCGCGTCGCTGCGTCAGGCCGGCGAAGCCCTGGCACGTCAGCAGCCGCCCACGGGTTCCGCGTCGATGGACCCGTTGCTGGAGGCGCTGGGCCAGCCCCTCACGCCCGAGTTCAAAGCCTCCAAGCCCGCCCAGTGGATCGCCACCTACAGCCTCTACGCCTTCACCATCCGCGCGCTCGTCGCCCAGTTCGGGACCAGCCCTCCGCCACAGGCCGCGCCGGCGCCGGCGCCGGCCCGCCCTTGAAATTGGGGGCCGGTTCGGACTATCAGAGCCGCTCACATCCACGGAGCACTCGCACGCCGGTCTCAGTGACCGGCCGATCAAACCATGCGTTCAAACATCGATCCCGACCATAACGACCGCCAGGCCGCCGCCAGGGCCGCCAAACAAGCCATTCTCGCCAAGTTCAAGCCCAAGCCGACGGTGCAGGCCACGGCCTTCGTCGACCGCGAAGCCGAGCGCGCGAAGAAGCGTGAAGAACTGCGCGCCGCCCGCGAAGCGGAAAAGGCGGCCAAGGAGCATGAAAAGCTTCTGGCCAAGGCCGCCGAAGTTCAGGGGCGGCTGGACGAAGCCGCTGAGACCGACGAGGCCAAACGCGCCGAGCGCAAGGCCCGCAAGGCCGCCGCCAAGGCCGACGCCCGGGCCCGCCGCGAAGCCAAGTCCGCCGCGCGACGGTAGGGGTTGCACCGCTAAAAACTATCCTTCTCCCCTTGCGGGAGAAGGGGACTCTCTGTTCGGTCAAATGTCTTGCAACTTTTCGAATACGATCACTTTGAATGGGCCGTTCGCCTCCGGATCCCAGGTGCGATCCCATGAAACCGGCGGATGCCCGCTGGGTCGCACAAAGAATGCTACGGCTCCGTCTCTGATCGCCCAGACTCCGACGTCGATGACCAGGAAGAACTGATCTTGAGAGAGGAAGAGTCGATCCGTCGCCGCTACGATCGATAACCCGATTCCGCCGCCCAACCCCTGAATATCGACCACGTATGGCTGTTTGAATGGGCGGCCAAAGTGGCTTGAAGCATCGAGAGCAGCCCGTTCCAAGCACTGGACGAAACGCCGTTCAAATTCCGATCGATCCATCCCTACCCCTCCCTGGCGATCACCATTTTCAAGAGCCGCTCCAAGCCGTGGTCGTGGATGTCTTCTTCCGCCAGGTGCTGAACCAGGTCGCGGAGATAGTCAACATTGCGGCCCGAAAGGCCGGTTGAGCCGGCAATCAGGTCCGCCTGCGCTTCGAGCGTCAGGTCGCCCGCCCATTGTGGATGGTTGCGGTCGGACAGAAACACCAGAGCCGGATCGCGCCGCCTGTCATCGAGGGTGATCGTCCGCCAGCCTTCGAAATAGGTTTCGGTCGGCTGCTCGCGCTCGCGCAGGTAAGCATAGACGCCCGGCCAGTCGGCCGGGCTGACCAGATACGCCGCGCCCCGGGTCGAACCGCCGGGCGCCAGGCCGAGAACCAGGCCCGGCCGGTCATAGGTTCCACGGTGATGCACCGAATAGATGCAAAAAGCGCGGCGTCGGCCATGGAGCGTGGCGGGCCGGCGCTCTATGAAGGCAAAGCCCGGCCGCCACATCAGCGAGCCGTAGCCGAACACCCATTTGCCGTCTTCCGCGTTCATCCTTCGCCGTTCCTTCGGAGCCGACCCTGCCATGTCAGACGTAGCGCCCAAAGCCAACCGCCGCTGGATCGTCGTTCCGTGGGCGATTTTAATCCTCGCCGTGGCCGGATGGTCAGCGTGGTGGATGGTCAGCGCCCGCGAAGTCGGCAATCGGATGGACGAGCAGGCGAAGAGCCTGCGCGAAAAGGGCTATGCGGTCAGCTGGAAGACGCGGTCGATCGGCGGCTATCCCTTCCGGTATTTCGTACAGCTCAGAGAGGCGCAGATCGGAGTCCCTGACGGGTGGGGTCTTTCAGCTCCAAAGCTCGATGCGGAGACCTCGGCCCTGACTCCCGGGATCGTCGTGCTGGTGGCGCCACAGGGCGTGACTCTGTCGCGCCCAGGCAAACCGGCGCTCACGGTGACCGGCGAAGTCTTGCGTATGAGCCTGGGCGGCCTGGACAGGACCCCGCCGCGTATTTCCATTGAAGGCAAGGGACTGAGACTTGCCGCGGCCGGCGGCGGCGAGATCACCTTTCCGGCCATCGACCGCTTTGAGGCGCGCCTGGCTCCCGCGGACGCCGGCAAGGCGAGCCTGTTCTTCCGCATCGACAAGGCCACGCCCCGCGCGGACAGCCTGTTGGCGCGCGTGGCGGGCGCCGCGGCGGTCACGGTGGACGTGGAAGGAACGTTGTCGCAAGCCTCCGGCCTGACCGGGACCGGACCGGACAGCGCCCTCGTCAACTGGCTGACCGCGGGCGGCAAGTTCGAGGTTACCCAAGGTGGTATGGCGCTCGGGGAGACCACGCTGTTCTCGCTGAAACCCTCTGCTGTTGGGGCCGATCAGGACGGCCGCCTGACCGGCAAGCTGCGACTGTCCACCGGCAAGGCTGGCGAGGCTATGGTGGCGCTGGGCGAAGTCTCGGTGCTGCCGCCGGAGACGGCGGCGGTCGCCTCTGGCATCGGTGATGGAAGCCAGGTCCTGACAGCGCTGATTGGCGAGGCCTCGATCACCCTGCAGTTCCACGACGGGCAGGCCTGGGCCGGGCCACTCGCGCTAGGCCCGGCGCCAAGGGTATTTACGCCGCCAGAGCCCACGGCGCCCGAATAGCCCGGCCTCTTGCGCGGCTAGACTTTGTGCGTATGGTCCGGCGCTCGTTTTTCGGGGATTTCCGGTGAGCAAAGCGCCGCCCACATTGGCCCAGGTGCGCGAGAAGATCGACGCGATCGATAATGAGATTCTGCGCCTCATCGACAAGCGCGCCTCGCTGACCCGCGAGGTGGCCGAGGCCAAGCGCGCGGCCGGCGATGGCGGGATATTCGCCCTGCGTCCGGCGCGCGAAACCCAGATCCTGCGCCGCATCGCCGGGGCCGAGAAAGACGCGGCCAGCAAGGCGCTGGTTGTGCGTATCTGGCGCGAACTGATCGGCGATTCCCTGCACGGCCAGATGCCATTTTCGGTGGTCACCTGGAGCCACAAGATCCCCGGCCGCATCACCGAGCTCGCCCGCGCGCGCTTTGGCCAGGCGCCGCACATGTACGAAGTCGATCAGCCCGAGACGGCGCTCACCCAGGTGCGCAATGGCGGGGCGGTCGCGGTGATGGCGGTGACGCGCGAACACGCCTGGTGGGGCCGGATGCTGGTCGAACCAAGCCTGTCGATCATCGGCGCCCTGCCAGAAGTGAACCAATGGGGCCAACCGACGGCGCTGGTCGTTGCTCAGGTGAAGCCCGAGCCCTCCGGCGCGGGCGACGAGACGCTGTGGGTCACGGACTCGAAGCTGGACCAGTATGAAATCGAGACCCACATGTCGATCAACGGCATGGCGGGCAAGATGATCGCCGAGGCCAACGGCCTGAAGCTGTTTTCCATCGCCGGCTACTATCAGGCTGACGACGGGCGGTTTGACAGCCTGCCTGGTGACCTGACCGGCGTGGTGGGGGTGGTTCCGACACCCTTCGACATCACATGAAAAAACCCACCCCCAAAGATGGCATTCTGGATGTCGAGGCCTATGTGCCCGGCAAGGCCAAGGCCGAGGGCGTACTCAACCCGGTCAAGATGTCGGCCAATGAAAACCCGCTGGGCTGCAGCCCGCAGGCCTCCATCGCGCTCGCTTCAACCGCCTACCGGCTCGCGGAATATCCCGACCCGCGCGCCAGCGCCCTACGAGCGGCGGTGGCCGAGAAATACCGCCTGGAGCCGGACCGGCTGATCTTCGGCTGTGGCTCGGACGAGGTATTCCACCTCTTGACCGAAACCTTCCTGGTCCCCGGCGACAACACCATCACGGGCGAGTACGGCTTCCTGCAGTTCGCCATCCGCACCCAGGCTGCGCAGGGAGAGATCCGTTACGCGCGCGAGCCGAACTACCGCGTCGATGTAGACGAGATCCTGGCGCTGGTGGATGAACGCACACGCATTGTCTTCATCGCCAATCCCGGCAATCCCAGCGGCACGGTGCTGGAGGGGCGCGAGATCGAGCGGCTGGCGGACAGTCTGCCGGGCGATGTGCTGCTGGTCATCGACGGGGCCTATCGCGAGTTCGTCGATGACGCCTCGTTTCAGGACGGGCTCGATCTGGCGCGCGGACGCGAGAACATCGTCGTCACCCGCACCTTCTCGAAGCTGCACGGTCTTGCCGCTCTGCGCGTCGGGTGGGGCTATGGGCCCAGGGACGTCATCGATGCGATGGACCGCATCCGCCTGCCCTTCAACGTCAATATTCCGGCCCAGGAAGCGGCCCTGGCGGCCTTGGCCGACGAGGAGTTTCAGCAGCGCTCCCTGCAGCTGGTCTGGCGCTGGCGGCCGTGGCTGACCCAGCAAATCGGCGGGCTGGGGCTGGAGGTAACGCCCAGCGCCGCCAACTTCGTATTGATCCATTTCCCGGCAACGCCTGGACGCACAGCGGCCGAGGCTGAAGCTTTCCTCGCGAAAAAGGGCCTCCTGGTCCGCCACGTGGCCAGCTATGGCCTGCCCAACGCCCTGCGCATCACCATCGGCCTCGAAGAGCACAACCGCGGCGTCGTCGAGGGATTGCGGGAGTTTCTGGGGCGTTAGGTGGGCTTGGGCCCGTGCACCCGGTCCAGCAAATCACCGGCTTCCGCTACGAACGAGCGCGCAATCTCTGACGCATACGGGTTCAAGGTCTGGATCGCCGAGAACAGCTCGAAACTGTCATCGCCGATCAGGCCGCAGAGATCCAGCAGGTGCTGGTAAGAGCGCGTCTTCAAATCCTCGTCGGGGATCTTCACATTGACCAGCGCCCGGCCGATCAGGTGGGTCAGGGCCTGGACATAGGCCATTTCCCGGTCGTGTTCCTCGGGCGTGGCGATCGAGACGATCAGGCCGGCCGCCTCAGCCAGGTCCTTGACCTCGTGCGCGCGTTCGCCGCGGATCGGGCAGAGCACCAGGCGGAGGCCTTCCAGGCCATCCTTGGCGCTTTGCGGGCCGAACAGGGGGTGGGTGGCGACGATGTCGGCGTGGGCCGGCAGGGTTTCGATCATCCACTGCACTGGCAGCACCTTGACCGAGGCGACATCGAGCACGAGGGCGCCCGGCTTCACGTGCGGGGCGATGGCCGCGAAGGTCTCGCGCATGACCGCGACAGGCACGGCGACGAGGACGATATCGCTGGCGGCGGCCTCAGGAAGCGTTCCCCAGGCCGCGCCCAGCTCCACGGCTTCAGCGGCGCGGTTCTCGCGATCGGCGATCGTCACGGCGTAGCAACCGGCCAGATGCCGGGCGGCGAGCCGTCCGAACTGGCCAAAGCCGATCAGGCCAAGGGTTTGCTTTGCCGCGGGATTCATGGCGCGCGCCTTACGCGCGGCGCCCGGCCCGCGCAAGACCTAGCGGCTGGCGGTGATCAGGTTCACCAGGGCTCGCATCGCCGCATAAACCGCCACCGAAGGCGCCAGGATGATCGAAGCGATGATGATCAGAGCGGTCACGGCCAACTCTCCCTTGATGAGCATGGGAGCAGTCTGGCCGATGGTTACGGAACCTGGGCTGAACCGGGTTGTTGTGAGCCGTTCAGATTGAACACCATGACCCGCCCACCCCGACGAATGCCGGGATGAGCGGATTATTCGGTGATCTAGCGGCCTTCGCCGACGCGGACTGCGACGAGGGTGGCGAGCGCGGTAGAGGCCCCGATCAGGGCAAGAACCATGAGAGGCGACATTCTGGGCCTCCTTTCTGGAGGCAGACCCTAGTGCAAAGGCGATAACGATCGCTGAATCATCAGTTAATTCAATATTATCGTGCGAGGAACGCCGCCGTCTCCTCGATCGCGTCCACCAGACCGACCCTCCGTACGGTCACGCCCGGCGGCAGACCGGCGAAGAGTCGTGTCGGGGCGGCGGCGTCAAGCATGACGAAAACCCCCTTGTCATCAGCGCGGCGGATCAGCCGGCCGAAGGCTTGCGAGATGCGCGAGCGGGCGACGCTGTCGTCATAGGTCTTGCCGCCGAAGCGCTCGCGCCGGGCCTTGTGCAGGATGTCGGGGCGCGGCCAGGGCACACGGTCGAAGACCAGCAGGCGAAGCGAGCGGCCAGGCACATCGACGCCGTCGCGCGTCGCATCGGTGCCCAGCAGGCATGAATCCTCCTCGGCGCGGAACATGTCGACGAGGGCGCCGACCTCCAGCCCATCGACATGCTGGGCGTAGAGCGGCAGGTCGGCGTGGGCCAGGGGACCTGCGATCTGATCATAGACCGCGCGCAGGCGGCGGATCGCGGTGAACAGGCCAAGCCCTCCGCCGCCGGCCGCGAGGAAGAGCTCGCGCATGGCCGCCCCCACCTGGCGCGGATCGTCTCGCCCGACGTCGGTGACCACGAAGGCCCTCGCCTGGTTTTCGTAATCGAAGGGCGAGGCGAGCCGCATGGTTCGCGGCCGCTCCGGCAGGCGCGCGGCGCCTGTGCGCATTTCAGCCAGCGCGAAGGCGTCGTCCAGGGTCGGGTCGGCCAGGGTGGCGCTGGTCACCAGCACCCCGTGAGCCGGCGCGATCACCGTGGCGTGCAGCGGCTCGGTGGGATCCACCCAGTGGCGGCGGCAGGCGGCGTCGACCACGCGGCCGTACATCCAGGTCGCCTCAAACCAGTCGACGAAATCGGGATCGCCCTCGGCGTCCTCATCGATGGCCTGCAGCATGGAACGCCA
The DNA here is from genome assembly GCA_947475875.1 of Caulobacteraceae bacterium. Taxonomy (GTDB): domain Bacteria; phylum Pseudomonadota; class Alphaproteobacteria; order Caulobacterales; family Caulobacteraceae; genus UBA5005. The sequence continues at coordinate 54,138 of CANJME010000003.1, read as the reverse complement.
GGCCGGCAGCATCATTCGCGCGCGCCGATCGAGGCCGCGCAGGGCGCCTTCGATGCGCGCCCGGTCGCCGGGCGGCAGCTTTTCGGTTTCCTCATCAAGCAGGTCTTCAAGCGCACGGGCCAGAGCGATGAGCGGCGTCTCAACGGCGGCGATGGCGGCGCTAGCCTGGCGGGCGGTTTCGCGGACGATGTCCAGCGCGGGGCGGGCCGAGCATTCCTGGCCCTGGTCGGACGGCGGCGCTCGGGCGGCAATCTGTTCCAGCACAGCCGCGAGAAAGGCTTCGATCGGCCCGAGCGGTGAGACCTCGCCTGAAGGCGGGGCGATCCGCCCCGACCAGCCTTCGCCCGGCAGCTGGGCGGCCGCGCGCATGGCGGCGTGAAGCGCCATCCGCGCGCCTTCATGATCGCCGACCAGCTCGGAAAGACGCTGTTCCAGCCCCCTGCCCCGCCGGCCGCGCCCTTCCGGCCCGCGGATCCAGCGCCGCATCTCGGCGGCCTCGGCGCCGGACAGAGCGGCGGAAAAGGCGCTGTCGGCCGCGTCGAACAGGTGGTGGCCCTCGTCAAAGACGATCCGCTTGGGCGCGGCGGTTTCCACATCGCCCTTGGCGCCGCGCGCGACCCTGGCGCCGTCGAAGGCCGCCTGGGTCAGCACCAGGGCGTGGTTGGCGATAACCAGATCCGCGCGCCGCGATCCGCGAACGGCCTTTTCGATGAAGCAGGCGCGGTAGTGCGCACAACCGGCGTGGATACACTCGCCGCGCCTATCGACCAGATTGGCAGGGCTGCCCTGCGCGGCGGGCGCCACGGCGAAGAGACCCGGCAGCCAGGCGGGAAAGTCTCCGCCGGTCATGTCGCCGTCGCGGCTGGCCCTGGCCCAGCGGGCAGCGAGCGCCAGGCCTACCAAGTCGCCATTGCCCAGCATGGCCGCGCCGGTCATTTCCTGCAGATTGAGCAGGCAGAGGTAGTTTTCCCGCCCCTTGCGAACCACCGCCTTGCGGGCGCGGATGGCGGGGTCGGGATAGACCGCGTGGCTCTCGCGCTCGATCTGCCGCTGCAGGGCGCGGGTGTAGGTGGAGATCCACACCGCCGGTCCGTTCTTCTCGGCCCACAGCGAAGCGGGCGCCAGATAACCGAGGGTCTTGCCGACGCCGGTGCCGGCCTCTGCCAGCATCATGTTGGGCTCGTTCTCCCGGTCGCGCGGCTGGAAGACGTGGGTCGCGCCGGCGGCATAGTCGGCCTGGGTGGGACGGGCCTCGTCGAGGCCCGAGCGCGCGAGAAGCTCGATCAGCCGGGCGGTGCTCTCACCCTCACTGAACGGTTTTGAACCGGGCTCGCCCACCGGCGCCTCGTCCTCCCACTCCTTGATCCGCACCCAGACATCGAGGCCCGAGCCGCGGTGGGTGTGACGGACCGGTCCGCCATCGCGCAGCGCCCGGGTCACGGCCCCCGCCCAGGACCAGCCCGAGCGGCCGAGGGTCTCCGCGAGTGCGAGGGCCTCCTCGCGGGAAGGCGCTGGATTCTGCCCGATCTCGACGAGCAGGGCCGCGCAGGCCTGACGCAGCACCTGCGCCTGGGCGAGCGCGCCTTTCGGTTCCGGCCAGCCCAGCGCCAGGGCGAGGCCCACGGCCGACGGCGCGCAGAATGTGGCTGGACGCACGAAGGCGAACAGTTCCAGCGTATCGAAGATGTGCGGCGAGCGCGGCGGGGTCGCCAGATCCAGCCGCCGCGCGGTCAAGGCCGCGTGCACAACAACCACCGGCGCATTGGTGGCCAGCTCACGGGCCTCGCGGGCGGATAGCGCCCGCGCACCCTCACCGTCGCAGACCGACGCCCGCCCGCCGGGCAAGGCGATGAGCGAGGGAGCAAGGTCGAGCGTGGGCGCGACGGCGTTCACGCCTCGACCATAGCGCAAATTTTCACGTGAACGAAATGGGAACTTTTGAGTTGACCCTGGCGAGAATCGCCCGCCATTGTCGCGCGCCTGGGAAAGTGACTGTGGATCGATAAGGACGCGATGGCCGGATGTTTTTGTTGTAGGGGATGGCCCCAACAGCGCACGGACGGACCCAGATGACCACGGACGACTTTGTCTATGATGAGGCCACCGGCGAATGGATCAGCGCAGCCGACGCGGCGGCGGCTCCGACGGTTCCGCCTGGCGAGGCCATCGAGGTGCGCGATTCGGTGGGCAATTTGCTGGCCGACGGTGATGCGGTGAGCTTGATCAAGGACCTAAAGGTCAAGGGCGCCGGCCAGACGCTGAAGCGTGGAACGGTCATCCGTTCGATCCGGCTCACCGGCGATAGCCAGGAAATCGATTGCCGTTACGAGGGCATAAAAGGCCTCGTGCTGCGCGCCGAGTTCGTTCGGAAATTGTGAGGATCGCACACCTCATCGCTTTCAATCCGAACTGTCCGGACAAACTTTTGCTGTCATCTCGACGTCAAAGGCGTGATCCTGCACGCTCCAACGAACCTATCGGGCCAAGACCATGTCGACCGCACGCAAACTCAAGAAAAGCGAATCTCTCGAGATCCGAATCCCCTATCCGACGAAGCAGGCCTTCATGGCCCGGTGCCGGGAAGACGGACGATCGGCGAGCGAGGCTCTGCGCGGGCTGATCGAAGGCGAGCTTTCCGATCGGGCTCCGTCCCGTTCGCGCAAGACCGGCCGGCTGGCCATGGGGGCGTTGATCGTGGCGGCGCTGGGCGCGATCGCCCTGCCCTCGCTGGCGCGCTCCAATCCGGACGCAGAGTTCCGCAAGCTCGACGCCAACCACGACGGCAAGCTCAGCCTGGCCGAATACCGTCAGGGAGTGAGCCCGCTGTCCCGCATCGCCGAGAGCGTGCAGGGACGCTAGGACCAAGCGAAATTCGGGTTTGGCGTGGGGCGCGGGCCGGATTTTTCGTCTGAACAGAAGAAAAATCCGCCGTAGAGTGACCTCCACAAGGAGTTTTCGACGCCTTCAGTCTTAAAATACGCCGCGTTCACGCGCCGAAATCTGAATGTCGATTGGTCCTAAGGCGTTCAGTCGACGACGGTCAGGGCGTCAGACCTTTGTTCCGGCATGCCCTCGGGGGGGCCGAGATTTTTGAAGCGGCGGTCAGGCCCGATGTAGGTGTCGGACTCGATGAACATGCGCGTGTCCTTGGCCATCCAGACCGTGCGTTCGAGCAGGGTGCGCGGCACCAGCGGCTTGGCGATCACCGCGTGAACGCCGCAGTCGCGCGCCTCGAACACCTGGGAGCGGCGGGTGTGGGAGCTGAGCACGATCACCGGGATGAAGCGGTTCACTTCCGGCGCCTTGCGCCGCATCCAGCGCACGAAGGAAAAGCCGTCTTCCTCCGGCATGCGTCCGGCGATCAACAGCACATCGACGACGTTGCCGCAGATCAGGTCGCGGGCTTTCTGGGCGGATTCCGATTTCAGAACGTGACGGGCGCCAAAGCCGGTCACCACCGCGCTGGTGATGTCGCGCGAGTGGATGTTGTCATCGACGACCAGAAACTGGATGCGCTCCAGGTTGAGCTTTTGACTGTCCAACATTGCCCTAAGCTGAGCTGTAACGGTTAAAGGGCCATAAACCCTGTTCAGTTTGGTGGTTTTTGGGCGGTTTCACGCGGTTCAGGCGCGCTTCTGCTCGTCGGGATCGCCGACGCGCTTGGCGGTCACGGTCTTCAGCCCGTCCAGCACACGCTCTTGCTCGGCAAGGCTGAAGGAATGGCCGTGCAGGCGCAGCAGACGGAGCGCTTCCAGATGCACCTCGATCGCCTCCCAGTCACGAACGCCGCTCTCCTGGCTGAGGTCAACCAGGGTGCAGAGCGCATGGGCGGCGCGGTCGACGCCCGCCTCGGAAAGGCCGATGGACGCGTCGATGACGCGCGAGGCGAGCATGTAGAGATCTTCCAGATCCTCGGCCTCTCGACCGGCGGCGACGGGGCCAAATCTGGCCGCCATTTCGGCCATCAGGGCGTCGATCACCACCAGCGCCTCGCCCCGGTAGGGATCGAGGGCGTCATCGGCGCGGTTGAGCGCTTCGGCGGCGGTGATACCGCCGCGTAGCGCCACGGTGGAGAGCTTGGTCTTGACCCTGAACTTGCGGACCTTGCTCATCGCGCGGCCTCTATTTGCTTGGCGGCCTCGTGCTCGGCCTCGATATCGGAAGCTTCGGCGGCGGCCTGCATGTCCTCCTCGCGCCGGCCCTCAATGCCCTGCGGCGGGCCCAGGTTCTGGAGCCGGCGATCAGGGCCGACATAGCCTTCGCATACGATGTAACGGCGATCATCGTGGGCCACCCAGAAGGCCCGCTCGATCAACACCTTTGGCACCAGAGGCTTGGCGATCACGCCTTGCACTCCGCAATCACGGGCGGCCAGCACCTGGGACCGGCGGGTATGGCTGGAGAGCGCAATGACGGGGATGAAGCGGTTGACCTCGGGCGCCTTGCGCCGCAGCCAGCGGACGAAGGCGTAGCCGTCCTCATCGGCCATCTGGGCGGAGATCAGCAGGAAGTCGATGGGATGCCCGCAGACGATGTCGCGGGCCTCGGCGACCGTGGTGCATTTGAGGATATTGTGGGCGCCGAACCCGGCCACCACCGCGGTGGTCAAGTTCAGGGAATGGTGGTTGCTATCAACCACCAGGAACTGGATTTTCTCGAAGTTGATCTTGTCACTGGGCAGCATGGTTTCTTCCACGGCCAAGCTAAAGGGGTATGCTTAAACAACTCTTATCGACAAGGTTGACCAAGGCTTTTTGCTCGCCCAAGTGTTGTGAGCGAGGGTTTAGTCTAAGCCGCGGGCTACCCGATTCACCCGCGTAACCTAAGCCCCCTGATCAATCGACGATAGACCCGTAGACAATGCTCTTGAGCTGGCCGCGGAAATTGAAGGTGGCCGAGGGGATCAGCTGGGTAAGAAAGACCACCGTCATGTCCTCGATCGGGTCGACCCAAAAGATCGTCGAGGCAGCGCCCCCCCAGTAGTAGTCGCCGATGCCCAGGCACTGGGTCACAGTCTGGTCGAGACTGGAGGCGAACCCAAGGCCAAAGCCGACGCCTTCATAGGCGCTCTCTGAAAACCCGCCGATGGCGAGGCTGGCAAGGTCACCGCCGCCCGGCAGGTGGTTCATGCGCATCAGATCGAGGGTGCGCGGGCTGATCAGGCGAACCCCGTCCAGTTCGCCGCCCCGGCGCAGCATCTCGCAGAACCGGTGGTAGTCGGCGATGGGCCCGGTCAGGCCGCTGCCGCCGGCGAAGAAGGAGGGCTCCTTCAGGAAGCGGCTGGTGGTGGGATCGTCCTCCAACGCCAGCGACTTGTCGGGCGCGCGCTTGTAGCAGGCGGCAAAGCGGTCGGCATTCTTCGGCGCGACATGAAAGGCGGTCTCGTTCATCTCGAGGGGGCCGAGGATTTCCTCGGCAAAGAAACGATCAAGGCGCTTGCCGGAGAGGATTTCAACGAGGCGGCCGCAGACGTCCGTTGACAGCGAATACATCCACCGCTCGCCCGGCTGGTAGCGCAGCGGAACCTTACCGAGCTTGTCGACAAAGCTGGCGAGGTCCTCGTTCCGGTTCACGCCCTCCTTGTCGTAGGCAGCGTCCACCGGGTGGTCTGCCGGAATGCCGGTGATGGCGTTGAGGATCGAGCCGTAGCCGATGCCACCGGTGTGGCAGAGCATGTCGCGGAAACTCACGGGGCGTTTCGGCGGCTCTGTGACCATGGCCTTGCCGGACCCCGAGACCCAGACCTGGTGGTCTTTCCACGAGGGGATGTAGCGGCTGACCGGATCGTTGAGCTGAAACAGGCCCCGCTCGTAGAGCATCATCAGCGCCACGGAGGTGACCGGCTTGGTCATTGAGTAGAGCCGCACGATGGTGTCGTCGCCCCACCGCGTTCCCCGCTCGCGGTCACGCAGGCCGAATGACTTCTGGTAGGCGACGTGGCCATTGCGCGCGACCAGCACCTGGCAGCCGGCGATCTTGCCAGGCTCGATGTAGTGCCGGTTCACATGGTCAGCGATGCGGGTCAGCCGCTGGCCATCGAGGCCGGTCCATTGGGTTTGAGCGTCCATCCCGGGTTCTCCTGATGGGGTTTCTGGCGACAGACTAACCCGAAAACACGTCCTTGTACGCCTCGCGCAGCACGTTCTTCTGCACCTTGCCCATGGCGTTGCGGGGCAAGTCATCAACAAAGAACACCCGCTTGGGGGCCTTGAAGACGGCGAGCTGCTGGCGGGCGGCGGCGATGACGGCGGCTTCGTCGCCGGCTCCGGCAATCACGGCGATGACCGCCTCGCCGAAGTCCTTGTGGGGGCAGCCGATGACGGCGCTTTCGGTGACGCCTTCCATCTCGTCGAGGATCAGTTCGATCTCTTTGGGATAGACGTTGTAGCCACCCGAGATGATCAGGTCCTTGGCGCGGCCGCTGATCCACACCCGGCCGTCCGGGTCCTGGCGGCCGACATCACCGGTGATGAAATAGCCGTCAGCCGTAAACTCCTCCCTGGTCTTCTCCGGCATCCGCCAGTACTCGGAAAAGACGCTGGGCCCCTTGATCTGGATGACGCCGGTTTCTTCTCCACCGCCGATGCGCAGGTCCACACCCGGCAGGGGATAGCCGACACTGCCCGCGATGCGCATCCCCTTCAGCGGGTTTGACGTGATGATAACCGCCTCGCTCATGCCGTAGCGCTCGAGGATGCGCTGGCCGGTGCGGTCCTCGAAGGCCTCGAAGGTGGAGGGCAGCAGCGGCGCCGAGCCGCAGACGAACAGGCGCATGTGCGCGGCGGACTCTTTCGTGAAGCGCGGGTTGTCCAGCAGGCGCGTGTAGAACGTCGGCACGCCCATCATCACCGTTGAGCGGGCCAGGCCCTCGATAATCGGGTCGTCCTCGTATTTGCCTAGCCACACCATGGCCGAGCCCGAAAGCAGGCTGCAGTGCAGGGCGACGAACAGGCCGTGGACGTGGAAGACCGGCAGGGCGTGGAGCAGGACGTCATCCCCGGTGAACCCCCAGGCCTCAGTGAGCGCCAGGCCGTTGGCGGCGAGGTTGCCGTGGGTGAGCATGGCGCCCTTCGAGCGGCCGGTTGTCCCAGAGGTGTAGATCAGGGATGCGGTGTCGCCGCTTCTGGCCTCATGAATGCGCGGATCGGGGTCGAGCCCTGACGCGGCGGCCATCTCGGCGGCGGCGTCAGTGACGATCAGGGCGGGCTCGGCGTCGCCCACGAAATAGCTCACTTCGGCAGGCGTGTAGGCGGTGTTGAGGGGTGCGAAGATCGCGCCCGTCTGCAGGCAGGCCAGATAGAGCATGATCATCTCGGTGCTCTTGGGCGCCTGGACCAGCACCCGGTCGCCGGGACCGACGCCCGTTGCGCGAAGATGGGCCGCCATGCACGATACGCCCAGCTCAAGCTCGCCGTAGCTTGTGCTTCGGCCATCCGGGAACAGGAAACAGGGCCGCGACCGGTCAGCCGGGAAACGCGATTGCAGCAGAGCGTAGAGGTTCTGTTTCATGGCGCCGACCATAATTGACTTCACCCCGCCTTAGGCAGAGGATTTTCACCAAAAGGGGAACCGCCGTGACCATTCGCCATCTCAAAACCATCCTGCTGTCAGGGGCGATGATCACCGCCCTGGTCCCGCTGGGCGTCGCCGCCCAGAACGCCGCCCAGCCCAAAGCGGCTTCAGCCCCGGCGAAGGTCGGGGCCGCTCCCGCCACGACCGCCCGCGTGGCGCCGCCGGGACCGACCGCCCCGATGCTCTACAAGGGCTTTGTCCCCTCCAAAAACGCCTTCGGCCAGCCCGACATCACGGGGGCCTGGAGCAATGGCACGACATCCTCCCTGACCCGGCAGGCGATCTACGGTGATCGCCTGGTGATGACGCCCGAGGAAGTCGCCGCCATCGAGGGCACCCGGCAAACCCAGATCGCCCGGGCCAACAAGCCTACCGACCCCAGCGTGGTCGACCCGAACGCCACCACCACCTGCGATGTGCCCGGCTATTCCGGCGTCAACTGCGGCTACAACGCCGGCTGGACGGACCCGGGCGACCGGGTGATGCGGGTGCACGGCGAGCCTCGGACCTCGTTCATCACCTATCCGGTCAATGGTCAGCCACCGGCCCCCAAGGCGACCGCCACGGCCGTGGTCGTCGGTCCGGCGGGCGAGGGCGATGACGCGGGACCGGCAGGACGCGGCGGCGGCCGTGGCAGCGCTCCGGCGGCTGCGGCGGCCGGCGGACGCGGTGGCGCTGCTGCAGCGGGCGGTCGTGGCGGCGGTGGCGGCCGGGGCGGCCTCGATCCGGAAAACAGCCCGGAGCGGCGCGGCACGGCCGAGCGCTGCCTGACCTCGTTCGGCGGCAGCGCCGGCCCGATCATGACCGACCAGCTCTACAACAATAACTATCGCATCCAGCAGGGCCGCGACTCCGTCGCCATCTGGGTCGAGATGGTGCACGAGGTGCGCAATGTGCGCCTGAACAGCAAACACCCGGCGTCCAGCATGAAATACTGGTTCGGCGACGCCATCGGTCACTACGAGGGCAATACCCTGGTGGTCGAGACCACCAACTTCCGTCCCGAAAACCGCATCCAGGGCCGCTCGGCCGAGGATCTGGTGATGACCGAGCGGTTCACCCGGGTGGCCAGGGACCGGCTGCTCTATCAGTTCAACGTCCACTCGCCGGCTAACTGGGACGTCGACTGGGGCGGCGAATACGAATTCGCGGCCTCGCCCGGCATCTTCGAATATGCCTGCCATGAGGGCAATTACGCGCTGGAGGGCATTCTGACAGGGAACCTCGTGGCGCTGGGAGCGCCGCTGCCGCCCGCGCGCTGATTGACTTCAGACCGCCATCGGCAGAGAATTTTGCATCGCCGCCGGTGAACGGGCGGCGCAATGAAAAACAATATCCGAGGAGCCGCCGCTGTGACCAAGAACCTGAAAACCGTCCTGTTGGCCGGCGCGCTTGTCGCCGCCCTGATCCCGGCCGTGGTGGCCGCCCAGAACGCCGCCCAGCCCAAAGCCGCCGCACCGGCGGCCAAGGCGACGGCCAAGGCGGCCGCTCCCGCCGCAGCATCGGGTCCCAGGGTGGGACCGTTTCAGCCGGTCTATTACGGCAGCTTCAAGCCGGCCAAAAACGTCTTCGGCCAGCCCGACGTCAGCGGCGCCTGGTCGAACTCCTCGCTGACGCCGCTTGGGCGTCAGGCCTCGTACGGCGACCGGCTGGTCATGACCCCCGACGAGGTGAAGGCGCGCGAGGGCCTGCGGCAGGAAGACATCGACAAGAGCAACGCCCGGACCGACCCGAAACTCTCCACCCAGGAGGTCAACAAGACCTGCGACGTGCGCGGCTTCTCCGGCGTCGGCTGCGGCTATAACGGCGGCTTCGTCGATCCGGGCGATACGATCATGCGCGTGCATGGCGAGCCTCGCGCCTCCTTCATTACCTACCCTGCCAACGGGCAGGTCCCACCGGCCCGGGCGACGTCACAGGCCATCGCCTCCTTGGGCGCCGAAGAGGGCGATGAGTCGCTCGCGGCCGGCCGGGGCGGCGGACGCGGCGGCGCGGCGGCTGCGGCCGGTGGCGGTCGGGGCGGCGGCCGTGGCGCCGGCGGTGGCGGTGGCGGTGGCGGTGGCGGTGCACGCGACGGCACCCAACCCGAAAATCACCCGCTGGCCGAGCGCTGCGTCATGTCGTTCGGCTCAGGCCGCGGCACCCTGCTGCTGCCGCAGCTCTACAACAACAATGTGCGTATCACCCAGGGCAAGGACTCGGTGGCGATCTGGATCGAGATGATCCACGACGTGCGGGTCGTCCGCATCGGGGGCAAGCACCGCGCCGACGGCGTGCGGCCCTGGTTCGGCGATTCCGTGGGTCACTATGAGGGCAACAGCCTGGTGGTGGAGACGGCCAACTATCACCCGCAGAACCAGATCAACGGTCGTTCGGCCGCCGACCTGGTGCTGACCGAAAAGTTCACCAAGGTCTCGCCACAGCGGCTGCTCTACCAGTTCAACATCCACTCGCCGGCCAACTGGGACGCCGACTGGGGCGGTGAATATGAGTTCCAGGCTTCGGACGGCATCTACGAATACGCCTGCCATGAGGGGAACTACGCCCTGGAAGGCATCCTGGCCGGCGAACTGGCGGTGGTGAAACCCGGGGCGCCGACCCCGCTGCCGTTCAGCCAACTGGCCGGATATCGGTGAGTAAATTCAACCCTTAAGAAACACGCCCCGCCAGCCACCGCCCGTCAGCAGCGCCACGTCCAGCAAGGCAAGCGTCAGGCTCGCGCCCGGCCGGCCGGCCATGTAGACCGGCCGCCAGGCGGGGCCGAACTTGGCCTTGAAGGCGTGCAGGCCCTGAAAGCTGTAGAGCGCCCCGCCCTCGGCGAAGACCAGGGCCCCGATGCGCGCGAAAATCGGGGCCAGGCGCCGGTTTTCCAGTCCCGAGAGCGGCGCCATGCCGAGGTTGAATTCGGCATAGCCGTTCGCTCGCGCCCACTCGATCAGACTGACCAGCAGGAAATCCATCAGGCCCGATGGCGCCTCGGGAAGGTGCCGCATCAGATCGATGCCGGCTTCATGGCTATCGGAGGCGGTCTGCAGGTTGGCGAAGGCCAGGATCCGGCCTTCCCGGCGCACCACGGCAAGATAGTCGCGATCGAGATAGTCGGGGTCGAAAAACCCCATGGAAAAGCCCTTCTCACCGCTGGCGTGACGGGCGAGCCAGGCGCCCGAGACGGCAGCGAGTTCGGGAGCCAGAGCGCTCGCCGAACCGGGGGGCAGCACGTCGAACGTCCAGCCCTCGCCAGCCGCCCGGTTGCAGGCGGTGCGCAGGTTCTGGCGGGCCTTGCCGGTAAGGCTGAAGGCGGCGACATCGACGATGGCGTCCTCACCCACCAGCCGCATGACAAACCCCATGGCCGCCAGGCTGGGCAACAGATCGGCCGAAACGCCGTAGAAGATCGCCCGCCCGCCGGCGCGATCGGCGGCCTCGACAAGGCGCCACATGAGCTCGCTTCGCTCAGCCGCGGGACCGACCGGATCTCCCAGCACAATCCAGTGGCGGCGGCGGATGCGATAGGCCAGCACGCTTTGGCCGCTGTCCGAGAACAGGAAATCCTTATCGCCCGAGAGCCAGATACGGGCGTCGGCCCGCACGCCTGGCGTGGCGTCAAGCAGGGCCGCGACCTGCGCAAGTTCTTCAGGGCCCGGGCGTTTGACGCGGGGCGACGGCGTCGAGAACAGCGACCACAGCGCGATGATCAGAGTGGCCAGCGCCACCACCACGCCGGCCCGCACCGAGCGTGAGGCGTCGCCATCGCGCACAAAGGTCCAAAGCATCTCATCGGTGAAGACCTTTTGATCGTAGGACCAGAAACCCAGCAGGCCGGCGCTGATGACCGCGGCGGCGGCGGCCAGGATCCACACCCAGGCGATCTGGCCTGAAAAGGCACGCGAGGGCCGGTCGAAGGCCTTCCTCGCCGGCCACAGGCCAAGGGCGACGATCAGCAAGAGCGCTGCGGCTTCGTATTCAAGCCCCTTGGTCAGCGAGAACGCCGCGCCGACGATCAGCAGGGCCAGCGCCGCCCAGTAAGCTCCCTGCCGGCGGGCCCACAGGCCGGAGCCAACCAGCATCAGCAGCAGGCCAACCATGCTGGCCGCAAAGTGCGAGAACTCTATGACCACGATCGGCGCGAATTTGGCGACGAAGGTCAAACGATCGCGAACTGCCGGCGTCGCGGCGGAGGCCACCATCATCGCCCCACCCAGGAAGGCAGCAATGGCGGCGACATAGGGCGCGAGCTCCAGCGCCAGGCCCGCGAAGGCTCCGCCAAGGCCTGGGCGTCGGGTCTGGATGGTGAGACGGCTCATGAAGCGGGCTGTTACCCTTCCGCGGGTTCACGCGCCACATATGACCGGTAGTTCGCTTGCGAGAGCGTGCAACCCCCGCCAGCGCGATCTCACGGCAAAGGATCTCTTACGAAAAGACTTCCGCGCCTGCGCTCAGCGGATCGGATCCAAAACGGTTCTCTCCCGTAGTGCCTTTGGAGCAGAACCACACCAGAAGTAGAATGCCGCCGAGCAACGGCACTAGGGCGATCCAGTACCACCAGCCGGAATGGTTGGTGTCGTGCAGACGCCGAACCAGAACAGACAGGTTCGGCAGGAACAGAACCAAGCTCGCCAGCAGGTACACCCAACCGTAGCCGGCGCTGACGCCCCCAACATGGAATGCCAGGCCGGTCACGTTGTCGATAACCATCGCAACGATTTCGACCAGAAGCACGAAGAGGGTAAAGAACCAGAACTCAGATCGCGCCGCCCTGCCCTTCCAGGTGACGAATTTGCCCAAGCACGTCTTGATGGATTCTACGAAAGTCATGTGAAGTTCCCCCTGATTTCGTGGTTGATTCAATCCATTTCCCCGATCGGATACCCCACCATGCACCCATCTGGCGGGCTGGCAAAATAGTACGGCAGTCCGAAGGGGGAGCGTTCCTCATCGCCCACTAGAAACGAAACGAGAACGTGCTAACGATCTGAGGAATGGCTTCCGCTCTGCCCGCTCCGTTTTCAAACTGGTTCGCGCGCCGCGGCTGGAGCCCGCGCGGCCATCAGCTGGCCATGGCGCGCGAAGCCGAGGCTGGACGCGATGTGCTGCTGATCGCGCCGACCGGCGGCGGCAAGACCCTGGCCGGGTTCCTGCCCAGCCTGATCGAGCTCTCGGCCAGGCCGCCGCGCAATGCCCCGCCCAGCCTGCACACCCTCTATATATCACCGCTGAAGGCCCTGGCGGTGGACGTGCAACGTAACCTGCTGACCCCGGTGGCGGAGATGGGTCTGGCGGTGCGGGTGGAAAGCCGCACGGGCGATTCCTCGGTTTCCAAAAAGGCCCGGCAGCGCGTGTCGCCGCCCGACATCCTGCTCACCACCCCTGAACAGCTGGCGCTGTTCTGCGCCTGGGAAGGGGCGCGCGCCTATTTCGAGGACCTCTCCTGCATCATCATCGACGAGATCCACGCCATCCACTCGTCAAAGCGCGGCGACCTGTTGTCGCTGGGCCTGGCGCGGCTGGCCCAATTCGCACCGAACGCGCGGCGGGTCGGCCTGTCGGCGACGGTGGACGATCCGGACAAGCTGTTGGGGTGGCTGACAGGCGGCACGGCCAAGCCTGGAGTTGAGCCGATCATCATCCGCGGCGAGGCCGGCGCTGCGCCGGTGGTCGAAGTGCTGCTGTCAGAGAACAAGGTTCCCTGGGCGGGGCACACGGCCCAGCACGCCATGGCTGAGGTCTATGCGGCGATCGAGAGCGCGAAGATGGCGCTCGTTTTCGTCAACACCCGCTGGCAGGCCGAGTTTGCCTTTCAGGAACTGTGGCGGCTGAACGACGCGAACCTGCCCATCGCCCTGCATCACGGCAGCCTGGCCGCCGAGCAGCGCCGCAGAGTCGAGGCGGCGATGGCGAAGGGCGCTCTTCGCGCCGTCGTCTGCACCTCTACACTCGATCTCGGCATCGACTGGGGTGAGGTCGATCTGGTCATCCAGCTAGCCGCGCCCAAGGGCTCATCGCGTCTGGTGCAGCGGATTGGCCGGGCCAACCACCGACTGGACGAGCCCAGCCGCGCGCTGCTGGCGCCGGCCAGCCGCTTCGAGATGCTGGAATGTCGCGCGGCCGCCGACGCGGTGGCCGCCAACGCCTTCGACGGCGAGGTCTATCGCATCGGCGCGCTGGACGTCCTGGCCCAGCACATCATGGGCTGCGCCTGCTCCCAACCCTTCGATCTGGTCGCTCTCTACGACGAGGTCCGGACAGCTTCGCCCTTCGCCGGTCTGAGCTGGGAAGACTACGAGCGGGTCGTCGATTTCGTTTCCACCGGCGGCTATGCGCTGAAGGTCTATGATCGTTTCCGGCGGATCGTGAAGGGGCCGGACGGCCTGTGGCGCGTTCGAACCGCCGAGACCGCCCAACGCCACCGCATGAACGTCGGAGCCATTGTTGGCGCCGACACGCTGACGCTGCGAACGGCCGGCCGCAGTGGCGCGGGCCGCAAGATCGGCGAGGTCGAGGAATGGTATTTCGAGGCGCTGGATATCGGCGACACTTTTGTCTTCGCCGGCCAGGTCTGGCGGTTCGAGGGCGTGAAGGGAGCCGACGCCATCGTCACGCGGTCGGCCGACAAAGACCCCAAGGTCGTCAGCTGGGGCGGCTCGAAATTTCCGCTCTCGACCTATCTGGCGGCGCGGGTGCGGCGGTTGATGACCGACGAGGCGGCTTGGGAAGGCTTGCCCGCCGACGTGGTCGAATGGCTGAGCGCCCAGCGCGATCACTCGGCCCTGCCGCACGAGAACGACCTGCTGATCGAGACCTTCCCGCATGGCGCCCGGCATTTCATGATCTGCTATCCGTTCGAGGGCAGGCTCGCGCACACCACCCTGGCCATGCTGCTGACCCGGCGGCTGGACCGGTTGGGCGTCGGGCCGATCGGCTATCTCGCCAACGACTATTCGCTCAGCATCTGGGCGATGAAACCGATGGACGGGCTCGATTTCGACGCGCTCTTCGAAGAGGACATTCTGGGCGATGATCTGGAAGCCTGGCTTGAGGAGAGCGTGCTGATGAAACGCTCGTTCCGCAACGCGGCCCTCGTCGCCGGTCTGATCGAGCGGCGCTTTCCCGGCGAGCGGAAGTCGGGCCGGCAGGTGACCTTCTCGGCTGACCTGATCTACGACGTGCTGCGCCGCCACCAGCCGGACCATCTGCTGCTGCAATGCGCGCGGGCCGACGCGGCAAGTGGGCTGCTCGATGTGAGCCGGATCGGCGATTTCCTGGCGCGGGTGAAATCGCGCATCCGGCCGAAGCGGCTTGAACACGTCTCGCCCTTCGCCGTACCGACGCTGATGGAGATCGGCCGCGAGCGCGCGCCCGGCGTCTCGGCCGGAGAAATGGTGCTGGAAGCCGCCGCCGCGCAGGCCCTGATCGCCGAGGCGATGGGATGACCCACCTGATGACCATCGCCGGTCTTGCGGTGGCGCTGCGCCCGTCCGGCGCGCTGTGGATCGAGACCGAGCGCGCCCTGGTCGTTGCCGACCTGCACCTTGAGAAGGGCTCGGCCTATGCGGCGCGCGGCCAGCTTTTACCGCCGTGGGACACGCGCGAGACGCTGCGTCGGCTGAGCGTGGAGATTGAGGCGACCGACCCCGACCTGGTCATTCTCCTCGGCGATACCCTGCACGATGGCGCGGCCGGGACGCGGATCGGCGAGGATGAGATCGCCGTCATTTCGGACATCGCCGCGCGACGGCGGCTCGTCTGGGTCGTCGGCAATCATGACGCCGAGGGCCCGCAAGGTTTGCCCGGCGAAGCGGCGGCGGATCTCGTGTTTGACGGTCTGGTTCTGCGACACGAGCCCCGGCCCGGCGCCGATCATGGCTGGGCAGCCGGTCACCTGCACCCCTGCGCCAAGGTGCGCGCCCAGGGCGGCAGCACACGGCGGCGATGTTTCGTCACTGACGGCATGCGGATCATCCTGCCGGCGTTCGGCGCCTACGCCGGCGGGCTGAATGTGCGCGATGCGGCCTATGCCGGTTTGTTTGAGGGCGATCCCCTGGCCATCGTGCTGGGACGGGGGCGGTCCTGGCCGGTGCTGTGGACCAGCCTCGTGGGCGACTAGCGCGCCGCGGTCCTGATCCTGGCGGTGGTGGTGGGATCGAGCACGCCGGTGGCCGCCAGACCCTGGTCGCGCTGATATTCCCTGACCGCCGCGGCAAGGTCGTCGCCGGCGATCCCGTTCACGGCCCCGCGGAAATAGCCGAGACGGGCCAATGCCCGCTGAATGGTCAGATAATCGGGCGCTACGGCGCGCGCGCTGACATTCGCGGTTTGCGGGATGAAGTTCGCGGCGAACCGCTCGGCGGCGCCCTGATCCGCCGCGCTGAGCTGGACTTTCACCCGGTTGGCCGCCTCACGCGCCTGGTTGCGCTTGGCTTCGTCCGTATCGCGAGCGGCCAACTGATACCACTTGTAGGCCTCGGCCGGGTTGATGCTGACGCCTGATCCCGTCTCGTAGAGGGCCGCCAGATTGAACTGACTGTCGGTCGAGCCCAGATCGGCAGCCCGGCGGAACCATTCGGCGGCGCTGACCAGATTGGCTGGGCCGCCTTCGCCGAAATGCTGCATCAGACCGGCTTCGTGCATGGCCTGGCGGTCACCGCCGGCGGCGGCGCGCTCATACCACCGGCGCGCCTCGGGAAGGTCCTTGGCGACACCCGCGCGGCCGGTCTTGTAGAGGCTGGCCAGATACCGTTGGGCGCCCGCGTGGCCCAGGTTGGCGGCGCGGCGCACCTGTTCGGCGCCGCCCTTGTCACCCGCTTCCACCTTGCTGCGGCCCTGGCTGAAGAGGTCTTCGGCTTCCGCTCCGGGGGCGCCGGGCGCAATAGGATTGGCCAGAACGTCTTCGGGCGAAATAGGCTGGGGATTGAGCGCGACGGCCAGACGGGGTTCGACGGTGGCTTCCGCATCGACGACGCCGGCGGCAGGACGGCTCCACCAGGCAGTGATCTTCTCGGGCGCGCCGCCCGCATAGAAAATGGCGGCCCCGCCACCAATGATGGCGATGGCGATGATGAAGGAGGCGGCCATGATGGTGCGGCTGTGATCGGGCTTGCGGCGGCGGGTGACGAAGGGTCCGGCGCTGAGCGCCCCGCCCCCGGCGCGTTGTGCGTCACGGCGACCCCTGCCGCCACCCGAACGTTCGGCCTGTGCGGCCCTGGCGGCGGCCCTGGCCTGTTCGATCAACTCTCGGGTTGAAAGTGTCGCCACCGGCTCTGCGGCGAGCGGCGGGGGTGAAGGCGGCGACAGATCGTAATCATGCGCCCTCTCTTCCCCGGCGAATTCGAACTCGGCGTCCTCGTCGACCGAGATTTCCAGGCGGTCCTGCGTTTCGGACGCGCGAGCCTCGAAGTCGGCCCGCGAAGCGTCGTCGACGAAGTCGGCCTCGGTCTGGGGCGTCGCCGTCGCGGCGAAGTCGCTGGCCGCGTCGAGGTCCTCAAGGGGGAAATCCTCGGCCACGGGCGCAAAGCCGGGCGCGGCCATGGCTGCCGGCGCCATCGCCTGCCCGAACGGGGCGACGTCGGGATAGATCACATACTGCGGGGGCCCAGCCGTCGGGATGGCGGCCGCGGGCTCGCCGGGGAACGGCGGCGGCGACAGAAGATCCGCAGTGGCGGGCGCAAACCCGGTTTCAGGCGCGGCGGGCGCCTTGCTCGATCGCCCATCCAGGCGCTCGCGGGCTTCTTCCAGCAGGCGCACCGTGCGCTCTTCGCTCTGACGAATGCGCTCGGCCAGATCATTGGCGCTGCGGTCATAGCGCTGGTTCAAACGCTCGGTGACCCGGCTGATCTGCTCGCCGACATCGTCGATGGCCTGGGCGGACCGGCGCTCGGCCACGCCGATCCGTTCGGTCAGTTTTTCGGTCACGCGCGTGAGGTCCGCGCCCAGCTTGTCCAGGGCGTGGCCTTGGGTCGTCTCCGACCGTTGCAGGCGGATATCCAGCGAATTGACCACACGGGCCACCTCGCCGCCGACCTGTTCGATGGCGTTGGCGGCGCGCTGCTCGGTGGTGTTGACCTTGCGGCTCAGCGCCTCGGCGACACGCAGAACTTCGCGACCCATCTGTTCGATAGCCTGCGACGAACGCTGCTCGGCGGCCTGGACGTGGCTGTCCATCTCGCGCAGCGCCTGTTCCATGCGGTCGAACCGGCTGTCGGCCGAGGCCCGCAGCTGTTCGCCCATCTCGACGCGCGCGGCTTCGAGGCCGCTGGTCAGATTTGCGGCGATCTCGGAAAGACGCCGCTCCAGAGCGCCGGTGTCGCCGCCGGCTTCCAGACGGTCTTCAGCCGCTTCCAGGCGGCGGTCGAGCTGGGCGGAGGTGACTTCCAGAGCCCGCAGCGCCGCGGTGGTCCTTGCCTCGGCCTGATCGAGCCGCTGGGCGATGCCCGCGCCGTCATCGCCGCTACCGCCGCCGCTTTCGACACGGGCGGCCAGCGCGCCGAGATCGCGGCGCAGGTCGGCGTTGGTCTCCCGCTGCCGGCCTTCGGCGTCATAAACCTGGTTGGCGATGCGCGCGACCTGGCCCTCAAGTCCCTTGATCGCCTCCAGGGAGCGCGGTCCAGAGGTGTGGTCTTCAACCCGCGCAATCCGTTCAATGAGCGCGTTTTGGGTTTCGCTGACCTCGTTCAGCGCGCCTTCGAAGCGGGCGCCGAGCGCCACCTGGTCGCGTTCGGTGATTTCCAGTCGCGCCAGCACCCCGCGCACCGATTGATCGATGCCGGTGACCGCCAGCGTCGAGCGCTGTTCGGCGATTTCGATGCGGGCCGTTAGCCGGTCCAGCGCCTTGGAGAGCGGTCCCCGCGCGGCCGAGCCCGCCTCGCCGCCCTCATCGGCTTCGTCCTGGATACGGCGCGTCAGCCACTCACCCAGCGTCATACCGGCGCGGCGGGCCTGATCCTTGGCCGCCTCGCGGGCGTTGGGCTCGATGCCCTTAACGCTCCATGGGGCGTTGGATGTCATACCGAATCATCTTTCACACGGGTCCACCTTGGCGGACGCTATCACCGATCCCTTGTGTGTAAACGGCGCCCGACCACTAAATCTAGGGCCCGCGACATTATGCTGTGGATGACAACGTCGGGCCTCGACGAAAGCCGCCGAATGGTTAACAAGGCCCTAAATTAGAGGCGAAATCAGAGCATAGCGATGGACCTGCACCTCAGCCTGACCATGAGTATCATCCTGGGGGTAACGTTCCTTGCGCTGGGCGTGTTCTGCGGCTGGCGCGGCGCGCGGCCGGTGGACCCGATCAAGGGGCCGCGCCTGATCCCGTGGCGCTTCCTGATGGTCCTGCTGGCCTTCGGAGCAGTGCTGATGCTCTACCAGATCGGCCAGGTGCTGAAGATCACCCCACCGCCGGGGATGTAACTAGACGATCCCGCGTTTTCGCAAGTCGGCGACCTCGTCCGCCGACAAATCGGCCACCTGCATCAGCACCTCGTCAGTATGGGCGCCGAGGCCCTCGCCCGGCCAGCGGACACTGCCCGGCGTTTCGCTCATCTTCGGAAAAACGTTCTGCATTTTCACCTGGCCGAACACCGGGTGCGGTACCGAGACGATGCTCTCGCGGGCCTGATACTGCGGATCGGTCATCATGTCCTGTGGCCGGTAAACCCGACCCGCGGCGATGCCGTATTCGTCCATCAGCGCCAGCACGGCGTCGGTGGTCTGGGTCGCCGTCCAGGCGCCGATAATGTCGTCCAGTTCTTTCTGGTTCTCGCCGCGCCCGAGGTGGGTCTTGTAGCGCGGGTCGGCCGCCAGATCGGGGCGTTTCATCACCTCGCACAGGCGGGAAAACAGGGTGTCCTGGTTGGCGCCGATCACCACCATGGCGTCCAGGGTTGGATAGGCGTTGGACGGCGCGATGCCCGGCAGGATCGAGCCTGAGCGCTCACGCACATAGCCGGTCAGATCGTATTCGGTGATGGCGTTTTCCATCACGGTCAGCACGCTTTCATAGATCGAAACATCGATCACCTGCCCGCGACCGGAGGCCTGCCGCGCATGCAGAGCCATCATCACGCCAAGCGCCCCGTGCAGGCCCGCCAGGGAATCGCCGATCGAAATGCCGGCCCGGGCCGGCGGGCGGTCCGGCTCGCCGGTGATGTAGCGAAGCCCGCCCATGGCCTCGCCGACCAGGGCGTAGCCCGCCTTGTGGCTCATCGGTCCGGTCTGGCCGTAGCCGGAAGCGCGGTTGAGGATCAGGCCGGGGTTGGTTTTGCTGAGCGCCTCGTAACCCAGACCCCACTTCTCCAGCGTGCCGGGGCGGAAGTTCTCGACCAGCACATCGGACTTGTCGATCAGCTTGCGGGCCAGATCCTGGCCCTCCTGTGTGCGCAGATTGAGGGTGATCGACTTCTTGTTGCGGCCGATGACCGGCCACCACGGCGAATGGCCCTTGGGCATGGACCGGCCCCAGCCGCGCATGGGATCGCCGGCGGCGGGATCTTCGATCTTGATCACTTCGGCGCCGAAATCGCCCAGCACCTGACCGCAGAAAGGCCCGGCGATCAGGGTGCCCATCTCGACGACTCGGATGTCGGCGAGGGGGCCGGTCGGCGCCTTTTGATCGGTATCCATCGCCAAAATCTCTCCCTGAGCCGCCCGGATACTTGCGAGGCGCCGAGATTGCTTCTAACCCGCGCGGATCATGGTCAAGCACCTTATCGGCAAGAATCGCGCGTGGTCGGCGGCAAAAACCCGGGTCGATCCGGATTTTTTCCGCCGGCTCGTCAATCAGCAGACCCCGGAATACCTGTGGATCGGCTGTTCCGACAGCCGCGTGCCGGCCAATGAGATCGTCGACCTCGATCCAGGCGAGCTGTTCGTCCACCGCAATGTGGCGAACCTCGCTCCGCCGCAGGACGCCAACTACCTCAGCGTGTTGCAGTACGCGATCGAGGTTTTGAAGGTGAAGCACGTGATCGTCGTCGGCCATTATGGCTGCGGCGGCGTCGCCACCGCGGTCGACGGCAGGCGGCACGGGCTGATCGATCACTGGCTGCATCCGATCCGCGAGACCGCCGCCGAACATAAGGCCGAGCTAGAGGCTCTGTCCGAAGGAACCGACCGGTTGAACCGGCTGTGCGAACTCAACGTCATGCGCCAGGTGCGCAACGTCGCCGCTGACGTCTTCGTGCATGAAGCCTGGGGCGAGGGCCGCGAGCTGGCGATCCACGGCTGGGTCTATTCGCTGAACAACGGCCTGGTGACGGACCTCGACTGCACCATCACCAGCGTCGAGGAGTACGAGTCTTTTCTGGCCGCGTCGTTGCCGCGCTAACCGCTATTGATCCTCACGCGGGCCTTGGCCTTGCGGCCTTCCGCGTCGACCACCGACAGATCATAGAACCCCGGAGAGGGCGGTTTCCAGATCGGCCGACCGCTGACCGGATCAGGGCGGATTTCCTCGCCGCCGACATACCAGCGCAGGCCCTCGCCGGTGGCGGCCAGGGTCAGACCCTTGCCGGCCGGGCCGGTCGTTTCCACCGTCACCGCCGCCTTGTCGGGCGGAAAGATCAGATTGGGTCCGGCGTCTTTGGCCCGGGCAAGCTGGATCAAAGCCTTGGGAGCCCCATGCGGCGCGATCGGCGCCGGGCTCGCTCCTTGCGCGCCCAGGATATCGGCGGCGTCGAAGAGCAAGGGCAGGGCCGCATCGCGGCCGGTCAGATCGCCGCGCGCGCCGCCGTCGGCGCGGCCGGTCCAGGCGATGATCACATAGCCACCGACCACGCCGGCCGCCAGCGCGTCACGAAAGCCGTAGGAGGTGCCGGTCTTGAAGGCCAGGCGCGGTCCGCCCTCGGTCAGCGCCGCGGGGATGCGCCCCTCCGGCGGCGGGCTTTCGCGCAGGATGGCGAGGATCTGTTCGGCCGAAGCCTCGCGCATCAACCGCGAGCCGCCGGTGCGCTGAACGCGGGCCGCGTCGGCCTCGGTCCAGGCCAGCGGCTTGGCGATGCCGCCGTCACCGAGCGCGGCGTAGAGCAACGCCAGGTCGCGCAGGGTGATCCCCTCGCCGCCCAGCGCCAGCGCCAGTCCCGCTTCACGCAAATTGGCCGAGGGCCGCACCAGCGAAACACCGGTCGATTCGATCCGGTGCTGGAAGTTCTCGGCGCCGACCCGATCCAGCGTAGCGACAGCCGGCACGTTCAGCGAATGGCGCAGGGCTTCGCGCACGGTGACCTTGCCGTGGTAGGCGCGGTCGAAGTTCTCGGGCTGATAGTCGCCGAAGCGGTGGACCTCATCGTCGATCAGGGTGTCGGGCGCGGCGATGCCGTCATCGAACGCCAGGCCATAGATGAAGGGCTTCAGAGATGAACCCGGCGAGCGCAGGGCTCTGGTCATGTCGATCCAGCCGCCGGAGCGGTCGAGGCCGCCGGAACCCACCGCCGCGCGCACCGCCCGGCCCCTGATCTCCACAACGAGAACGGCGGCCGTCGTTTCCGGCCCCTGCGCGGCCGCGGTCTCGCGCACCGCCCGCTCCAGCCGCTCCTGAAGCCCGGCGTCGAGGGTGGTGACAATGGTGGCCTGCGACTTCGGCGCGGCGGCGGCGGCCTGCCCCGCCGCATGCCAGGCGAGTGTGGGAAAGCGGCTGCGCCCCGGCAGGGTCTCGCCCTCCGCCTCCGCGGCGGTCTGGGCGGTGAATTCACGGATCCGGACGAGCTTGCCGGCGACGATGGCCCGGGCAGCGCGGGCGGCCTCAGGCTTGCGGTCCGGGCGGCGGGCTTCGGGCGCCTGGGGCAGGGCGATCAGCAGCGCCTGCTCGCCGCCGGTGAGATTCTGCGGCTCATGGCCGAAATAGGAGAGGCTGGCCGACCGTACGCCCTCCAGATTGCCGCCATAGGGCGCCAGCGTCAGATAGAGCGCGAGGATTTCCTTCTTGGAATACCGCGCCTCCAGCTGCAGGGCACGGACCATTTCGATCAGCTTGGAAGGCAATGTCCGGGGCCGGGGCTCCAGCAGCCGCGCGGTCTGCATGGTCAGGGTCGAGGCGCCGGAGCCGACGCGGCCGTGGATGACGGCGCTGGCCGTAGCGCGTATGACCGCGAGCGGATCGACGCCCGGATGCAGCCAGAATCGCTCGTCCTCGATCCGCACCACGCGGCGGACGAAGGCCGGATCGGTGCGCGCCAGGTCCGCCCTGATCCGCCAACGGCCATCCTCAACCGGCAGGGCCCGCAACCAGGCGCCGTTGTGATCCAGCGCGACAGGTGAGGATCGCTCACCCCGCGTCATGTCGGGAGGCAGGATGGCGTCCAGGGTGAGAAGGGTGGTTTCGACGGCGAGGAGTGCAATCAGCAGAAGGAGGAATCGGCGAAGTCCCCCACCCTGGCCGCTGCGCGGCCTGTCCCTCCCCATAAAGGGGAGGGAAAGCAAGAAACGTCTCATCACCGCGCCGCGATCACCGCCCTTGATCCCTCCGTGCGCGCATTGATCTGCGGACGATACATGTCCTTGGCCTCGGCGCCCGGCAGGTAGAAGTCGCCTGGCGTCACGGCGCGGATGATGTAGGCCACCGAGAACGGCTCATTGGGGTCGACGTTGAGCGCGGCGACATAGCGGTCGTCCCGCTTTTCCTGGACGTTCACATCCGACAGCACGCCCAGGAACTTGTAGGGCCCGTCGGCGGCGCGCGTGGCCGGGTTGCCGTAGTAGTACCGGCGCTCCTGCGGCCGCTGGGCGTCTTCCGGACCCAGAACCGTCTCCACCTCCCAGCCGGCCGGCAGAGCATCATCGATCACCGCCAGAATGCTGCGCGCCTGGCTCGATTTGCCCGACAGCCGCACGATCACCCGGTCGCCCTGGCTCATGGCGCGGGTGTTGGCCGCCCCGCCACCCAGCGCAAAGACGGTCTTGCTGAGGCTGAGACCCGCGAAACTCGGCGCCGGCGCCTTGATCGGCGTGCCGCGGATGGTGACGGTGCGCCAGAGCTTGCCGGGACTGTCATTGGTAAAGCCCGAGGCTGACAGCAGGCTCACCCCCCATCGCGGCTGACCGGCTACCGTCGGCAGGATGATCGCGCCCGAACCGTGGGCCGTGACCCGGGCCGGACCGGAATCCTTCAGCATGGCGGCGGCGGCCTGCAACAGACGGGCCTGTTCCTGGGTGTTGAGCTCGTCGGGCGCGCGCACGGCGCCTTCCAGCTTGACGTGCAGCTCGCGCGCCATCGCCGTCTCGCCCGCCTCGTAAGCATAGGTGATGACGCCGGCGGTATCGCGCAGCGGGCTCTGGTACCAGTCGGCGTATTCGCGATATCCGATGGCCTGGATGGCTCCGCGCAGAGCCGAACGGGCGCGGGCGTGATCGCCCATCATGGCCAGCGCCGCGGCGACCTGGGCCCGCGGCAGCGGCTCGGGATCGTCCTTCATCTGCACGTCGTGCCACCAGCGCAGGCGGGCCAGATCGCCCTGCCCGCCCTTGGCCATGACATAGAGCGCATAGGCCGAGGCGCGGCTGCGCAGCAGCATGGTCGCCTTGCGTGTGGCTTCCTCGCTGCCCAGCCAGTAGCGGCCGTATTCCATCTTGTAGGAAACGCCCGCGTAGCCATCGAGCTTGGTGATCCGGCGCATGGCCGACAGGGCCCGGTCGATGGCCTCCTGCGGCACCTGGGCGCCGCGCGCCTTGGCTTCGAGCAGGAAGTCGGTGGTGTAGGCGCCGAGCCACGGATCGGCCAGCCGGTCTCCCGCCGTCCACAGCCCGAACGCGCCGTCGAGGCTCTGTCGCGACAGGATCGTCTGGATGGCCATGTCGAGGCCGCGCGAGGATGTCGGCGTGGGCCTCGCGCCCCAGCGATCGGCGTAGAGCAGCGGATAGGCGGTCGAGACCACCTGTTCGGTGCAGCCGTAACGATAACCTTCCAGCGCCATGGCCACCGCCGCCGGGTCGAACCCGCGGAACGGCGAGTAACTCACGTACATCGTCACGCTGCCGGGCTGCAGACCATCGAGCAGGGAATTGGGCGGGGTGTAGGTCGTCCCCGCCGCCTGCTCCTCGGTATAGGCATAGGTCTGCGCGCCCCAGCCGAGGCGGGTCTGCAGCGGATAGGTCTTCGAGGTCGAGAACTGCGGGCCGGTGACAGCCATCTGCACCTCGCCGATGCCGGCGCGGCTGGGACCGGCGACATCGATCTTTTCAGTCGTCCGCTCGCCGAGCGGCAGGCTGATCGAACGGCGAATGTCTGCGAGCAGGCCGCCGGACGCAGTGACGCTGGCCTGGTACTGGCCGGGCCGGCCCTCAAGATTGTGCAGCTCCAGCGTCGCGGTGGCGACATCGCCGGGGGCCATGAACCTCGGCAGGTTGAGATCGGCGACCACGGCTTCGCGAACCGTCATGGCCTTGGAGGTCGAGCCCACCGCCGTGTCGGTCCAGGCCACCGCCATCAGCCGCAGTTCGCCGTTGAAGAGCGCGGCCGGCAATTTCACTGTCGCCCGCCCGTCGACGCCGGTTTCCACGACGCCCGACCACAGGGCCACGGTCCTCGTCGGCGTTACCGTCAGCCCCTCGCCGCCGATCTCGTCGGCGCCGAAGTTGACGCCTGCCGGCGCGCCCAGGTTGGCGTTCAGCAGCCGCGCATAGTCGTCGCGATAGTCGACGGAGAGCGCCCGCTTGCCGAAGTACCATTTGACCGGATCGGGGGTCTCGAACTTGGTCAAACGCAGGATGCCCTCATCCACCGCCGCCACTGTGACGTGGGCCCTGCCGATGCCGGCGCCGGTGACGCGCACGGGCACCGAGACCTCAGCGCGGGAGTCCTGTTTGGCGACGGCGCCGATGGTCACGCCCAGCTTGTGGTCCTTGGGGTCCAGCGAGACATAGGCCACGCCCATGGCGCGCCTGGGCGTCGGCACGCGGCTGGGATCGCGCGGCTGGACCACGCTGACCAGTACATAGGCGCCGCCGCCCCATTCGGAGTCGGTATGCAGGGTGACCGTACCGCCATTGGCGCCGATCCAGACGGTCTTCAGGTCGATGATATGGTCGGTGGCGACCGCAATCTGGGCCTCGCCGGCATAGGGCGCCTTGATCGTCAGGGTGACATTGTCGCCCTGGGCGTGGGCCTTTTCGCCCGGATTGACGCGGACGAGATCGGGCGCATCGCCCTCGCGGCCGGGATCGCCCCAACCCGAGGTGAACTTGGCGACCGTGCGGGCGCCCTCCGGCCCCTCAATTTCCAGCCGGTAGTCGCCCCAGTTCAGCGCCCGGCGGATCGCCAGGCCGGTCCCTGCGCTGATCGCGCCCGTGCCGCGGGCGATCAGCACGTCGTTACTGGTGCGCCGCCATTGCCAGCGGGTGTCCTGCTCGAACCAGTTGTAGCTCCAGTTCTCGCGGATCAGGGTCCAGGTGACGCCAGAGGCGGCGATGCGCTGGCCTGTGCTGTTCACGGCAATCAGGTCAAAGGCGAAGGGGTGATCATAGTTGCGGGAGTCGGTCTCAGCGATCTTGACGCCGAAATAGGTCTTCCGGGGCCGCACCTTCAGGAAAACGCTTTCGCGCACCGGCCGGCCGCCCGGCTCGAATACCGAGGCGGTGACCACGGCCTTGAGCGGCACGGCCGTATCGCCCGCCTCAGCGGCGCTGACGTTGAACACCGCATGGCCCGCACCGTCGGTGACGGTCGAATTGATCTCCAGCGCCTTTTCGTCAAAGGGCTTGGACTGATCGCCCCAGCGATAATCCTTGTACTGCGGAAAGGGGTTGGGGTCGGCCTGGATACGGGCCTCGCCCTGGGTCTGCAGGCCCGCGCCCGGCGCGCCGTAGAGGAAGCGCGCGGTGATGTTGACGGCGCGGGTTTCGCCGGCGACCAGCGGCCGGGTGGCTTGCGCGTCGGTATCCACCGCCAGGCGCTGGGGCACGAAATCCTCAACCGAGAAACTCATCTCGCCGGAATTGCGGTCAAGCCCGTCCATCTCGAGCGTCGCGCGCCAGCGGCCGCGCGGCGAGGATTTGGGCAGGGCCACATCGCGGGTGAGGTAGCCTCCGGGCGCGCGGTCGAACTTGTAGCGCGCGAACTCGATGCCGGACGGGCGGTAGATCACCAGCTCGCCCTTGCGGGCTTCCTCGGCCAGGGCCGCGCGGTCGCGCACCAGCGCCACCACGTGAACCGTCTCACCCGGCCGGTAGATGCCGCGGTCGGCATAGATAAAGCCGTCCACCGCCGTGTCAGCGACGCGCCCGCCGGTCAGGGCGCCGGACTCGTCCGTCCGGCCGCCGACCCCCTGGCGCGACAGATCGATCGGTGAGCGGTCGAGGTCGAGGATGGCGAGGTCGCCCTGAGCGCCATAGGCCATCAGCATTTTCGGATGGGCGCCGTTCTGGCCGGCCAGCAAGGGCCGGGGAAAACGCACGCGGCCGGACGCGTCCGTGTTCCCCTCGGCCAGGGTCTCGCCATTGGAGGCGACCAGCGCCACCTTGACGCCACTCAAAGAGCGCGCAGTCGACAGTGAGCGCACCACCACATCGGCGCCTTCCGACCCTGAATAGGACATCACCGCCATGTCGGTGAAGATCACCCAGCGCCGGGCCTGGGCCACATCGCTGCTGCCATAGTCTTCGTCATCTTCTTCGCTGCGGGCCCCGCGCCGTGCCGCCGGCCGCTTGCTGTCATTCTTGGCGTCGCGGGCGACGATGATGTAGCCACCGGGCTTCATCTCCTTCAGCACCGCGCCCAGCGGGAAGACGGTGGTGATCCGCTCGCCCGGCTGGTTGGCGACCCGCACCTCACCCTGCCAGACCTTCGTCCCCTCATCGCCGGGATAGTCGTCCCCCCACGAGCCCATGTAGTCGCCCTCTTCCACCGGCTCGGAGGTGGCGATGGACTGGCGCACCAGGTTGCGGTCGGGCACGCGCCAGACTTGCACGGTCAGCTTGGAGACATTGAGGGTCTCGATGCCGACCCCGTCGGACTCTTCCCTGGGCAGGATGACCCCATCGCCCGCGAAACCGACGTAGGGCTTTTGCTCGCCGAACACGAAGTCGACGTCGACATTGGCCGCCAGCGTGTCGCGCCCCTTGCCCGGCAGGCCCTTCAGCAGGGTGACACGGCGGTCGGCGAAACCGAGGCCACCGATGCAAAGCTCCGAGCCCTTGGCGCTGACCGCAGGCGTGCCTTGCGCCTCGGGGCTTAGCATGACGAAGTCGGCGTAGGACTTGGTCTCGTCGAGCGGCCGGGTCATCTCCAGGCAGGCTTTGGGCTCTGGACCGGAAGTGTCGACCCTCTGACGCCAGTAGGCAAATCCGTCCGGCTTGGCGATCCTGGCGCGTGCGGCGCCCTTGTCACGCGGTTTGCCGAACAGGGCCCAGCGGATGCCGTGGGTTTCCCGGGCGGTGGCTACCCCCTCACGGCCAACGGCCTGCGAGTTGCCACGCCCCAGCGAGTAGCCGATGCCAACGCCGAGCAGCAGGGCCAGGGCGGTGACGATGATGATCGGGTTTCTGAGCCACGCCAGATCGGGTCGAAACCTCCGGCCAGAAGGCCCGGAAGCATCACCACGATCCTTGTCGCTCATCTCTATTCTCCCACGGAAGGAGCGCGATGGAACGCCAAGCCTGGCCCACCGTCAATTGGCCGAACGATGGTTTGCGAACTATATTTCAGTGCAGGGAAATCGCGGGTCCCGTGCAGAATCCAAGCAGGATTTCAGAGGGTCAAGGCGCCGTCTTCGCCCAGGGTCGCAAAGGGGTTGTGACAGACCTCCCAGAGGTGGCCGTCCGGGTCAGCGAAATAGCCGGAATAGCCACCCCAGAACACCTTCCCCATCGGCTTGACCACCTTGCCCCCGGCGGCCACGGCCTCAGCCATCACCGCGTCGGCCTCGGCTTCGGAGCGGGTGTTGTGTGAGATCGTCAGACCGCCGAAACCGCCGGCCGGCGTATTCTCGACGCCCGCATCGTGCGCCAGCTCTTCTCGCGGAAACAACGCCACGACCATGCTGCCGGCCTGGAAGAACACGATCCCCTTGCCCTCGCCCGCCGGGTGCGCCTTCCAGCCGAGAGCCTCGTAGAAGGCGCGAGATTTGGCGAGATCGTCGACGCCGAGCGTGATGAAAGAGACGCGTTGTTCCATGGGATGAACAATGCGTCAGCGCACGGAACAAAACAAGAATATTTCTTTCCTTCCCGCTTGTCGGGAAGGTGGCTTTCGGCGCAGCCGCAAGACGGATGGGTCAACCAGCGGCCGGGGGTGACCCACCCTGGTCGCTGCGCGACCTGTCCCTCCCAACTTCGTGGGAGGGAAAAGCTTACGCCGCCACGGACCCGTGGTTCAGGGCGGCGGCGTCGTCGATGGCCATGCGGTCCCAGTCGAGCTCGGGCGGCGGCGAGGCGGCGGCGGCGAGCATGGCCGAGAGTTCCTGGGCGCTGGTCACGTTGATCACCACCTGGCTGGCCTCGGCGCGCGACAGGGCAAAGCCGATGGCGGCCTGCAGCGGGTCGGACTTGCCCTCGGCGATCATGCGGCGAACCCGCGACAGCGACGAGGCGGCGCCCTTCAGCGGGCCGGTCATGCGGTCGGGTGGCAGGAAGATCAGGCCCTGCATGAAGATTGAGCGCAGATGCACCTCGACGCCGAGACTGGCGACTGTGGCCAGCACGTTCGAGGTCAGCAGGCGCTGGTCGAGCAGGGAGGCGGGCGACTGGATGATGTCGGGGTGGAAGCGCTTGGCGATGCCGATGGGATCGTCGCTGGCCAGGGCCACGATGCCGATCTTGTCGAACAGACCGCGGGCCTTGAGGTCCATCAGCTTGTCCCAAAGATCCGGACCGTGACGGCCGAACAGGTCGCCGGCGTTCTGGACGATGATGGCTTCAGCCTTGGTGACGCCGAGCCGGGCGAGCGAGGCGCGGGCCTCGGCCTCGACGTGCTCGGGGCCCTTGTCGGGACGGGCGGCGCGGACCAGCAAACGGAATTCGTGCAGCGACGGCGCCGAGCCGATCATGGTCTCGGCGGAGTCATAGGATACGCCCGCATCGAGCAGGCGAACCCCGGCGCGGGCGGCGACGGTGACGATCTCGGCGACCTCGGCCTGGGGCGTGCGGGCCCGGGGGTGCGCGGGCGCGCCCTCAAAGCGGAATTGCGACGCGCCAAGGGCGAGTTTGGACAGATATGAAGCCATGCGCAGTTTTTCCGCCCCACCAAATTGATTGCCCTGACTCTAGAGGCGAGGCGTTAAAGAACCGAAACCGGGAGGTGAACGGGCGATTCACCATAAGAGAACTTCGGTGACAGTTTACAGTGTCCCAGCCCCACACTCCGTCCGCATGGTCCGGCGCCGCGCAGGGACACTGTAAACTGTCACCGAAGTTCCGCTTGAGCTAAACAATTCCCGTGACCCTGACCGCCCTGCCCGATTGGCCGTTGTTCGGCTTTGCAGACGACGTCCGCCCGGCGCTGGCGGCGGCGCGGGCGCGCGGCGAGGCGGCGGCGCTGGTGACCCTCTATGCGGTCGAGGGCGGCGGCCCGCGTCCGCCCGGCACCCAGATGGTCTTCGCTGGCGATGAGGTGCTGGGCTTTCTCTCCGGCGGCTGCGTCGAAGGCGATATCGCCGGCCATGCAGCAGCAACGCTGAAGGACGGCGAGCCGCGCCATCTGGTCTACGGCGAGGGTGGGCCCTGGCCCGACATCCGCCTGCTCTGCGGCGCGCGCATCGAGCTTCTGGTCGAGAAGATCGAGCCGGACGATCCGGCGATCGGTCAGCTGCTGGCCCTGATGGCCGCGCGCCGCCCGGCCCTCTACGGCACCCACGGGAGCAGGCGATCCTGCGCCGAGGGGACGGGCCCGCTCTGCGCCGTGGAGAAAAACCCGTTCAGCCTGATCCGCCGCCACGACCCCGTCCCGCGCCTGATCGTCGTTGGCGGCGATCCCACCGCGCTGGCCATCGCCACACTCGGCGCCCAGAGCGGCATGGAGACCACCCTCGTCCGCCCCAAGGGCCCGCAGACCCCGCCGCCGATCGCCGGCGTCGCTTACCTGCGCACCCCGGCGCGCGAAGCCCTGGGCGCGCTGGTCATCGATCCGTGGACGGCCATCGCCGTCGCCACCCACGACCTGGAAACCGACCACGAAGCCCTGCTGGCCGCCCTGCCCTCGCAAGCGGGATACATCGGCCTCCTCGGCGCGCGGGTGCGGCTGGAGGGGCGGCTGCACGCGCTTCGCAAGGCCGGGATCAGCGAGCAGGCCATCGCCCGTCTGCACGCCCCCATCGGCATCCCCACCGGCGGCAAGGCGCCCTGGGAAGTGGCGGTCTCGGTCATCGCCGAGGTGATGGCGGAGCGGGGTAAGGGCTAGAGCCGGTTCAGCTTCAATATCTCGACCCCATCCCCCTCGCCGGCCGGCGGCGCATCGCTGGGGCGCTTCACCAGGGCGTCGGCCTGGGCGAAAACGGTGACGAGGGAAGAGTCCTGGTCGCCAAAGGGTGTGACGGCCACGCGGCCGTTCTGCACGGAAAGCTTCGCCCGCATCCAGTGTTCACGCGGGCCGTTGGCGGGAAGGGCCACCGCGAGG
The DNA here is from genome assembly GCA_947475875.1 of Caulobacteraceae bacterium. Taxonomy (GTDB): domain Bacteria; phylum Pseudomonadota; class Alphaproteobacteria; order Caulobacterales; family Caulobacteraceae; genus UBA5005. The sequence goes on along the minus strand of CANJME010000003.1, from coordinate 23,030 downwards.
CGCGCCGTCGTCATCGGCAAGGCCGGATCCGCGCCCTGCAGAGCGGCGATCAGGGGCCCGAGGAACAGCTGGGCGCAGACCATGGCTGAAGCCGGATTGCCCGGCAGGCCCAGAACGTAGCGCCCGTCGGCCAGGGTCCCGAACGAGGTCGGCTTGCCCGGCCGCATCTGCAGGCTCTCGAAGGCCAGCGAAAGACCCAGGGTGGCCAGCGCCGGCTTGACCAGGTCATGGTCGCCGACCGACGCCCCGCCGATGGTCACCACGATATCGCAGTCGCGGCCGCGCACCGCGGCGGCGATGGCTTTCACGCTATCGCCGGCTGGTTGGAGCAGGATGGCCTCGCCGCCCCACCCCGCCACCAGCACCGCCAGGGCCGGCGCGCCGGAGTTGAAGATCTGGTGCAGGCCAGGCTGGGTTCCGGGCGGGACGATCTCATCGCCGGTGGAGAGAATCGCGACTCTGGGCCGGCGGGCGACGAACAGGCTCGCCCGGCCCGCCGCGGCGGCGAGGGAAATACGCCAGGCGTCGAGCCGTACGCCGGCCTCGATCAGCACAGCGCCGGCGCGGAAGTCGCCGCCCTGGGCGCGCATGTTGGCCCCCATGGCGGGCGCCTCGTTCACCACCAGCGTCCCGCCCTCGCGCGTGGCGTTTTCCTGGATCAACACCGCATCGGCGCCGCGCGGCACGGGCGCGCCGGTAAAGATGCGCACGGCCTCGCCCGAGTGCAGGCCGCCGGCATAGCCGCGCCCGGCCGCGCTCTCGCCGACGATCTTCAGACGCTGGCCCGCCGCGGCATCGCCCGCGCGCACCGCCCAGCCGTCCATGGCCGAGGCGGTAAACGGCGGCTGGTCGCGAACGGCGGTGAGGGGCTCGGCGAGCGTCCGCCCGGCGGCGTCTTCCAGGAGGACATTTTCGCCGCGCAGGGGTCGCGCAAGGTCGAGCATCAGGGCCCGGGCGGAATCGACCGGGATATTCTTCATGCGATCTCGCGGCGCCAGTCGCCCGACTTGCCGCCGGTCTTTGAAATCAGCCGCACGGCCTCGATGGTCATGGCTTTATCGGCCGCTTTCAGCATGTCGTAGATGGTCAGGCAGGCGACCGAGACGGCGGTCAGGGCTTCCATTTCAACGCCTGTCTGGCCGGTGGTCTTGACCCGGGCGGTGACGGCCATCCCGCCCTCGGCCGGCTCGATGGCGACCTCGACCTTGGAAATGGCCAGCGGATGGCAGAGCGGGATGAGCTCGGAGGTTTTCTTGGCAGCCATGACGCCGGCGATCTCGGCCACCGCGCGGACATCGCCCTTTTTCGCGGCGCCCGACGTCGCCAGCGCCAGGGTGGCGGGGGCCATGGAAACGAACCCCTCGGCCACGGCTTCGCGGGCGGTGACTTCCTTGTCGGAGACGTCGACCATGCGCGCGCGGCCCTGCTCGTCGATGTGAGTGAGCTTGCTCATGTCTCGAGCAGCCGCGGCATCAGCTCGACCATGTTGCAGGGCTTGTGTCGGCTGTCGAGCTGGGCCGCGATGACCTTGTCCCAGCCGTCCTTCACCGCCCCGTTCGAGCCGGGCAGGCAAAAGACGAAGACCCCGCCGATGATCCCGGCCGTGGCCCGCGACTGCAGGGTGGACAGACCCACCGACTGATAGCTGACCATGTGGAAGACCACCGAAAATCCGTCGATGGTCTTGTCGAACAGCGGCTCCAGCGCCTGGGGGGTGACGTCCCGCCCGGTCAGGCCCGTGCCGCCGGTGGTGACAATGGCGTCGACCTGGCCGGAGTTGATCCAGGCCTTCACCCGGCCGCGGATGGATTCAATGTCGTCCTTCACCAGCCCCTTGTCTGCCAGCACATGCCCCGCCGCCTTCACCCGCTCGGCCAGCAGATGGCCGGAGGTGTCGCTCTCCTCATCCCGGGTGTCCGAAACGGTCAGCACCGCCACCCGCACAGGGGTGATGGGCAGGGAGAGGTCAATCTTTCCGCCGGGCGCGGTGAGCACAGTCATGGGCAGGTCCTTCGAGACAGGTCGAAATCTATAGGCGTTTCGAACGCGCGGGGGAATTGGGGGCTAACGCGCGCCCCTGACCATCGGCAGAGGGGCCAAATTTCCCGAATGGTCCGGATACCCCGGCGCCAGGCACCGCGCGGGCTCCAGGTGCAGCGGGCGGCGGGCGCTCGCGAAGGTGACGATCAGCTGCGCGGTGTGCGGCGGGCTAGGCTTGAAGTCGGCGGTGAAGCGCTTGGTTTCGCCCGGACCGATGCGGCCCTTGCCGATGGCCTCGTCATTGCCCAGCGGAAAGCCGTTCATGTCGACGGCCGTGATCGAGATCGGCGGCGTAGCGATGGCCCGCGGCCGGGTGTTGAGGATGGTCCCCGAGACCTGGAACCAGGGCGCGGCCTTGCCGTCCTGCTTTTCGGCCACCTGGACGCTTTCCAGCGCCAAATCCTGGTATTCCTTTGGCGCCAGGGTGGCGCGCGCATCGCCCCGCGCCGCCGATTGGGCTGACAGCTCACCCGGCCAGTCGGCGACATCGACCTGGCGGTTCACCAGATCCTGGATATCGAGCAGCTGGGCCCGGGCCTCGGTGAAGTCGAGCTCGGCCTTGACCAGTTCGATGACGGCCGCCTGGCGGGCCAGTTCGTCAGCCTCGACCTGGGCTTGCGTGGCCCGGTGATCGGTCGCGGCGATGCGGGTGCGCTGGGCCTTGCTGGTGGCGCGCTCGGCGACGCGCGAGGCGACCGACACGCGCCGGGCCGCATCACCGGCCTCGCGATAGGTGCGCAACCAATAGGTCGGCGGGCGTTTGAACGGCGGGGCGCAGTCCAGGAAAAAAGCATCGTCGGCGCGGGTGCGAACATCGCGCGCCTCATAGCCCTTCTCGCGGATCTGCGGGGCGGTGTAGAGCGGCGCGCCCTGCCCCACCTTGGGCACCGGCACGCCGGCGGTGACGATCAGGGGCGCGACCACCGTGACCTGGCTTTCGGGGTTCTGCTGGGCCAGGGCGGCGCCGGCGATGAGGATGGCGAGCGCGGCAACCTCCAAAGACCGACCGCCCCCGCGAAGGCGGGGGTCCAGCCAACCTCGCCGCGCAGGGGACGCCAGAGGCTCCGGTTGGATCCCCGCCTTCGCGGGGACAATCGGTGGAATTGCTGTGTCCCCGGAATTCACATCACCCGTCCCATCGCGCGACGTCGGCGTGGTCGCGCTCGGTCGGCTCGATCCATTTTTCGCCGGCCGGGCCGTGCTCCTTCTTCCAGAACGGCGCCTTGCTCTTCAGGTAATCCATCAGGAAGTCGGCGGCCTCGAAGGCCTCGCGCCGGTGACCGGCGGCAGTGGCGACGAAGACGATCGGCGCGCCGGGCTTGATCTTGCCCACCCGGTGGATAACCATCAGATCGTGCAGGGAAAAGCGCACCCGCGCCTCCTCCGCTATCCTGCGGATTTCGCCTTCGGTGAAGCCCGGATAGGCTTCCAGCTCCAGCACTTCGGACTTGCCGCCGTCGGCGCGGGCGATGCCGGTGAAGGTGACGATGGCGCCGGTCTCAGTGCGGCCACGCGAGAAGAAGGCGAGCAGCACGCCCGGATCGAAAGGCGTGTCCTGCAGGGCGATGGTCATCCGCCGCTCATCGGCGGCAGGAAAGCGACCTCGGCGTTGGCCCGAAGTCCCGTGTCATTGCGCATGATCCGCTGGTCGATGGCGACCTGCACCCCCTTGCCGTTAAGCGCGGCGCCGAGGGCGGCGTCTTCAGCCGTCAATGCAGCTTTCAACTCGGCGACGGTGTTGGCGCGCACGTCTTTCTCGCGCCAGCCGGCGATGTCGCGCAGGGGGCCGAACAGCAGAACTTTCGCCATAGCCCTAGCCGCCCGTGGTCGACATGTGGCGGGTCACCGACGGGCCCACGCCGCGGCCGATCTGGAAGTCGTGGCCCTTGGGCTTGGTCCCGATGGCGGCATGGATCGCGGCCTCCAGGTCGCCCCCGGCGCGGATCACCGCGCGCAGATCGGACGCATCCTCGCGGCCGAGGCAGGTGTGCAGGGTGCCGGTGCAGGTCAGCCGCACACGGTTGCACAGCTCGCAGAAATTGTGGCTCATCGGGGTGATGAAGCCCAGCCGCCCGCCGGTTTCCTCGACGCGCACGTACCGTGATGGCCCGCCGGTGGTGTAGCGCAGGTCGGTCAGGGTCCAGTAGCTGGTCAGGTCTGCCTTCACCGAGCCCAGCGAGATGTACTGGTCGGTGCGGTCCTCATCGATCTCGCCCATCGGCATGGTCTCGATCAGGGTCATGTCGCAGCCGCGGGTGTGGGCCCATTTGATCAGCTCGGGAATATCGGCGGCGTTGTCGTCCTTCAGCGCCACGGCGTTGATCTTGACCTTCAGGCCGGCCGCGAGCGCCGCATCAATGCCGCCAATCACCTTGGCAACATCGCCGCCGCGGGTCAGGCGGCGGAAGACTTCGGGTTTCAGGCTGTCGAGCGAGACATTGATCCGGCGCACGCCGGCCGCGGCCAGGCCCTCGGCAAATTCCGCCAGACGCGTGCCGTTGGTGGTGAGGGTGAGCTCGTCCAGGGCGCCGGACTTCAGGTGGCGCGACAGCCCGCCGACCAGATCCATGAAGCCCTTGCGCATCAGGGGCTCGCCGCCGGTCAGCCGCAGCTTGCGAACGCCCAGGCCAACGAAGGTCGAGGCGACGTGATCCAGTTCCTCCAGCGTCAGCACTTCGGCCTTCGGCAGGAAGGTCATGTGCTCGGCCATGCAGTAGGTGCAGCGCAGGTCGCAGCGGTCGGTCACCGAGACGCGCAGGTAGGTCACTGCCCGGCCGAACCCGTCGATCAGCGCGGGGCGCTCAGCGGTGGACGGCGTATCCGGGGCGTCGTACGGGGTCATCGAATTGAATATAGCGGGAAAAGTCCGTGGCGACAGGTCTTAAGCTCGAAGCGATCGTTTTGGCCGCAGGGCTGGGACGCCGGTTCGGCGGCGGCAAGCTGACCGCTGACCTGCCCGGTGGGCGACTGATAGACCGTTCGCTGGTCTCAGCGCTCGCCGCGCCCGCACGCTCGGTCATTGTGGTGGTGGGCGCGGATCCGGCCGTTGCCAAGGTGGCCTACGCCGTCGGCGCACGGGTTGTTCAGGCGGAAAACTACGCCGCCGGGCTGTCGGCGTCCCTCAAGGCCGGCATCGAGGCCCTGCCCGGCGATTGCGACGGCGCCTACATCTTCCTCGGCGACATGCCACGCATCCCGCATTCAATCCTCGAACCAATGGCCCAGGCCCTCGACGAAGGCGCATTCGCCGTCGCACCGGTATTCCACGGCCAGCGCGGTCATCCGGTGCTGTTTTCGCGGGCCCTGTTTTCCGAACTGTTGGCCTTGGAAGGTGACAAGGGCGCCGGCGCGCTGCTCGACGGCCTGGGGGAAGGGCTGGTGACCATCGCGGCCCCTGACGATGGGGTGCTGTTCGATGTGGATTTCAGAAACCAATAAAACCCTCATCCTCGGTTTGCCCGCGAGGGCATTACCGAGGACCCGGCATCCGCGCTCTCAACACGCAAATGCAGCTTCTCCACCGGTGCTGCTGGGTCCTCGGGTTTCCGCTTTGCGGAACCCGAGGATGACGATTCTATTTGATTGTTACTTCGCTGCTGGGGCTTCAGGGGCCGGAGCAGCGGCCGGCGCGGAAGCCGGCGCCGCCGCCACCGGATTGCGCCTGTTCACCTCAGCCCGCACCCTGGCCACTTCGCGCTCCGTCACCGCCGGGGCCTTGTTGCCGAAGCTACCGCGCACATAGGTCGCGACATCCGCCACTTCCTTGTTGGTCAGTTTCGGGAAGGCGGTCATGCCCGTCCCGCCCGGCGAGGGATTTTCGGCGCTGCCGGTGCCGGTCAGGATGATCTGGATCACCGAGGCGGGGGTATGGGCATTGACGTTGGCGTTGGCGGCCAGCGCCGGGAAGAGGCTCGGGATGCCGCTGCCGTCCGGCACGTGGCAGTCGGCGCAGTTCTTGTCATAGACCGCCTTGCCGGCCGTCAACTGCGCCGGGCGCGGGGCGGCCGCCACCGGCTGGGTGCGGCTGGCGGGCTTTGACTTCAGATAGACCGCCATGGCTTTCAGGTCCTCGTCGGTCAGTTTCGAGGTCGAAAGACGCACCACCTCGGCCATGCCGCCATAGGCGCTGGTGTGGCTGTTGATGCCGGTCTTCAGGAAATCGACAATGTCCTGCTCGCTCCAGGAACCCAGACCGGTCTTCTTGTTGCCGGTCAGGTCCGAAGCGAACCAGCCTTCCAGAACCCCGCCCTGCAGCAGACGCTCCTTCACATCGCCGCCCATCAGGTTCTTGGGCGTATGGCAGGCGCCGCAGTGGCCGAGGCCCTCGACCAGATAGGCCCCGCGGTTCCATTCAGCGCTCTTGCCGGCCTGGTCCTGCCAGACGCCCGAGCGGAAGTGCAGCAGGTTCCAGCCTTTCAGCAGCAGGCGGATGTTAAACGGAAAGCCCAGTTCGTTCTTGGGCGCGGTGTAGCTGACGGCCGGCACGGTGTTCAGATAGGCGCGGATCGCGTCGACGTCCTCATCCTTCACCTTGGCGTAGAAGGGATAGGAGAAGGCCGGATAGAGGTTCTGGCCCTCATCGTCCTGGCCGTGATGCACGGCGCGGTGGAAGTCGGCGCGCGTCCAGGCGCCGATGCCGGTGGCTTTGTCGGGCGTAATGTTGGGGGCGTAGATCTTGCCGAACGGGGTCTCCAGCGCCCGGCCGCCGGCGAATTCCTCGCCGCCCGGTCGCGTATGGCAGGCCGCGCAGTCGCCCGCCTGGGTCAGATAGTGGCCTTTTGCGACGAGGGCCGCCTGCTGTTCGGGGGAAGCTTGCGGCTCGGCGCCCAGCTTCACATTGGCCTTGCAGGCCCCGAGACCCGCCGCCAGCGCCAAGGCGGCGATCATGCCCAGTCCTGCCCGCATGCCCTTCATCGTCGTTCCCCGCAGTCCCTTGGTTCAGTTCCGGTCATGAAAAAGCGCGACAACGATACCGCTGCCGCGCTCTTTCGGAAAACCGATTCGATTTAGGCCTTCACCGCTTCCTTAACCGCCGCATTGATGCGGTTGTAGGTGCCGCAGCGGCAGATGTTGCCGCTCATGGCTTCGGCGATCTGGGCGTCGGTGACGTTCTTGCCCTTGTTCTTGTCGACATAGGCCGCCGCCGTCATGATCTGGCCGGACTGGCAATAGCCGCACTGGGGCACATCGTGCTTGATCCAGGCCTGCTGAACCTTGTGATTGCCGCCCAGACCCTCGATCGTGGTGATGCTGACGCCGGTAAGGCCGCTGATCGGGGTGATGCACGAGCGGATGGCGACGCCATCGCGAATAACCGTGCAGGCGCCGCACTGGGCGATGCCGCAGCCGAACTTCGTGCCAGTCATCCCCAGTTCATCTCGGATGGCCCAAAGCAGGGGCGTATCCGGTGACGAGTTGAGCGTTTTGGACTGTCCGTTGATTTTGAGCGTGATCGCCATGGCCGTGTCGTCCCTCCCAAGGGTCGGTATTGGTTGTTTGATAGCGTTCTAACACAACCTACGACAAACAAAAAATGCAGGACGACGTCACAAGACTGAGATAAGAGCCCGCCACCCAAACCTGAGCCCAAATTCAAGCCTTGAGGAAGCATTATATGAACACCCGTCGTAAAGTTCTCTCCGCCGCCATCGCCGGCCTCGCCATTCCGGCCGTCATGCTGCTGGCGCAAGGCCCCGCGGGCGCCCAGGACGGCAGCGCCCTGCAGAAGAAATGCATGGGCTGCCATGGCGACGCGGCTCCCGCCGCCATCAAGGGCCCGTCCCTGAAGGGCGTGTTCGGCAAGTCGGTCGCGGCCGACAAGGCCTATGCCTATTCCGACGGCCTGAAGGCCAAGGCGAGCCAGAAGTGGACGCAGCAGAATCTCGACGCCTTCCTGGCCGACCCCAATACCTGGGCGCCGGGCACCAAGATGAAGGGCAAGGCCGCCGATCCGGCCGAGCGCGCTGCGATCATCGAATCGCTGAAGACGCTGAAATAGCCTCATCACTTCAGGCGGGGTAAGGTGGCCGCATGGACGCCTTCCCCGCCTATTATTCCCTTTCCGGCCGCAAGGTGGTCATCGCCGGCGCCGGCGAATTGGCCAGGGCCAAAGCGCGCCTTTTCGAATCATCTCCCGCCGAGATCGTCCGCATCGAGGACGAGAAGGCGTTTGACCCCCTCTCCTATTCAGGCGCGGTCCTGGCCTTCGTGGGTTCGGACGATGAGGCCTGGTGCGCCCAGGCCGCGTTTGCCGCGCGCCAGGCGGGCGTGCCCGTGAACGTCACCGACCGCCCTGCCCTTTCCGACTTTTCCTGTCCCGCAGTGATCGATCGCGGAACTCTGGTCGCCGCCGTCGGCACCGGCGGCGCCTCGCCCATGCTGGCCACCATCCTGCGCGGCGAGATCGAAAACCAGATCCCTGAAGGCGCCGGGCGCCTGGCCGCCCTTCTGAACCAGATGCGCGACCAGGTTCGCAAGGCCCTGCCCGAGATGGACAAACGGCGTGATTTCCTGCGCGAGGCCATCGGTGGCCCCGCCGCCGCCGCCGCCATGGCCGGCGACATGGTCCGGGCCCGGGAATTGATCGAGACCGCCCTCAGCGCCGCCGGCGGCGCGCGCGCCGGCGCGCTCTATCTGCTGGATGGCCGCGGACCGGTGGACCTGCTGTCCTTGCGGGCCCTGCGCGCGCTCTCCGAAATTGACGCCGCCGTGGTCGAGGACGGCGTCGACCCGGGCATCGGCTCGCGCATCCGCCGAGACGCCCCACGACTTTCCTTGTCGGCCGGCGAGATCCTGGCCCGCACGACCGCGGGGGCCAGAATGGTTGTGATTACTGCGGGGCCTCCGTCTGCCGCCATGCTGGAGGCCGCAAAGGCCGGAAATATCAGGTGCGAGATTTTGCCAGTGGCCACCTCTCCCAACAAATAACCCGTTATCCAAATAACCGCGTCATCCTCCGTTTTCGCGAAGCGAAAGACCGAGGATGACGATTGAAAAAATGAACCCTCGCTACCCCCCAATAAAAGCTAGCTTGCATAACTCAGTACTGTGCGCTATGTGAGTCCAATCAGGCTTGAGGAGGCGCACATGGATTTCGGCAAACTGTTTTTTTCCGCCTACGGGCGCATCGGCCGGCAGGAATTCTGGATTGGCTGGGTGATCCTGCTGATGGTCGGCATCTTCACCTGCTTCATCCCGGTGATAAACCTGATCGCCTGGATGGGCCTGCTCTATTGCGGCGTCTGCATCCGCTCCAAGCGCCTGCACGACATGGGACGCTCCGGATGGCTGCAGGTCATCCCGATCATCGCCCGCATCGTTCGCGATGTCATCGTCATCTACCTGATCATCTTCGGCCTCATTGCCGGCTACGCCCTGGGTCATGCCGCCCTGCCAGGGATCGCGGTCGGCGTCGTGACCCTGATCTTCTCGGCTATCGCCGCCTGTCTGGTGGACCTGGGCTTTTTGATCTGGATTGGCGCGTCACAGGGCGATCCCCTGGACAACCTCTACGGCCCGGCCCCCGAGGACCGGAGCTATCGGATGGGCGCGGCTGCGTAGGCTGAACTCCAATAACACTCCGCTCACCCCGGCGACTGCGAAGCAGAGGCCGGGGTGAGCGGGGAGAGGTGCTAGAACAACAACCCCGCCAGCTTCTTCTTGTGGAAGTTCCGATCCCCGTACTGGCTGGCGTGCCAGATGGCGGTCCGGCGATACAGTTGCGCGTCGCAGTCGTAAGTGAAGCCGAAGCCGCCGTGGAACTGGATCGAGCGGTCGGCGGCGAAGCTATAGGCCGCGTCGGCTTCGGCCTTGGCCATGCGGGTGGCGATCTCGCCGGTCCCTTGCTCGTTGAAGCAGTGGGCCGCGGCGTAGAGGTGGGACCGGGCCTGTTCGTAGCGCACATAGGCCGCGACGATGGGGTGCTTGACCGCCTGGTAGGCGCCGATCGGCTTGCCGAACTGGATGCGGGTTTTGGCGTAGTCGAGGGTGTAGTCGATGACCCCTTGCGTCCCCCCGCACATCTCGGCGGCGGCCAGCAGGTTGGCGGCGAGGTGGATGTGGGCGAGCGTCGCCGCCGCCCGGTCCGGATCGAGCAGCGCCGTTTCCGGCACGGTCACGCCATCGAGGGTCAGGGCGAAGGCCCGTCGCCGCTCATCGACGATGGTCTCGCGGCGCAGGGCGCCGTCGGGCAGGGCCGCCTTGTCGATCAGCACCAGGGCGGGGCGATCCACGTGGATCACCGAGGCGATGATCCAGTCGGCGGCGCCCGCGTCGCTGACCAGGATCTTGGTTCCTGACAGGACCAGCCGGCCGCTCCCGTCCGGCCAGGCCGCGGCGGAGATGTTGGCGAGCTCCCAGTCGGCGTTGTCTTCCACCAGCGCCAGGGTCGCGGCGGCGCCCTCGGCGAGGCGGGGCAGGACCGTCTGCTTCTGCTCTTCGGTTCCGCCCGCGATCAGCGCCTGGGCGGCCAGGGTCGTGGAGACGAACGGCCCGGCCAGCAGCCGCCGGCCCATCTGTTCGACCACCGGGGCGACGTCGCCGAGCGCGAGGCCCAGCCCGCCGTAGGCCTCCGGGATGGCGATGGCCAACCAGCCCAGCTCGCCGATCTGTTTCCAGACGGCCGGGTCGTGACCCAGCTCATCGGTCATCAGCGCGCGCACCTTCGACACCGGCGAAACGTCCGCGCAGAACGCCGTGGCGCTCTCCAGCAGATCGCCCTGCGCCTCTGAAAAGCCGATCCGGCCAATTTCCTGCATCATCGGCCCCTAGCTTTTCGGCAGGCCGAGCACGTGCTCGCCGACGATGTTGTGCTGGATCTGGGTGGTGCCGCCGCCGATGGTGGCGCTGAACGCGTTCAGGTAAGCCCGCGTCCATATCCCGTCGTCCACGGCGTTCGGATCGCCGACATAATAGGCCGCCTTTGGGCCCGTCAGAGAAATCGCGAACTCATTGATCCGCCGCGCGAATTCCGTGGTCATCAACTTGGATGAGAGCGCCAGGCCGTGCGGATGGTCGGCGTTCAGCGGCGCCACGGCCATGCGCTGGCGGCAGAGCGCCAGGCTCTGGATCTCGAGGATGAAATCGACCATCTGGCTCTCGATGGCCGGGTCGGCCAGCGCCGGCGCATCGCCCCGCTTCATGCGCCGCGCAAGCTCCAGCACTTCCCAGGCGTCGGCCTGCACCGAGACATAGCCGCCCGCCTGGCCGCCCCGCACGCTGCGTTCATATTCCAGGGTGCGCATGGCGACTTTCCAGCCCTCGCCCTCCTCGCCCATCCGCCCGCTGACCGGAGCACGGGCGTCGGCAAAGAAGGTCTGGGTAAAGCCGTGCTCGCCGGTCAGTTTGCGGATCGGGGTGGTGGTCACCCCCGGCGCTTTCATGGGGGTGAGGATAAACGACAGGCCATCATATTTGCGCGCCGCATTGGGGTCGGTGCGGCAGAGCAGGATCATGTAGTCGGCATAGCCGCCCAGCGTCGTCCAGATCTTCGAGCCATTGAGGATGTAGTCGTCGCCGTCGCGCACCGCCCGGGTCTGGGCGTTGCCGAGGTCCGAGCCATTCTCGGGCTCGGAGAACCCCTGGCACCAGATGTCCTCGGCCGAGAGGATGCGCTTCAGATATTTCAGCCGGTGCTCTTCCGAGCCCATGTCGAGCAGCAGCGGGCCGGTCCAGTTCAGCCCGATGGCGTTCAGCATGATCGGTCCATTGTGCCGCCGCATCGCCGCCGTCGCCGCATTCTGGAACTCTTGCGACAGCCCCCCGCCGCCATAGGCCTTGGGCCAGGCCGCGCCCAGATACCCCGCCGCATGCACCTTGAACTGCCACTCACGCAGGAAGTCGAACTGCCGGTCGGTCCCCACCTCCATGAAGGTCAGCGGCAGCATGAACCCCGGATCGGCCACCACATTGGCCGCAAACCAGGCGTCGGCGTCCGCGGCGAATTCAGCGAGGTCTTTGGGGTCGGCAGCGGTCATGCCCTCCGTTAAGCGACAATTGGCGGCGGGCGGCAAGAGGGGTATCGCCTCAGGCCATGACGATCACCACCCGTCCTTTCCGTCCCGACGAATGGGAGCGCTTCCGCGATTTCCGGCTCGCGGCGCTGCAGGAATCGCCTGGCCTGTTCTTCAACCCTCACGCAAAAGAAGCCGCCTTCCCTGACGGGCACTGGCGCTCAACCCTGGAAAATCCCGGCCACCAAGTGTTCGGCGTTTTCGAAGGCGAGGCCCTGATCGGCCTCACCGCCGCCTTCACCGACGAGGGCGATCCGAGCGGCGCGACCGCCCTGGTGGCCATGGGCTACGTCGCGCCCGGCCATCGCGGGCGGGGTATCTCCCACCTCTTCCACAAGGCCACGCTGGACTGGATCATCGGCCAGCCGCAGTTTCGGCGGGCGGTGGTCTCGCACCGGGCGTCCAACACCGCCTCACGCGCCGGCATCCTCGCGGCCGGGTTCGTAGAGACCGCCCGCACCGGCCCCTGGGACTGGCCGGACGGGACGCAGGATGACGACATCGCCTATGAGTACCTGATCCCCTAGCGCCGCTTCTCGCAGGCCTGACGATAGATCGGCGATTCCGCCGGACTGCCCGGGCTTTCGCTGTCGTAGAGGAACGACCAGCCGCCCGGTTCATAGGCGATGGCTTCGGACTGGGGCAGGACTGCGGTCTCGATAACGCGAAAGTCGCGGCCGGCTTTCCATTGCGCCTGGGGCGGCAGGGGTTTGGCGAAATCGAAAGCCAGCTCCACCGCCCCGCGATAGGTCAGGATCAGCGCCCGCTTGCCGTCCGGTGAGATATCGAACGAGGTCACGGTTGGCCGGCCGTTGGCGCCCAGTCCCGAGGTCGCCGGCGCGGGCCGTGGGCCATCCGCAGCCATCAGAGCGAGAAGGTCGAACCGCCCGACCTCGGTAAAGGTCTGCATCGACCCGTCGGCTACAGCCAACTGCGCTCGGGTCAGTTTGAACACCTGCACGATCCCCGGAGGGCTGACCTTGGTGAGCAGATAGAGATCGCCGTTCGGATGGATCGCGAAACCCTCGGTGTTGTGCGGGCCGTCGGGATAGCTGGCGTGCACGACCCGCAGCGGCGACTCGGTCTCGGCATAGGACGCCATTTCGGCGACGATGTTGAACCGCACTCCGTTCTTGCGCGAGGAGCCATTGTCGCCGATGTCGCCGAAATAGAGGCAGCTCTTCGCTCCCGCGCACTTGCCGATCGCCATGTCTTCGGTGTCGCCCGGCTTTGGGATGGTCAGGGTGACGGTCTTCAGGTTCCCGCCGGCCGCTTCGGTCACATAGAACACCGGCCCCGCGCCGGAATCGTTGTGGTGATAGAGTCGGCCGGGAAAGAGGCGCGAGACGCCGATACCGCTCGCCTCGTTGATCACCTTCGGATCAATAGCCGCGACTTTCACCGGCGCGCTCCAGCGCTGGCAGACCGCGGCGGCGGCGGGTCCGGCGCAGGCCAGGGCGAGCGCGGTCAGGGCGAGCAGGGAGAGTCGGCGGGACATCGGGCGTTCACTCCGCAAACAACCTTGCCATCCTATAGCCGACCCATGACGGTTTGCAGACAACCTGCTCCTGCGGGATAACCCTCAGACGATCGCGGAGAGGCAATCATGGCGTCCTATGTCGAGAGTATCCTCGGGCCTGGCGAAACAGTCACCTTCGAGGGCCGGACCACCAACTGGATCTATTTCATCCCCTGGGTGATCACCCTGCTGGCCCTGGCGGCCGGCGCCTTCCTGCCCTTTCCGGTAATCGTCTTCTCCGTGGCTCTGGGCGCAACGCTGCTGATCTTCCCTGTCATCCGCCAGAAGACCACCGAGCTCGTCGTCACCGACCGCCGCGTCATCGCCAAGTTCGGCCTGATCAGCCGCCACACCATCGAGATGCGCATGTCCAAGATCGAGAGCATCCGCGTCGACCAGCATGTTCTGGAACGGCTGGGCGGCTACGGCACCGTGATCATCCAGGGCACCGGCGGCGCCGACGAGCCGATCCCCCAGGTGCGCGATCCCATAGAATTCAAGAAGGCGGTCGAGGTACAGCTGGCGGCCTACGAAGACGCGGTCCGGTCCGGGACCCGGATGTCCTGAGCCCTATTTCTTACGCGTCCGCTGCCGCTCCAGAAACTCGCCCATGGCCTTCGCCGGTTCATCCGTCTCATAGGCCGCCGCGAAACTGTCGATCCCGGCTTCGATGGCCTGGCTGAGCGGCAGGTCCTCCCATTTGCGGATCAGCGCCTTTTGCAAGGCGATCGCGCCCGGTGGCGAAGCCAGGATCAGGTCCAGCCACGCGTCCACGGAGGCGTCGAGATCGGCCGGCCCGGCCACTTTCTCGACCAGGCCCCAGTCCAGCGCCTCATCGGCGGTCAGGTTTTCGGCCAGCAACAACAACCGCCGCGTCCGCCCCCAGCCGATCAGCGCCGGCAACAAGGCCGCATCGATCACCGAGGGAATGCCCAGCCGCACCTCCGGCATGCCGAGCAACGCGCCTCGCACAGCAACGCGCATGTCGCACGCCGCCGCCAGCTCCAGTCCTGCGCCGAAGCAAAAGCCGTTGATCCGTGCAATCACCGGAACCGGCAGGTCGCGTAATGCTGCGCAGCATTTGTGCACCCGGGTGATGAACGCCCGCGCCTCATCGGGCGAGCTGATCGCCCCCATCTCCTTGATGTCCGCCCCACCGATGAAGGCCTTGTGCCCGGCCCCGGTGACCACCAGGGCGCGAAGCCCCGGGTTGGCCGCCGCCTCAGCCACCGCCTCCAGGAATTCGCCCATCAGGGCGCTGTTCATCGAGTTCAGGCGATATTCGTTGGCGATGGTCAGGCGGGCGACCATGCCGGCATCGCGGCTGTCGAAGGTCAGTTCGATCTGGCGCTCTTGCATTTTTTCAATTCGCTAGGGGCTTGGAAGGCTTGCGGTTCTCACGCTAAGGGTTTTGGCACAAGACGCCAGAAGGCGTGTGTGGGAGGACTTGAATGACCGTACTGAACGTGGCCGAGCCCGCGTACATGGACGATCCCGACCTGCGTATCTTCCGCGAGGGCGTCGCCAAATTCCTCAGTAAGGCCGCCACGGAAAAACGGATCGAAGGCTGGCGCGAGGCCGGGATGGTCGAGCGCGCCTTCTGGACCGAGGCCGGGCAGGCCGGAATTCTCGGCGTCTCGGTGCCGGCCGAATTCGGTGGTGGCGGCGGCGACTATCGCCATGATCTGATCGTCTTCGAGGAAGTGGCCCGCCACGGTGTCGCCGGCTTCGCCGCCTCGCTGCACAACGGCATTGTCGTCCCCTACGTCGTCTCTCACGGCACGGAAGAGCAGAAACACCGATGGCTGCCGGGCCTTTCCAGCGGCGAACTCGTCTCCGCCATCGCCATGAGCGAGCCCGACACCGGCTCTGATCTGCAGAACATCCGCACCACGGCTCTGAAAAGCGGCAACGGCTACCGGATCAACGGCGCCAAGACCTTCATCTCGTCCGGCCAGCTGGCCAACTTCATCATCGTCGCGGCCAAGACCGACCCTTCGCTGGGCGGCAAGGGCGTATCCCTTCTCGTCGTCGAAACCGACAAGGCCGAGGGTTTCCGCCGGGGCCGCAAGCTCAAGAAACTCGGCCAGGACGCGGCCGATACCTCCGAGCTTTTCTTCGACGACGTGTTCGTCCCCGCCGACAATCTGCTCGGCGAGACCGAAGGCCGCGGCTTCATCCAGTTGATGTCCGAACTGCCCCGTGAGCGCCTGACCATCGCCGCCCAGGCCGTCACCGCCATTGACCTGGCCCTCGAGGTCACCCTCGACTACGTCAAGAACCGCAAGGCCTTCGGCAAGGCGATCCTCGAATTCCAGAACACCCAGTTCGTCCTCGCCGGTCTGAAAGCCGAGGCGACCATGGCCAAGGTCTTTGTCGACTATTGCGTGGCCGAGTTGCTGGCCGGCCGTCTTGACGTCACCACGGCGGCCATGGCGAAAATGCTGACCACCGACCTGCAGGGGCGCGTGGTCGACCAGTGCCTGCAGTTCCACGGCGGCATGGGCTACATGGACGAAACCCCCATCAGCCGCATGTACCGCGACGCCCGCATTTCCCGCATCTACGGCGGCTCCAACGAGATCATGCGGCTGCTCATCGCGAGGACGCTCTAGGGAATGGAGCTTCTCTCCTTGACCCGCTCATCCCGGCGAATGACGGGACCCAGATCCAAACACCGGCTGGGTGTGTTGAACCAGAATTTGGGACCAACGACTGACACCGAGTCCTTCAATCTGGGTCACGGCATTCGCCGGGATGAGCGGGATTGGGGGATCGACAACCATCGACGCTATGACCGCGAAGCCGACCCGCGGTCCTTCCGGGAGAAGTACTGAATGTCCAGATATATCCTCGGCGAACGCACCATGGACGGCGCCGTCATGCAGGAGCGCGCCGAGCGGGCCGCGCAGGGCCTGGTTGAACTCGGGGTCAAGGCTGAGGACGTCGTCGCCCTTTTCCTGCGCAATGACTTCGCCTTCATCGAAGCGAGCCTGGCGGCGGGCCTGGTCGGCGCCTATCCGACCCCGGTCAACTGGCACGGCACGGTCCCAGAAGCGGCCTATGTGTTCACCGACTGCGGCGCCAGGGTGATCGTCATCCATGCGGACCTCTACCGGTCCATCAAGGCGGCGATCCCCGTGGGCGTCACCGTCCTGGTCGCCGAAACCCCGCCTGAACTCGCCGAGGCCTACGGCGTCGCCGCCGAGGATGCGCGGGTTCCGGAGGACTGCATCGACTGGGGCAAATGGCTGGAAAGCAAATCCCGCCTTGCGACCACGCCCGCCGAACCCCCCGGCAGCATCATCTACACCTCAGGCACCACCGGCTTTCCCAAGGGGGTCCGGCGCCACCCGCCGACACCAGAGGAAGCGGTCGCCGGCCGCAATCTGCTGCTGCAGGGTTTCGGTCTCGCCCCCCATCTCGACAATCCGGCCGGCATCATCACCGTGCTCACTGGACCGATGTACCACTCGGCGCCCAACGCCTACGGCATGCTCTGCGCCCGGGCAGGCGCGACCGTCGTTATCGAACCGCGCTTCGATCCCGAGGAGCTGCTGGCGCTTATCGACAGGCACAAGGTCACGCACCTGCACATGGTGCCGATCATGTTCAACCGGCTGCTGCGCCTGCCCGACGAGGTGAAGGCCAAATACGACCTCTCATCCCTCAAGTTCGTGGTCCATGCCGCCGCCCCCGTCTCGCCGCCGATCAAGCGGGCGATGATCGAATGGTGGGGACCGGTGATCAACGAGTACTACGGCTCGACCGAGACCAGCATGGTGGTGTTCTGCGACGCGGACGAATGGCTCGCCCACCCCGGCACAGTCGGAAAGCCCATCGGCAACGCCGAAATCCTGATCATCGACAAGGAAGGAAACGCCCTCCCCACCGGCGAAATCGGCGAGGTCGTCGCCCGCAACCGCACCATCCCGGACTTCACTTACCAGGGCGATGACGCCAAACGCCGGGCGGCGGAAAAGGCCGGACTGATCGCCCCGGGCGACGTGGGCTACCTCGACGCCGACGGGTTCCTCTATCTGTGCGACCGGGCCAAGGACATGATCATCTCCGGCGGCGCCAACATCTATCCCGCCGAGATCGAGGCTGAGCTGCACAAGATGCCCGGCGTCGCCGACTGCGCCGTCTTCGGCATCCCGGACGAGGAATTCGGCGAAGCGGTCTGCGCCTTCGTCCAGCCGGGCCCCGGCGGCGACCTCACCGAACGCGACGTGCGCGCCTATCTGCGCGAGCGCATCGCCGGCTACAAGGTGCCCAAAACCGTCCATTTCGCCGCCGACCTGCCGCGCGAGGATTCCGGCAAGATCTTCAAACGCAAACTGCGCGATCCGTTCTGGGAAGGAACCGGGCGGAGTATCTGACGGCCGGTAGCGTCTCAGGTTGAACCTCGGCGATGGGGCGGAGAGCGGCCGTTCGTTTCGGAGTCACGCCGCTGCCGCAATGCGCCAGAAGCGCTCATTCAGCTCTCGCCGGATTCCGGACATTCCTGCGAAACGGGTGTGGGCCAGGTGGAAGCTTGGAAAACGCAAAAATGCTCCGCGGACCCCAGAGGTCATATCAGGCGTGCGAGTCCCTGAGCGTATCGTAATAGTATTTTCGAAATTGCAGGGTCGCCCGGTCGGTGGCGACGGAGTGTTCCGCAACAGCAGGCGGGGTTTCCTGGGGGCCGGAAGACTCTACGACGGCCTTGTCTTCATCGGCGATCTTGCCATTTAGCCAGGAAAACCAGAGATTTAGCAGGGGAAGACGGGCGAAATCGCGCGACCCGGCAACGATAAGGCGCGTTCGGCCCGCGCCCGCCGGGATCACCAGGGCGTGAATCCTTAGGTGCCTGCCGGGAATCGGAATGTTCAGGGCCATCATGTTCGGTCGAAAGAATTCCAGGAAGGCTGAGCTGCCATCGCCATCCAGACCGGCTTGAGCCCGACCGCCGTTCGGCGTGTCCATCCAGGTCACCTCCATCCGCGAGGTCGGGGTCATGCGCCGGATCAGCGGACGGCCGATGGTCCGGCGGTGCACAAAAGGCAAATGTGGACTGTCGAGCATGTTCTCCATGGCTCGCGTCCAATGGCACGCCCATTCGCGCTCAATATAGGTGCGCATGAGTCCGGGTGCGGTCAAACCGTCCGGGGCGATGGGCTCGTGGGGAGCCTCGGCGCCGGGACTGGTGTGGACCCAGATCATGTCGCCCACCTGACGGGCAGGCAAGGCCGTGGCGCCCAGGCGATCGCGCCGGGCGTCCGGGTTCAGCGGTACGAACATGTTTGCGCCCAAGGTGTCGAATCGCCAGCCATGGAACGCGCATTCCAGATGCCCGTCCTCGCAAACCCGGCCCAGGGAAAGGGCGATCCCCCGGTGCGGGCACCGGTCGATCAGGGCGCCGATCGCGCCGTCCCTGCCGCGAAACAACACCACCGGCTCACCGGCAAGGATGACCCGCATTGGCGCGCGACCCAGTTTGCTGGCCAGGACGAGGGGCGTCCAGACGTTCGCAAAGCCCTTGAACATGAACCCCCCGATACTCGCCCGTACGCCCTATCACAGATACGCAGGGGCCCTGAGTCTGGATCGCTTCAACGATTTGGATGAGCCTTCCGTGCATTCCCGGGATCCGGGCGGCGGCGCTGAGGTGTCAGCGGCGCGCCAGTAGCGGTCGTTCAGCCCACGCCCGATTCCTGACATTCGCGGGAGCGCCGGCCCAACCGCTTATGAGTTGTTGCGGACCTGCGAAAGCGCCTAGCCGCCGATAACTTGAACGCCGATCAGCAGGGGGTGCAGATAGATCATGGCGGCGAACGCAAGGGTTCCGACGACCAGTGTTATCGCATCGGCGCGGGTGAATGAGTTGAACCGTTCCGCGCCGGCGTCGCCGCGCCGCTTGACCGATATGCGGTCATAGATCGCCCAGGCCAGGAATGAGCCGAACAGCAGCATTCCGCCGGCGTCGCCGTTGGCCAGCAAATGCGCAAGGGCCCAGATCTTCACGCCAACAAGCATCGGATGGCGCAGCCACCCACGGATTCGACCTGGCGCGGGGTTCATGCAGGCAAGGGCGACAAAGGCGAACCACATCAACACAATCGTTATGTGGCGTGTCCATTCCGGCGGGGTCCAAAGGACGATCAGGCCATCACCCCGGTAGAGCGCGAAGCCCCAGACGATCAGGGCCAGACCCGTCAGCGAGATCAGGGAGAACAGTCCCTTGAACGGGCGGGCGCCCAGTCGCACGACCAGGCCAGCCTTTGCCGCCGGCAAGGTCGCCAGAGTGTGGACGCCCAGAAAAACGACGATCCCCAGAATGAGAACAAGCATGGCTTCCCCCGATGGTCTCGAATACCGGCTCCGATGGCCGCACTCGACACCTTGACCTGAAACCGTCAGCCTTCGCCATAGGCCCCGTGGGGCTCAGGTGGGAAACCTTGACGGGGCTTTGCCTTCGTCCGGGAGACCACCATCGGCCGGTTCATCCGACAGGAATGCGCGAGCCAGGACCTCCTGTTCGAAATCGAACGCAAACTAGAAATCCCGGCGCAAGCTGACGCGCAGGCTTCGGCCATCGTGATTGACAGTTGTTTCCACAAGATCCAGCGCCGAGGTCGCTCGCGTATCGGGGCCCGATGAGCCGTAAACTGCGCGGATGGGCGTGGATTTGCGATCGGTGATGTTCTGGGCCTCAAGTCGCAGCACGCCAACACGAGCCATCTTGTATTCGACGAAGCTATTCAGGCTGGGCTCGCTGACCCGGATATTCACTTCCCTGGGACGGAACTGGTAGGAATTCGCCTGGAAACCGCCTGAAAACCCCCATTTGATGTTCTTCGCCGGCAAATCCTGGGTGAACTGCGCCATCCACATCATGGGCGCTGAATTGGAAATGGCCCGCGACCGTTGGGTTGTGGGGTCAATCATCTGTGTCGCCGTCCACAAAACCCGCGCATTGAGTTGGCCGCCCGGAATTCCGAAGCGATTGAGTGGGACCGAACCGGAGACTCCCAATGACTGGAGCCTGCCGTCGCCGACATTGTCGTTGGTCTCGGTATAGCAGGTCGTCGTTGCTGCGGGGTCGTCGAGAAGACTTGGCGTTGGGCAGGTGTAGGACAGCAGGTTGCGGTCGATAATGTCCAGCCGGTCACGATAGGTGTAGGACGCCGAGTAAGAAGAGCGACCTGCGCGCCATTGATAGTTCAGTTCATAGGTCGTCGATTGATCGGGGACGATGTCGGCGTTTCCCCCGACCGTGGTGCCATTCTGCAGTTGGGCCGAGGCCGTATAGTCACTGAATGAAAGCTGACTGACCTCCTTTTCGGCCCTGAAGCTGACCTGCTGGGACGAACTTGGCGTCCATGATACAAGAAGGCGGGGCTTCAGATAGGCAAGGTCCTTGCTGGCAGAGCCGGCCGCCGTGGTGGATATTGTCGACGTCTCGTAACGAGCGCCAAACTCAAGTCTGATTTTCGGGCGCGCCTGCCACCGGAGATTGGCAGATGTCTCGGCGCGTAATTCCTCCACACCGATATCGCTGTTCTGGCCGATCGGCTGACCATTCAGCGATGCGCGGCTCTCCAGCGTGTTCTTCCCCATTTCGCTGGAAATATCGAAGGTGAAGTCTGCACGCGTCGGAAACCGCAAAACCCCACGCCCAAGCGTCTCGGTTGTGGCCTTTGTGGAGCTGAAAATGCTGCCGCCAAGATTTTGATCACTGCTGCTGTCGTTCTGGGAATAGAGAGCCGCCCCTTCGAACTCGATTTCGCGCCACGCTGGGCGCGTATACTGCAGCCCATATTCTCTCGACTCGCTGTGGTTGCTCGACCCCCCCAGCACCACAGACGCTGTTGGCGAGACATACACATCACGGTTGGTCGAGGAGCCGGCGTTCTGGCTGGCGTTCAGATTGGCGCGCAGGTTGCCGCCAACGAAAGGCGCTTCATACGCGCTCGTCAGTTCGTAACGGTTGAAACGGCCCGCCACGGTCCGATCACTGATGATGGGCAGGGCGCCATTCTGATAGATCCCTTCGCGGTGACTCGACCCTCCGCCCTGCTGATCGCCATTATAGCTGAGGGCGCCCTCAAGCAGATGCTTTCCTGTTCGCTTCTGGAGCTCAAGGCGGGCTCCGGGGCTGAAACCGCCGCCGTCCTTTATTCCGGTTTGCGCCGACACCGCCCCTTTGACCCCATCGCCCCCGCGGCGGATCACATTAACAACAACGGTCTTGCCCTGCATGTCGATGCCGCGGGCGCTGCCCCTGATCAACTCGATCCGCTGCACCGATGAAGCCGGTATTCGACCCAGCACGTCTTGCACAGAATCGCTCTTAGAAGAGGGCCGCGCGCCGTCGATGAGCACGTTTCCACCCGCACCAAACCCGCGATTGCTCCCGCCCGAACCTGGCGGACCACCTCGGCCCTCACCGCCTCCGCTCTCCAGGTTAAAACCCGGAATGCGGCTGACCATGTCCCGAGCCGTCTGCGGGCGATACTGCACAAAAAAAGCTGACTCGTAGATCGTAACGCTTGAACTAACCGTCTCAACAGCGTCTGCCGCAGCGGCAACCGTAGTGTTGGATGTATCCTGCGCAGCTAACGCCGCCGCCGCGAGAGCCCACGCAAATGACATTCAATTTCCTATAGGAAGGGCGGTTTGAAAGGGTGAAATGGCGCGGCCCATTAGCCGCCTTTGCGCACGCAATTGTGTCGCCCGCGCAACATGAACAACAGGTTGGGCGGCAAGTCTCAGATTACATAAACAAACGGAATCGCATCGGAGCCATCAAGTCTATAGCGCTCGCTCCACTGTCACCGCCACCTCGTTGCGTCGAAACGCCGGGAGGGTCCAGGGCGGGTCGTAGAACCAGGCGACGGGCTGGCCTGTCGCGCGCCAGCCGGCGGCGGCAAGCGCAGTGGTCAGCTCGGCGGTGCGCCGGGAAACCGCCTTGCCGTCGCGCGATCCTGAAAACCGGATGACGGCGTAGGTTTCGGCGGGAACATCGACGATACGCACGGACGGATCCGTCGGAACTGGCAGGGTTGCGCGCGTGTATTTGGCCGGCATGATGAACTGGATGCGCCAGGCGCCGGACGGGTCGGCCGTTTGCACCACCGGCGCCGTCATGGCGATTTTTTCTGATCGCCCGGCGCTGGCCTGAACCACCGGAGCAGTCATGGCGATGGAGGCCTTGGCTGTGTTGCCGCCAAAGATGAAGCCTGCAACCTTGCGAAAGCCGTCGTTGCGGGCGGATTCTTCCCGGCCGCTGACCGTCGCCTCGGCCGCCAGACGCGGTCCGTACTGGCGGATTTCAACGGCGCCGGTCTTTTCAACGACCGAATAGACCGGCTGCTCGGTGGCCGAACTGGCCGTGGCGCCAAAGATCGCCATGACGAATCCCAGGATCGCAGCGGTCCTCATCGATGCGCCCTTCGCCAGGCGGTTACAGCGTCGAG
>CANJME010000002.1 GCA_947475875.1 Caulobacteraceae bacterium | reverse complement strand
GGGGTGGCGGCGGCGGGGGCGCGGGCGGCTCGGCGGTGGCGCAGGCGGCGAGCGCGAACAAACCAGCGGCGGCGGCCGCGAACTTGGCGATACGGATCATCTTGGTCTCCCTGAAAGACGCAGCCGAGTCGGGTTCCCCCCCGGCCGATGGCCTATCAGCGCCCTCCGGCCCCTCTTCGTCAAGCTTTAGCTAGCTGACCTTTTCGACCTGGCCGTATTCCAGTTCGACGGGCGTGGCGCGTCCAAAGATCGACACCGTGACCTTAAGGCGCTGGCGTTCCTCGTCGACGTCCTCGACGCTGCCATTGAAGCTGGCGAATGGACCGTCGGTGACGCGAACCTGTTCGCCGATCTCGAACATGATCGTGGGCTTGGGCCGCTCGACCCCTTCCTCGATGGCGCCGATAATACGGGCGACTTCGCGCTCGGAAACCGGCATGGGCTTGGAGCCCGACCCGAGGAATCCCGTCACCTTCGGGGTGTTCTTGATCAGGTGGTAGGCTTCGTCGGTCAGTTCCATCTTCACCAGTACATAGCCGGGGAAGAACTTGCGCTCGGCGTTGACCTTGCGGCCGCGGCGGATTTCGATGACGTCCTCGGTCGGCACCAGCACTTCGGAGAACAGGTCATCCAGCCCCTGGGCTTTCGCCTGGTCGAGGATGTGTTCCTTCACCTTCTTTTCGAAGTTGGAATAGGCGTGGACGATGTACCACTTGTGGCGCGGGTTGCCGGCGGGAAGCGGGGCGGCGGTATCGGGTTGGGCGTTCATGGTCTCTATTGTCCCGCGGTGGCCAGGTTCAGGATCGAGGCTGTACCGACCGACAGAAGCCTGTCGAGGAAGAAGAAAAAGGTCGAGCAGACCCCGACCATAATGAACACCATGACCGAGGTGATCCAGGTCTCGCGACGGCTGGTCCAGCTGATCTTGCGGATTTCCGCCCGCGTTTCCGTCAGCAGCTTGAAGGGATTCCAGCCCGGCTTCTTCGTCGCCTCGGCGGCGACGGGAGACGAGGGCGTGATCACCGCGGCCGTCTGGGCGGCGCGTTCCTTGATCGCCTTCGGGCGCGTGGGGCGCGGTTTTTTCATGAGAGCGGTATCGACCTTCTAATTCTACATAGCCCTGGCAGGAGTGGAGGGACTCGAACCCCCGGCCCTCGGTTTTGGAGACCGATGCTCTACCAGCTGAGCTACACTCCTAAACGACACGGCCATGAAAACAGCGCGCCGGGAGCGGTAAGGCCCACCGGCGCGCGTGGCTCATCGCCAGAGCCGGCTCACTTAGCAGCGCGGGGGTGGGGATTCAAGGTTTGAACCGGAGAACACCGGTGCTATATGTTGATCTGATTTGGAGCCATATTGGAACCGGCATCATGAACCTCTCCATCAAGAACGCGCCTGAACACGTGGTGATGGGCCTTCGCCGCAGAGCCGCGCGTCACCACCGCTCGTTGCAGGGCGAGCTATTGGCGATTGTCGAGGCCGCCGCCCGGGAGGATCAGATCGCCTCGCCCGAACAGGTTCTGGCCGAAGTCCGCCGGCTCGGCCTGGAGACACCTTCAGAAAGCGCAGCGATCCTGCGCGCCGCCCGTGACAGCCGTTAAGGTCGTCGACGCTTCGGCGCTAGCCGCCCTGTTGTTCGGCGAGCCCGAGGGACCCGACATCGCCGTGCGCATCGCGGGCGCCCGGCTGATCGCCCCCACCCTGCTCTCCTTCGAACTGGCCAATGTCTGCCTGGTCAAGCGCCGGCGCCATGCCGCCCAGGAGGCTGCCCTGACCGCCGCGTTCGCCCTGCTTCCGCAACTGGCGGTCCAGGAGACGTCGGTTGACTTGCCCCAGGCCGTCGACCTTGCCCGCCAGACCGGTCTTACCCTTTACGACGCCAGCTATCTTTGGCTCTCCAGGAACCTCGGCGCCGAACTTGTCAGCCTGGACAAGGCTCTGATTGCGGCAGCGCTCGCGCCGTGACGGCGATGAGCGAAATCGCCGGTATGCGAACCCTGTTCGTCATGGCGACGGAGCAGGAGTACGGCCCGCATCTGCAAAGGCTGATCAAGCCGTTGATCACCCGCGTCGGGCCGGTGGAAGCCGCGGCAAGCTTGGCCGCGGCGCTGGGGGACCTCAGGGCGAAAGACACCCTCCCCGACCTCGTGTTCTCGCTGGGCTCGGCCGGATCACGCCGCCTGGAACACGCCGCCGTCTACCAGATCGCCTCCGTCGCCTACCGCGACATGGACGCCTCGCCGCTCGGATTTGAACGCGGTGTGACCCCGTTTCTCGACGAGCCCGCGGTCGTGACGCTGCAAACGCCGATCCCGGGAATTCCGGCGGCCTCGATCTCAACCGGTGGCAACATCGTCTCGGGTTCCGCCTATGACGGCATCGCCGCCGACATGGTCGATATGGAGTCGTGGGCGGTTTACCGGGCGGCGAAGATGTTCGGCCTGCCGATGATCGGCCTGCGCGGCATCACCGACGGCAAAAGCGAACTCACCAGCCTATCCGACTGGACCGACTATCTGCACATCGTCGATGAGAAACTGGCCGCGGCGGTCGAAGTATGGGCTCAATCAAAAAACCGATAGATACTCGTCCATCCGGCCTTTGAGAGATTTGAGATGCGTTCCACACTCCGAGTTCTGACAGCCCTGGCCCTCTTGGCCGCCGCCGACGCGGCCCATGCCCAGACGCCGCCGGTCGTTCAGCCCCAGGACGCCTGGGTTCAGGCCATCAATGAAGAAACGGCGGCAGCGCCCCGCTATGTGGCGGCCACGGTGATCGACAGCCGCAACGGCGCGTCCCGGAACGGCTGCATGCTCGCCAGGGAGCTGGTCGGCGCGATGGCCGCTGAACTGGGGGCGAGCCGGCCAGAAGCCAAGGCGCAGCTGCTCAAGAGCGAGGACCATGTCGTGCGCCTGTCCAAACCGGAAGCGCTGGAAACCCTGAAGGCCATGAGCACGCCCGCCGACGCCGAGATGCTGGTTCAGGACTTCACCATCACCAGCCGCGACAAGATCATCGAAAAGCAGTCCGGCGGCTGGTTGCCCGACCAGGGGCCCAACCTGCCCGCCTTCGCCTGTATCCTCATCCGCTACGGCTTTTCGCCGCGCCTGGAGGGCGGATCGACGGTGATGTTCTAGTAAGCCCGCCCGACCAGCACCGTTTCGACCGCGTCCGCACCCGTAAACACGCACTTGCCGCTGGCCGGCCCCTGACCCATCGGGGTGTTGCGGAGCGTCAGCTTCATGGTCTTCAGTCGCTCGTCGATCTCATCCAGCGCCTTGCCTGAAGGCCGCGACCAACCCACACGCGCCCAGCCCTTCATGGCCGCGCTCTCGTCAGCGCCGAAGAACTCGGACAGCGCGCCGAAATCCTTGATGCCATCCTCGATATTGGCGTCCTGCCGGGTCTTGGCCTCGGCGTAGAGATTGGCCTGGATCTCGGCCAGCATGGCCGGGGCTTTCGCCACGAACTCGTCGAGCGCCATCATCTGGTTTTTGGTCTTGTCGCCGTCGCGCAGGTCATCGCGGCGCAGGAAGGTCACCTGGCCGCCGGCAGCGTCGCGGGGGCCGATCTCGACGATGATGGGGCAGCCGCGCCGCACCCAGTTCCAGCGCTTTTCGCCTGAACGGATAGATTTCAAATCCATCAGCGCCCGGATGCGCTCGCCCAGTGCAGTCTGGGCGTTCAGCCGCTTCACCAGCGCCTCGCCATAGGCCAGCACGTCGGCGTCCTCGGGCTTGTCGCGGAGCATGGGCACGACCACAATCTGGCGCGGCGCGATGGCCGGCGGCAGGCGCAAACCATCGTCGTCGCCGTGGGTCATGATCACCCCCCCGATCAGACGGGTGGACACGCCCCAGCTGGTGGTGTGGCAGTATTCCACCTGACCGGCATCGTTCTGGAATTTGATCTCCTGGGCGTGAGCGAAATTCTGGCCGAGGTAATGCGAGGTGCCAGCCTGCAGCGCCTTGCCGTCCTGCATCATCGCTTCGATCGAATAGGTGTTCACCGCGCCGGGGAAGCGTTCGTTCTCGGGCTTTTCGCCGGCCACCACGGGCATTGCGAGCGTCGTCTCGGCAAAGTCGCGATAGACTTCCAGCATCTTCAGCGTCTCGGCCCGCGCGTCCGCCTCGTCGGCGTGGGCGGTGTGGCCTTCCTGCCAGAGGAATTCGCTCGTGCGCAGGAACAGACGCGTGCGCATCTCCCAGCGCACCACATTGGCCCACTGGTTGATCAGCATGGGCAAATCGCGGTGGCTCTTGATCCAGCGCGAGAAGGCATCGCCGATGATGGTTTCGCTCGTCGGGCGGATGATCAGCGGCTCTTCCAGCTTGGCGTCCGGATCCACGGCCAGCTTGCCGTCGATCATCTTCAGCCGGTGGTGGGTGACCACCGCCATTTCCTTGGCGAAGCCTTCGACGTGGCCAGCTTCCTTGGCGATGAAGCTCATCGGGATGAACAGCGGGAAATAGCAGTTGTCGTGCCCGGTTTCCTTGATGCGCCGGTCAAGGTCCTTCTGGATCAGTTCCCAGACGCCGTAGCCCCACGGCTTGATGATCATCGCCCCGCGCACGGGCGAGTTCTCGGCCATGTCGGCTTCACGCACGACGGCCTGGTACCATTCGGGGAAGTCGGCGCGGGTTACGCTAAGCGCGCGTTGCATCTTGGGCTCCGGAAGATTCTGAGGCCATGCCATAGCCTCACCCGGCCGGTGTGGGAACCTGTGCTTGTCCTGCATTGCGAACCACCGCCGGGGGGGTGTCCATGGCGGCGATCACCGCGGCGGTCAGACCGGCCTGACTGGCGGGACCAGACGGGGCTGTCCCCTGACGCACAATCACCAATCCCGCCGAGGGAACCACGACGACATTCTGGCCGGCGGCGCCCAGGGCCGCGAAGGTGTCGACGGGCGAACCGCCGAACAGGTAGCGGGGCGGCGCCGCAGCCGCCGCGGCCCCGGCCGCCGCCGCCCGGCCGGGCCTGGCGTTCTCCCACCACAGATAACCGTAGGCGGGATTGAGGTCCTGCGAGGGGCTGGTGGCGGCCTTGAAGTAGCTTGAGCTGACCACCGTGCGTCCGTTCCAGCTTCCGCCGCCCAGCGCCATCATGCCGAACCGGGCGAGGTCGCGCGCCTTGCAGATGCCGGTATAATAGTTGGTGACTTCCTTGCCGGCCGCGTCTCGGCCCTTGTTCATCAGCCAGGTCGACGTCATGCCCAGGGGATCGAGCAGCTTGCGCTTGGCGTAGGCCTCGAAGGGCTCACCGGCCGCCCGCGCCACCAGGTGGAACATAAGGTGATAGACCGGCGTGTTGTAGAGCCAGCGTGTCCCCGGCGGATTGATCAGGGGCGTCGCCGCATTGATCGCCGCCTGGTCGCCCATGACATTGCGCACCGCCAGGCCCGCGTCGTCGAGCCCGCTGGTCATGCTGATCAGGTGCTTGACCGTGATCGCTTCCTTCGGCGTGCCCTTCCACTGCGGAAAGAAGTCCGCTCCCGACTGGCCAAGGCTCTTGATCTTGCCGTCGTCCAGCGCACAGCCGGTCAGAACGGAAACCATCGACTTGCCGGCCGAAGCGATCTCCCGGCTGACCGTAGCGCCCCCGCCCGTCCCGTAGGTCTCATTCACGATCTTTCCGTCACGCAGCACCATGACGCTGGTGCTGCCGTCGGCGATGGCCGCCTTGACCGCCGCGTCAAGTCTGGCCGGATCGAACCCGGCGGCCTTCGGGTCGCTCGTGGCCCACTCGGTGGCGGTGGGCCAATATAGCGTCCGCGCCTGCGCCCACGCCCGAGGCGCCGTCGCCAGCGCCGCGGCGCCCGCCAGAATTGTTCGCCGTGTGGTCATAACGTCTCCTCAGCGCAGCTCTTCGTCCGCTGTCGCCAACCTGAGCCGATCGATGTCCACGTCAAGGTTATTTAGAGAAACGGCCACTCCAGGTCTTCACCGTTCATCTCGACCACAAGCTTGAGCCGCCCGCCCCTGCGTTCTACCAGGCGGCGAAGGATTTTCATTGGCGGATCGTTCTTCGACTCGAGCTTGGAGACGCTGGATTGAGTTATGCCGAGGATGGCGGCCATCTCATCCTGAGTGAGATCAAGTTTGTCCCGAATGGCCCTCAACAGGGATTGCGTCCTCCCCAGTTCCTCTGACCCGGCGGCGATCTCGACTTCTTCCTCAGGCGTGTGTTTGGGGCGCCAAAAATAGGTCCCAGGAATTGCGGGATTGGGCTCGAACTCATCTCCGAGGTCGAGTGGCTGCTCCTCAACGCCCGGCGGCTTACTCATAGAACTCCACCTCTCTGATCACCAAAGCCCGGCCTGGATGGATCTCCAGGCGCAGGCCGTAGGCCCCGCCGTGAAAAGACGCAAAGCCGGTGCGAATGATCCGAACCTGAACGTCTTCCCAGCTCACCGCGCCTGGGGCGGAGACACAGGCCAACGGTCCGACGTCGACGAGTTGCTGGACAACCTCTTCCAGGCGATCTCTTCGCTGGCGAGGCCAGGTGCGGATTTGCCTGACTGCATGTAGTTCGAAGGACACAAGCCATGCCAAGAATGATATTCCTTTTTGGAATATTTGAAACCGAGGATTTTCTTGTTCGCTAAATGTTCTTGTGCCAATTGTCGACTCCCGGCACTACATAGAATGACCGTCTGGCCCATCGGCCGGCTTCACGCGTTAGCTTCGAGACCATGGCCGAACAGCTGAATTTCATCCGCGTGCGTGGCGCGCGCGAGCACAATCTGAAGGACGTCAACGTTGACATCCCCAGGGGCGAGCTCGTGGTGATCACGGGCCTTTCCGGGTCCGGCAAATCCTCGCTGGCGTTCGACACCATCTATGCCGAGGGCCAGCGGCGCTATGTGGAGAGCCTCTCGGCCTATGCCCGCCAGTTCCTCGAACTGATGAGCAAGCCGGACGTTGATTTGATCGAGGGCCTGTCGCCGGCCATCTCCATCGAACAGCGCACCACCAGCCGCAATCCGCGCTCCACCGTCGGCACGGTGACCGAAATCCACGACTACATGCGCCTGCTCTGGGCCCGCGTCGGCATCGCCTATTCGCCGACTACTGGCCTGCCCATCGAAAAGCAGACCATCAGCATGATGGTCGACCGCATCATGGCCCTGCCCGAGGGCACGCGCCTGCTGCTGCTCGCCCCGGTGGTCCGCGACCGCAAGGGCGAATACCGCAAGGAAATGGCTGAGTGGCAGCGCGCCGGCTATCAGCGGGTCAAGATCGACGGCGCCTTCTACGCCATCGAGGACGCGCCGGTTCTCGACAAGAAGTTCAAGCACGACATCGACATCGTCGTCGACCGGCTGGTGGTCAAACCCGACCTGCAGACCCGCCTGGCCGACAGCCTGGAGCAGGCGCTGCGGCTGTCCGACGGACTGGCCATGGCCGAATTCGCCGATCTGGCCGATGGCGAAACCGAGCCCCAGAGACTGCTGTTTTCCGAACGCTTTGCCTGCCCGGTCTCCGGCTTCACCATCGCCGAGATTGAGCCGAGGCTGTTCTCGTTCAACAATCCGGCCGGCGCCTGTCCGGTCTGCGACGGCCTGGGCCAGAAGCTCAAGTTCGACGCCGACATGGTCGTGCCCGACAAGGACAAGACCCTGCACAAGGGCGCGGTCGCGCCCTGGGCCCGGGGCCCGAGCCCGCTATACACCCAGACCCTGCAGGCGCTCGCCCGCCACTATGGTTTTTCGATGGACGAGCCCTGGTGGAAGCTGCCGGAGGTCGCCCATCAGGTCATCCTGCAGGGCTCGGGCGCCGAGAAAATCCAGTTCGTCTATGACGACAACGCCCGCCGATATGAGGTCAACAAGACCTTCGAGGGCGTCCTGCCTAACCTCGAACGCCGCTGGCGTGATACGGACTCGGCCTGGATCCGCGAGGAACTGGGCCGCTACCAGTCCGAAACGCCTTGTGAAGCCTGCGGCGGCAAACGCCTGAAGCCCGAGGCCCTGGCGGTCAGGATCGCGGGCAAGGATGTGGCCGAGGTCTCAAGCTATTCGATCAACCAGGCCCGCGACTGGTTCACCGGACTGGAAAGCTCGCTGAACGCCAAGCAGATCGAGATCGCCGCCCGCATTCTGAAAGAGATCAACAACCGCCTGCGTTTCCTGGTCGATGTGGGTCTAAACTATCT
This sequence comes from Caulobacteraceae bacterium, assembly GCA_947475875.1. Taxonomy (GTDB): domain Bacteria; phylum Pseudomonadota; class Alphaproteobacteria; order Caulobacterales; family Caulobacteraceae; genus UBA5005. The sequence continues at coordinate 183,351 of CANJME010000002.1, read as the reverse complement.
CAACCTCGCCCGCGCCTCGGGCACGCTGTCGGGCGGCGAGAGCCAGCGCATCCGCCTGGCGAGCCAGATCGGTTCGGGTCTGACGGGCGTGCTCTATGTGCTTGACGAGCCTTCGATCGGCCTGCACCAGCGCGACAACTCGCGCCTGCTGACCAGCCTCAAGGGCTTGCGCGACCTCGGCAATTCCGTGCTCGTCGTCGAGCACGACGAGGAAGCCATCCTCACCGCCGACCATGTCATCGACATGGGTCCGGCCGCCGGCATCCATGGCGGCCACGTCGTTGCTGAAGGCACACCCGCCGACATTATGGCTTCGGAAAAATCCATCACCGGCCAGTACCTGACCGGCGCGCGGGCGATCGAGATCCCTGACCAGCGCCGGCCGGTCTCAAAGACCAAGGTTCTGCGGGTCATCGGCGCGCGCGGCAACAACCTGAAAGGCGTCACTGGCGAAATCCCCGTCGGCACCTTCACCTGCATCACCGGGGTCTCCGGCGGCGGCAAATCGACCTTCACCATCGAGACCCTCTACAAGGCCGCCGCCCGCCGGCTGAACAACGCCTCCGACGCCCCGGCCAGCCACGACCGCATCGAGGGCCTGGAAAACTTCGACAAGGTCATCGACATCGACCAGTCACCCATCGGCCGCACCCCGCGCTCGAACCCGGCCACCTACACCGGCTCGTTCGGCCACATCCGCGACTGGTATGCAGGGCTGCCTGAAGCCAAGGCGCGCGGTTACGGCCCCGGGCGCTTTTCCTTCAACGTCAAGGGCGGCCGCTGTGAGGCCTGCCAGGGCGATGGGCTGATCAAGATCGAGATGCACTTCCTGCCCGACATCTATGTCACCTGCGATGTCTGCAAGGGCCGCCGGTACAACCGGGAAACTCTGGAAATCCTGTTCAAGGGCAAGAGCATAGCCGACGTTCTTGACATGACAGTCGAGGAAGCCGCCACCTTCTTCAAGGCCGTGCCGCCGATCCGCGACAAGATGGAAACGCTGAAGCGCGTGGGCCTGGGCTACATCCACGTCGGCCAGCAGGCGACCACCCTGTCCGGCGGCGAGGCCCAGCGGGTGAAACTGTCCAAGGAACTCTCGAAACGCGCCACCGGCCGCACGCTCTACATCCTCGACGAGCCGACCACGGGCCTGCATTTCGAAGACGTGCGCAAACTGCTCGAGGTGCTGCACCAACTCGTCGACGCCGGAAACACCGTGGTGGTGATCGAGCACAATCTCGATGTGGTGAAAACCGCTGACTGGCTCGTCGACTTCGGCCCCGAGGGCGGCGACGGGGGCGGCGAGATCGTTGGCTCGGGCACACCCGAACAGGTGGCGCGCATCCCCGAAAGCTGGACCGGCCGCTATCTGAAGGACGTCCTCGAGCGCCACGCCGAACGCCGGAGCGGCCGGATTAAAGCCAGCGCCTGATCGCAGGTTCAGGAAAAGATCGCCTGGTTTCCGCCGCCGGTCAGCCGCTGATAGATCACCGCTGGCGGTGAGCCCTTGATCGCCAGGGTCAGCGCCCCGATCACCGATCCGATCACCAGATTGACCACCTGCAGGGGCGTGAAGAACGCCTGCACCGAGCTGAAGTCGACCTTCGGGGGGGCGCCCGCGATCATGCCGATGACAGCGGTTATGGCCGCGGTCGCCAGGCTTCCGACGATCGCCACCACGATGATCAGAACCAGGGTCAGCAGATAGCAGCCCAGCAACGGCCCGAACTTCCCGGCCGTCAGGCCCCAGCTCTGGAAGAGCATGATCCTCCGCTCGGCGAAGGTCTGTGGCGTCGCCAGAGACAGCCGCACGGCGATCACCACCGCGGCCGCAATCAGGGCAAAGAAAAGCAGCAACGCCAGCAACACGCCCGCTACGCCCAAAAGCCCGGCGGAGAGCCCCATCAGCAGGGAGCCGACAATGGTGAGACCGAAGAAGATGATCAGTTTGACCATCATCACGGCCAGAATGCGCAATTCATCGCCGCCGAACCGAAGATAACCCGGCGAGCGATCCTCCGGCCTCAGGACCATGCGCATGTTGGCGCCGCTGAGCACCGCATTGGCAACCAGGGAAATCCCCAGCATGGCCGGATAGATCGGCAGCAACGCCGTGCCCATGGCGTTGACCAGCGCGGCCATCGCTTCCGGGTCCGGGGGCGGGGCGCCAGGCGTGGTCTGGGCCTTGGTGACGATATCCATCAACGCCGCGACCTGCGGGCCGGCCGCGGAAAGCAGGAGCGCGTAGGTGATGAGACTCAGGACCAGGCTGATCACAGCCCAGATCCCCATGGCCGACGGGTGCTCGCGGGCCAGACGGAAACCTTCGAGTGCGGAATCGGTCGGGGAAAATTCGCTCATGGCAGGCCTCAAAAGACTTCGGATACAAACGCTGGGCTCACCGCCCTGTAGGCCGACGCGGTGGCGGAAACCATAAGCACATTACCGATCGCGTTGGTGATCGCACTGATGATGATCGAGATCACGAACAGCGGCGCCAGAACGCCGAGAAGTGCGCCCACATCAGGGGTCTCGCCCGAGGAAAGCCCGGCCATGGAGCTGGCCGCCGATCCCGCGAAAGCCGCACCGAAAATCTGGGTGATCACACTGCCGACGATCGAAATCACAATCATGAAAACGAAGGTAAGCAGATAGGCGCCCAGCAGCGGCCAGAAACGCCCCGCTGTCAGAGTCCACGAACCGAAAAGCTGAATGCGGCCCTCGAAAAAGGTCTGGACCATTACCAACGACAATCGAACAGCCAGGAAGATCGCTCCAACGATACCCCCCACAATCGCCAAAAAATAGACCAGCCACGCCATCGATCCGACGGCTATGGCGAGCATGAAAACGGCAAACCCCACCACGCCAAAACCGGCCAGATACATGAGCGCATAGACAAGCTGGGCGCCCAAAACCCGCATCTCGTCCCCGCCCAGGCGCAAATAGGCCGCCCCGCTTTCTTCGGGCCGAAGAACCGCCCGCAGGATCGCGCAATTGAAGACGGTCGTAACGACCAGGGCGAGCACCAGAAAGACCAGGTAAAGCCCGATAAGAAGGGGCAACCGAGCGAGAACCAGCTGACCCAGGCGATCCTCGGCGCCGGAATTCAAATTCATCGTCTCCATGAACGCGCCCGCAAGAGGCGCGAACACCGGCGCCAGAACCGCGACAACCAAAACCCCGCACACCACGATCAGCAGGAACTGCGCGCCGATCCACGCGGCCACCGTTCCAGGGCGGCTGCGCATCAACTGGAAACCGCTTGTCGCCACGGACACCGCCGAGAACTCGTTCATCTACCCACCCCCCTATTCACGACCGTTCCGCCACAGTAGCCAGGCGTGAGATCATCAATCTTGCACACCGGACCCGCCTTTCGACCAGAACTCGCCGCCGCCCAACTGAAGACCTCGCCCGACTGTGCGTCGCGCGCACCGGCGATGATTTGATAGGCCCCAGGCCAGAACAGACAGTGGCTCGCGCCGGCTCAACGAAAACCCTGCTCCAACAGCCGGCGGCAGACTGGCTTTCTGCATCGCGATCTCCCCCCGGAGGCGCGTTCCTGGAATCTGCTTCCCTCGCACCATACACCCGCATCGCGCCTGCGCCAGCCGAACACCGCAAGGGCGGGTGCGCGCGGCCGCCGCCTGCGCTAAGAGGTCGGCAAATGTCGACTTCACCCATCCACATCATCGGCGGCGGCCTCGCCGGCAGCGAGGCGGCCTGGCAGATCGCCCAGGCCGGTGTTCCTGCCGTGCTGCACGAAATGCGGCCGATCCGCAAAACCGACGCCCACCAGACCGAGGGCCTGGCCGAACTGGTCTGCTCCAACTCATTCCGGTCCGATGATTGGGAAAACAACGCCGTCGGCCTGCTGCACGCCGAGATGCGACGGCTGGGTTCGGTGATCATGGCCGCGGCCGACGCCTACCAGGTGCCCGCCGGCGGAGCGCTGGCCGTCGACCGGGAAGCCTTCTCAGAGGGTGTCACGGCGGTGATCGAATCCCATCCGCTGATCACCGTCGAACGCGGGGAGATCGCCGGCCTGCCCCCTGCCGACTGGGACCAGGTGATCATCGCCACCGGCCCCCTCACCTCTCCGGCTCTGGCCGAGGCTATCCTGTACCTGACCGGCGAGGAGTCCCTGAGCTTCTTTGACGCCATAGCCCCCATTGTTCACACCGACAGCATCGACATGAGCGTGGCCTGGCGCCAGTCGCGCTATGACAAGGAAGGCCCGGGTGGAGACGCCGCCGCCTACATAAACTGCCCTCTGGACCGGGCCCAGTACGAGGCCTTCGTCGATGCCTTGATCGACGGACCCAAGGCGGAATTCAAGGACTGGGAGCACGTCCCCTATTTCGACGGCTGCCTGCCCATCGAGGTGATGGCCGAGCGCGGCCGCGAGACGCTGCGCCATGGACCGATGAAGCCGTTCGGCCTGACCAACGAACACGACCCGCAGACCAAGGCCTATGCCGTCGTCCAGCTGCGCCAGGACAATGCTCTGGGCACGCTCTACAACATGGTCGGCTTCCAGACGAAGCTGAAGCACGGCGTCCAGGCGGACGTCTTCCGCATGATCCCGGGCCTGCAGAACGCCGCCTTCGCCCGCCTGGGCGGCCTGCACCGCAACACTTTCCTGAACAGCCCCAGATTGCTTGACGATCAGCTGCGTCTGAAGGCCGACCCGCGCCTGCGCTTCGCCGGCCAGATCACTGGCGTCGAGGGCTATGTGGAAAGCGCCGCAACCGGCCTGATCGCGGGACGGCTGGCCGCCGCCGAGCGGCTGGGCCTTCAGCGCGACCCTCCGCCGCCCACCACCGCGCACGGCGCCCTGATCGCCCACATCACCGGCGGCCACATGATCGGCAGCAAGTTCCAGCCGATGAACATCAATTTCGGCCTTCTTCCGCCCATCGAGGCCCCGCCGATCGAAGGCGGCAAGCGGGCGGCGCGCAAGGACGCGGGCTCGGCCCGGCGGCGGGCGATCGCCTTGCGCGCTCTTTCCGACCTCGACGCCTGGCTGCGTCCGCGCGAGTGCGACTGCCATCCTGGCGCTCCGCCGGTGGAGGAATTTGGCGAGGCCGCCCGGAACGCGCCTTAGGCGAGCGCGTTCAATCAAGGCTGGAGACGGCCAGCGCTTTTAGTCGGGGTTCGCCTTGAACGATCAAAGCAGTCGTGCGTCCAGAGCGCCTGTTCAATGACCGGAACGGCGGCCAGTTGGCGCGGCGATGTCATCGCGCTGATCCCGGCGCTTAGGGCCTTCGCCTGGTCGCTCAGCCACAACGCCTCGGATGCGGACGACCTGGTGCAGGACACCCTGATCAAGGCCTGGATGAACCAGGACAAGTACCAGATGGGCTCGAACCTTCGGGCCTGGCTCTTCACCATCCTGCGCAACACCTACTACACAAGCCTGTCTCGCCGCCGCCGCGAGGTGCGCGACGAGGATGGCGTTTTCGCCGCCACCCTGATCAGCCCGGCCGACCAGGACTGGCACATGGCGGTGACCACGCTTGAGGCCGCGCTACGTCAGCTTCCGGCCGAACACCGCGAGGCGTTGGTGCTGGTTGGCGGCGCCGGTCTCACTTACGAAGAGGCCGCCGAGATCTGCGGCTGCGCGCTCGGCACAATGAAGAGCCGGGTCAACCGCGCCCGCGCGCGCCTGTTGAGGTTGATGGACGCCGAATATCCCGGCGACACCCTTGCCGACGACACCCGCACGGCGGGCGTCGGCCGCTCGTAACCCGCCGCTGGCGCTCTCTCCTTACCGCCGCTAAGACGCCGTCAAACAATTGTTTGACGGGAAACCCATCATGGACGTTCAGGAACTCTTCTCGCTCAAGGGCCGCGTCGCCCTCATCACCGGCGGCTCACGCGGCATCGGCCGGATGATCGCCGAGGGTTACATCGCCGCGGGCGTCAAACTCTACATCTCGGCCCGCAAGGCCGCCCAGTGCGACGCCACGGCCGCAGAGCTGCGCAATATGGGCGGCGATGTCACCTCCCTGCCGATCGATGTCTCCACCGTCGCAGGCTGCAAGGCGCTTGCTGCCGAGATCGCAAAACGCGAGACCAAGCTCGACATCCTGATCAACAACGCCGGCGCTGCCTGGATGGCGCCCATCGACGAGTTCCCGGAAAGCGGTTGGGACAAGGTCGTCGACCTCAACATGAAGTCCCCCTTCTTCCTCACCCAGGCCCTTCTGCCGCTGCTGCGCGCCGCCGCGACCAAAAACCGCCCGGCCAAAGTCATCAATGTCGCCTCTATCGACGGGCTTTCCGTCAACATGCAGGAGACCTACCCCTACGCAGCCTCCAAGGCCGGTCTGATCCACCTGACCCGGCGCATGGCGCTGCGGCTGACCGAAGACAACATCATCTGCTCGGCTATCGCGCCGGGCCCGTTTCCCTCTGACATGAACACCATCGCCCGCGACCAGGCTGACGCGGTCGCCGCCCGCACGCCCTCGGGCCGGGTGGGTATCGCCGAAGACATGGCGGGGGCGGCGATCTTCCTGGCCTCAAAGGCCGGCGACTATGTGGTGGGCGATGTCATCGTGGTGGATGGGGGCAATTCGATCAGGCGGGGCTAGCGGGGATTGACCGGGCCGGGCCGCGGGGGCAAACACCGCGCCTGCCGGAGACGTGGCCGAGTGGCTGAAGGCAACGGTTTGCTAAATCGTCATACCCTGTAAGGGGTATCCAGGGTTCGAATCCCTGCGTCTCCGCCAGACCTGTTCCGCCGCTCAGCGCGCGCTCAGGGTCGTCGGATAGCGCCTCAGCTCGATCACCGGACGCATCCAGTCCGGCTTGAGTTCGGCGGCCTTGGAAAAGTCGGCCCGGGCGCCCACCAGGTCTCCCAGCGCCTCACGCGCCAGCGCCCGGTTGAAATAGGCCTTTTCCGGCTCCCACGGGTTCAGCAGGATTCCCCGGTCAAGCTGGACCAGCGCCTCGCGCCATTTGCCCTGCCTGATCAGGGAGACGCCGCGATTGATGTAGATTTCCGCCAACTGGGGCATGGTGCTCTGGGCGGCGGCGAAATCTTTCTCGGCGTCGGATAGCTGCCCGCGCCTCATCTGGATAACGCCCCGGTTGACCAGGGTTTTGGCCGCGTCCTGGCTGGACAGGCCGGTGTCGTAGTCGATGGCGCGGGTGCAAATCTCGACCGCCTCGACCATCTTGGCGCCGCCGATGGCCAACGCCGCGCAGGTTGTCGCGAACGGACCGCCGACCACCTTGACCTGGGTTCGAGCGGGTGTTCCCACACCAAGCGCCGCTACAATCGCCGCGGCCGCGAACACCACTGGGACAGCCCTCATCGGCGTACTCCCTGCTCTTGTTCCGCAGCGATGGTACGCCTGCGCCTGAAGACCGTCAAATGGACTGTTGGAACCCACAGAGTCCGGGATTGAGCATCGATGGCGGCGGGGTGGCGCCCTCCCCTTCGGCGCCCTAACATCCCGCAAAACAAGACCACCGGGGGCGCGCTCATGACCTTCCAGCCGAAACCGCTCGACACCCACGTGAACTGGCGCGCGGCCGACGTAGCCGATCCGGCGGCGTGGACCCTGCAGCTGGATGACGCCGACCAGGCTGAGATCGACGCGGCCGTGCGGTCGGTCCAGGCCGGCGGCCTCGATATCCTCGATGTAAGCCGGGACGAGTTCCCGCTCTCGGGCCTGGTTCCCAAGCTCGCCGAGGTCGAGCGCGAACTGATCGACGGGCGCGGCTTTGTGCGGATCGCCGGCCTCGACGCCTCGCGCTACTCCGATGACGAACTCACCCTGATCTACTGGGGCATCGGCGCGCACCTGGGCGAGCCCTGGCCGCAGAACAAGCACGGGCATCTGCTGGGCGACGTCACCGACCAGGGCAAGACGGCGGATGATCCCTATTCGCGCGGCAACGAGATCGGCGGCATCGCTTTTGACTATCACACCGACGGCTCGGACCTGGTCGGCCTGATGTGCCTGCGCCCCGCGGCGCGCGGCGGCCTGTCGTGCGTGGCCAATGTGGTCGCCATCTACAATGAGCTGGTGAAGACCCGGCCCGATCTTGTTGAAGTTCTTTATGAAAAATTCCCCTGGGATCATCGGGGTGAGCAGCCGAAGGGCGGCAAGCCCTATTACATGCAGCCGGTCTTCACCGAGTTCGAGGACCGTCTCTTCGTCAAGTTCATCCCCCAGTACATCAAGTCCAGCCAGAAATACCCCGAGACGCCGCGCCTTACCGCCCTCCAGCGTGAGGCGATCGACACCATGTCCCAGATGGCCCGCGATCCGGACTTCAACGTCTACATGGACCTGCAGCCGGGGGTGATGCAGTTCATCAACAACTATCACGTGCTGCATGGGCGCAGCGCCTACGAAGACGACGCCGCGTCGGGCAAGAAGCGGCATTTGAAACGGCTGTGGCTCGCCACTCGCCGCCTCTCAAGCCGCCCGCCGCATTTCCATTACAAGACGCGCGCGCACTGGGGTCAGACGCGCAGCATGAGCCACGTTCCCGCCGTCGAGCGGGTCTGAGGCGATGCGCTTCGGAATCTTCTACGAGCATCAGCTTCCCAAACCCTGGAACGAGGGGGACGAGGGTTAGCGATGGCGAAACACCGAGGGCAAATCCGTGCACCGCGCGCGCCATGAAATGCCGGGCGGAATTCACGGGCCGGGTGGGGGTTAGGGTGAGCGTCGGTTACAGAGCATGAACTCCTAACGCGCGCCGACCTCGATGGTGGCGATCTGACCGTTACGGGCGGGCTCGCCCACCCACTCCCAGTGCCAGGGCTCAAAGGCGTAGTTGATAAAGCCGAAGCGGCCTGCATTGGCCACCAGCCAGCGATAGGCGGGCGTCCGCGACTGGAAGAGCCGGTTGGCGTCAGCGCTGGAATCCACCGGAAAACCAGGGGCCGAACCGACCACGAGATCGAACGCCGTCGCGGTGCGATGCACTGAGCACGTCGCCCGCTCGGCGCCGCCACAGTTGTGATCCCTCGCGCAGCGGGCGGCGTCATAGGCCGGACTGCGGTAGCCTGAGAAGATCGACAGCATCTCTGGGTCGGCTGCCAGTTCGGGAACCTCGGCGCGGGCCACCGTGACCATCCGGCGATAGGCGCCGGCGACGTCATTCTTCAACTGGATGGACTTTCCCTTGTAGCCCTCGCGGGCGTTCAGAGTCGTCAGCATCGACTCTGGAGGGGCGTCCGGACAGACACCGCTGGCCCGCAGCGCGACATAGGGCCTGGCATCCTGCCAGCGGGTCTTGAAGACGACGAGGGTCTGGGCGGTGGCCTCACCATTGGCTGGAAGACGATGGTCCTGTTGCCAGCGGGCGAGGGCTGCCGCAAATCCGGGCGAGCCCGGTTGACATGAGGTATCGAGATCGTGGGCGACATGCTCCTGATAGATCGCCCATCCCTTTTCCGCGCGTCCGAAGGGCGACCAGGTCAAAGACTGGAGCGAAGCGCTGTTGCGGGAGGCCGCCTGAACGAATTCCGGAGCCGAACAATCCGATACTGGAGCGGCTCTCTGATCTTCGGTCGCGACATTGACTTCGGTCAATGACGATGACCCGCTGCGGGCCGAGGCTCGCGGGGCCAGAGCGGCCGCAGCCGCAACAGACCCAGCCACAAGCGCAACTACAAGAATCGAAAGAGGTTTCAGCATCGCCAACCCATCTGATCACCGAACGTGTCCGAAAAAAGCCCGGCGGCGAATTTGTCGCACCAAACCCCGACTACCGCGTTAAGGCAAGATGACCGTCCAGCTTGTAACACCGCGCCCCTTCGCAGTCGCCGCCCTTTCCGCCCTGTTGCTTGGCTGCAGCCCTTCGCCGGGAAAGCCTCCGGCCGCTCCGGGACAAGCCGCCGCCGCGCCTGCGCCCAACTGGGTTCAGGCTACGCCTGAGGCTCTGCAAGGCGCACAGCTCGACGCGCGCGTTCGGGCATTCTACGAGGCGCGCGCCTGGCGGCCTGCCTGGACCGCGCAATCGGCCGCCCAGCTACAAACCGCCGTGAAGGATTTGCCTCGTCACGGCGTCGACCCCGCCCGCCTGACCGCGGATATCGCTGTCGAAGATACAACCGCACGTGAAATCGCGCTTACTCAAACGGCATTGGCCTATGGCGACATCCTGGCGCACGGGTTGATCAACCCGGCCACGGTGTTTGAAATCTTCGCGCTCAAGCGCAACACTTTCAGTGTGGACGCGACCCTCAGCGTGGCGCTGGACAAGCGCCGGCTCGCCGACTGGCTCGCCAGCCTGCCGCCGCAGGACGAGGAATATGTGGCCCTGTCCGAAACCTATTTGCGTATGCTGGAGCAGGCCAAACTGGCCCAGCCCCTGGCGATCGCCACCGGCAAGGCGATCAAACCCGGCCAGACCGACCCTCGCATTCCCCAGATCGTTCAGGCCCTGATCGACGGCGGCTATCTGCTGGCCCCGCCGCCGCCTGATCCTGCGGCCCCTGTTACAGCTCTGCCGCCACTGTACGGTGAGAACCTGGTCGAGGCCGTCAAGCTGTTCCAGAACCGCCAGGGCATCAACGCCGACGGCGTCCTGGGCGCCGGCACCATTGCCGTCATGAATGCCGGCCCCGCTGATCGCGCCCGCCAGATCGCCCTCAATCTCGAATCCCGCCGGTGGCTGAACCACGCTCCGCCGGAAACGCGGATCGACGTGAACACCGCCGCCAGCACGCTCAGCTATTTTCGTGACAATGCGCTCGTGGAGATCCGCCGGGTGATCACCGGCAAGCGCGCCACCCCAACGCCCAATCTCGAGAGCAGTTTCGACGATCTGGTGGTCAATCCGCCCTGGAACGTTCCGGCGGGGATTGCGGCGAAGGAGATTCTGCCCAAGGGCGCCGGCTACCTGGCGGCCAACGACATGTATGTCACCGGCGGCCGGCTGGTTCAGCGCCCCGGGCCAAAATCCGCGCTCGGACGGGTGAAATTCAACATGGAAGACCCCTACGCGATCTATCTGCACGACACCCCATCAAAGGCGGCTTTTCAAGCCAACGAGCGGCATCTGAGCCATGGCTGCGTGCGGGTCGACGACGCGCTCGGCTTTGCCCGGCTTCTGGCAGGCGAGCATGGCAAGACGGCCGACTTCGAGGCCAAACTGGCCAGGGAGGCCACAGCCACCGTGCCGCTCGGCGCGGCGCTTCCAGTGCGCGTCTTTTATCACACGGCGTTCCTCGACCCGGCGGGTGTCATCGCCTATCGCCCCGACGTGTACGGTTGGGACGAAAAGCTCGCGTCAGCGCTGGAAATGGCCCTGCCGATGAAGCGGGAAGTCGCGCCAGCCACGGCGACTGACGTCGGTCCCTAGGCGGTCGCGTGCGCCAGGGCGGGCCATTTTAGCCGACGTTCCGATCGGCGGTGCTCCTTGAAAGACACCAACCGCCCGCTCGCCTCGTCCCACAGAGCAAGGCCCGGGCATCGAAGACTTTCCAGCAGGCCAAGACGACTGACCTCGCGCAATTCAGGGTGATCCTTGAGGACCGCCTGCAGGCGATATGACGGAATACGGCTGGCCAGGTGGTGGACGTGGTGGACGCCGATATTGGCCGTGAACCAGCGCAGGACCGGCGGCAGGTCATAGTGCGAGCTGCCTTGCAGGGCGGCGTCGGCCAGGTTCCAGCCATCGGCGCGGCGCGCCCAGTAGGCGCCTTCGAACTGGTGCTGGACGTAGAACAGCCAGACCCCGATCGTCGCGGCGATCAGCAGCGTAGGGAGATGAACGAGCAGCAAGCCTTTCCAGCCTCCCAGGGCGATGGCCAGAAAGACCAGGAGGGCTATGGCAAGATTCGTGGCCATGGCGCTGAGCCAGGGACGCCAGCCCTCGTGCCCAAGACCGGATGGAAAACGCTGCTCGATGAGAAACACGTAGGCGGGGCCGAGGCCGAACAGCACGAGCGGGTGACGAAACAGGCGGTAGCCAAGCCGCCTCCAGAACGGCAGGGCACGGTATTCATCGGTCGTGAGCGTCAGGATGTCGCCCAGTCCGCGATGATCGAGATTGCCCGACGAGGCGTGGTGGATGGCGTGAGACCTGCGCCAGCAATGGTACGGCGTAAGTGTCAGAATCCCGATGATCCGGCCGGTCCAGTCGTTGGCCGCCGCGCTCTCAAAGAAAGAGCGGTGGCTGCAGTCGTGCTGCACCATAAACAGCCGGACGAGAAACAGGGCCGCGGGAACAGAAAGCAGCAACGCGAGCCACCACAGGCCGAAGGCCGTGGCGAACCATCCTGCGGTCCAGAGTATGGCCAGTGGCCCGACAGAGAGCAGGATCTCGAGGATCGAACGGAAATGGTTCGGATGCTGATAGGCAGCCAGGATCTGGCGCCAGGGCGTTTGGGTCGAGGAATCAGGGGTCAATACAGACTCTCATGGTGCGCCGCTGAGCTGGCGGGTCGGCGCGGGTTACCAGGGTTCCGGTCCCGCGCTTACGTCCGCGCGGGTCCAGGTGTTCAGCTCGGCGAATTGTGGGCAGAAGCGTCCGCCCCTTCGCAAAAGGCGGCTCCGGTCTCTGGTGGCCTGAGTCGTTCGGCTGACATATGGACCTTCCAGCCCTAGGCGCGCAATGCGCCATAATGAGGGCGGTCAGGGTGGCGGCGGATTCCCGGCCGGGCCGCCATCGAACGGGGCTCGCACCTTGAACCCCATCATCCGACGGACGGGGTCGTAAAGCACCGTATAGGCGAAATAGGGGGCGACGCCGGCTTCAATGATGGTCTCGCGCCGCGGCGCGGTTCCGTAGAACAGCGACTGCATCTCCCGGCCAACGACCATACGGACCGTGACGGCTGCCCTGCGGGTTTCATCGGTGAACTCCAGAGTCATGGGCGCCCCGCTGGGCCAGGGCGTCTGGCCGAGGCTGCTGTTCAGCACCCGCACCGAATAGGCGCCGGTGTCGAGCGCGACAGGTCCGCAGGCCCGCGACCGGCTGGTCTCGCTGGTCAGGCAGCCCTGGACGGAATCGTGAAGCCCCCCGCCCTCCTCCTCGCGAAAGCCGCCGACCAGACGTAACATCACGAAGTCTTTGATCTCCTCATCGCTCGGATTGATGACCAGTCTCCCGGGCGCCGTGTCGCCGGGCCTGGGCAGTTCGATGATCCAGCGGCGCGCGCCGACGGCGATAAGCGGATTGTCGATCGTGGTGCGGCCCATGTTTGCGCCGAGCAGGACGCGAAATCCCTCTCTCGGCAGTCCGTCACCGAGAAAGCCGTAACCAAGGCCCAGAGTCCCGGGACAACCGGGGCGGCTGGCGATGCAACCGGCTTTGTTGACCAGGTGCAGCGAACTCGATCCGGACAGCGCGCCGATCCTGATATCGGCCCGCCCCGCCACGCCGTCGAGCCGCGTGCCGGAACCGAAATTGTAGAATTCCGCCGCCGCGCTCCCCCTCGCGGCGCCGGCGGGAATGGCGTCCGGCATCACCCGCAGGCCCGCCGCGCCGGTGTCGATGCCGGCCAGCACCTCGGTCCCGCCTATGGTCATCGGGATGCCATAGCGTCGAACCCCGTCGCTCAACCTCACCTCACGGATCGGAATTTCCGAGCGCGGCGGGCGGTCTTGCGGCAGCGCTTTCCCTGGGGCCGCCACGATCAGGGCCAGCAGCCCCGTCAGCCGCCACGATGCGCCTTTCCATCCGCTCATGCGCGCAAGACTAGCCTTTCGACGCAAGGGAACAAAGCCACCGCGCCAATGCCAAATCGCCTTGCACGGCCTCGCGTTCCTGCGCATACCCGGAAAGAAAAACGGGGAGTGGAACGAGGCGTGCTCGAACTTCGAGAGGTCTCCAAGGTGGTCGAAGGGGAGACGCATATAGCGCCGACCTCGCTGATGCTTACGCCCGGATCCCTGAACGTGCTGCTGGGCCCCAGCCTCTCGGGCAAGACCAGTCTTCTGCGGCTGATGGCCGGCCTCGACCGCCCGACGACCGGTACGGTCTGGGCAGACGGCAAGGATGTCACCGGCGTGGACGTTCGGCGGCGCAACGTCGCCATGGTCTACCAGCAGTTCGTCAACTACCCCGCCCTGACGGTGTTCGAAAACATCGCCTCGCCGTTGCGGTTGGCCCGGGCGCCGGCCGCCGAGATCGACGCCAAGGTGCGCGCCGCCGCCGAGTTGATGCGCCTGACACCCTATCTCGACCGCACGCCGCTGACGCTTTCGGGCGGCCAGCAACAGCGTACGGCGCTGGCCCGGGCGCTGGTCAAGGGCGCGAGCCTGGTCTTGCTCGACGAGCCCCTGGCCAATCTCGATTACAAGCTGCGGGAGGAGCTGCGCGAGGAATTGCCCCGTATCTTCGCCCAGAGCGGCGCGATCCTGGTCTATGCCACCACCGAGCCCAGCGAGGCGCTGCTGCTCGGCGGCAATACCGCTACCCTGCACGAGGGCCGCATCACCCAGTTCGGTCTGACCATCGAGGTGTTCCGCAACCCCGCCGATCTGACCACCGCCCAGGCGTTTTCCGATCCGCCGCTCAACACCGTCGCCGCCAACAAGACGGGCGCGAACTTTATGCTCGGCGGCGGACTTTCAGTCGTCGCGCCCAAAGGGCTTGCGGACGGGCCCTATGTGCTGGGGGTTCGCCCGCATCACCTGGCGCTCTCGGCCCAGGGCAAGTCATCCGCCGGACTGGGCGCGACGGTATCGGTGACCGAGATCACCGGCTCGGAAAGTTTCGTCCACTTCCCGTTCGGCGGTTCGGACTGGGTGATGCTGACCCCCGGCGTCCACGAGTTCCAGCCGGGCGAGGCGATCAAGGTCTTCCTCGATCCGTCACGGATGATGGTGTTTTCGGCCGATGGCCAGGTGCTGGTGAACTGATGGCCGCCATCACCCTCGACCACATCCGCCACGCCTACGGACCCAATCCGGCCTCGCCAGCCGACTACGCCCTGAAAGAAGTGCACCACACGTTCGAGGACGGCGCGGCTTATGCCCTGCTGGGACCGTCCGGTTGCGGCAAGACCACGCTTCTCAACATCATCTCCGGCCTCGTGCGGCCAAGCGAGGGGCGGCTGCTTTTCGACGGTCAGGACGTGACCGACCTTTCGACCCAGGGTCGGAATATCGCCCAGGTGTTCCAGTTCCCGGTCGTCTACGACACCATGACCGTGGCCGAGAACCTGGCCTTCCCCTTGCGCAACCGCCGCGTCCCGGCCGGCGAGATCAAGGCGAAGGTCGCCGAGGTGCTGGATATGATCGGCCTCGCCGCCATGGCCGGCAAAAAGGCGCGCGGTCTCAACGCCGACCAGAAACAGAAGATCTCGCTGGGCCGGGGCCTGGTGCGCGCCGACGTCGCCGCCATCCTGTTCGACGAGCCGCTGACGGTCATCGACCCGCACATGAAATGGGTGTTGCGCAGCCAGCTCAAACAGCTGCACCGCCAGTTCGGGCGAACCATGATCTATGTCACCCACGACCAGACCGAGGCGCTGACCTTCGCTGACAAAGTCGCCGTGATGTTCGAGGGCGAGATCGTGCAGATCGGCGATGCGGCCCAGCTGTTCGACGAGCCGGCTCACACCTTCGTCGGCTATTTCATCGGCTCGCCCGGCATGAACGTGCTGCCGATCAAGGTCGACGGCCGCCGGGCCGTGATCGGCGGTCAGGCGGTCGCCCTGCCGGCCGGCGTGAAAATCCCCGCGGGCAAGACCATTGAACTGGGCATACGGCCCGAACACCTGACGCTTGGCCGCACCGGCCTGCCGATCCGGATCGACCGCATCGAGGACGTGGGCCGCCGGCGCATCGTGCGCGGCAAGCTCGAAGGCCTTGATCTGGTTATCGCCGCGCCCGAAGACGGCGAGGTTCCGGCCGACCCGCATGTGCAGATCGAAGCGGGCAAGGTGGGCGTGTTCGCCGACTCCTGGCGGCTGGGGACACAGCCATGAAACCCTGGAACAACAAGGCCTGGCTGTTCACCATCCCGACCCTGGTTCTGGTCGCCTTCTCGGCGGTGATCCCGCTGATGACGGTGGTCAACTATGCGTTCCAGGACACCTTCGGGAACAACGTGTTCACCTGGGTCGGCCTCGACTGGTTCAGAAAGATCCTGCATTCAGAACGCTTCCTGGCGGCCCTGATTCGCAATCTTGCGTTCTCGGCAATCATTCTGGCCATTGAAATCCCGCTGGGCGTGCTGATCGCGCTGCGCATGCCCAAGAAGGGCATCGGGGTTCCCATCTGCCTGGTGTTGATGTCCCTGCCGCTGTTGGTGCCGTTCAATGTGGTCGGCACCATCTGGCAGGTGTTCGGGCGCAACGACATCGGCCTCCTGGGCGCAAGCCTGAAGGGCCTGGGGATTGACTACAACTATGTCAGCGATCCGATTGACGCCTGGGGCACGGTCATCGCCATGGACGTCTGGCACTGGACGAGCCTGGTGGTGCTGCTTTGCTACGCGGGCCTCGCGTCCATTCCCGACGCCTATTACCAGGCCGCCCAGATCGACGGCGCCTCAGCCTGGGCCAAATTCCGTTACATCCAGCTGCCCAAGCTGTCGCGCGTGCTGACCATCGCCGTGCTGCTGCGCTTCATGGACAGCTTCATGATCTATACCGAGCCGTTCGTGGTCACCGGCGGGGGACCGGGCAACGCCACCACCTTCCTGTCCATCGACCTCGTCAAAATGGCGATCGGCGAGTTCAACATCGGCCCGGCCGCTGCGATGTCGCTGGTTTATTTCCTGATCATTCTGCTGGTCAGCTGGGTCTTCTATACGGTGATGACGCGCCATGACGACTGAACCGCACAAGAGATGGTTGAGGCTCGGGTGGTTGATCCCGACGCTCTACATCCTGTTCCTGATGGTGCCGATTTACTGGCTCGCGTCCATGAGCCTGAAGACCAACGGCGAGATCACCGGCGGCTTTTCATTGTGGCCGAGATCGCCGACCCTTGCCAATTACAAGGTCATTTTCACCGACCCGTCGTGGTATCACGGTTACATTAACTCGATCATCTATGTGGTTATGAACACGGCGATTTCACTCGCCGTGGCCCTGCCCGCCGCCTACGCGTTTTCGCGCTACCGGTTCCTCGGCGACAAGCACCTGTTCTTCTGGCTGTTCACCAACCGCATGGCCCCGCCAGCGGTGTTCGTGCTGCCATTCTTCCAGCTCTATTCGGCGTTCGGGCTGATCGACACCCACATTGCCGTCGCCATCGCCCACTGCCTTTTCAATGTGCCGCTGGCGGTGTGGATCCTGGAAGGGTTCATGTCCGGCGTGCCGCGCGAGATCGACGAGACGGCCTATATCGACGGCTATTCCTTCCCCCGCTTCTTCTTCCGCATCTTCACGCCGCTGATCGCCAGCGGCATCGGGGTGACGGCGTTCTTCTGCTTCATGTTCTCATGGGTGGAGCTGCTGCTCGCCCGCACCCTGACCACCGTGAACGCCAAGCCGATCGCCGCAGTGATGACCCGCACGGTCTCGGCTTCCGGCATGGACTGGGGCGTCCTGGCCGCGGCCGGGATCCTGACCATCGTGCCGGGCGCGCTCGTCATCTGGTTTGTCCGCAACTACATCGCCAAGGGCTTTGCCCTGGGGAGGGTCTGATCATGGACCTCTCGTGGATGGCCTGGACGAGCGCCACGGCGATCTTCTTCATCGTCATCGTCACGCTCATCGCCGGTATGGCGCTATGGGAGCGGCTGGCCCCCGGCGGCGGCCCGCGGCGAGGCATCCTGCGGCTCAACACCCATCGCGGCGACCGGCTGTTCATCACCCTTTTGGGCTCGGCCTTCATCCATCTGGCCTGGCTCGGAGTGACAGACCTTTCGCTGTGGATCGCGCTGGCGATATCAGCCATTTACGGAGCGCTGGTTTTCCGCTTTGTTTAGCGGCTCAAAGCGGGCTCGAAGCCCTAATCAATAAAAGAAATCCTGGGGAGGATTCCATGCCCTTGCGTCCGGCGTCGTCGCTGAAGACCGCCTTTGCCGTCACGGCCTCGGTGCTGCTGCTGTTTGCCTGCAACAAGGCCGGCACGGCGAACAAGGCCGCCGAAGCGCCTGCCTCGGCCTACAAGGTTTGGGACGCCGCCGGGAAGACCGGCATCGACGCCGGCAAGGCCTTCCTCGACGATCAGATCAAGGACCTCTCCACCCTGTCGCGGGCCGACCAGGAAAAAGAGCTGCAGTGGTTCATCGACGCGGCCAAGCCCTTCCGCGACGCCAAGATGGAAATCCACGTGGTGTCCGAGAGCATCACCACCCACGACTATGAAAGCCACGTGCTGGCCCCGGCCTTCTCGGCGATCACCGGCATCAAGGTGGTGCACGACATCATCCAGGAGGGCGACGTCGTCGAAAAGCTGCAGACCCAGATGCAGACCGGCCAGAACGTCTACGACGCCTATGTCAACGACAGCGACCTGATCGGCACCCACTGGCGCTATCAGCAGGCCCGCAACCTCACCGACTGGATGGCCGGCGAGGGCAAGTCGGTCACCAGCCCGGGCCTCGACCTGAAGGACTTCATCGGCGCCTCGTTCACCACCGCGCCCGATCACAAGCTCTACCAGCTGCCCGACCAGCAGTTCGCCAACCTCTACTGGTTCCGCTACGACTGGTTCAACGACCCCAAGAACAAGGCCGACTTCAAGGCCAGGTACGGCTACGAACTGGGCGTTCCGGTCAACTGGTCGGCCTATGAGGATATCGCCGAATTCTTCACCCGCACCGATGCGTCCGGCCACAAGGTTTATGGCCACATGGACTACGGCAAGAAGGATCCCTCGCTGGGCTGGCGTTTCACCGACGCCTGGCTCTCCATGGCCGGCAACGGCGACAAGACCAATGGCCGCCCGAACGGCTGGCCAGTTGATGAATGGGGCATCCGGGTCGACGCGCAGGAACACCCCGTGGGCAGCTGCGTCGCCCGTGGCGGCGACACCAACGGCCCGGCGGCAGTCTATTCGATCACCAAATACCTCGACTGGATGAAGCGTTTCGCGCCTCCGGAAGCGCAAGGCATGACCTTCTCCGAATCCGGCCCGGTGCCCGGCCAGGGCAACGTCGCCCAACAGATCTTCTGGTACACCGCCTTCACCGCAGACATGGTGAAATCGGCCGCGGTGATGAACGCTGACGGCACGCCCAAGTGGCGTATGGCCCCCTCTCCGCACGGCGCCTACTGGCAACCCGGCATGAAGCTGGGTTATCAGGACGCCGGCGCCTGGACCTTGCTGAAGTCGACCCCGGTTGACCGGGCTCAGGCCGCCTGGCTTTACGCCCAGTTCGTCACCTCAAAGACGGTGGACGTGAAGAAGAGCCATGAAGGCCTGACCTTCATCCGCGACTCAACCATCCATCACCAGAGCTTCACCGACCGAGCGCCCAAGCTGGGCGGCCTGGTCGAGTTCTACCGCTCGCCCGCCCGCGTGCAATGGACGCCGACCGGCACCAATGTGCCCGACTATCCGAAGCTGGCGCAGCTGTGGTGGCAGAACATCGGTGACGCGGCTTCCGGCGCGAAAACCCCGCAGGCGGCCATGGACTCGCTCTGCGCGGCCCAGGAAGACGTGCTGGACCGGCTCGAGAAATCCGGCGCCCAGAAGGACGCCGCCGGACCCAAGCTGGGTGCGCCGCAAACGGCCCAGTACTGGTTCGACCAGCCCGGCGCGCCCTATCCCAAGGTCGCCAATGAGCGGCCAAAGGGTGAAACCGTCGACTACGACACGCTGATCAAGAGCTGGAACAAGTGATCAGGGGGCTGATCGCCGCTGGGGTGGTGCTGGCCGCCACCCTGGCGGTTCCTACACTGTCCTCCGCCGCGACTCCGGTCCCTGAGGCGCGGCTGGTTCCGCTCACCGCGACCTCGCACCCGTTCGGCGCGGCGGACCACCAGCTGCGGCCCGAAAACCTCGCGGCCTCAGGCTACGTCGAAGAAGAGTTCTTCGTCAGCGGCAAGGCCAATGTCTACGACTGGCAGCCGTCAGGTGCGACCGTCCGCACGGCGGATGCGCCCTACACCACGCGGGTTCTCGTCCGACGTCCCAAATCCGCCGGCAAGTTCAGCGGCCGGGTGGTGGTCGAGATGATGAACCCCACCAACTTGATCGACCTCAACATCGGCTGGGCCATTCACCGCGACCAGTTGATGCGCTCGGGCGACGCCTGGGTCGGCCTGACCTCCAAACCCATATCCGTTGTCACCCTGAAAAAGTTCGATCCCGTCCGCTACGGGCCGCTAAACTGGGCCAATCCCAGGGCCGCGAGCGATCCGCTCAACTGCGCCGCCACCGGCCAGCAGACGCAAGCCACCGAAAACGGCCTCGTTTGGGACATGAACACCCAGGTCGGCGCCTGGATCCGCAGCGATGGGGCCGGCAACCCGTTCACCTACGGCGGCCGCAAAACCCGGGCGAAATACCTCTACGGCTGGGGGTACTCCCAGACCGGCAGCTTTCTCTACACCTACGTCAACGCCATCCATCCGCTGGTGGTCAAGGCCGACGGCAAGTCGATGTTCGATGGCTATCTGATCGCCACTTCGGGCGGCCCCGGCGCCATCAACCAGTGCGCCCCGGCGATCCCCGCCGGCGATCCTCGCCGCAAGCCCAGCCACGTCGGTGTGCCGGTCATGCACGTCATGACCCAGTCCGACTACGCCGGTTTTGCACCCAACCGCATGCCGGACAACAATACTCGGGCCGAGGGTTATCGAGACTACGACCTCTCCGGCGCCGGCCATGCTACGCCGGATGAGCTGTACTACGGTCCCAGCCCCGCCGACATCACCCAGGGCGGCCAGCCACCCCCACCGGTGGACTGCAACGAGGGCCCCCGCAGTCGCTTTCCCTCACGCGCGCCCTTCAACGCCATCCTGCAGAACCTTGAAGCCTGGGCCGAAAAAGGGACCGTCCCGCCACCCGGCGCCGTCGTTCAGATGAGCGGCAACACGGGCGCACTCGACCAATACGGCAACGTCAAGGGCGGGGTTAGAACCCCCTATCTGGATGTCCCGACCAGCACCTGGGCCGGAAATTCCACCGGGCCGTCCTTCTGCCGGATCGCCGGGCATGAAACCCCGTTCACGGCCGAACGCTTGAAGGCGCTCTATCCGACCCACGACGCCTACGTGAAGGCCGTTCAGGCGAGCGTCCGCAGTCTGGTCAGCCAGCGCTATCTCACCAGGGCCGATGGCCAGGCGATCGTCGCCGAGGCGAGAGCGGCGAAGGTTCCCTAACTTTCACCTTCGCCCTGCAGGTAAGGCTCGACCTTGCCCTGCATCTTCACCGTCAGGGGGTTGCCCTTGCGGTCGACGGACTTGCCCACGGCCAGTCGCACCCAGCCTTCGCTGACGCAGTATTCCTCAACATTGGTGCGATCGACGCCCTTGAAGATCACGCCGACGCCGCGCTCCAGCAGGGCAGCGTCATAGTACGGGCTGGCCGGATTGACCGAGAGGCGGTCAGGCAGGGTGTCACTCATCGGCTAGGTCTCATCGGCAACGCATATTGAAGGCGCACGCCATAACGCGGCGCGGCGGATATTCCAATCGCGGCTTGCGCCTTGGGCCTCGCCCCCTAAAGTCGCGCAAGGTCAGGGGAGCGTGCGAGCGTGTCGGTGACGGATCGCAGGACAGACGATGCCGCCTCGGGTGACGCCACCCGCGACCGCATCTTCGTGACCGCCGAGCGTCTGTTTGCGCTGAAGGGTTTCGCCGAGGTGTCGGTGCGCGACATCACCACCGAGGCGGGCGTCAATCTAGCGGCGATCAACTATCACTTCGGCTCGAAAGACGCCCTGCTCTTCGAAATCTTCCGCACCCGGTCGGGCGAGATCAACCGGGCCCGCGCCCGCCTGCTGCATCAGGCCGAGACCGCCCATGCCGGCTCACCCCCGCTCCGGGCCATCCTGACGGCGCTGATCACCCCGCCGGTCAGCTGGACCGACCCAAACAGCGCCCGGTTCGTTTCACTGCAGTTCCTGATCCGGGCTCGCAGCGAAGGCACGGCCGAAATGGTCGAGGCCCTGCGCCGGGACGTCACGGCCCTTTCCCGCTTCGCCGAGGCTCTGGCCCGGGCCTGCCCAGCCCTCAAGCCCCAGGACATCTACTGGCGCCTGCACTTTGTGCTGGGGCTGATCCACCAGAACCGCGAGATTGAACTGGAACGGCTGCGATCGGTCTCCGGCGGCCGCGCCGGTGGTGAGCCTGTCGAAACACAGATCCGCCTGATGGTCGATTTCGCCGAGGCGGGATTCGCCGGCTAGGGCGCGTACGCACAAGCCATCTCATGCCAGCTACTCCGCCCCAGGAGCCGACCCAACGCAGACGCTGTCTACGGCTTTGTGACGACCACCTTGAGGAAAGTGGCAGGTATTTCGGTGCTACCTCCGCCGGCGCGATTATGCTCTTCGAAGAGTGTCGTCAGCTCCGTCTCAAGCTGCTCGGCCCTGCCATCCTTTGACGCCGCGTCAAACGCATTCATCGTCGGGCCGTAGTATTGTTTGAACGTCAGGAGCAGCTCGCGCGGCGGCGCAGGATGGCGGAAGACATAGGTCGCGCGCTCGCAAGCGATGTTCTCCGCCGGCACGCCAGCCGCACCGAAGCGCTCACGAACGTTGTCCTCGACACCCCAGGTCACCGGGCTGATGAACCCCTCAGGCGGGGGCGGGGTGTAGGCGGCGCTCGTCTTCAGGACCTGAGCAATCAGCGTTGGATCGCCGGGAATCCAGTTCCCCATAACGATCCGGCCCCCGCTGCGCGTGACTCGCACCATCTCTTTCGCCACATCGAACGGGCGCGGCGCAAACATCGCACCGAAAATAGTCACCACAAGGTCGAAGCTCTCGTCGGCGAGGTCCCGCAGGTCCGACGCGTCGCCTTCCTGGAAACGAAGGTTGTACAATCCCGCCGCAACTGCGCGCGCGTTGCCGGCAGCCACGAGATTCTGGGCGATGTCCACGCCCAGGACGTTAGCGCCTCGCCGCGCCGAGGGAACCGCAGTGGTGCCGTCTCCGCAGCCAAGATCAAGAATATCCAGGCCAGGCTTTACACCAAGGCTATCAACCAGCTCCTCGCCACTTTCCCGCATCGCGGCGGCGATCTTCGTAAAGTCCCCTTTTTCCCACAGCGCCTTGTTCGGATTCATGGGGCCGCCTTCCTTATCTTGGGGCCGGCACTTTATCACTCGAGGCCTTAGGAGTCATAGAGGCGCTCTTGAGGAATGCCCCAGCCACAACTCTCTACTTCCACGTCCCACCCTTCCCGGAAGTTTGAAACGGCTGCCGTAGAGCCATCGATCTGGCTGACTAGGGATCAGACGTAGCAAGCTGTTCCTACCGCGACGGAATCGGAACCACGCCTGAAATCAGCGGCTTTGACGGGTCATGAAGAAAACCAACGACATCATCCCATACGCGCCTGGCCTGATTGTCGGACAGCAGAAGGTGGTAGCCATCGAGATAGAAGCCTGTGTGGTTGCCGTCACGCAGCCGCGCCGCCGCCTGGGTCGCGGCCTGCCTGGGAATGATTTCATCGTGATAGCCGTAGAGATAGAGGGTCGGAACCTTGATCTTGCCGGTGTCCCGCCAGGCCGACTGCATGAGATTGGTCATGCCGTTCAGGGTGTCGGCGCGCGCACCATAGAGCATCAGGGGATCGGTGCTCATGCGGCGAAGCTCTTCCCGGTTGTCGGTCGGGACGTGGGACTGGACGATGGCGCTGGGCGGGTTGACCTCCCAGGCGGGCCTTGCCTTGTTGGCGATCCACAGGGCCAGACGATTGGGCAGGGGTTGGGTGGACCAGCCCCATACGGCGGGAGAGAGCAGGATCACCCGGTCCGCATCCGGCGGGTTTCTGCCTGCGAAGGCGGTGATGGCCGCCGCCCCGCCCATGCTGACTCCGGCTACGGCGATGATGGCGTTGGGATGTTTGGCCTTGGCCACAGCGACCATGGTGGTGACGTCCTTGTCGATCAGGTCCTGGCCGGCCCAGACGCCGCGCCCCGGAGAGCGGCCATAGCCGCGCTGATCATAAGCATAGGTGGTGACGCCTTGACTGGCCCAATAGGGCCCGGCCCGCCAGAACCCCTGGCCATAATCGTTCATGCCGTGCAGGCCAATGATCACCGCCCAGGGCTCGCCCTCGGCTTCCCATTTCGACAGTCCCAGCCGCGCGCCGTCGAACGAGACAAACGCGTCGCTTTCCAGATGCGGCCCGGAAAAGCCGGATGTGGGCATGAACGCGCTCTGGACGGCCGGCGTGGCGCAACCGGCAAGGGCCATGAAGGCCAAGCTTATGAAAAGCCTACGGATCATGCGCCCCTATAGCCGATCACATTTGTCGAACGTAAGGCGACACTTCGTCCTCGGCGAGAGCTAGCCCGCGCGTTTGGCGAAGAAGGCTTTTTCCTTCGCGACCCATCCGGCATAGGACGGCCGGGCGTGCATCTTGGCGATATAGGCCGCCAGTTTCGGATGGGTATCGGGGTTGGGCACTATCCCCAGGTGCAGCAGGTTCACGAAGCCGCTGGCCACCGAGATATCGGCGAGCGTCAGCCGGTCCTCGACCAGCCAACCCGAGGCCGGAATGGTCTTTTCGAGATAATCCAGAATGGGCGGCAGTTCGGTCTTCTCCGCCTCGTCGGCTGCGGCGTCGTCGCCCGGGCGTCCATAGAAGATCGGCGCAACCACCCGGTGGAAGAACATCTTGCCGCCGGTGGCGCACAGGATGGTGTCGGCGAATTCCTCGAACCAGATGGCCTTGGCATGCGCCTTGGGATCCTTCGGGATCAGGTTCGGTTCGGGCTTGACGCTGTCGAGGTAGTCGATGATTGCGGTGGAGTCCGCCAGGGTGAAATCGCCGTCGCGGAGGGCCGGCATCTTCTTGAACGGGCTGGCTTCCAGGAATTCTGGATCATGGTTGGGCGCGCCCGTGGGCTTCAGTTCAAGCTCGACGCCCTTTTCGGCGGCGAAGGCCAGAACCTTGCGGACAAAGGGAGAAACTGAAGAGCCATAGAGGATCATGTCGGGTCTCCTTCAGATCGACGCGTCAATTAGGAGCACGATCGTTCACTATTTGCCAGCGTTCTTCTGCATCTCGCGGGCGATGACCACCTGCTGGATCTGGCTGGTGCCCTCGTAGATGCGGAAAATGCGGACGTCGCGATAGAAGCGCTCAATACCGTGGTCGGTGACGTAGCCCGCCCCACCGAAGATCTGCACGGCCTTGTCAGCCACCCGGCCGACCATCTCGGACGCGAAGTATTTCGAGGCCGCGGCCTCGAGACTGATGTTTTTGCCTTCGTCGCGCTTGCGGGCGGTCTCCAGCGCCAGGGCCCGGGCGGCCAGGCACTCGGTCTTCATGTCGGCCAGCATGCCCTGGATCAGCTGGAAGCTGCCGATAGGCTGGCCGAACTGCTTGCGCTCGGCGGCGTAGGCCACGCAGTCGTCAATCAGGCGCTCGGCCACGCCCACGCACATGGCCGAGATGTGCAGGCGGCCGCGATCCAGCACCTGCATGGCCACCTTGAAGCCCTGGCCCTCCTCGCCGATGCGGTTGAAAGCCGGGACGCGCACATTGTCGAAATAGACCTCGCAGATCTTGGCCCCTTGCTGGCCCATCTTTTTCTCGGGCTTGCCGACCGAAACACCCGGCCGGTCGCGCTCAACCACGAAGGCCGAAACGCCCGAGCCGCCCTTCTTGCTCTGGTCCGTGCGGGCCATCACGGTGAAGAGGTGCGCCTTGTCGGCATTGGTGATGAAGCGCTTGGCGCCGTTCAGCACATACTCGCCGCCGTCGAGGTCGGCGCGCGTCTGCACCGAACCGGAGTCCGAACCCGCCTCGGGCTCGGTCAGGGCGAACGAAGTGATGAAGTCGCCCGACGCTATGCCGGGCAGCCACTTGGCTTTCTGTTCGGCGTTGCCGTGCATGACCAGGCCCTGGCTACCGATGCCGACATTGGTGCCGAAGGCCGAGCGGAAGGCGGGGCTGGTGTGCCCCATCTCGAAGATCAGCAGGACCTCTTCTTCCATGTTGAGATCCAGGCCGCCGTACTCGGCCGGGATCGAAATGCCGTAGAGCCCCATGGCGCGCATCTCGCCCAGCACATCCTCGGGCACCTCGTCCTGCTCGGCCACCTGGGCTTCCAGCGGGCGCAACCGCTCGGTGACGAAACGGCGGACGGTGTCGAGCAACTGCTCGCGGGTGTCGAGATCGAGGGCCATGGCGGGTCCGTGGACTGGTTTCAGTGGGCGGTTGATAGGCGCTAACGCCGGATGGGTCGAGACGGCAGAGGGGTCAGGGGGCGGGCGCCCTGGCCTGAGCCTGAATTTGCGAGGGCGGTGGCGTTCCGGGCGGATAGAACCGGTCGGCCGTCGGGTCAAAGCAGACCGGATTGGGGGTCGCCGCGATCTTGGGCACCAGGACAGCGTCGACTTGTACGCCCCAGAACTCGACGCTCGCGCCGCCGGGCGGAACTGAACAGGTATTGACCAGCGTCGTGGCGCCTCGTCCTTCGACGGTGACCAGCAGAACTGCCTCATAGATGACAATCTGATCGCTGCCATTGGCGACCACCAGCTTCGTGCCGCGAGTGGGATCGGAATAGAGTGAGAAGCTGATGTTGTGATCCTTGGGCGCGTCCGCCTCGGTGGCGAGCGACCATTGGGACACCGGCTGGGCCGGCCGGTCCGGCGCGGCGGCGGATTCGCCAGCCACAATGGGAACATTGCTGTTGAGCAGGATCTTCAGCTGGCGGCTTGGAACCAGCAGGAGTTGGCTTTCAGGCGTAACCGCCGACTGGGTCGGACGCCCGCCCGGGCCCGCCGCCGGGGCCTTGGGCGCCGCCTTGGGTTCAGCTTTCGGCGCCGCTTTGGGCGCGGCCGCCTTTGGCGCGGCGGCCTTGGGCGCTACCTGCATCGCTGCGCCGAACGCAGCGGCTGCGCCGATCAGAACGCAGAGGGCGAGACCGGCGATAAGCGCCGCCGGTAATGTCCTTGCGCGGAATTTGAGTTCGGGAGCCATGGCATTTCCGGCGCTGTTCGCTATCAACGCGGCCAGTGTTACGGCGCCGTGCGCGGAGGACCAAGAGAGTGGACGGAGAAATCAGCAGCGCCTGGGTGGTCGCCAGCGAGGGCGAGTTCGCCGGCTGGATGAACTGGCCCTCCGACAACTGGGAAATGAACGGCGGGCCGTACTACTTCCGCCGGGAAGCCGACGGGACCGCCCGTTGCGCCTTCCGCGCCACGGCCAAGCACATGAACGGCCAGAACCACATGCATGGCGGGGCGATGATGACCTTCGCCGACTTCGCCATGTTCGGCATCGCCGCGGTGGCGCTTGGCAACAGCAAGGCCGTTACCGTCTCGATGAACAGCGAGTTCGTCTCTGCCGCCCAGGCCGGCGATCTGGTCGAGGCCACCGGCGAGGTGATCAAGGCCGGCAAGCGGATGATCTTCCTGCGCGGCAAGATGTTTGTGGGTGATAAGGTGATCCTGATGTTTTCGGGGACCTTGATGCGGTTGCCGCCGGCGTAGTCGTCCTGGCGACGCTTGCCTCAGCTATGAGCGCAAACTGCGTCCATCATGAATTTGAAGCGCGGTTGGGATCCGGTGAGCCATATGCCGTTGATCGGAGTATTCTCCGCTATGTATATTATTTCCGGAGATTGCCATCTGCGCACCTCAGACCTCAGCGGATTTGAGGAAAACAAGATGGTGATGGCGGAATTAATCCCGTCGCCCGCACAATCTATTCTCTCAAGCCTTACTTCAGATTGATAATCTGTGGGCGGAAAAGGGTATTTTTGCAGACTTCCATATTCCTGTCTGACCCATAGATATTTGTAGGCGGGGTTCGCCCTGCCTTCAAATTTGCTGACGTATATCCGAGGATCTCCAAAGCCCTCGATAAGGCGCCAGTTTGCAGAATCCGCACTGGGAAACTCGAAGGTGGCCATCAGGTCGGCTGCGTCCGGCGCGGGTCTAAAGACCGCACACGAGGACAAGCCGAGAACGGAAAGCGCGATGATGCAGCTTGAAGGCCATCTGGGCAGAGTCATACCGAATATCCCTTATCGAGAAATCGTCCTGCCACACTCCAGAGCCTAGCATCCTCGACCTGCGATTTGCCAAACGAAAAAGGCGCGGACCTTGCGATCCGCGCCCTTCCCTAACTCGTTTCCTCTAACGCCTAGAGCGCTTGAAGTTGCCCGGCGGCCATTTTGCCGCTGCGCTTGTCAGCTTCGAGTTCATACGAGACCTTTTGGCCTTCGTTCAGCCCGCGAAGGCCAGCCCGCTCGACGGCGGAAATGTGAACGAAGACGTCAGGGCCGCCAGCTTCCGGTTGAATGAAGCCAAAGCCCTTGGTCGCGTTGAACCATTTGACGGTTCCAGTAGCCATAGTTCGAACCTTTTAGATCCTAAAGTGACGCGCCAGGCGAACGCCGACTGGCGGATCAAATCTCGAAGGTTCGGAAGTTTCCCTGGCCGGACGCTCGATCCCGATGGGTGAGCTAAGCATAAGGAGAGCGGCCCGAGCCGGTCGGTATTCGATCGCCAATTGATACACCAGACCTTTCAAGTCGACAACGGCGTGCAATTCGCCCGGTATTCCATGCTGTTTCCCGCCTTGGCGTCGCCCGTGAGCATGTTCTAACATTCAAGCATGACAGAGCTCAGTCACACCATCGGCGCCGATCATCCGCCCTTGCTGGAACACACCATCGGCGAAGCGCTGCGGATGGCCGCGGAGCGGTGGCCAGACGCCGAGGCCCTGGTTTCCGTCCATCAGAATGTCCGGCTGACCTGGTCTCAACTTCTGGAAAAGGCTGATGCTTTCGCCGCCGGGCTGCTGGCGCTGGGCGTTGCGCCCGGCGATCGGGTCGGTGTCTGGGCGCCCAACTGCGCCGAATGGACCATCGCCCAGTTCGCCACGGCGCGGGCGGGGATGATCCAGGTGAATATCAACCCGGCCTATCGCACCCATGAGCTGGACTACACCCTGGCCAAGGTGGGGGTGAAAGCGCTGATCTGCGCCGCCCGCTTCAAGACCAGCGACTACATCGCCATGGTGGAGAGCCTGGCGCCGGGCGGCTTGCCCGACCCCAAATTCCCGCTTCTGACCCATCTGATCCATGTCGGCGGCGAGGCGCGACCGGGCTGGCTGGCCTTCGAAGACGTCCCGGCGCTGGCAACCTCCGAGACCCGCTCCGAGCTGGCGAGGATCGGGCCGACACTCGACCGGCTGAACGCCATCAATATCCAGTTCACCTCGGGCACCACGGGCCTGCCCAAGGGCGCGACGCTTTCTCACCGCAACATCCTCAACAACGCCTACTTTTGCGGCCTGGCGATGGGCCTGAAGGAAGGCGACCGGCTTTGCGTGCCGGTGCCGCTCTACCACTGCTTCGGCATGGTGATGAGCAACCTTGCCTGCCTCGTCCACGGCGGGGTCATGATCTATCCGTCCGACGCCTTCGATCCGCTCGCGGTGTTGCAAACTGTGGAGAAAGAGCGCTGCACCGGCCTGCACGGTGTGCCCACCATGTTCATCGCCGAGCTGGCCCATCCGGACTTCGCCAGGTTCGACGTCACGTCCCTGCGCACCGGCCTGATGGCAGGCTCGCCCTGCCCGGTCGAGGTGATGAAAAAGGTCACCCGCGACATGCATATGAGCGAGGTCGGCATCGCCTACGGCATGACCGAGACCAGCCCGGTTTCGTTTCAAACCTCCACCGATGACCCGCTCGAACGGCGCGTTTCGACCATCGGGCGCGTACAGCCGCACCTGGAGGTCAAGATCATCGATCCGGCGAGCGGCGAGACCGTGCCGCGCGGGATGCCCGGCGAGCTCTGCACCAAGGGCTATTCTGTGATGATCGGTTACTGGGACGATGCTGAAAAGACCGCCGAGGCGATCGACAACGGCGGCTGGATGCACACCGGCGACCTCGGTGTCATCGACGCCCACGGCTACGGCAATATCGTCGGGCGCATCAAGGACATGGTCATCCGCGGCGGCGAGAACGTCTATCCGCGCGAGATCGAGGAGTTCCTGTTCCGCCATCCAAAGATTGAGGATGTTCAGGTGGTCGGCTTGCCCGATCCCAAATACGGCGAGGAAATCTGCGCCTGGATCAAGCTGAACGCCGGCGCGAGCGCGACGCCTGAAGAGATCATCGCCTGGTGCAAGGGCCAGATCGCCCACTACAAGGTCCCGCGCTACATCCGCTTCGTCGACGCCTTCCCGATGACGGTTACCGGCAAGATCCAGAAGTACCAGATCCGCGAGGCGATGATCGCCGAGCTGGGGCTAAAGATCGAAACAACCGCCTGATCGGGGCCCGCCCGCATCCAAAAGGTGTCGCGAGCGCCACTCTCCTCACAAGGGTGAGGCGTTGAGTCACAATCTCGCTCAAGCTATCTTGCTATACGTCATTATCTTGTATTACATAGTACCAGGCCGCCCGGGGGGGATTCGAAGCTGTCGCTGGCCCTGTCCATGTTGATCTACGAATGGCGCCGTTACTCGGCGGCGATGATTTCGCTTGCCGTCGCGGGCGTGCTGATCCTGGCCCTGTTCGGCATGTTCATCGGCCTGGGACAGTCCTACACCGCCAACACCGATCGGGCCCAGGCCGATCTGATGATCCTGCCGGCCGATGCGCCCAATATGCCGGACGCCGGCAGCCTGTCGGCCCGGGTAAGGCCCTCGCTCTACATGAACCCCGAGGTGGACGTCGTCGCCCAGATCGAACGCAACGGAACGCGCTTCAGTAATCTTCCCAAGGCCGGTGAGCCGCAAAAGAGCGGCGGCGTCGATATCAGCGCGATCGATCTTTATCCCGGCGCCCCGACGCTTCCCTATGATTATACTGAAGAAACCCGCCAGGCGCTGCTCAATCCCTATGCCATCGCCATCGACGAGACCGCACAAAAGACCATGGGCGTGAAACTGGGCGATCCGGCCCTGCTGATGGGCCACCGCGTCTATGTCGCCGCCCTGTTGACCAATTACCCGAACATGATGGACCCGCAGGTGGTGATGTCGCGCGAGACCCTGCGGATGCTGGGCCTCAGCAACAGTGTCACCTATACCGGCCCGCTGCTGGTCAGGCTGAAGCACCCTGAAAAGGCCGAACTGGTGCGGGACCAGCTGAACCTCGTCGCCAAGGGCCGCTACCGCGCCTGGACCAAGGCGGAACTCTCGCTGGCCAACCAGAACTTCATCCTCAACCAGCAGATCGTCGGCATCATGATGGGCTTTACCGTCGTCATCGGCACGGCGATCGGCATCATCATCACCGCCCTGACACTGCGCGGCGCCATTCTCGCCAACATCAAGGAACTGGCCAGCCTGCGGGCGCTGGGCGTCTCCATGGGCTCGCTTCGGCTGGTGATGCTTGAGCTGTCATTCTGGGTAGGCGTTGTCGGCCTGGCGGTTGCCGGGGCGCTTGTCTGGGGGGTGACAATTCTCGCCAAACAGCGCGGGCTGCCGATGACCTTTCCACCGTTTTCGGTCTACGGTACTGCGGCCCTTCTGATGATCATCGCGATTGTCTCGGGCGTGCTGTCGCTGGGCCTGCTCAAGAAAAGCCAGCCGGCGGACCTTTTGCGATGACGTCCGGTTCCGCCATTTCCGCCACCGGCCTGGTCAAGCGGTTCAAGACCGGCCAGTCCCACGTCGAAGTGTTGAAATCCGTCGCTTTCGATGCCGCCCACGGCGAGGTGACAATGGTCATGGGCCCTTCCGGCTCGGGCAAGTCCACCCTGATAGCCGCCCTCTCGGGCCTCCTGCGCCCCGACCAGGGGCAGGTAACGGCCATGGGTCAGGACCTGTGGAAAATGAGCCCGGGCCAGATCGACAAGTTCCGCCTCGACCACTGCGGCTTCATCTTCCAGGGTTTCAACCTCTTCTCCTCGCTGTCTGCTCTGCGGCAGGTCTCGACAGTGCTGCACTACCAGGGCCTCTCCGGCCGCAAGGCGCGGGCCGCCGCGGCGCAGGCGCTCGACGACGTGGGCCTGACGCCAAAGGCCCGCCAGCGGCCGTCCGAGATGTCCGGTGGCGAGAAACAGCGTGTGGCCATCGCCCGGGCCCTGGCCAAGCAGCCGCAGCTCATCTTCGCCGACGAGCCCACCTCGGCGCTCGACGGCGAAAACGGCCAGATCGTCATCGGTCTCCTGCAAAAGGCGGCCAAGACCCGGGGCGCGGCAGTCATCTGCGTCACCCACGACGTGCGGCTCGAAGCCTACGCCGACCGCGTCATCCACATCGAAGACGGCCGCATCACCGGCGACCGGCGCACGGGGAACGATCATGTTCAGACTGCTTAAACGGCCGTCCTTCTGGCTGCTGGTCCTGGTCGTGCTGGGCGGAGGCGCGGCCTTCATCGCCTGGAAAGGGGCGGCCGGCGCCCACAAGGCCGTCGCCGCGGTTCCGGCCAAGGCGCCCGAAAGCCCTTACATCACCGTCGCCAACGGCAAGGCCGACGTCGAGGGCGGGGTTATCTCGGTGGCGGCGCGCCGCGGCGGCATCGTGCGCGAAGTCCTGGTCCAGGAAGGCGAACTGGTGAGGAAGGACCAGATTCTCGCGAGGCAGGAAGACGACGAACCGCGCCTGGCCCACGCCATGAGCCTGGCGCAACTGGAGCAGGTCAAGAGCCAACTCGCCTCGACCAATGTCCAGCTCGAGGCCGCCCGGCGGGAACTGGCCCGCACCCAGACCCTCTTCGACCGTGGCGCAGGAACCTCGCAACAGGTCGACCAGGGCCGCGACCGCATCCGCCAGTTGGAAGCCACTCTCGCCGCCCAGCAGACCTCGATCGGGGTGGCGCAAGCCGCGGTCAATGAAGCGGCCTACGCGATGGACCTCACCGTCATCCGCTCTCCGGTCGATGGACGGATCATCCGCCGTTACGCCAATCCGGGCGCGGGCGCCTCGACCCTCAACGTCTCCAACATGTTCGATATCGAACCCAACGCCCAGCGCATCGTCCGCGCCGAGGTGATCGAGGCGGCCATCGGCGACATCGCCATCGGCCAGACCATCCAGATCGTGCCGGAGTCAGACGCAACCAAGGCCTATCCCGGCAAGGTACTGCGCAGAGCCGGCCTCTATGGCGCGCGCAAGCTCTCCACAGACAATCCGTCCGAGCGGCTGGATGACCGGGTGGTCGAGGTGGTGGTCAGCGCGGGCGATGCGCCCCTGCTGATCGGCCAGCGGGTGATGGTGCGCTTCCTCAAACCCGAGACCGCAGCTAGTTCCCCGTCAATTCCGCCGCCAGCCGGGGTTGCCCGTACACCTTCTCCAGCGCCTCGGTGATCGCCACGGTGGCGACGATGACCGAGCGGTTTACCGCCGGATCAAAGCCGTACTGACCGCCGAGACTGAGGATATTGCCGTCGAAGGCCAGGCCGACAATCTCGCCCCGGGCATTGACGGTGGGTGAACCCGAATTGCCGCCCAGGATGTCGTTGCTGGTCGAAAAATTGAGCACCGTGTTGGGATTGAGCTTGTCTTTGGCCGCCACCCACTTGGCCGGCAGGGCGAAGGGGAACTGGCCGGTGGCGCGCTGATACAGCCCAGCGAAATTGGTTGTCGGCGGCACGGTCTGTCCGTTGTAGGTCCAGCCCTCGACCTTGCCGTAGGAAAGCCGCAGGGTGAAATTGGCGTCCGGATAGATGCTCTGGCCATAGACCGCGAACCGCGCCTGGGTGATCCGCGCC
Organism: Caulobacteraceae bacterium; assembly: GCA_947475875.1. Classification (GTDB taxonomy): domain Bacteria; phylum Pseudomonadota; class Alphaproteobacteria; order Caulobacterales; family Caulobacteraceae; genus UBA5005. Next base: position 149,652 of record CANJME010000002.1, on the reverse strand, counting down.
TGGGCTCTTTCGATGGGTCCGGAAACCTGTGAGGTCCAGGTCTTCTGTTCGGCCACGCCCAGTTCATCCATCTTGCGCAGAAAGACGATCATCGGGTCGGTGGAGGCCTCGATGGCGGGAAGACCGCCGTCCCAGAGCCGCTTGCGCAAGGCCGGATCGGCCAGCCTGGTGCCTGAAATCAGCCGGCGGGAAAGGGTCTCGGGGCTATCACTGCCGAGAATGGTCTTCACCGCGGGGCTGTCGACCGTTAGATACTCGCGCGCCTTCAGCAGCCAGAATTCGAGGAACATCTGATCGAGCGCCGGATCGACGGGAAAATTGTCGAGCGCATCGCGCTGGATGGCGCCGATACGGGTGGGCGCATAGGCCGGCAGGCGGTCGGCCTCAGGCTTGGCCTGCTCGCGCGCGCCGCGCACCAGCAGACGGGCGAAATCAAACAGGTCCGAGCCGCCGCCCGCAGCCGTCTCGAGCTCGCGATAGGCCAGCCAGTGCTCGCGATAAGCCCTTTGCGCGGTGGCGATCTCGCCCCACGGATCGCCTATGCGGGCGGCCAGCGCCGCGTCAGCGCGCACCCGATCCCGAAGATCGGTCTCGGCCGCCTGGCGACTGGCCATAAAGGCGGGATCGGACAGGGCCAGCTGGCGGCCATAGTCGCGCTTGGCGCTGTTTTCGACGCCGAACAGGCGGTTGTCCGAGACCCGCTTGGCCTCGACGCTGGTCTTGCCGAACTCGATCATTCGCCCGCGCAGCTCGGCGCGCTGAATGTTGGTGATCCTGAGCAGGGTGTCCCGCTCATCGGCCAGCTGGGTCATGGTCATGTTGCGGAAGGATGAGCCCGGATTGCCGGCGGTGAACACGGCGTCGCCGGGCCTCGGCGCAGTCCTTGACCAGGTCAGGTGTTCAGGCGTGGCCAACGGGCGGCCGTTCTCATAGAGGCGCACGAAGCTGATATCGAGGTCGTAGCGCGGGAAGTTGAAGTTGTCGGGATCACCGCCGAAAAAGCCGATCAACTGCTCGGGCGCGAACACCAGCCGCACGTCGGAATATTTGCGGTACTTGTGCAGCTTGAACTGCCCGCCGCCAAAGAAGGCCAGGGCCTCGCAGCGATAGGCCGTGTCTGATCCGCAAGCCGCCTGTTCCGCTGTCGTCAGGGCCCCGTCTCGGGCCAGGGTATAGGCCCGGTCGGTCTTGCCCGCCGTCGCCGCATTCACCTGGGTGGTGATGTCGCTGATCGAGGTGAGTATCTCGGCATCCATGCCGGGGCAGCGACGCTCATCCTCGCGTTTGGCTGTCGAAAAGCCCTGCTTCACATAGTCCGTTCCGCGGGCGGAAAGGTCGCTCTCGCAACCCTCGACGCAGTGGTTGTTGGTGGCGACCAGGCCCTGACCCGAGACCACCGAGGCCGAACAGCCGCTCGAAAGGCGCACGGCCGAGAGCCGCACATGGTCCAGCCAGGCCTGGTCTATGACCGCCCCGGTTTCGGCCCGGATTTTGTCGATCGGAGCCTTGTCAAAGGTCCACAAACCCTCGGCGGCGTAGGCCTGTCCGGCCACCATGGCGATGAGGGCGATCAGGGAGCTTGCGCGTTTCATGGGCGCCACTCTAGCCAACCCCGCCTGCCCGGCAAGCCGCCGCGCTTGACCTGCTCGCCGCGCGGCATCAGATACGCGCCAAATTTCAAACCACTGAGGAATAGAACACCATGGCCGACATCCGCTTTGACGGACAGGTAGCGATCGTCACCGGCGCGGGCGGGGGTCTTGGCCGCCAGCACGCCCTGGAACTGGCCCGCAGAGGCGCCAAAGTCGTCGTCAACGACCTGGGCGGCGCCCGCGACGGCACCGGCGGCTCGTCCGCCGCAGCCGACGCCGTGGTGGCGGAGATCAAGGCCATGGGCGGCGAGGCGATTTCCAACGGCTCTTCGGTCAATGACGATGCGGGCGTGGCTTTGATGGTCAAGCAGGCCATGGACGCCTGGGGCCGCATTGACGTGCTGATCTGCAACGCCGGCGTTCTGCGCGACAAGTCGTTCGGCAAGATGGAAATCGCCGACTTCGAATTCGTCATCGGCGTCCACCTGATGGGCACGGTCAAGCCGATCAAACATTGCTGGGACATCATGAAGGCCCAGAACTATGGCCGCATCCTGGTGACCAGTTCGTCCTCGGGCCTCTACGGCAACTTCGGCCAGGCCAACTATTCGTCCGCCAAGCTGGCGGTGATCGGCCTGATCAACACGCTGAAGCTGGAAGGCGGCAAGAACAACATCATTCTCAATGGCCTCGCCCCCTGCGCGGCTACGCGGATGACCGAAGACCTGATGCCGCCGGAAATCCTGGAAAAGCTGAAACCGGAATATGTCTCGCCCGGCGTCATGTATCTGGTGTCCCAGGAAGCCCCGGACGGCGTCATCCTCTCGGCCGGCGCGGGCGTGTTCGCGGTCGCCGCCATGTACGAAACCGAAGGCGCCTGGCTCGGCGAAGGCGGCCTCTCGGCCGAGGAAGTCCGCGACAACTGGTCGAAGATCACCGACACCGCCGGCATGAAGGCCCTTCGCTCAGCGGGCGAGCAGACCGGCAAGTTCGTGCGCAAGGCCTCGGGGGGCTAACGTTTACCCATCAGTACCGCCGCCGCCCGGTCAAACACCTCGGCGGCGGGACCTGAGGTGACGGGCCGGCCTTCATCGCCGGCTTGCCGCAACGCCATGTCGATCGGCACCTCGGCGAGCAGCGGCACACCCATGGACCGGGCCTCGGCGGCGGCTCCACCGCGTCCGAAAATCGGGACCTGGGCGCCGCTCGCGTCCGCGAAATAGGCCATGTTCTCGATCATCCCCAGGATAGGCGTCGCGGTCTTGCCGAACATGGCCACAGCACGGCGCGCGTCGATCAGGGCGATCTCGTTGGGGGTCGAGACGATCACCACGCCATCCAGGGTGAGTTTTTGGGTCAGGGTCAGCTGAATGTCGCCGGTGCCCGGCGGCAGGTCGACGATCAACACATCGAGCGGTTCTTGCGCGCTCGCCCAGCGTACGTCGTGGATCATCTGGCGCAGCGCCGACGAGGCCATGGGTCCACGCCAGATCATCGGCGAGCCCTGATCGACAATGAAGCCGATCGACATCAGCTTCAGCCCGTGCGCCCGCAAGGGATTGAGCTTGCCGTCGGTAAAATTCGGCTCTTCGTCACAGCCCAGCATGGTCGGGATCGACGGGCCATAGACGTCGGCGTCCAGCAGCCCCACCGACCAGCCGGCTCGCGCCATGGCCAGAGCCAGATTGACCGCCACGGTCGACTTGCCCACCCCGCCCTTGCCGCTGGCGATGGCGATAACCCGGCCGACGTGATCGGGGGTCTCGGCCGTCTCCGGAGGGCGCATGGCGGCCTTGGGGTCGGGCGCAATGGTCGCGCCCCGCCGCACCCGCGTTACCCCGGGCCCCGGAACCGGCTCGGACGCCGTCAGCACGACCTGCGCTGCCTTCACACCCGGGACGGTCAGCAGCGCCCGCTCAGCGGCCTTGCGTACGGCCTCATAGCGAGCAACCAGTTCGCCCGGGACTTCCAGCATGAAACCGGCCCGGTCTTCACGCAGGGAGAGACCCTGCACCAGACCGGCGTCGGCGAGGCCCTTGCCGCTGACCGGGTCGGCTACGGCGTTCAGCATTTCCAGCACGCGGTTTCGGTCAATGGTCACGGGTATGTCTTGCACAACGAAGCCTGCCGCCTCATATCGGAACCGTTGGCGGGAAACATCAAAGATTCTTCCCCGCGCCCCCATATGAGCCCCGATGCCCTGGAACGACAGCTCCAAAGACGGCGACAAGCCGACCCCAAAAAAGGGCGGCAAACCCAGTCCCTGGGGCGATACGCCATCGGGCGGCACCAGCGGCGATGACCGCGAGCCCACCGGCGCGTCCAGCGAGCCGCGCGGACCGGGGCGCAGACCCTCCGGCGGCGGCGTGCCGCCTCCCGATTTCAGCGACCTGTCACGCCGTTTCACCCGTCAGGTCAACGGCCTCTTCAGCGGCATGGGGGGCGGCGCCAGCGGCGGTGGCGTCGGCGGTATCCGGCCGGGCGCTTATGGCGTTGTCGCCGCGATCATCGTTCTGATCTGGGCGGCCTCTGGCATCTATGTGGTGGCCGCCAACGAACAGGCCGTCGTCCAGACCTTTGGCGCCTATTCCGGCTGGAATGGGCCGGGCCTGCGCTATCATCTGCCCTGGCCGATGCAGAAGGTGACCAAGTTCGGCGTCACCAATATCCGCCGGCTGGCGATCGGCGGAGTCGAAGCGGCGCATGACGAGAAGGAAGGCCTGATGCTGACCGGCGACAAGGACATCGTCGATGTCCAGTATGTCGTGCAGTGGCGCATCTCCAACCCTCGCGATTTTATGTTCAACCTCAAGGATCCCGACGCTGCCGTGAAGGCGGTGGCTGAGAGCTCCATGCGCGAGGTTGTCGGCCGCAATGCCCTGCAGCCCATTATCACCACCGCCCAGAACCAGGTGCGCACCCAGGTCGCCGACCTGATGCAGCGGGTGCTGGACAGCTATCATGCGGGTGTCAGGATCGAGGAAGTTCAGATCGTCAGCGCCCAGCCGCCCAGCGCGGTGATGGACGCTTTCCGCGAAGTTCAGTCGGCCCAGCAGGAAGCCGAATCCATGGCCAACAACGCGCGTGGCGAAGCCTTCCGGCTCACCAACGCCGCCTCGGGCGACAAGGCCCTGGCGATCCAGGGCGCCGAAGGCGAAGCCGCCGCCTTTGACCAGGTCTATGCCCAGTACCGGCTCGCGCCCGCCATCACCAAGCAGCGCCTCTACATCGAGACCATGGAAAAGGTGCTGTCGAAGTCGAACAAGATCATTGTCGACAACAAGGGGGCCAGCGCCCCGATTATCCTGCCGCCCGACGCCTTCCGCCCCAGGCCTGGCGCCCAGAACACCGTGATCGGTCCCTCGCCCCAGGCGCCGGCGGCGACCACCTCGCGAGGCCAGCGATGATCCGCAGGCTCAACCAGTCCACCTTGATCGGCCTGGCGGTCGCCGCGGCGGCCGCAGTGATCGTCCTGTCGCAGACGCTCTATGTCGTCGACCAGACCCAGCAGGCGATCGTGCTTCAGATCGGCGCGCCCAAGCGGATCGTCAACCGGACGGGCGCCCACCCGGGCCTGCAGATCAAGATCCCGTTCGTGGAAAACGTCGTCAAGTTTGACCGGCGCAGCATTTCGCTGGAACCCCAGGCTTCGGAAATCACCGCCTCCAGCCAGGAAAAACTGATCGTCGACTCCTTCCTGCGTTACCGCATCAAGGATCCCCTGCAGTACTACCGGGCTTTCCAGACCCAGGACAATGCCGAGAGCAGCCTTGACCGGCTGATGGCCTCGTCCCTGCGCCAGGCCCTGGGCTCGGCGACGACGGACCAGATTATTTCGTCGGACCGCGCTGAAATCATGCGCCGGGTGCGTGACGACGTCGACGCCCGCGCCAAATCCTCGCGCTACGGCATTGAAATCGTCGACCTGCGCATCAAGCGGGCCGACCTGCCGCCGGCCAATGAGCTCAAGGTGTTCAACCGCATGATCACCCAGCGCCAGCAGGAAGCGGCGCAATATCGGGCCCAGGGCGAACAGGCCGCCAAGACGATCCTGGCCACCGCCAACAAGGAGGCCTCGACGACCCGCGGCCAGGGCGACGCCGAACGGGCCCGCATCATGGCCCAGTCGTTTGGCAAGGATCCGTCCTTCGCCGCCTACTATCGCACCCTGCGCGCTTACGAGGCCTCGCTAGCCAATCCGGAGTCGGTGCTCGTCCTGTCCCCCGACAGCGACTTCTTCCGCTATTTCCAGCAGGGCCCGGGGCGCTAGACCAGCGTCGCCCGCACCTCGTGCAGAGTGTCGGCGATGCGCAGACACAGGTCCCGCATCTCGTCCGTGACTTCCAGCATGTCGGGCACCATCACCGTCATCATCCCGGCCGCGTGCGCCGCCCGCACGCCGTTGTGGGAATCTTCCAGCGCCAGACAGGACTGCGGCGCAACGGCCAACAGTTCCGCGGCCTTCAGGAACGGGGCGGGATGCGGCTTGCCGTGCTCATAGTCTCCGCGGGCGACGACGGCGTGGAAGCGTTCCGAGAGCGCGTGTTGCCCAAGGTTGCGGACCACCGAGGCATGCGCCGACGAGGTGCAGATGGCGCGCCTCAAGCCCAGGTCGTCGAGATGATCAAGCAGTTCGGTCACACCGGCTTTCAGCCCCACGCCCGCCTCGGCGATCGGCCGGGCTTTCTCGCCGACCGCGCCCAGGAAATCCTTCATCGGAAAGTCCGGGCCGTAGCGTTCCATCATGATCGCGGTGGAAGACTGGATCGGCAGGCCGATCAGGCTCTGGAAGAGCGGCAGGTCAACGACGACATCGAACCGTGGGCCGACCTCGACCATCACCTCGTAGAGGATGCGCTCGGTATCGAACAGCAGACCGTCCATGTCGAAGACCACCGCCTCGACGCGGCGCGGCCACATCAGACGAACTCGGCCTGGCGATATCCCTGGAAATAGAGCAGCGCCGTCAGATCGCTGTGATCAACCTTGGCATGGGCTTCGGCCGCCACGATCGGCTTGGCGCGGTAGGCGACGCCCAGGCCCGAGGCCTGGATCATGGCCAGGTCATTGGCCCCGTCGCCGACCGTCATGGTCGCTGACAGCGGGATGTCGAGCGCAGCGGCCTCTTCTTCCAGCGCCGCCAGTTTCGCGGCCTTGCCGAGGATCGGCTCGCCGACCTTGCCGGTCAGCGCCTGGCCGTCGTCGATGAGGGTATTGGCCCGATCAGCATGAAAGCCCGCCGCCGCCGCCACCCGGCCGGTGAAGAACTTGAAGCCGCCCGAGACCAGCACGCAGCGCGCCCCCGCCGCCGCCATGGTCTTCACCAGGGTCTCCGCCCCCGGATTGAGCCGAACCCGCTGATCATAGGCCTTTTGCAACGCGTCGAGGCCCAAGCCCTTCAGCATGCCGACCCGCTCGCGCAGGGCGTCCTCGAACACCAGCTCGCCGCGCATGGCCCGCTCGGTGATGGCGGCGATCTGCGTCTTGAGACCGGCGAAATCGGCCAGTTCATCCAGGCATTCGACATTGATGATGGTCGAATCCATGTCGGCGATGAAAAGCGCCTTCTTGCGCCCCCGCGCCGCTTGCAGCGCGAAGTCCACCGGCAGGCCGGCGATCTCGCGCGTCACGCCCGCATGATTGAGGCCCGTCATTACATCAGCCGCCGCATCGCCCAGCCAGTCGGCATCGCCGCCGACGCGCGCGATTGCCTCTTCAACGGCGGCGCGGTCGGGCGAGACGAGGGTCAGCAATGGCATGGCGTGGGGTTAGCCTGCGTCTTGCCCCCGATCAATGTGCGGGCGGAGAAATCCCGCCCTCTGGCCAAGCCCGCCTGGTCCCGCCATGGTTCAAACATGCTCATGGGCGTTTCCATCACCCACCCTGACAAAGTCGTCTGGCCCGACGCGGGCGACGGGCGACCAGTAACCAAACTCGATCTTGCCCGGTACTTCGAGGCCATGGCCGGGTGGATCATGCCCCATATCAGGGGCCGTCCCTGCTCGATCCTTCGCGCGCCTGACGGGGTCCCGGGCCCGGTCTTTTTCCAGCGCCACGCGGGGAGCCATGCCTCGCCCCACTTCGAAGAGGTCCGGCTCGATAACGAACACGCGCCCTATCTGGTGTTCAACAGGCCGCAGGCCCTGATCGACTGCGCCCAGATCGGCGCCATCGAACTTCATCCCACCGGCTGCGCGCCCGATCGCCCCGACACCCCGGGCCGGCTGGTCTTCGACTTCGATCCGGATGACGGCGCGCCTTTGGAAGCGGTAATCGAGGCCGCCCAGGATGTCCGAAGCCGCCTGGAGGCCATCGGCCTTGCTCCCTTCTGCCGCACCACCGGCGGCAAGGGCCTGCATGTGGTCGTCCCCCTGCGGACCGAAAACCTGGGTTGGGATGAGGCCAAGGGCCTCTCGCGGCGCGTGTGCGAACAGATGGTAGCCGACCGGCCGGATCTCTACGTCGCCAAGACCGCCAAGGCCCTGCGCAAGGGCAAGATTTTCCTCGACTATCTGCGCAACGACCGGCTCAGCACCGCCATAGCCCTGCTTTCTCCACGCGCCCGGCTGGGGGCGACTGTGGCCATGCCGCTCGACTGGAATGAGGTGAGGCCCGGCCTCGACCCCAAAGCGTTCACTGTCCGCACCGCCCCTGCCCTGGTCGAAAGGCGCAACCCCTGGCGAGACTATGAGAACGCGGGTGGGTCGCTGGCCTCAGCGCGGGACAGGCTGAAGTGACCCAGCCGTCCATTACTCTCATCGGCGGACCCACCGCCGGCGGCAAGTCGGCGCTCGCCATGCGCCTGGCAGCCGAGACCGGGGCTGAGATCATCAGCGCCGATTCCATGCAGATCTATGCGGACCTGCCGATCCTGACCGCCGCGCCAACGCCGGCAGACCGCGCCAGCGTTCCACACCATCTGGTCGGCGTCGCCGACGCGGCCGAGACTTGGTCGGTCGGCCGCTGGCTGAAGGCGGCAATGGCCGCGCTGGACGCGATCACCTCGCGCGGCAAACCGGCGCTGATCGTCGGCGGCACGGGGCTCTATTTCCGCGCCCTGACCCACGGCCTAGCCGATATCCCGAAGGTCTCGCGCGAAGACAGCCAAAACTTCTCCGAAGGCGAACTGCGCGCGGTCTTGAAAGCACTCGACCCGGTTTCCGAGGCCCGCATCGGCCCGGCCGACGTTCAGCGGCTGACCCGGGCTCACGCCGTCGCTGTCCAGACCGGCACCGCGCTCTCCGAATGGCACGCCCTTACGCTGCCCGCGCTTGAGCCCGGCACATACCGCGCGATTGTCGTCCAGCCGGAACGCGACGCCCTCTACGTCCGCTGCGACGCGCGCCTGGCCTCCATGGTCAAGGCCGGCGCGTTGCAGGAACTCTCGGCCCTCCTCGCCCGCGACCTCGACCCGAACCTGCCGGCCATGAAGGCGGTGGGGGTGCGGGAGCTCTCACCCCACGTTCGCGGGGAAGCCTCCCTTGATGACGCCCTGGCCGCCGCCCAGATGGCCACAAGGAACTACGCAAAGCGCCAGATGACCTGGTTCCGCAACCAAACGCCCGACTGGGAGCGGGTGGAAGGCTAATATCTGCACCAAATCTGCACGGGATCGCCGTGCAATCCTGTCGGCGTGGCGACAACGGGCTTCAAGCCTGGCGCGCACAGTCCCCGCCTTAACAGGGGATCATCGTCATGCCTTCCACCCAAAACAGCTCTGTCCGCGGGCCGGTTCGCAGAGCCGATCGTCAGCTAGCCGTTGACCTTCCTCCCGCAACCCTGAACATGCCGCTCATGCCGCGCAGCATACTGATCGCCGACGACGACCCGCACATCCGCCAGCTGCTGGCCTTTGCGCTGGCCAAGGCCGGCTACGAGACGCGTGAGGCCGCCGATGGCGAGGCCGCGCTCGAGGCCATCGCCGCCAAGGCGCCAGACCTTGTCGTCCTCGACATCAACATGCCGCGCATGGACGGCCTGGAGGTTTGCCGCCGCATCCGCTCGAAAGGCGCCCTGCCAATCCTGTTCCTGTCATCCCGCGACGAGGAAATCGACCGCGTGCTGGGCATTGAGCTCGGCGCCGACGACTATGTGGTCAAGCCGTTCAGCCCGCGCGAAGTGACCGCCCGCGTCACCGCCATCCTGCGCCGTTCGGCCGCCATGGCCGCCGCCGCGCCCGCCCAGACCGGCCCAAGCCTGACGCGCGGCAAGCTCTTCCTCGACATCGACGCCTGGAGCGCCCGCTGGGACGAGGCCGAGGTGCCGCTGACCGTCACCGAATTCGGCATCCTCAAGGCCCTGGCCACCGCCCCCACCCGGGTCTTCACCCGCGACGCCATTATCGACCAGCTGCATGGGCCGGGGTTCGCCATCACCGACCGCACCATCGACAGCCACATCCGCAACCTGCGCGCCAAGTTCGCCGGCATCGGCGGCCATGACCTGATCGAGACCCGCGCCGGGGTCGGCTACCGGCTGGGCGCCTGCTGCGGCTCTCCGGGTTGATCCGGGCGTTCAAAAACCTGCTCAAGCGCTTTTGGCCGGCGCTGCGTCTTCGCACCATTCTTCTCGGCGTCCTGCTGTTTTCAGCCGCCATGCCCGGCCTCGGCGCGGTGTTCTTAAGCGTCTACGAAAACACCCTGGTCCGGCAGACCGAAGCCGAGCTGATCACCCAGAGCGCGGCCCTGGCCGCAACGGCCCAGAACCTCTGGCCTACCGCCTACATCAACGTGCCGGCGCGCGATGACCCGTCCTATTTCCAAGGCGAGTTTGTCGCCATTGACCTGTCGTTCGACCCGGTTCTGCCCGAGCGCCCCAGGCCGCGCGGCGTCAACGCCGATCTGATCGACCCCGAGGCCCTGATCGTCTCGGACCGGCTGGGACCGATCATCGAACAGACGGCGCGCACGACGCTGGCCTCCATCGTCTTCGTCGACCGCAACGGCCGCTTTGTCCGGGGCCCGATGACCGGCGCCGATTATTCCGACCTGCCGGAAATCCGAACCATGCTCGCCGGCCGCCCGCAGACGGTGCTGCGCCGCAACGGCAGCTATCATCCCGTCTATTCCGTCGAGTGGCTGAGCCGTGCGGCGTCGCTGCGCATCCACCACGCCCGCCCCATCGTTGTGAACGGCAAGGTGGTCGGCGGCCTTTTGCTCTCGCGGTCGCCGCGGGCGCTGTTCAAGGGCATCTACCAGGACCGGGGCAAGATCGCCCTGGGCTTCGTCGTCATCTTCGCGGTGGTCATTGTGCTGGCCGGTCTGGTCTCGCGCGGCGTCACCCGGCCGATCGAGGCCCTGTCGCGGGCCTCACGCGAGGTCGCCGCCGGCCAGGGCGACATTCCCGAAACGCCGGCCACCGCCGCCATCGAAATCCGCGCGCTCTATGAGGATTTCCGCGCCATGGCCGAGGCGATCTCGCTGAGATCGCGCTACCTCAAGGATTTCGCCGCCGCCGTCAGCCATGAGTTCAAGACCCCGCTGGCCGGCATTTCCGGGGCCATCGAACTGCTGGAAGACCACGCCGAGACCATGAGCGAGGCCGAACGCCGCCGGTTCCTCGGCAATATCTCCGCCGACGCCGCGCGCCTGTCGCAGCTGGTGTCGCGGCTCATGGACCTGGCCAAGGCCGACATGGCCATGCCGGAAGCCGGCGCCGCCGCCGATGTCGCCGACAACGTCAGGCGGGTCGCCGACGCCATGAGCAACCACGACTTTGTCGTGACCCATGACCTGCATGCTAGCCTGCCCGAGGTGGCAGTGCCGGCCGCCGCCATCGAGACCGTGCTGACCACCTTGGCCGAGAACGCCCGCCAGGCCGGGGCGAAGACCCTGGGCATCAAGGCTCGCGCCAAAGACCAGTCCGTCTGCCTCACCGTAACCGACGACGGCCCCGGCATCCCCGCCACCGACCTGGCCCGCGTCTTTGAACCGTTCTTTACCAGCCACAGGGCCGACGGCGGGTCGGGGCTGGGGCTTCCAATCGCGCGGTCTTTGTTGTCGGCCAGCAAAGGCGAGATCGTCGCGGTGAAGGCGCCTAAGGGGGCGAGGTTCGAGGTTACGTTGCCGGTGGCCTAAAAACACCTCCCCCGTGAAACGGGGGAGGTGTTTTGCTCCCTGCATAAAATCTCCACACCCCACCCATCACGGCTGGTCAGGCAGCCCCTACCCTTCGGCGAAAATCATAATGGGATGGATTCACCTCAAATGGCCCAAGCCTCGAACATCCGCCGCGAGCAGGTTGTGGTCGCACCCAACGAAACCGGCTGGACCTGGTCGGTCGTGCGCAGAGCCGACGTCCTCATCGCCGGCGCCGCCAACGATTCCGCCAGCGCCTGGAAGACCGGCGCATTTGCCGCCGGGGCGGTGGATGCTTTCGACCGGTTGAAGCAGCGGCGGTTTTAGCTCCCGCCCTTGACGCTTCCTCAATCCTTATGCATTTAGCTGACCCCATGAACACGAACCTCGTAGTAATCCGGCGGCCGCGAACGATCTGATCACCCGATCAGCTCGCGAACGGTCGCATGCCAAAGGTCCCTTCCGGGGCCTTTTTTCTTGCCCGAAATCCAACACCAGCCGAAAAGTCCCCGCCATGACCACGCAAACCAAAGACGCCCCCGCAACCGCCCGCACCATGACCGGCGCGGAAATCGTCATCCAGGCCCTGATCGACCAGAAGGTCGAGGTGATCTTCGGCTATCCGGGCGGCGCGGTGCTGCCGATATATGACGCGCTCTATCAGGACACCGACAAGCACGGTGACCGCCTGCGCCATATCCTGGTGCGGCATGAACAGGGCGCGACCCATGCGGCCGAGGGCTACGCCCGCTCGACCGGCAAGCCGGGTGTGGTTCTGGTCACCTCCGGCCCCGGCGCGACCAACGCCATCACCGGCATTGTCGACGCCCTGATGGATTCCATTCCTTTGGTGGTCTTCACCGGCCAGGTCCCCACCCACCTGATCGGCTCGGACGCTTTTCAGGAAGCCGACACCATCGGCATCACCCGCTCCTGCACCAAGCATAACTACCTGGTGAAGAACGCGGCGGATTTGCCGCGCATCATCCATGAGGCGTTCCATATCGCCACCTCCGGCCGGCCCGGCCCGGTGCTGATCGACATCCCCAAGGACATCCAGTTCGCCACGGCCGAATATCAAGGGCCCACTGAGGTGACCCAGATCCACGGCTATGCGCCGCGCACCAAGGGCGATGCCGGCAAGATCGCCGACGCCGTCAAGATGATCGCCGAGGCCAAGCAGCCGCTGTTCTATTCCGGCGGCGGGGTGATCAACTCCGGCCCCAAGGCGGCCGAGGCGCTGCGCGAACTGGCCAAAATGACCGGCGTTCCGGTGACCTCCACCCTGATGGGGCTGGGCGCGTTTCCGGCGTCCAATCCGAACTGGCTGGGCATGGTCGGCATGCACGGGGCCTATGAGAGCAATCACGCCATGCATGACTGCGATGTCATGGTCTGCATTGGCGCGCGCTTCGATGACCGGGTAACCGGCAAGCTGACGGCGTTTGCCCCTAATTCCAAGAAAATCCACATCGACATCGACCCCTCTTCGATTAACAAGAACGTCCGTGTTGATGTTGGAATCGTTGGCGATTGTGGCTCTGTCCTCACCGACATGATCGCCGCGTGGAAGGCCGCCCGCTACGAGGCCGCGGACCTGCGCGGCTGGTGGAAGAAGATCTACGAATGGCGGGCGAAAAAGGGCTTTTCCTACAAGCCCTCCGACACCGTCATCAAACCCCAGCACGCCATCCAGCGCCTGTACGAGCTGACCAAGGACCGCGACGTCTACATCACCACCGAGGTCGGCCAGCACCAGATGTGGGCGGCCCAGCACTTCCATTTCGACAAGCCCAACCACTGGATGACCTCCGGCGGGCTGGGCACCATGGGCTATGGCCTGCCTGCCGCCGTCGGCGTGCAGCTGGCCCACCCCAAGGCCCTGGTCATCGACATCGCCGGCGAAGCCTCGGTGCAGATGACCATGCAGGAGATGTCGACGGCGGTGCAGTTCAACCTGCCGATCAAGATCTTCATCCTCAACAACGAATGGATGGGCATGGTCCGCCAGTGGCAGGAACTGCTGCACGGCGAGCGCTATTCGCACTCCTATTCCGACAGCCTGCCGGACTTCGTGAAAATGGCCGAGGCCTTCGGCTGTGTCGGCATCCGCGCCGAGACGCCGGACGAGCTGGACGAAAAGATCCTGCAGATGATCAATTCCGACCGCCCGGTGATCTTCGACTGCAAGGTCGAGAAGGCTGAGAACTGCTTCCCGATGATCCCGTCCGGCAAGGCCCACAACGAGATGCTGCTGGCCGACAGCGTCGACATCGGCAACGCCATCGACGCGGCGGGAAAGAAGCTGGTGTGATGATGAAACACCTCCCCAGCTTTGTTGGGGAGGGGGGCCGCGAAGCGGTGGAGGGGCAGACCCGATGCACCGGACGCGACGTTTCCCCCTCCACCCCTTCGGGGTCCCCCTCCACGTCTTTGACGGGGAGGTGTTTCCAATGATGGACCCCACCGCCTTCTCTGCCGCCTGGGTGCGGGACTGGAACGCCCACGACCTCGACGCCATCGTGGCGCACTATGCCGAGGACGTGGTGTTCCGGTCGCCCAAGGTCGCCCGCTACACCGGCGGCAAGACCGACACCCTGGTCGGCAAGGGCGCCCTGCGCGCCTATTTCGCCCGGGGGCTGGCGTTCCGCACCGAGCTGCACTTCAGTGACCCCAAACCTTGCTGGGACGGGACCGGAATCGCGCTCATATATGCCGGTGAAGACGGCTCGACCGCCGTCGAGACCATGACCCTTGACGACGACGGCCTGGTGGCCGAAGCGCGCGTCTTCTACGACCGGAACATTGAGCCATGACTGACCCCACTTCCGCCTCGGCCTATGAAATGTCTCACGCCGACTCCAAGGAGGGGCGCGCCACCTTCGCGGTGATTGTCGACAACGAGCCGGGCGTCCTGCACCGCGTCGTCGGCCTCTTCGCCGGCCGCGGCTACAACATCGAGAGCCTGACGGTCGCCGAGACGGACGCCCGCGCCCACACCAGCCGCATTACCGTGGTCACCTCCGGCACGCCGGAAGTCCTCGAACAGATCCGCGCCCAGCTGGAAAAGACCGTCTGCGTCCGCGAAGTTCACGACGTCACCAACGATCCGCGCGGGGTTGAGCGGGAACTTGCGCTCATCAAGGTCAAAGGTGTCGGCGATCACCGCATCGAGGCCCTGCGCGTGGCCGAAATCTTCCGCGCCCGGGTGATCGACACCCAGCTCGACAGCTTTGTTTTCGAACTGACCGGCCCCTCGGGCAAGATTGACAAGTTCCTCCGCCTGATGCGCCCACTGGGACTGGTTGAGCTCTCCCGCACCGGCGTGCTGTCGATCAGCCGCGGCACCGATTGAGCGCGCGCTCTTCCTCCCTTAACCGTTCGTCCCTATATTGATCCTGTCCGGGCTTGCCCGGTCTATGGAGATAAACGCGCGCGTAATAAGCGGACTGGACCCGGGTGCGATTCCCGGCGGCTCCACCAAATCCTTTCCGGGTATCGCCGGACAGCATGGGGCCGATCAGCATCGACAGACGTGTAAAGGCGATTGCTTTCTCTCGGTATGGTACCGCCGCATCGGGCCATTTTCTAACTGCGAACGATAACTTCGCTGAAGAAGTTCGCCTCGCCGCGTAATGCGGTTCGGCTAATTTCGACCTAAAGTCCTTGGGGTTCAGATCCTAAGGCGGGGCCCGGGAGGCGCCTGGCAACAGAAGCCTCCCACTTTCCCTGCGACAAAGCGGCCGAGCGTGCCTGTCCGGGCGACGCAAAGCTTTACAGGATGACCATCTGGCGCGAGTGTGCCCGCCGACGCCGGCATGAGACCGGCCGCGGGAGATGGACCATGATCAGGAAAGACCTATTCACCGCCGCCGGCGTGGCGGTTGTGACCCTTGCGCTCGTCGCAGGCAGCGCCTGGAGCCAGCAACCGGCTGGCGGTAGAGGCGGACAGGCCCCGGCGGCCGGCGCTCAGGCTCCGGCCCGCGGCGGCCAGGCTCCGGCAGCCCCCCAGCCCACCGGCAAGGCTGAAATCATTCAGGTGACAGGCGGCAAGGTCGAAGGCGCCTACTTCACGGCTGACAAGGACATCGCCAGCTTCCGCGGCATTCCGTTCGCCGCCCCGCCCGTAGGCGACTTCCGCTGGCGCGCGCCGCAACCGGTGAAACCATGGACCGACGTGCGAGACGGCTCGAAATACGGCGCCACCTGCCAGGCAAGCGAAGACTGCCTCTATCTCAACGTCTGGAAGCCCGCGGGCGCCAAGGCCGGCGACAAGCTGCCGGTAATGTTCTGGATCTATGGCGGCTCGTTCACCTCGGGCGCGGGCTCGCTCTATGACGGCACGCCCTACGCCAAGACTGGCGTCGTTTATGTTTCGATCAACTATCGCCTCGGCCGCTCGGGCTGGTTCACCCACCCGGCGCTCGACAAGGCCAAGCCCGCCAACGAAAGCGTCGGCAACTACGGGCTGATGGACGATATCGCCGCCCTGCGCTGGGTGCAGGCCAATATCGAGAAGTTCGGCGGCAACAAGAATAACGTCACCATCTTCGGGGAGTCCGCCGGCGGCATCTCGGTGAACTACCTGATGACGCTGGACGCCACCAAGGGCCTGTTCCACAAGGCGATTTCGGAATCCGGCTTCGGCATCAATCCGGGCCTGTCCATGAAGGACACCGACCGTCCCGGCACCGACAAGGTTGGCGCCGACTGGTCCGCTTCCAAAGGCATCACGGGGGATACGCCCGAAGCTCTGGCCAGAATGCGCGCCCTGCCCTGGTCGGACCTCCAGGGCGGTACGCCGATCGGCAGCTCAGGCCCGATTATCGACGGTGTGCTGGTCAAACGCGGCACCGACGAGGCCTTCGCCAAGGGACTGGAGCACAAGATTCCCTATATGCTGGGGGGCAACTCCTACGAAGCCAGCCTTTTCCCGACCGCCAATGCACCTGCGCGCCTGGCCAAGTTCCCGAACCTGCCGGCGTCCTATGATCCGGACAACACCCGGGATGCGGCCCGCATCGTCAACCGGGTGGTGACCGACTACTTCATCGGCTCCAACGACCGCCAGCTGGCCCGCGACCACACCAAGAACGGCGCAACGGCCTATCGTTACTACTACTCGTACCTGCCGCCCGCCCAGCGGGCGACGGCCCAGGGCCTCGGCCACGGCAGTGAAATCGCCTACGTCTTCGCCCGCGCCACCGCCGATCCGCAGGACCTGGCGACGTCGCAGGCGACCGTCGCCTATTGGAGTTCCTTCGCCAAATACGGCAACCCGGGCGCCGCCGGCGGCGTGCTCTGGCCGAAATACGATGCGGCCAGCGAGCCGGTTCTCGAGTTCAGCGTCAACGGACCGGTGGTGCGCAACCACCTGTTCGACGCCCGCTACGACTGGGCCATCGCCAACCGCACTCTGATCGCCTCGACCGCCGATCCGGGCGTACCCGGCGCGCCTTACGCCCCGCCCGCCGCTGCCGCCGCTCGCGGCGCGGTTCAGCCAGCCAATGCGGCCGGGCGCGGCGGTGGAACACCGGCCGGCGGCCGCGGCGGTCGCGGCGGCTGATCCTGAGCAACACCCGGCCGGCAGGATCGCCGGCCGGGTATTCGCCCACTTTACATTCCGGCCCTTCCGGGTCGAAAGTCATCCCTAACGCTGGGGCAAACAGCGGCTGGGAGGACGAACCATGACCAAGAGAACCCTTTTCAACGCCGTGACCACGGCGGCCTTCACTCTGGGCGTGCTGGCCTGTGGCGCTCAAGGCTGGGGCCAGCAGCAGCAAGCCGCGCCCGCGCGCGGAGGACAGCAGCAACCCCCAGCCCCACCGACCGGCAAGGCGCCCGTCGTGCACGTGACCGGCGGCCAGATCGAAGGCGCCTATTTCAACGCCGAGAAGGACGTGGCGGTCTACCGCGGCATCCCCTTCGCCGCGCCCCCGGTCGGCGAGCTGCGCTGGCGCGCGCCGCAGCCGGTCAAGGCCTGGAGCGGGGTACGCGACGGCTCGAAATACGGTGGCTCATGCGCCGTTAATGGCGGAGTCGACGACTGCCTCTATCTGAATGTCTATCGCCCTGCCGACGCAAAGCCCGGCGCCAAGCTGCCGGTCATGGTCTGGATTTATGGCGGCTCGTTCACCAGCGGCGCCGGCTCGCTTTATGACGGCACACCCTACGCCAAGCGCGGCGTTGTCTTCGTCTCGATCAACTACCGTCTGGGCCGGGCCGGTTGGTTTGCTCACCCTGCCATCACCAAGAACAACCCCAAGGGCGAGGCCCTGGCCAACTATGGCCTTTTGGACGATATCGCGGCTCTGCGCTGGGTGCAGGCCAATATCGCCACCTTCGGCGGCGACAAGAACAACGTCACCGTCTTCGGCGAGTCGGCCGGCGGTATTTCAGTGAATTATCTGATGACGGTCGCGCCCACGCGCGGCCTGTTCCACAAGGCCATCTCGCAGTCGAGCTTCGGCCATCTGGCCGCACGCCCCCTGGCGGGCTCGGAAGCGCAGGGCAAGACCTTCTTCGACGGCAAGAACATCACCGGCGATAGCGCCGAAACTCTGGCCAAGATGCGCGCCATGCCCTTCGCCGACTTGCAGGCGGGCGCCAGCGCGGGGCCGATCAACGACGGCGTGCTGGTTAAACAGAACGCCGACGCCGCCTTTGAAAAAGGCGACGAGATGAAGATTCCCTGGGTCGTCGGGGGCACCTCGGACGAGGCCAGTTTCTTCATCCGCGCGGGTCAGACGCCGCTGGACGTGCGCCTCTCGCGCATTACCCAGAACCGTGACCAGGCCCTGGCGGCCTATGACCCCACCGGCGAGCGCAATGCCGACCGCATCCTGCACGGGATGATAACCGACCAGAACATCACCGAGCCCGACCGGGCGCTGGCGCGCTTCCACGTCAAGAACGGCCAGACCACCTATCGCTATTTCTTCTCCTACCTTCCCCGGGCGACACGGACGACAGCGATGGGTGTCGGACACGGCGGCGAGGTAGGCTATGCGTTCGCCCGGCCGGGCCAGACCAACTTCCCCGAGGACTTTGCGACCAGCAATTCGATGGTTTCCTACTGGAGCGGGTTTGCCAAATACGGCGATCCGGGCTCGGCCGGCGGCCCGCCGTGGTCGAAGTACGCGCCTCCGAGCGAGGTGGTGATGGAGTTCTCGTCGAGCGGGCCCAAGCCCACTGCCGGGTTCCTGAACTCCCGTCTGGACTGGATCCTGGCCAACGGCCAGCAAGTGACGGCGGCCGGCGCGGCGGTTGCCGGCGCTGGCGCTCCGCAAGGCGCGCCTGCAGCGGCTGGCGGCCGTGGCGGAGCTGGTCGCGGAGGCGGCGGCGCTGGCGCCCCGGCCGGGGGCCGCGGCGGTCGCGGGGGCTAGTTCCGCAGGGTTCCGCCGGACGGATTGAGCACCACGACCGTCGTCTTCGGCGGCGCGGTGACGCCACTGGCGAGCCTGGTGGCGCCCGGCTGATCGGCCTGGGTAAGCAGGGTGTCCATCGAGCCTTCCTGGTTCCTGAAGGCCGCCAGTTTCGCGCCGGTCAACTCATGCCCGCCCGCCGGCACCGCGGTGCTGCGCGGATTAAGCTTGGCGCCGTTGTGCATGACTTCGTAGTGAAGGTGCGGTCCGGTGACCTGACCGGTCGAGCCAACATAACCGATCAGCTGGCCCTGGGTGACATGAACGCCGCGCCGGATGCCGGGGGCAAAGCGCGACATGTGCGCATAGCCGGTATCCCAGCCATTCCCGTGGCTGATGTCGATCCAGTTGCCGTAACCACCCTTCCAGCCCATCTCCTTGATGGCGCCGTCGCCCGAGGCGTAGATCGGCGTGCCGGTGGAACCGGCGAAATCGATGCCGGTGTGCTGTTTGGTATAGCCGAGCACCGGGTGCATACGGCTGCCGAACCCGGACGTCACGCGCGCAAAGCCCACCGGCGTCTGCAGCAGGAAGCCGCGGGTGCTCTTGCCCGCCTCGTCATAGTAGTCGGCCTGTTTGTCGCCCGGCGCCTGGAACCGGTAGAACCGCAAGGGTTGGGCTCCCGCCGCCTTTGAGTCCAGTTCGGCGTAGAGCAGGTTCAGCCCTTCGACGGTCCGGCCGCTCTGGGTGACCCGCCGCGTGAAGACGAGCTTGAAGGTATCGCCTTCCTGGATGTCACGCCCGAAGTCGACCTTGTGGGCGAACAGTCGCGAGGCCTGGTGGATAATCGCCGAGGTGGCGCCCATCGAACCGGCGGCTTCCGAAAGCGAACCTTCGATGTCGCCCTGGATAATGGTGGTTTCCTCGCTGATCTGCTCGGTCAGCTGGCGCAGGCGCAGAACGCCGTCGTAGCTGCGGGAGATCACCGCCTGGGTAGCAGGTCCCGTACGCAACGAAATCCCGATCAGCCGGGGGTAGCCGCCGGCCTCCACCGGATCGGCGATCGCTGCCTGGAAATGTGTGCCGGTGCGGATTTTGTCGGTGTCGAACGTTTGGCCAAGCAGGCTTACGGCCTCTTCGGCGTCCTTGGGATCAACCGCCAGGCGGCGGACCGCCGCCAGGATGGTTTCGCCGGGCAGGATCTCAACATCGACCGCGCCGGGATGGGCCATGCCGGGCTGGGTTTCAGATTCGGCGAAGGCGCGGGTCTGCAGGGTCATTGCCCGCGCCGCGTCAGCCGCTCGCGCACCTGGGCCGGGCAGGCTCGCCTCGGCCGACTGCAGACGAAAGCCCAGCGCCAGAACGCAGCAACCCGCCAGCACCATCAGCGCACGGGGCGCAATGCGGAATGTAGGCCGGCGTGGATCGAACTCTTGCATCATGTACCCCGGGTTCCCCCGTTCTCGAAGACGCGTACGCCTGCAACCTGGCCTATTGAACCCGTGAGTCGCGGTCCCTGGCCGTTTCGCGAACCATGACCGGCCAAGACCCTTAAGTGCAAGTTAATTTTCGTCAATTTGAACTTATCCACAGCCGGTCAAGCTTGATTTTGAGGCGCCGGAAGGCCCTTGGCCCTTAAGTTGGCCTGAGCCTCATCAGATAGCAGCGGTACGACCTTATCCACAGGGCGGCATAGCGACGCGCCCCGTTCCGTTACCACGATCGGCCGGTTGACGAGGATCGGGTCGGCCACCATGGCAGCGATCAGGGCGGCATCGGAGACGGACGGATCGGTCAGTCCTTTCTCCTCGGCGCTGGTCCCGGCGACCCGCAGGGCTTCACGCGGCCGAGCGCCCATTTTCTGAAACAATTCGGTCAGTTGTGGCCTGGTCCAGCCCGCCCGGATGTACTCGACAACATGGGGTTCGACACCCGCCTCACGGATCAGCGCCAGGGTATTCCGTGAGGTCCCGCAGTTCGGGTTGTGAAAAATCGTGACGTCAGACTTGGCCATGACGCGCTCATGCCGAATTTTTCGGGCGAGGTTAAGGCGCCAGTTTGCAGCGCCGTCGCGATCTAGAGGTTCTCGCGCAACCAGTCGCGGATGCGGATGAAGACGGGTGATTGCCCATCGCCCGACCCTGGCAGGGGCTTGAGACCCGCCAATGACCGCGACGTGGCGATCTCCCGCGGGCCGAAGGCGGCGCGCTGCAGAGCGCCCGCCGCCGCGCAAAACGCCGGACCGGAGGCGGCGTCGGCAAGGTGCGGCGCCCGCATGGGCCGGCCCAGACGCACCGGGCGGTCGAACACCCGCACGGCGACCTCACGGATGCCGGCCAGCTGGCTTGCGCCGCCGATCAGTACGATACCCGCGTCAGGATCGATGGGCGCGCCAGAAGCCTTCAGGCGGTCGCGGAGGAGTTCCAGAGTCTCCTCGACCCGGGGCGCGATAATGCCTTTGAGCAGGCTGCGCGGCGCGACCACAGGACCGGCGCCGGGATCATCACCCCGGGGCGGAGCCTCGATCATCTCGCGGTCCTCATTGGCCGAGGCGATGGCCGAGCCGTGCAGGGTCTTGATGCGCTCGGCGCCGGTCGTTGTAGTTGAAATGCCCCGCGCGATATCGGCAGTGACGTGACTGCCGCCAACCGGGAGGCTGTCGATATGCACCAGGGCGCCTTGCTGGAAGACGGCGACAGAGGTCGAGCCGCCGCCCATGTCGATGCAGATGCAGCCGAGCTCGCGCTCATCGTCTTCCAGCGCGGCCAGGGCGGAAACGTAAGGCGCAGCGACCACGCCTTCGAAATCGAGGTGGGCGCGCTCGACGCAATGGATAAGGGTCTGGAAGGCGTTCTCACTGATCGTCACGACCAGCAGCTCAAGGCCCAGGCTCCGGCCGACCATGCCGCGCGGATCGCGAACCTTGCCCTGGTCGTCCACCGACCATGAGATCGGCAGCAGGTGAATCGCCCGGCGGTCGACGTGCTTGGTCTGAGCCAGCGCCGCCGCATTGGCGCGCATCAGGTCCTGATCGGAAATCGGCCGGGGACCCAGTCCAACGCGCGCCTTGACCCGCAGACTGGCCAGCTTGCCACCCGAGGTGGCGATCGTCACCCCCTCGACCCGCTCCCCGGCGATGGTTTCGGCCCGTTCAACCGCCATGGCGATAGCGTCGGCGGCCTCTTCGGCGCTAACGATGGCCCCGCCCTTCACCCCTCGCGACGCCACATAGCCGACGCCGGCGGCGGTCAGGGTGCGGGCCTCGGCGTCGACGCCGCTGGCCTTCATGACAAAGCAGGCGACCTTGTGCGCTCCCAGATCGACGGCGGCGACCACCGGCTGGCGGCTCAGCGCGGCCTTCAGACCGGCGCGGGGCCCGTCATCGCGGCTCTTGCTCTTGCCCATCAGATCCAGGGTCAGCGACATGGCTCAGGCGCTCCCCGGCGTTGAGGCGGGATCGGCCGCGTCGCGCTGACGAACCACGACCATGCCCGGAGAGCGCAGATCAATGCGGCCGAGCGCAAGGTCGAGAACGCCCTGCCCCTGGTCCAGTTGATCAAGGGTGATCATGGCGCCGGCCTCATTGGTGGCGGGCAGCTGGATAATGGCGCCGCTCTTCAGGCGGATATCCCAGCGCCGCTCATCGACGCGGACCAGGGCTTCCAGCCGCTCGGCCAGCCGGGGCCGCGCACGAATGAGCGCGAAGACCGATCCGTCGCTGGCGTTGGCTCCGGCGCCGACGACCAGCGGCAGCTGCGAAAACTCGGCCGGATCGGCTTCACGGATCACGCGGCCATGGGCGTCGATCACGCCGACGCGGCCGCCTGTCTGCCAGACGGCGACGGGTGTACGCTCGACAACGCGGATGACCAGGGTGTTGGGCAGGTTGCGGGTGACGGTGGCGCTGTCCACCCAGCCGACCTGCAGCACTCGGCCCCGCACCGCGGCCAGATCGACGCCAAGGATCGGATCATGCTTCTTCATGCCCGTGGCGGCGACGATGTCATCAGTGGCGAAGGGCGAGGCGCCGGCGACCTGTAGCGAGGTCATTTCGAAGCCCATGGCGCCCAGCGCCGCATAGAAGCTGCGCCCGGCGCCGGTTTGGACGAGGCTGAGACGATCGCCGGTGAAAAGGATCAGGCCGGCGCAAAGCGCCACGGCGCCGGAGGCGGCGATCAGGGCGATGCGGGGCGGCAGACCGGCCCGGCCGGCGCCTTTCAGTTTCGTGCCGCGGGCGGCGGATTTGGGCTTGGGTTTGGCGGAGATGACAGGTGCAGGCGCGCGGGATCGCGTGTTACGATTTCCCCTTCCCCGCACCAGAGCAACCATAAGCGTCCTCGACCATCCACCGCACCAGCGCGTTGAAACTGACCCCCTTGAACGCCGCCTGTTCAGGGGCAAGCGAAACGGGAGTCATTCCGGGCTGTGTATTGACCTCAAGAAGAACCAGATTGTCGTTAATGTCGTCATAACGAAGGTCGCTTCGGGTCACGCCGCGGCAGCCCAGCGCGGCGTGGGCAAGCTCGGCCATGGCCATGGCCCGGGCGGCCACGGGGTCGGGAATGCGCGCCGGCACAATGTGCTCGGATCCGCCGTCCGAATATTTGGCCTCATAGTCGTAGAAGCCCGTGCGGGCGACGATCTCGGTGACCGCCAGCGCCTTGCCGTCCATCACAGCCACAGCGAGTTCGAACCCGCGGATGTAGGGCTCGATCATCACCTCTTCGCCATAGGTCCAGCCCGGCGCGATCAGTTCCTGCGGCGGGCTGTTGGCGCCTTCGAAGACCAGGAAAACGCCGACCGATGAGCCTTCGGAATTGGGTTTGACCACATAGGGAGGCGCCATGACGTGATCGCGCGCGGCCTCATGCCTGTTGAACAGGCCCCCGCCCGGAACCTTCACACCGGCAGCCGACAGAACCGCCTTGGCCTTGGCCTTGTCCATGGCGATGGCAGAGGCGAGCACGCCTGAGTGGGTGTAAGGGATGCCGAGCGTCTCCAGCACGCCTTGCACACACCCATCCTCGCCCCACTCGCCGTGCAGGGCGTTGAAGCAGACGTCGGGTTTCAGCGTGGTCAGCACCTGCGCGATATCGCGGCCGGCGTCTACGCGGCTCAACCGGGCGCATTGGGGTGCAAGCGCATCTGCGCAGGCGCCGCCCGAGATCAGACTGATCTCGCGCTCGGACGAGATGCCCCCCATCAGCACCGCGACGTGAAGTTTCGAAAGGTCGATCATTCCATCAGTCTCATCGTGCCGGCGCCAGCGCGGGCGGCGGGCGGAAATTCTGGTCGGAATTCGCGGCGAGGTTGAGCAGCACCGCCCAGGCGGCGACCATCTGGTTCATCTTGGCCTTGTCCACCTTGTCGAGCGTGTCGTCGGCCGAGTGGTGCAGGTCGAAATAGCGGCTGCCGTCGAGGCGGAACGAAAAGGCCGGCACGCCCTGCCCGATGATGGCGCTCACATCATCGCCCGCGCCGGTTGCTGCGGCCGGTTCGACGACAACCTTTAGCGGCTCCAGCAGTCCGGCGAGATTGGCAAAGGCTGGCCCGTTCAGAGCGCCCGCCGGCAGGCGCACAGCGAGCGCGCCGTCCGCCCCGGTATCGCTCTCGCTGGTCAGCACGAATTTCGAGAGCTCGCCCTGGTGGGCGGCCAGGTAAGCCGAGCCGGCAAAAGCCATCTCCTCGGCCCCCCACATGACCACGCGGAGGGTCCGCTGGTTGCGGCCTCCGGCCGAGGCCAGCTTCGCCGCCGCCGTGGTCACCGCGATCCCGGCGCCGTCATCGACCGCGCCCCCGACGTCCCAGCTGTCCAGATGCCCGCCGATGACGATGATCTCGTCAGGTCGCGTGGTCCCCGGAAGGTCGCCGGACACAGTCCAGGCGGTCGACCCGCCCGGCGCGGAGTCCAGCTTCATCCGCACCCGCACGGGTTGGCCGCGCGCGGCCATGCGGGCGAGAAGGTCAGCGCTGGGCGGCGAGAGGGCCGCGGCCGGGATCGGCGTCACGCCCGCGATGGGATTGGAAGCGCCGGTGTGGGCGAAGTCGGTGGTGGCCGGCGTCAGGGAGCGGGTCATATAGCCCACCGCGCCACGCCGTGAGGCTTCCGAAGCCCCGGTCCGGCGGTTAGGGCCGAATGCGCCGTATTCGTTGGCCTTCATAGGCTGGTTGACGATCACGATCTTGCCGGTGAAGGCGCCTTCCGGCTGGGCAAGCATCTCGGCGTAGGTCGAGAAGACCACGATCGGCGCCTCGATCCCGCCCGGCGGGGTTGGCACGGACCGACCCAGCCCCAGGATGGTCAGCTTTTGCGGATAGGGCCCGGTGACCTCGGCGCTTTCGGCGCCCCGCACCCAGGACTGGATGGGAAAGGGCTCGACGCGGATGTTGGAGAAGCCCAGCGCGCGCAATTTGGCGACCGCCCAGTCCCGCGCCCGTTCGGCCGCCGGCGTGCCGGCCAAGCGGGGCCCGACCTCGGTGGTGAGGCTCTCGAGGACATCCCAGGCCGTGGAGTCGTTCAGCGCCGCATCGCGGATGGCGGCTGGCGTTGAGGCTGTCTGGGCTACAGCCGGGCCAATCAGGACGAGGGCCAGGACCAGAGCGAATGCCGTCTTCATGGTTTACCCACCCGTTTGACTTCCCACTGCAACTCTACACCGGTTTTGGCCTTCACGTCCGCACGGACGGCTTCGCCGAGGCCCTCGAGATCGGCGGCGGTCGCCTCGCCGGTATTGATCAGGAAATTGGAATGCAGTTCGGAAAACTTGGCGCCGCCGAACAGCTTGCCGCGCCAGCCCGCCTCGTCGACCAGCTTCCAGGACGAATGTCCCGGCGGGTTCTTGAAGGTCGAGCCGCCGGTCTTCTCGCGGATCGGCTGGGTTTGCTCGCGCCGGGCGGTGATCTCAGCCATGCGGGCCTCGACGGCGGCGGGGTCGTCGGGTTTGCCCTGGAATAGCGCAACGGTGACGATCACCCCCTCCTCGCCGCCCCAGCCGTGGCGATAGGGGAACGATGCCGGTTCGCTGAACGACACCGCATTGCCGGCACGATCATAGCCATTGGCCTCGACCAGCACGTCCTTTGTCTCCGACCCGTAGCACCCGGCGTTCATGGCGACCGCACCGCCGATCGTACCGGGAATACCGGCGTAGAACTCCAGCCCCGCGATGCCGGCCTTGGCCGCCGCGCGAGCGACCTGGCCGTCCAGACAGGCCGAGCCCGCCCTTATCCGCGCTCCGTCCAGCGCCTCAATGGCCGCAAAGGGTTTGCCCAGCCGGACAACCACGCCCTCCAGCCCGCCGTCGCGCACCAGGGTGTTGGAGCCCACGCCCAGCGGCAGCACCGGCACGGCCGGATCAAGCCCTTTGAGGAAATCCGCCAGATCGGCCTCATCGGCCGGCATGAAGATCACGTCCGCCGGCCCGCCCACCCGCAGCCAGGTGAAGGGCGCGAGCGGCTCGTCGAACATCAGGCGGCCACGGACCTGCGGAAGCTTGTCCCGCCAGCTCACCCCCGCAGCCCGTCCAGCTGCCCGGGAAGGGCGTAGGCCCAGGTGGTGATGTCGCCGGCGCCCAGGCAGACGACGAGGTCGCCGGGTTTGGTTTCACCCGCAACCAGCGCAGGCAGGTCCGCTGCGCTCGTCAGCGGGATCGCCCGGCGGTGGCCGTAGGCGCGCAGGCCCTCGACCAGCGCATCGCGGCTGGCCCCGGCGATCGGCGCCTCGCCGGCCGCATAGACATCAGCGACGATCACCGCATCTGCGTCGTTGAAACACGCGCAAAACTCTTTGAAGAGGTCGCGCAACCGCGTGTAGCGGTGCGGCTGGACGACGGCGACCACGCGCCCGCCCCCGGCCACCTGGCGGGCCGCCTTCAGCACGGCGGCGATCTCCACCGGGTGGTGGCCGTAGTCGTCGATGACGCGAACGCCGTTCGTCACGCCGGTGGTGGTGAACCGCCGCTTGACCCCACCGAAGCCTTTCAGCCCCTCGCGGATGGCGCCTTCGCCGACACCCAGTTCGCGGGCCACGGCTATGGCGGCCAGAGCATTGGAGACATTGTGCCAGCCCGGCATGGGCAGGTGCAGGTCCTTAAAGGTGATGGTCTTACCGCCGCGCGGTGTGATGATCACGTCAAAGCGCGCGCCGTCGGAATCCATCATCAGCGCGGCGGCGCGCACCTCCGCCTGCGGGTTGACACCATAGGTAACGAGGCGGCGGTTCTGCACCGCGGCGACCAGGGCCTGCACCTCGGGGTGATCCAGGCACACGGCGGCGAAACCGTAGAAGGGGATGTTCTCAACGAAATCCCGGAAGCCCTTTTTCACCGCTTCAAAATCACCCCAGTGATCCAGGTGCTCGGCGTCGATATTGGTGACGATGGCGACGGTGGATTTCAGCTTCAGGAAGGTGCCGTCGCTCTCGTCGGCCTCAACCACGATCCAGTCGCCCTCGCCGACCTTCGCATTGGTGCCGTACGCGTTGATGATGCCGCCGTTGACCACGGTGGGATCGAGCCCGCCGGCGTCCAACAGGGTAGCGACCATCGAGGTGGTGGTGGTCTTGCCGTGGGTGCCGCCGACGGCGATTGAGAACTTCAGCCGCATCAGTTCGGCCAGCATTTCAGCGCGGCGCACCAGCGGCAGGCGCGCCTCGCGGGCGGCGGCCATTTCCGGGTTATCGGCCTTGACCGCCGTGGAATAGACGATGGCGTAGGCGCCTTTCACATTGGCCGCGTCCTGGCCGATGAAGATCTTCGCGCCCAGCTTTTCCAGCCGGTCGGTATTGGCGCTGGCCTTGGCGTCCGAGCCCTGCACCGTATAGCCGATGCGGATCATGATCTCGGCGATTCCGCTCATGCCGATGCCGCCGATGCCGATGAAATGCACGGGACCGATTTCGAAGGGCGTGGGGCGGATGGTCATGGGTCTGAGGGGTAGCTGATTTGCGGCGGGGCGCAAAGTCAGCGCGCCGTCATCTCCACCAGATCCGCAAGCCGGCTGGCGGCGTCGGGCTTGGCGATGGAGCGGGCGGCGGCGGACATGCTGGTCAGGCGCTCGGGGTCGGTGAGCAAATCCCGTAGCGCGCTCGCCATGGCGTCGACCGTCAGCGCGTTTTCACGGATCACTACCGCGCCGCCGGCATCGGCCAAGACCCTGGCGTTCTGGCCCTGGTCGTCGTCGACGGCGATGCCGAGCGGGATCAGGATGGATGGCTTTCCGGCGATGGCGAATTCGTTGACGGTGCCCGATCCCGCCCGGCCCACCACCAGGTGCGCAGCCTTCAGACGCCCGGCCATGTCGCGGAAAAAGGGGGCGATTTCGGCTTCGACCAAAGCATCGGCATAGGTGCGGCGGGCGAGGTCCATGGATTCGGCGCGGGTCTGTTGCTGTACCTTCAGGCGGGTGCGCAAATCTTCCGGCAAGGCGGCGATCGCGGCCGGCATAAGCTCGGACAGCAGCCGCGCGCCCTGGCTGCCGCCGGTGATCAGCAGATGTATTGGTGACGTTGGTTTTGGCGCCTCGTAGGGGGCGTCAAAGAGCGCTCTGATTTCCGGCCTGACGGGGTTGCCGACGACCACGGCCCGGGCCGCCACGCTGGGCAGGGCCTTGCCGAGCGCCGGGAAGGCGCAGGCGACGGCGGTGGCCCGGCCCACCAGCCGGCGATTGGCTCCGCCGAGCACCGCGTTCTGCTCGTGGACGATGGTCGGAATACGCAGGCCGAAGGCGGCCATAAGACCGGGCGCGGAGGGATAGCCGCCGAAACCCACCACGATATTGGGCTTGAGGCGCATGAAATCGGCCCGCGCCTCGCCGGCGCCCTGCAGGGCCGCCATGCCGGCGCCCAGCATGCTGAACGGGTTGCCGCGTTTGTAGGTCTTGGCGGTGAGCGGGATCTTTTCCTCGGCCGGAAACTCGCCGGCGTATTGTGCGCCTCGCTCGTCGGTGGCGAGCACGATACGCCAGCCGCGGCGGATCAGCTCCTCGGCCATGGCCTGGGCGGGAAAGAGGTGGCCGCCGGTCCCGCCGGCGGCGATGACGCAGAGCTTGCTCACGTAAAGGCTCCGGAGGGCGCCACGGCGTCATTCTGGGCATAGGCCCCGGGCCGGCGCCGGGTCAGCGCGAGAGCCATCCCTAAGGTCAGCCCCATGGCCAGCATGGACGAGCCGCCATAGCTGATGAAGGGCAAGGTCATGCCCTTGGTCGGAATGAGGTTGAGGTTGACCGCGATGTTGATGAACGCCTGCTGGCCCACGAGCACAAAGAGGCCCGCGGCCGCCACCTGTTCGAACGGGTCGGTGAGCTTTACCGCCCGCATCATCCCGCGAATGACCACAAAGGCGAAGAGGCTGATCAGGAAGAGCGAGAAGACCAGGCCCAGTTCCTCGGCCGCGCCGGAATAGGCGAAGTCGGTGTGCACGTCCGGCACCTGGCGCTTCAGCACGCCCTCGCCGACGCCCTTACCGAAGACGCCGCCGGCGGAAATGGCCGCCTGGGCGTGGTCGATCTGGGTGGTGTCGGCGCGGTCAGGATCGAGGAACTTGTCGACCCGGGCGGCAACGTGATCGAGGGTGAAATAGAGGCTGATGCCGCCGACGATAGCCACAGCCCCCAGGCCAAGGATCCAGCGGATCGGCACGCCGGCCATGAAGAAACAAGCCCCGAAGGCCATGGTGATCAGCACGGTCTGGCCGACGTCGGGCTGTTTCAGCAGCAGCACCACGGCGAGCGCATAGATGGCGAAAGCGATGGAAACCCCCGGCACCCCCTGCCCTTTCTGGCCCTCGGCGAACATCCAGGCGGCGAGCACGATCAGGGCCGGCTTCATGAATTCCGAGGGCTGAAGGGTAAAGCCGCCGAACTCCATCCAGCGTGTCGCGCCCTTGGCCTCGTGGCCGACGAAGACCAGGGCGAACATCATGGCGATGGCGCCGATGTAGCAAAAGAACGCGGTCCGCCGGATCAGCCTGGGTGTCAGCATCGACACCATCACCATCAAGGTCGCAGCGCCAAAGCCGAACACAGTCTGGCGGATGGCGAAGTGGAAGGGGTCCGGCACATGCATGCGGCTGGCGGCCGCCGGGCTGTTGCCGAAGGAGAGCAGGATGCCCAGCGTCACCAAGACGAGGGTCGCGCCCAGCAACCAGCGGTCGATCGTCCACCACCACTGGCCCAGGGCCGAGCGGTCGGTGCGGGCGAAGGTGAAGCGCTGGGCCGGGCCGGTCATGCTTCGGCCTCCGCGGCCGCGCCGGTGCGCGCCAGGGCCAAGACGGCGGCGCGGAACGCCTCGCCGCGCTCTTCGAAGTCGGCGAACTGGTCGAAGGAGGCGCAGGCCGGCGAGAGCAGTACGACTGCGCCCTCCTCATCGGCCGCCGCGTCGGCGAAGGCCGCCGCCGTGGCGGCTTC
The DNA here is from genome assembly GCA_947475875.1 of Caulobacteraceae bacterium. GTDB lineage: Bacteria > Pseudomonadota > Alphaproteobacteria > Caulobacterales > Caulobacteraceae > UBA5005. The sequence continues at coordinate 119,217 of CANJME010000002.1, read as the reverse complement.
GATCGTACCGGGCATCACCGTAGGCGCGACGCCCTTGAGAACCTTTGCGAAATCGGCGGCAGCCTCGCCAACCAGATAGGCCTTGGCGATGCGGGGAAAGAGGTCCGTCAGGCTGTCGATGCCGCCTTCTTTCGGCCGGCCCCCGGCGATCCAGTAGAAGCGCGGATAGGTGCTCATGGCCTGACGGGCGGCGTCGGCGTTGGTGGCCTTGGAATCGTTGACGAACTTGACCTTTCCGATCTGCGCCACCGTCTCCATGCGATGGGCGAGACCAGGGAAGGTGATCAGGCCGGCGGCGGCGTCTTCGGCTGAAACCCCCAACGCCCGGGCGGCGGCATAGGCGGCTGCGGCGTTCTGCCAGTTGTGGCGGCCGGGCAGACCCTGGGCATGCAACAGGTCGGCGACCTCGGTGACGCGGCTGGTGGTGGCGTCGTAGAGCACGCCTTCCAGGGCATAGACGCCCCGGCCCATGGCCCGGCCGGAGCTGATCGGCCAGACGGTCCTTTGCCCCGCGGCGGTGATCTCTGTGCAGATCTGCTGGCACCAGGCGTCGTCGACACCGATGACGGCGACGTCGCCCGGGCCCTGGCCCGCGAACACCCGCTTCTTGGCGGCGACATAGCCTTCCATGCCGCCGTGACGATCGAGGTGATCGGGCGAGATGTTGAGCAGCACCGCCACCGCGGGCCTCAGCGTGGAGGTCAGGTCGAGCTGGTAGGACGAGATCTCGATCACATAGACGGCGCCGCCATGCATGTCGTCGAGACCGAGGATGCCGACGCCGATATTGCCGCCGATGCGCGCATCGCGCCCCGCCGCGGTCAGGATGTGGCCCAGAAGCGCTGTGGTTGTCGACTTGCCGTTGGTGCCGGTGATCAAGGCGATCTTGGGACGTTTGTGCGGCGGGGCCTCGGCGATGGTGCGGGCCAGAAGCTCCATGTCGCCGAGGATTTCGGCGCCGGCGGCGCGGGCTTTTTCCACCACCCAGTGCGGTTTGGGATAGTGCAGCGGCACGCCCGGCGAGAGCATCAGGGCGGCGAAGGCCGACCAGTCGGCCGTGCTCAGATCGACGATGGGCAGACCCTCGGCTGCGGCGTCATCCCGGCGCTTTTCGCCATCGTCCCAGAGGGCAACCTGCGCTCCGCCCGCGATCAGGGCGCGCGCGGCCGTCAGACCTGAGCGGGCAAGGCCGAATACCGCGACCGTCTTGCCCTCGAAACCGCGAACCGGGATCACGACGTCATTGCCCCTATCTCAGCTTGAGGGTGGCAAGACCGATGAGGGCCAGGACTACAGAGACGATCCAGAAACGGATGACCACGGTCGATTCCGGCCAGCCCAGCTTTTCGAAATGGTGGTGGATCGGGGCCATCAGGAAGATGCGCTTGCCGCCGCTCATCCGGAAATAGGCGACCTGGATCATCACCGACAGCGCCTCGAGCACGAAGAGACCGCCGATGATGGCCAGCACGATCTCATGCTTGGTGGCGACCGCCACGGCCCCGAGCGCTCCCCCTAAGGCCAGCGAGCCGGTGTCGCCCATGAAGATCTTGGCGGGCGGGGCGTTGTACCAGAGGAAGCCCAGGCCCGAGCCGATGATGGCGCCGCAGAAGACCGCTATTTCGCCGACGCCGGGCACGAAGTGGAGTTTCAGGAAATCCGAATAGACATAGTTGCCGACCAGATAGGCGATGACGCCAAAGGCCGCGCCGGCGATCATCACCGGCACGATGGCCAGGCCATCCAGGCCATCGGTCATGTTCACGGCGTTGGAGGCGCCGACAATAACGAAGGCGCCGAACGCCAGGTAGAACCAGCCCAGATCCACCAACAGAGACTTGAACAGCGGGAAAGCCACCGACATGGACAGGTCCTCCTGACCCTCCATGTGCGGCCCGAACTGGATAACCAGGAAGCAGGCCGCCACCGCGATCAGCGTCTGGAACAGCAGCTTGACCTTGCCGGACACGCCCGCCGTCGTTTGCTTCGTCACCTTGGCGTAGTCGTCGAGGAAGCCCAGCAGGCCATAGCCTGCCGTGACCAGGATCATGATCCAGACATAGATGTTGCCGAGATCGGCCCACAGCAGGGTGCCGGCCAGCAGGCCCGCCAGGATCATGAAGCCGCCCATGGTCGGCGTGCCGGCCTTTTCCAGAACGTGGCGCTGAATGCCCTCGGCGCGGATCGGCTGACCCTTGCCCTGTTTGGCCTGCATCCAGCGGATGAAGCGGCTGCCCATCAGCATGACCACCAGCATGGCGGTGAACAGCGCCGCGCCGGTGCGAACCGTGGTGTAATTCAACAGGTTAAGGATCGGCACATAGCCGGTGTGCAACTGGTGGAACAACCAGTAGAGCATCTAGCCGCCCTTCCCTTCGCCGCCTCCGAGCGCCGCCAGCTCCCTGGCGATGAGGTGCGCGCGCGAGCCGTTCGAGCCCTTGACCATAATCGCATCGCCGGGCCGAAGCGCGGCGGCGACCAGCGGCGCAAGTTCCGCCGCGGTCCCGGCGTACCCTCCCCGCTGAGTCGAGGGAAGATTGTCCCACAGGTGTTTCATCAATGGACCCGCACAGAACACCAGATCGATGCCGGCCTGATCGAGGTCTTTTGCAATTGCCGCATGGAAACCTGTGGCCTCGGCCCCCAGTTCCAGCATGTCGGTCAGGGCGACAACCCGCCGCCCCGAAACCGGCCTCGCGCCCAAGGTTCGGATCGCCGAAGTCATGGAGATCGGATTTGCGTTGTAGCTCTCGTCGATCAGGGTGAAACCACCGACCTGTTTTTCCGCGCCCCGGCCTTCGAGGGGTTCGAAGTCGGCAAGGGCGGTGATGGCGACCTCGCGCGGAACCGCCATGGCTTCCAGGGCCAGCAGGATGCAGAGGCTGGTCAGCCCCCAGTGGTCGGCGGTCTGGCGAAGGGAAAAGGCCACGGGGTGACCCTGAACCCAGGCATCAACATGCTGGGCTTCAAACGACAGGAGGCGCGCATCGCAATCCGGCGCCGTCCCGAAGGTGACGACCTGAGCTCCTGCACGGTCAGCCGACGCCTTCAGGACATTGAACCAGCGATTGTCCGCTGGCAGCACGGCGATCCCGCCCGGCTTCAACCCGGCGAAGATCTCGGCCTTGGCTTTGGCGACACCTGCCTCACCGTCGGGGAAATTCTCGGTGTGCACCGGCCCGACCGTGGTGACGATCACGACGTCCGGAGCAATCATGCGCGACAGCGGGGTGATCTCATCGGCGTGGTTCATCCCCACTTCGAAGACCGCGCGTTCGGTCGCCCTAGGCATGCGGGCCAGCGTCAGCGGTACGCCGATGTGGTTGTTGTAGGACTTGATCGAGGAATGGGCCCGGCCGGCCAGACGCAGGCCAGAGGCGATGGCCTGAGTTGCGGTGGTCTTGCCGACAGATCCGGTGACCGCGCAGCGCAAGGCGGACGACCGGTCACGCGCTGCAATACCCAGTTTTTCCAAAGCCTTGAGTGTGTCTACAACTTGAACAGCCGGTCCGGACACGCCCTGCGAAACCAGCGCGCCCCCCGCGCGCGCGTCCATGGCCGGCGCCACGAATTCATGCCCGTCGCGGACTCCCGCCAGAGCGACGAAAAGGTCGCCCGGTTCGAGGGTGCGCGTGTCAATGGAAACGCCAGTTACGTTGAATGGCGAGCCCGACAGCCGTCCCCCGGTCGCCGCGATGATCTCGTCCGACGTCCAGAGAGGATCAGCCACGAAGCGCCTCGGCGGTCACCGCCACATCGTCGAAGGGGCGGGTGGTCGCGCCAACGATCTGGCCCTGCTCGTGACCCTTGCCTGCGACGACCAGAACATCGCCTTCGCGCAACAGGCTGCATGCGTGTTCGATGGCCGCCTTGCGATCGCCGATCTCGAAGGCGCCGGGCGCAGCGGCCAGAACCTGCTTGCGGATGGCGGCGGGATCCTCGGAGCGCGGGTTGTCGTCGGTGACGATGGCCACATCGGCGAGTCTGGCGGCGATGGCGCCCATCTTCGGACGTTTGCCGGCGTCGCGATCGCCGCCGGCGCCGAACACCACGATCAGCTTGCCGGTGGCGTGGGGCCGCAGGGCCTCCAGCACGGTTTCCAGCCCGTCAGGTGTATGGGCGTAGTCGACATAGGCCTCGCCGCCTTTTTTGCCCTTGCCGACCCGCTGCAGCCGCCCGGCTGCGCCTTCGAGGTGTTCGAGGGCGGCCAGCACCTTTTCCGTCGGCTCGCCAGCGGCAATGCACAAGCCCGCCGCCACCAGCGCGTTCGAAGCCTGGAAGGCGCCCGCCAGAGGCAGGGTGATTTCGTAGGTCTTGCCCCCTGCTTCGACGCTCAGCGACTGACCGGCCGGTGTCGGCGTGCGGGAGACGAGCTTCAGCCCCTGCCCCTGCTCACCGACGGTAAACAGCGCCTGGCCATGCAGGCGGGCGGCGCCGGCGAAGGCGGAAAGGTCCTCGGAATCGGCGTTGAGCACCGCCGTCTTGCCGCGCGGCAGGAGTGTGTCGAACAGGCGCAGCTTGGCGGCGCGATAGGCGCCCATGGTGCCATGATAGTCGAGGTGGTCCTGGGTGAAGTTGGTGAAGGCCGCCGCGGTCAGCTTCACGCCGTCCAGGCGCCGCTGGTCGATGCCGTGCGAGGAGGCTTCCAGCGCCAGGTGGGTGACCCCGCGCTCGGCGAGCACCGACAGCCAGCGCGCCACGTCGGCGGCGTCGGGCGTGGTCAGCCCCGGCGGCGTCAGTTGCTCGGTTCCGGTCACGACGCCCAGGGTGCCCATGCTGGCCGACTTGTGGCCCAGGCGCTCAAAGATCTGACGGCAGAACCCGGCCACCGAGGTCTTGCCATTGGTGCCGGTGACCGCGACGATGACCGGCGGCTGGTTTTTCCAGAAATTGGCGGCGGCCAGCGCATAGGCCCGGCGCACATCCAGCGCATGCACCGTCGGAACGGGCAGCCCATCGACATCCGCCGGCGCGAGAACGGCGGCTGCGCCCGCGCCAATCGATCCGGAGATGAAGCTGCGGCCATCAGCCCGCGATCCAGGCAGGGCCGCAAACAGAAAGCCCGGTCTGACCGCGCGACTGTCGGCGGTCACGCCGGTTATCATCGGGTCCTGGGCGAACCCCTTGCGGCGCACCAGGTCTGACAGGCGGGCGCTCATCGCTCGTTCCCGTCGTCACCAGAGGCGGCCACGGTCACCGGCGCCTGAATGCGGCGCTCCACGCCAAGGAAGGGCGCGATGCGGTTGATCACCCGTCCGGCGGCGGGGGCCGCGACGATGCCGCCGGTGGGGCGGCCGGGCGCCTGGGCCGAGACATTGGGCTCGTCGACCATAATCAGGACCATATATTTGTCGGCGCCCACCGGCGCATCGGTCGGGAATATCGCCGCGAAGGACGAAACCAGGGTCGAGCGGGCATAGCTGCCGTTCACCGGTTTTTCGGCGGTGCCGGTCTTGCCGCCGACGCTGAAGCCCGGCGCGGCCGCCTCGGCGCTGCGGCCGGTGCCTTCCAGAACATTCTCGCGCATCAGGCCGAGCATCTTGAGGCTGGTTTCCGGGCGGATCACCCGTCGCAGATCCTTCGGCGGATTATCGCGCTTGAGGATGGTCAGCGGCACATATTCTCCGCCGTTCATGATGGCGCCGACGCCAGCCGCGACCGCCAGCGGACTGACCGCAATGCCATGGCCGAAAGCGCGGTTGGCAAGCGCATTGGTCGTCCAGGTCTTGGGTCCCGGCACCAGGGGGCGGGCGCTTTCCTTGAGCTCGATCGGCGCCTTTTCGAGCAGGCCGAACTTGTTGAAATAGGGCGCCATCGCCGGTTCGCCGACCTCCAGCGCCATACGCGCCGCGCCGATATTGGACGAATGGATAAACACCTCGCGCAGGGTGAAATATCCCTTGCCCGAGTGGCTGTCGTGAATGGTCTGGCCCGGAAGCACCAGAGGGTTTCCGACGTCGTATTTGGAATCGAGCGTCACCCGGCCGCTGTCGAGCCCGGCGGCCAGGGTGAAGATCTTGAAGGTCGAGCCCATCTCGTAGACGCGGCCCGCGGCCCGGTTGACGAACATCGTCGGATCGCTGGCCAGGTGGTCAGGCGTGGTGTCGGGCAGGCTGGCCATGGCCAGCACCTCGCCGGTGCGCACGTTGGTGATAACGCCTACCGCCGCCTTGGCGGTGTGCAGAGCGATGGTGTTCTTGAGTTCTTCTTCCAGCGCGGCCTGGACCTTGAGGTCAAGGGCCAGCACCACGGGGCCCCTACCCGCCTGGGCTCTGATCTGACTGTCGAGCGCGCCTTCGGCGCCGGCCATGCCCAGGCCGTCATTGCGGACATAGCCGACCAGATGGCTGGCTTCCGTGCCGAGCGGATAGCTGCGCCCGGCCTCGGCTTCAAAACTCACCCCTGGCAGGCCCATGCCGTCGAGCTGGTCGCGCATCGCTTGCGGAAAGGGCCCGAAGATCTTTTGACGTTTGCCGGCGGCCAGGGCCTGGTCCATGCGGGCGGCGGCGGCCGGCGTAAGCATGGGTCCCAGAACCCGGCGGGTCTCGGCCTTGTCCCAGATCAGCTTGGGATCGAGGTAAAGATTCCAGGCGGCCAGATCCATGGCCAGCAGTTCGCCCCGCCGGTCGACCAGATCGGCCCGGCTGCCGGCCGGCAGGCTGGCGCTCCAGGCCGAAACCGGTGCGCGCGAGACAGCGGCGCGGACCGCGCCGATGCCCAAAGCGGCAAAGCCGGCGATGAAGGCGGCGAGGATAAACACCATCCGCACGCGAACGCTGTCGACGGGACGCCCGCCCGCGCGGGCGCGTTCGAACTCATGCTCGATCCACCAGACCGCGCCGCTGATCCAGCGCCAGGCGAAGGGTTTCGGAGCATTGAGGCCGACTGTAGTCATCGATCGACCCCGTTGGCGGGACCGGGGTTCATGGCGACTTGAGCGGGATCGGCGGCGGGGGCCGGGACGGGTTTCGGGGCAAACTGCGGCAAGGCCTCGGCGCGCAGCTCGTGTTTGGCGTCGGGCGGGGCCATTTCGAGATAATGGGTGGCGAGGGTTTCGATGCGGAAGGGTGTTTCGAATCCAGCGACCTGGGCTTGCAAGGCGCGGATTTCGCGGCGTTCGGCGACGATCTGGCGCTCGGCGCGGGCGATGACGGCAGAGTCCGCGGCCGCCCCGGTCTTGGCGAGGTAGAGGCCCAGCATCATGCCGAACAGCACCATGATGGCCAGGAAGTTGATGATGCGAAAACCGCGGTAGCGCTTGTCGAACATCTTCATGCGGTTTTCCCCCATGCCGGTGCGGCGGTCCTGACGCCGGCACGCAGTTTTGCGGAACGGGCGCGGGGATTTGCGGCGATTTCCGCCGCGCCCGGCGCGCGATGACCGTTGAACAGCAGGTCGAAACTGGGCGCCCGCGTCGCCACGACCTGGGGCAGGTGACGCGATCCGCCGGGCGTGCGGCCGGCCCGCTCGGTGAAGAAGGCTTTGACGATGCGGTCCTCCAGCGAGTGGAAGGTGACGACGGCGAGCCGGCCGCCCTCCCGCAGCAGGCCTTCGGCGGCATGCAGCCCGGCCTCGAGTTCGGCCAGTTCTTCGTTCACGGCGATGCGCAGAGCCTGGAAGACACGGGTGGCAGGGTGAACCTTGGCGCCCTTGCGGCCGCCCACGGCCCGCTCGACGGTTTCGGCCAGGTCGAGCGTACGTTCGAACGGAGCTTCAACCCGGCGGCGGACGAGAAAGGCGGCGATGCGGCGTGCAGCGCGCTCCTCGCCATAGACCCAGAAGAGGCGAGAGAGTTCGGCGGGCTCGAGCGTGTTGACCAGATCTGCGGCCGTGGGCCCCTCCCCACCCATGCGCATGTCCAGTGGTCCGTCACGCATGAAAGAAAAGCCGCGCTCGGCCTCGTCGAGCTGCATGGAGGAGACGCCGATGTCGAGGGTTACGCCGTCGGCGGCAGGTACGTGCGCCTGCATATTCGAGAAGCGGTCGAGCACCAGGGTGAAGCGATCGGCCGGCAGACCTTCCGCAAATCGCGCGGCCGACGGATCTCGATCGAAAGCGACGACGCGCGCACCGGTCTTCAGGATGGCGCGCGAATAGCCGCCGGCGCCGAAGGTGCCGTCGACCATGAGTTCGTCGGGATGCGGAGACAGAGCCTCGATCACCTCGGCCAGAAGAACGGACTGGTGGGCCGCCCCGCTCATCCGGCCGCCCCCAGCCTTGCAGCGCGTTGTGCCAGGCGCAGGTCGGCAAGGCCCTGGCGGGCAATGTCGCGTTGGGCTGCGCGGTGCGCCTGGAAAGCCTCACGGGGCCAGATCTGAAAGCGGTCCTTCAGTCCCACGACCGTGACCCAGTCGGTCAGACCAAAACTGTCGCACAGGGTTTCGGGCAGGGTGATGCGCCCGGCGGTGTCGAAACCGAGGCGATGGATGCCGCCGTAAAAGGTGGTTTCAAGGGCGGTGCGGACCGGGTCGCCGAATTCCAGCTCCTCGATCAGGTAGTCATAACGCTCGAACAGCGCCTGGCCGCCGCCCTCGATGCAGTCGCCCTCAATGGACGGAAAGCAGATGACGCCGTCGAACGGGCCGGAGGTCAGGGCGCGAAATTCCGCCGGCACCACAATGCGCCGCTTGGCGTCGAGCTGTTTGTCGAACGTCGACAGAAACACGTCTTTTGGCCCCGCCGGCTTCAGGCAGCCGTTCAAGTCAGCGAAGATTCGGTCCTCTCTGACAGTATTTGGGATAGCATGGGATTAACCGGGATACAATGCCACTTTGGTACATTTTCAAAGCAAAACAACGGCCGGTTATTGAAGCATGGTTAACAGCGCTCGGAGCTTGTCCACAGAACATACATAGAACATCTGCTTAGATTCACAGCCGGAAGTGTATCGCTGTGTATAAATGGAGTTCAGGCGGGGGTTTGCTGGCTGCCGCCAAGAGGAAAACGACCAGACGGCCTGTAAGCCGGGTTCTGTGCCACGCCCGAAGGCGGCGGCGATCATTCCTCTGGACCGCCCATTGCTGGACGGTTCTCGCGACCTACCCGGACCACTGGGGCGGTGAGCCCCGCCCTGGATTGCTCCAAGGCGCGTGATCCCTATTCGGTCTTGCTCCAGGCGGGGCTTGCCATGCCGTCCGCATCGCTGCGTCCGCGGTGGGCTCTTACCCCACCCTTTCACCCTTTCCGCCGGCAAGCCGGAGGTGGTTTGCTTTCTGTGGCGCTATCCCTGGGGTCGCCCCCGGCGGGTGTTACCCGTCACCTTTTCACCGTGGAGCCCGGACTTTCCTCGAGAGCCGAAGCCCCCGCGACCGCCCGGCCGTCTGGTCGGGGCGGAAAATGGTCTCCCCCGGCCCCCGGGTCAAGCGTCAGGCGACGTTGACGGCCACCGGCAGGTCGGCCAGGCGGGCGATCCCGGCGATCATGGCGGCCGACACCCTCAGCCTTCTCCCAACCCAAGATGTTGGAGAGCGACGGACTTGCCTGCTCGATGATCCCATCGCGCACGATCAGGAAGACATCGAGGCTGTTGGCGAAAACCAGTCAGCCGCTTCCATAGCCAGGCGCAGGCTGCGGGATTTCTTTCGGGCTTTGGTTGCGGCCGTCATTCCTGGGCTTTTTTACGCGATCGGCCCCTTAGAGTTACAGGTTGTTATTTTTAGTCAAACGCCATCGGGTTGTTACAACCCGCCGCACGTACAATTGAGTAATTTCAGCCTATTAGACGCAGGATCGCCATCAGCCGCGCGCGGGTCTCGCCGTCGGCCACGCCATCGAAAAGCGTGGGGCGCCAGTGCCGCTGGAAGGCGATGATATTGGCCCGCGTCGCCTCGTCGAACTGGCCGGAGGGCGGATTTTCATAGCCCAGACGCGCCAGGCCCGCCTGCAGGATGAAGACGCCGGTCCCTTCCTCGCCAAGGGATAGCGAGTTTCCGGGCGCCGCCGAGGGCTCGGCCCAGAGCCCGTGGCCGGCTTCCGCCAGCCGCTCCCAGGGGAAGAGCTCGCCCGGGTCTTCCTTGCGCGTGGGGGCGACATCGGAGTGGCCGAGGATGCGCTCATCGGGAATGTCCCAGCGCCCGCGGATGTCGCCGATGAGGTCGATGACTGCGGCAATTTGCGCATCCGGAAAGGCGCGATATCCGAACTCGTGGCCCGGGTTGACGATCTCGACGCCGATGGAAACCCCGTTTATGTCGCGTTCACCCTTCCAGAAACTTTGTCCGGCATGCCAGGCGCGCCGCTCTTCGGCCACCAGGGTGAAGACCCTGCCGTCTTCCTCCACGACATAGTGGGCCGAGACCTTGGCCTCCGGGTCGCGCAGGCGGGCCAGAGCCCCCTCGCCGGTCTGCATGCCCGTGTAGTGCAGGACGAGCATGTCCGGCGGCGCCTTGCGCGCGTTGAAGTTTGGCGAAGGGGTGGCGATCACTTCGATCATGCGCGCGGCCGCAAGAGCTGAACCAGCGGGGCGACGTGGTCGCGCCGCAGGGCGATGATCAGCACGCCGGTCAGGGCGATGGTGGTGCCGATCGCTTCGCGCAGGGTGAACGGGTCGTGGGTGATGGCGACACCCAGCGCGATGGTCATCAGCGGCATCATCAGGGTCAACGGTGCGATCAGATTGGCCTCATAACGCTGGATCAGGAAATAATAGGTGGTGTGGCCCAGCACCGAAACCGCCAGAGCCGAAAACAGGATGATGCCGACGAACGGCCAGCCGGCCGCCAACGCGCGGACCGGGGCCTCCGGCTCGAAGATCAGGCTCAGGGCCATAAGCGGCACGAACGAGATCACGCCGACCCAGGCCTGGAAGGTCAGGGGCTTGACCCCCTCCATTTGCTTCATGGTCACCGCGCCGAACGAGCCGATGATCGCGCCGGCCGCACCGAGCAAAAGACCGGTCGAGATCGAGAAATCTTCCGGGTTCCACATCACCAGCACCACCCCGCCAAGGGAGAGCACGATTCCCAGCCCGCGCCGCCAGTGGATGGTCTCACCCAGGATCAGCACCGAAAGGATGGTCGTGGCCGGTACGCCCAGCTGCGAGACGATGGCCATGGCCGAAGGGCTGGCCGTCTTCAGGCCGATAAAGGCCAGCGCAAACGTGCCTCCCCCCATGGCCAGACCCACGACCAGAAGGCGCCACAGCGGGCGGGGCGCCGGAAACAGGAACGGAAAAACCACCAGGCCGACCAGGCCGAAGCGAAGCGCACCCAGGAACAGCGGCGGGATGGCAAGGTCGGTCACCGCGATCTTCGAAAAGATCGTGTTCAGCGCCCAGAGCAGGCAGACTCCGGCCAGGAGACCAAGATCGCGAAGAGACACAGCCTATGGCTTTCCGGTGACGCCGCTACGACGCCTGGGACGCGAACGGCTTGATTGATGGATTACGGTTGGTTGTCCCAGCCGTAGGCGACCCAAGAATGGCCGCCGACGCGCTTGGCCTCGATAATCTGCGGATCGCCCGCCGACTTCGGAGCCTTGGAAGAACGTCGCGCGCGCATCGCCAGGCTCGCGAAAGCCAGCAGGATGCCGCCGAAGAAGCCGATGACGACGACGGCGAGCGCAATGGCTACGGCGACGACGACGCCGACGACGCCCGCCACCACCGCGGCCAGAAAGCCGAGAATGGTCGAAGAACCACGGAAAACCACAGAAGGCCCTTTAAGCGTCTGCATCGTTTCTTCCCAAGGGGACTCACACGCGCACTGTACGGTCGTCCATTTAATGTCTGCCTCACGCGGGGGTTCGTCAACACCGGCGTTCAAATTCAGTAATCGGCGCCCCGGGTGCGATAGGTGATAACGCTCCAGCCGCCCCGAAGCTTGGCCCGAAAGACGATGGCGTCCTCGCCCTTCGGCCGGCCCGGATGCCAGGGCCGCTTGCCGTCCGAGGCGACCGCAATGAGCTTGCGGCGCCAGTGGTCGCCGTAGAACCAGGCCTTGTGGTCCACATAGCCGCCCGAGAGCGGCGCGGACGCAGACCAGTAGCCGATATTGAGGATGCAGTCGGGCCTGATCTCCTCGACCACGGCATAGGAAGCGCCGATCGCACGCAGCAGACCCGTGTAGTCGGCCTTTTCCTGTGTGCTCATCCACGGGCCAAAGTCCTCCGGCTCGAGCATCGCCCAGGCCGGACCGCGCGGATCGTCGGGATAGGCCGAGGCCCAGCGCCTGGCGCTGGCGCACATCCCCTCGCGCAATCGCTCGAACTCGGCGCGATTGGCGTTGAACGCGAAAGCCATGTCTTCGGTGGATGGCGCGCGCGGGCCGCAAGCGGTCAGGACGGGAACGATAAGCGGAGCCAGCAGAGCAATCCCCGCCTTGAGCGCCCCCGGCATCCGCGGCGGCCCCGGGCCCTAAACCCCGCCGGCTTCGGCGAAGGCGCGGCGCTCGCGCATGACGGTGTCGTAGGCCGCGTTGATGGCGGCCGCCTTGATCTGGGCGACCTCCGCGAAGTCGGGCGGCAGGCCGCGGGCGGCGGCGCGGTCGGGGTGGCTTTCGGCGATCAGGTGGCGCCAGGCGTTGCGCACTTCGATGTCGGAAGCGTCGTGCGGCACGGAGAGCACGCCGTAGGGATCGTCCGCGCCCATGCCCAGATGCGTCGCCTTCAGGCGGCGGAAGGTGAGCACCGGCACCTCCATGTAGCCGGCCACCTGTTCGAGGTAGTCGATCTCGTCGCCGGTGACGAGGCCGTCGGCGGCGGCGATATGAAACAGGCCATCGAGCACATCCTCAAGGATTTCAGGACAATTGCGATACCGTTTGGCCAGCCTGCGCGCATAGCTCTCGTAGCCAAGGGTCGTTTGGCTGGCGAGATTGTAGAGCCGCCGCACATTCGGATCGGACCCCTCCTCGGCGGCGAACACCTTTGAGAAGGCGGCATATTCCATGGCGTCGGAGCGTCCGTCCGCCTTGGCGAGTTTGGCCCCGAGCGCTGTAACCGCCGTCGAAAATGCCGGATCCTCGCCCGGCGGCCCAGGCGGGCAATCGGGGCACTCGGCGTCATCGAACCGGCGAAGCGCGAGGTTGGCGATGTTTTTCCAGAGGGACATGGCGGTGGGTGTTGCTCAGCTTGTGGGCGACATGATGACAAGGGTGGACCCAAAACTCCAGACGCCGTCATCCCAGCGAAAGCTGGGACCCATTGAAGGTTCACATGCGAACCTGTGCGATGGCGGCGCGGCCGCGCCGCCATTCCTGACGATTTGTGCGCGTTCCACGATGGATCCCAGCTTTCGCTGGGATGACGAATTTGGCTGTGGCTAAACCACGCCCTCGGCCCGCAGCTGCGCGATCTCGTCAGCCGAATACCCAATCCCGGCCAGGATTTCGTCGGTGTGCTCACCCACCGTCGGCGGGCGGCCGCGCAGGGACGGGGTCTTCGAAAACCGCGCGCCGGGCTCGATGATGGGTGCGGGCTCAGGCAGGCCCGGGTATTCGCGGGGGTAGAAATACTTCGCCGCGTTGATGTGCGGGTCGTCGAGCGCCTGCTGGGGCGAGAGCACCGGGCCGGCGGGGATTTTCGCGGCCCCGAGGGCGTCGAGCGCCTCGACCGTGGTCAGCCCCGATATCCAGGCGTCGGTCCGCGCTGAAAGGATATCGTTGTGCTGCCCGCGCAGCTCGTCGGTGACAAAGCGCGGATCGCCGATCAGGTCTTCGGCCCCTACCAGTTTCGCCCAGCGGCGAAAGAGGCCCTCGGAGACCACCTGGACCAGTACCCAGCCGTCCGTTGTCTTGTGGATGTCGCTGGGGCCGGCGCCCTGCATGCGGTTACCGCCCGGATAGCGGTTGGCCTGAACCAGAGCCTGCTCGATCAGGGTGGCGTTGGTCAGCTGCAGGGCTGAGCGCAAGAGGTTGGTCTCGACCTTCTGGCCTTCGCCGGTCTGGTCGCGGTAGCGAAGGGCGGCGAGCGCGCCATAGGCGTTGAACATGGCGGTGGTCACATCGACGTAAGGTGCGGTGGTGCGCCGCGGCCCACGCTCGTCGCCCGAGATATAGGTCGCCCCGTTCATGGCCTGGCCGATGCCGTCGAAGCCGACACGCTCCATGTACGGGCCTTCGGTGCCAAAGGCGGAAGTGTGGATCAGGATAATGTCGGGCTTGATGGCCGTCAGGCTTTCGTAGTCGAGGCCGATTTTGGTGATGGCGTCGATGGGCATGTTGACCACCACGATATCGGCGGTTTTCACCAGCCGGCGCACGATCTCGCGCCCCTTGGGCGAGCCGGGATCGAGGGTCAGTCCCTTCTTGTTGCGGTTGAAGGCGTGGTAGCCGGCCCCGGCGTCGGTGTCATCGCCTAGCGGGGCGGTCAGCCGGTCCTCGCCACCGCCCACCCGCTCAATGCGGATCACCTCGGCGCCCAGGTCCCCCAGCAGCGACGAGCACAGCGGCCCGGCGATATAGCGGCCAAAATCGAGCACGCGGATGCCGTCGAGTACGCCCATCAGATGATCCCTTCCGCTCGCAAAGCTCCGATCTCAGCGCGATCATAGCCCAAACCGGCGAGGATTTCGTCCGTGTGTTCCCCCGCCGTCGGCGGCCGCTCGCGTGGGACCTCGAAGCCGGAAAACCGCGCGCCGGGCTCGACCAGAGGCGCGGGTTTGGGCAATCCGGGATAGTCGGTCATCCGGTACATGCCGACGGCGTTGACGTGTTCGTCTTCCAGCACCTGCTGGGGATTGAGCAAGGGGCCGGCCGGCACCTTGGCGGCGGCGAAGGCGGCCAGGGCTTCTTCGGTGGTCAGGTCTTTGGTGAAGGCCGCCGTGCGCTCCGACAGGATGGCGTTGTTGTCGCCGCGCAGCATCTCGCTGGCGAAGCGGGGATCGGAGGTCCATTTTTCCTCCTCGCCCATCAGTTTCGCCCAGCGACGAAAAAGGCCGTCGCCCGCCACCTGGATCATTACCCAGCCGTCTTTGGTCTTGTGCAGATCGCCCGGCCCGCCCGCCTGCATGCGGTTGGCGGTGGCGGGGCGGTTGCGGTCGATCACCGCCTGCTCGATAATCTGGACGTTGGAAAGGTTCAGCGCCGAGCGCAAAAGGTTGGTCTCGACCTTCTGCCCCTGACCGGTCGCCCGCTTGTGCACGATGGCCGCCAGCGCCCCATAGGCGCTGAACATGGCGGTCGAGACATCGACCCAGCAAACGACGCTCTTCATCGGATCGCCGGGATTGCCCGAGATGGCCACCGTGCCGCTCATCACCTGGCCGATGCCGTCGAAACCGACCCGCTCGGCATAGGGCCCGTCGTTGCCGAAGGCTGATGTGTGCAGAAGGATGATGTCGTCCTTGATGGCTTTCAGGCTCTCGTAGTCGAGGCCGATTTTCTGGATCGCCGGCAGCGGCATGTTGACCAGAACGATGTCGGCTGAGGCGACCAGGCGCTTCATCACCTCGCGGCCCTTCGGCGAACCGGGATCGAGGGTCAGGCTCTTTTTATTTCGGTTGAAGGCAAGATACGCCGCGCCCGCGTCGGCCTCGTCGCCCAGCGGATACTGCGCCCGGTCCTCGCCCCCGCCGACCCGCTCGATGCGGATCACCTCGGCGCCCAGATCGCCCAGCATCGCGCCGCAGAGGGGCCCGGCGATATACCGTCCCAGATCCAGAACCCGCACGCCTTCAAGTACGCTCATCGCTCTCCCCGTTCCGGCATCGGCTTAGCCGAGAAAGGCGGACGAGACACCCCTTTCCAGCGCCGCGATCAGCCAGCCGCGGCGGCAGCGCGGATCGCAGTCCCGATCCGCTCACCCAGCGGGCCCTCGCGCATGGCCGCGGGAGATTCCAGCATGTGGCCGACGCGCAGGCGCAGGGTGAATATCTCCATGTCGGTCTGGGCCATCTGGCGCATCACCCGGCCGGCGAACTGCGACTGGGCGAAATCGGCCGGCCGCTCGCCGACGGTTTCGTCGAACGCATAGTCGACGCTGAGCGCCAGCCCCCAGGCCGCCGCCGCAACGCCCTCGGCAGGCGAGAAATAGGCCGCCGCCAGCCCGTCGAGGCCGCCGCCGGAAGCCGCGCGCTCACCCAACAACCGCGCGAGCTGGCCGGCCTGCAGCGCGGCCACGGTCATGCCCTGGCCGAAGGTCGGGTTGAAATGGGTTATCGCATCGCCCAGCGGCAGCAGCCGTTCGGGCCACTTGGCGGCCGCGCCGAACTTGCGCCGCACGGCCTGGGGCTTGCGGAAGGTGCGATAGGGCGTCGTCGCCTTCGCCTCGCTGATCCGTTCGAACACGCCCGGCAGGGCCAGTTCCTTGGCAAAGGCCAAAAATTCCTCGCGGTCCTTCGGCATCGGGGCCCCGCCCCGGGCGCCGAGCGAGATCGTCCATTGATCGTCCTCGATCGGCAGCAGCAGGGCGAAGTGCTTGCTCGGCGGTCCGGGCAGCACAAACATGCCCTGGTTGTTACCCCGCCAGGCGGCGGGTTTTTCGAAGATCGCCGTGGTGTAGGCGACATTGATGCCGACAGTCTCAGTCTCGTATTCGGCGGCGCCGTCTGCCGCGAGCTGGGCCGAGAGCGGCCCATTCATGCCCGAGGCATCGATGACGAGGTCGGCGTCGAGCTGTTCGCCATCTCCCAGCGTCACGCCCAGGCAGCGGCCATTCTCGATGCGCGCGCCCGCCACCGGTGTGTCGCCACGCAAGCTGACATTGGGCAGGGCCGCGACGCGGGCGCGCAGGATGCCTTCGTATTTCGGCCGCGACAGGGCGGTCACGGTGAATCCCGTGTCGTGCTCAGGCAAGAGGCCCATGGCGTCCAGCACAGTGACGTCCTTGCCGACCCGGATCTGGTGGCCGCCGGCGGCGTAGAGCTCGGCGCGGATGCCGGGCAGCATGCGCTCCAGCGTGTCCTCCCCGGCCTTGAGCAACTGGTGGGTGTGCGAGCCCTGGCCGACGCCCAGGCGCACCCCCGAGCCGGAGAGATCGTCCTTGTCGAGGACCGTCACCTTTGCAAACACCGGCGACAGCGCCGCCGCCGCCGCCAGCCCGCCCATGCCCGCGCCCACCACGATCGCGTGGTCGCCCACTGTTTTGGTCATCGCCCTCTCCCTTGTACTGAACAATGATTACATAAATCCGGGCGCGCGGTACCGCGGAAATCGGCTGTGCTCACGGCGCATTTCGACAACCCTGCGGCGCACGCTATGACGGGATCATGAGCCCGCAGTGGGAATTCTGGATCGATCGCGGCGGCACCTTCACCGATGTGCTCGGGCTGGCGCCGGATGGGGCTATCCGCACCGCCAAGCTGCTGTCGGCCTCCGGGGATTATCCGGATGCGGCGGTCGAAGGCATGCGCCGGTTGCTGGGATTGGCGACGGATGCGCCGTTTCCGGCTGAGCGCATCCGGGCGATCCGGATGGGCACGACGGTCGCCACCAACGCCCTGCTGGAGAGGCGCGGTGCGAAGACCCTGTTCATCACCACCCTGGGGTTCGCCGATGCGCTGGTCATCGGCGATCAGTCGCGGCCCGACCTCTTTGCGCTGAACATCGTGCGTCCCGAGCCGCTCTACGGAGGTGTGGTCGAGGCGATTGAGCGCCTGGATGCGAAGGGCGGCGTTGTTGTACCGCTGAATGAACAGGCCTTGCAGGTCGCGCTGAACAGGGCTGCCACGAGCGGCTTCGAAGCCTGCGCCATCGCCTTCCTGCACGCCGATCTTAATCCCGCGCACGAGGCCCGCGCCGCTGAGCTGGCGCGCCAGGCCGGGTTCGCGTTTGTCGCCGCCTCGCACGAGGTCAGCCCCCTGCCCCGCTTCCTGCCGCGGGCCGGGACCACGGTGGTCGACGCCTATCTGACGCCCGTACTGCGCGCCTATGTCGAGCGGGTGTCAGGTGCGGTGGGAGGCGCGCCGCTATGGTTCATGACCTCGGGCGGCGGCCTGGTCCGCGCCGGGGCCTTCCGCGGGCGCGATGCGATCCTCTCCGGCCCGACCGGCGGGGCCGTGGGCGTCGCCATGACGGCCGAGGCGGTCGGCGCAAATGCAGTGTTGGGCTTTGACATGGGCGGCACCTCGACCGACGTGTGCCGTTATGCGGGCGCGCTCGAGCGCAAGGACCGGGCGCTGGTCGCCGGCGTTCAGGTGCGCAGCCCGACGCTGGACGTGGAGACGGTGGCGGCGGGCGGCGGTTCGATCCTGAGTTTCGACGGTTTGCGGGCCCGCGTGGGTCCGGCCAGCGCCGGGGCCGATCCAGGCCCTGCCTGCTACGGCAAGGGCGGACCGGCCACCATCACCGACGCCAACCTGGTGCTGGGCAGGCTGGAGGCTTCGCGGTTTCCGCAAATTTTCGGGCCCCGGTCGGACCAAGCACTCAACGAAGACGCCGCCGTCGCCGCGCTGGAGGCCCTGGCCGGTGAAATGGGCGCGCCCGATGTGAAAACGGCCGCCGAGGGCTTCATCGCCATCGCCGTCGAACAGACCGTGCAAGCCATCCGCCGCATCTCCACCGAGCGGGGGTTCGATCCCCGAGACCACTCCCTCGTCGCCTTCGGCGGCGCGGCGGGCCAGATCGCGTGCGCCGTGGCCGAGGCGCTGGGAGTTTCCGAGGTGCTCTGTCCGAAATACGCCTCCCTGCTGTCCGCCTGGGGCATCGGTCAGGCCCGGGCGACGAGCTTGCGCCAGGCGGGACTGGAACGGGCGCTGGATGCGGCGGGGCTGGCGGCGGCGGGGGTTCTTGCAGGCCGCCTTTCGCAATCGGTACAGGCCGACCTCGCCACCCAGGGCGCGGAGGCGGGTCAGACCACCATCCGCCTGGTGCTGCGTTACGAGGGGGCGGACGCGGTGCTGGCGGTTGTGGGGTCGGTCCTGAGCGATATCCGCGCGGCCTTTGAAAGCGCCCATCGCCGCCTGTTCGGGTTCGTGGAGCCGGGGCGGCAGGTGGTGATTGCGAGTGTGGAGGTGGAGATTCAAACACCTCCCCGACCGCGCCGGGGAGGGGGACCGCGAAGCGGTGGTGGGGCAAACGTTGCGTCCGGTGCGGGGGGCGGCCCCTCCACCGCTTCGTGGTCCCCCTCCCCCATAAATGGGGGAGGTGTTTTGCTCCTCCGCGACGACACCCAGATCTTCGTCGCACCTGGTTGGTCCGCGACGATCGAAGCCGACGACCTCATCCGGCTGACCCGCACCGCCGCCCCAACCTCTCAAGCCAAAACCTCCACCACGCCCGACCCCGTCACGCTCGAGCTCTACAACCGGCGCTTCATGGGCATCGCCGAGGCCATGGGGGCGGCGCTGGAGCGGACGGCGCAGTCGGTGAACATCAAGGAGCGGCTGGATTTTTCCTGCGCGCTGTTCGATGCGGGCGGTGGTCTCGTCGCCAACGCGCCACACATGCCCGTGCACCTGGGCAGCATGGGGGCGAGCGTGCGGGCGGTGCGCGACCGGCGCCCGGTGTTGAAACCCGGCGAGGCGTTCGCGCTGAACAACCCTTACGCGGGCGGCACCCATCTGCCGGACATCACCGTGGTGATGCCCATCTTCGGCGAGGGCGAGGCGCCGCAATTCTACGTCGCAGCACGGGGCCATCACGCCGATGTCGGCGGCGTCCAGCCCGGCTCCATGCCGCCATTCTCGAAGACTATCGACGAGGAAGGCGTGCTTTTCGACGCCCTGCCGATCATGCGGGCAGGTCAATTTCTCGAAGCCGATGTCCGCGCGACGCTGACCGCCGGCCGGTGGCCCGCCCGCGCTCCCGAGCGGAATATCGCCGACCTCAAGGCCCAGATCGCCGCCTGCCAGGCGGGCGCGGCGGCGGTCGCATCCATGATCGAGCGGTTCGGGGCCGGCGAGGTCGCCCGCTACATGGGCTTTGTCCAGGCCAACGCCGAGGCCTGCGTGCGCCGGGCGATCGGGGCGCTCAGCGACGGCGCGGCCCGGGTTCCCATGGATGGCGGCGGCGAGATCGTGGTCAAGGTGACGGTCGACAGCGCCGCCGGATCGGCGGTCATCGATTTTACCGGCACGAGCCCGACGCTGGCTTCGAATTTCAACGCGCCCGCCTCGATCGTCGACGCGGCGGTGCTCTATGTCTTCCGCACCCTGGTCGATGACGACATTCCGCTGAACGCCGGCTGCCTGGAGCCGCTGACGATTGTCACGCCGAGGGGCTCGATGCTGAACCCCGAACCTCCGGCCGCGGTCGTCGCCGGCAATGTCGAGACCAGCCAGCACATCGTCGATGCGCTCTATGCCGCGCTCGGCGTAGCCGCCAATGGCCAGGGTTCGATGAACAACTTCACCTTCGGCGGCGCGTCCGGCGAATACTACGAGACTATCTGCGGCGGCGCCGGCGGGACGGAAATGCACACCGGGGCCAGCGCCGTACAGACCCACATGACCAACTCACGCATGACCGATCCCGAGATCCTCGAGCGCCGGTTCCCGGTCCGCATCGAAGCCTTCGCGGTCAGAAAGGGTTCGGGCGGCGCCGGCAGGCGCCCCGGCGGGGACGGGACAATCCGCCGTATCCGCTTCCTGGCGCCCATGGAGGTCGCCCTGCTCTCGACCCGCCGCGATCATGCGCCGCAGGGTCTGGCGGGCGGCGGACCGGCTCTGCCCGGCGCCCAGCGTTGGCTTGGCGCTTCGGGTGAGGTAAAAGCGCTTCGGGGTTGTTTTTCGTTGAATGTGACGTCCGGCGACGTCATCGAGATCGAAACGCCGGGCGGCGGCGGTTTCGGAAGCGCCGGACGCGGAGTGAGGAATTGATGTCGTTGAGACCCCTGGGACTGGCGGCCCTGCCGCTTTTGCTCGCGGCCGGAGCCGCGCTGGCCCAGCCGGCGGGCGACGCCGGCCTGGATAGTGCGCTGAAGAATCTGGGCAAGGCCGGTCCCGCGACGACCCCGGCCCCGACCACTACCGCCGCGCCGAAATCTGCGAACCCACCCGCCGTGCAGCCCAAGGCCCAGCCGCCCGCCGCGGCGACAACGACCCAGGCCCTGCCGAAGACCCAACCAGCCGCCGCGCCCAAGGCCGCGGCTCCAGCCACCGCGCCCGCGGCCTCGCCTGTCGTTCCCGCTGCAGCGCCGGCCCCTGCCCGGACCGCCGCGCCCGCGCCGCAGACCGCCACCAACGAGCCGCCCGAAGACGACACCCCGCGCGGCGCGCCCAAGGACGACTATCTGTTCGTCGCCTGGTGCGAAGGTGTGCTGGCCACCCACATGCAGCTCTATGCGCGGGTCAAGCCGGAGCTCGACGCCATTTCCGTGCGCTGGAACACCGTGGACGAAGACGCCAAGAACTATTCCGAGCAGCAGATCGCCGGCCGCGAAGCCATCGTTCGCTTCGAGCGCGCCATGCGGGCCGCCGAGACCGCCAGCCCCCGCAACCTCATCCCCGACGGGCGGATCGCCATGCAGATGGGCATCGACCGCTGGGCCGAACTGGGCACGGTGGACGCCCGCAACCAGGCCTATTCCTGGATGAACTGGGAATTGCCCGACCGCTGCACCCGGATCGCGACCCAGCTGGAGGCGCGCTCGCAAATGGCCGCCCCGCTGTTCCGGACCAACACTGCAGCCGTAGCCCCGCCCCCGCCGCCCACGCCGACCCCGGTGATCCCAGCCCCGATTCCGACAGCGCCGGCTCCGGTGGCGGTGAAGCCTTAGGGCTCGTAATTCAAAATCGGCGAGAGCCAGCGCTCGGCTGTTTTCAGGTCCCAGCCCTTGCGGCGGGTGTAGTCGGCGACCTGATCGCGTTCGATCTTGCCGACGCCGAAATAGTGGCTGTCGGGGTGAGCGAAGTAGAGGCCTGAGACCGCCGCCGGCGGGGTCATGGCGAAGCTTTCGGTCAGCTCCATGCCGGTGGCGGCCGTGGCGTCCAGCAGACGGAAGAGGGTGGCCTTTTCGGTGTGGTCGGGCTGGGCCGGATAGCCGGGCGCCGGGCGGATGCCGCGGTACTGTTCGGCGATCAGTGCATCGACGTCGAACGCTTCGTCCGGCGCATAGGGCCAGAGCGCAGTGCGCACCTTGTAGTGCAGCGCCTCGGCGAAGGCTTCGGCCAGGCGGTCGGCCAGCGCCGAGGCCATGATCGCGGAATAGTCATCGCCGGCCGCCTTGAAGCGGGCGATCACCTCGGCTTCGCCCAGGCCCGCGGTGACCGCGAAGGCGCCGATGTAGTCGGCCCCCTGCCCCGTCGGCGCGACGAAATCGGCCAGGGCGAGGTTGGCCTTGTCGCCGGACTTGGCCATCTGCTGGCGCAGGGTGTGGAAGCGGGCGAGTTCGGTAGTTCGTGTCTCGTCGGTCCAGACAATGACGTCATCCTCGTCGGCGTTGGCCGGCCAGAAGCCGACGACACCGCTGGCGGTGAACCAGCGTTCAGCGACGATCTTCTCCAGCATGACTTCCGCGTCGGTGAAGAGATCGCGCGCAGCCTTGCCGACCACGTCGTCGGTCAGGATATCGGGGTAGCGTCCAACCAGTTCCCAACTGGAAAAGAACGGTGACCAGTCGATGAATTTTACCAGCTCATTCAAATCGTAATTAGGATAAGTTCGCGTACCCAGGAAGGTCGGCTTGGCGAGCTCGCCGCCCCAGTTGATCGGGAAGCGATTGGCCCGGGCTTCCGGCAGGGGGGTGCGCTTCTTGTTGTCCTGGCCGCGGGCGTACTGCTCGCGCACCTTGCCGTATTCGGCCCGCGTTTCGGCCTGCAGCCGGTCCTTCTCGGTGGGCGAGAGCAGGCCCGAAACCACGCCGACAGCGCGGCTGGCGTCGAGCACATAGGTGGTCGATCCGGCCTTGTAGCGCGGCTCGATCTTCACCGCCGTGTGGGTTCGGCTGGTGGTGGCGCCGCCGATCAGCAGCGGGATCGAAAACCCGCGCCGCTCCATCTCGGCGGCGACGAAAGCCATCTCATCCAGCGAGGGGGTGATCAGCCCGGAGAGGCCGACGATATCGACCTTGTTCTTCACCGCCTCGTCGAGGATGCGGTCGGCCGGGACCATCACGCCCAGGTCGATGACCTCGTAGTTGTTGCAGGCCAGAACCACGCCGACGATGTTCTTGCCAATGTCGTGAACGTCGCCCTTGACGGTCGCCATCAGGATGCGGCCGGCGAATTCGCGCGGTTTGCCTTCCTTTTCGGCCTCCATGTAGGGCAGCAGCCAGGCGACCGCCTGTTTCATGACGCGGGCGGATTTCACCACCTGGGGCAGGAACATCTTGCCCGAACCGAAGAGGTCGCCAACCACGTTCATGCCGTCCATCAACGGGCCTTCGATGACGTGCAGGGGGCGCTCTGCCGCCAGTCGGGCTTCTTCGGTATCGGCCTCAATGAACTCGGTGACGCCGTGGACCAGGGCGTGGGTCAGGCGCTCGCCAACGGTACCCTCGCGCCATTTGAGATCGACAACCCGCTCGGCGCCCTTGTCGCCCTTGTATTTGGGCGCGAGCTCGACCAGCCGTTCGGTCGGCGAGTGGTTCTTCGCCCGATTGAGGATCACATCCTCGACGGCCTCGCGCAGCTCGGCGTCGATGTCGTCATAGACCGGCAGGTCGCCCGCGTTGACGATCCCCATGTCCA
Organism: Caulobacteraceae bacterium; assembly: GCA_947475875.1. GTDB lineage: Bacteria > Pseudomonadota > Alphaproteobacteria > Caulobacterales > Caulobacteraceae > UBA5005. The sequence goes on along the minus strand of CANJME010000002.1, from coordinate 95,714 downwards.
TGCCCGCGGCGATGGCGTGATAGAGGAAGACGCCGTGGATCGCCCGGCGCACCGGCTCGTTGCCGCGGAAGCTGAACGAGACATTGGAGACGCCGCCAGACACCCGCGCCATCGGCAGCTGCGCCTTGATCGCCCGCGTCGCCTCAATGAAATCAACGGCATAGTTGTTGTGTTCGTCGATCCCCGTGGCCACCGCGAAGATGTTGGGATCGAAGATGATGTCCTCCGGCGGGAAGCCCACCTTGCCCACCAGCACATCGTAGGCGCGCTTGCAGATGGCGATCTTGCGGGCGGCGGTGTCGGCCTGGCCCTGCTCGTCGAAGGCCATGACCACCACGGCCGCGCCGTAGCGCAGGCACAGCGTCGCCTGTTCGATGAACTTGTCCTCGCCTTCCTTCAGCGAGATGGAATTGACGATCGAGCGGCCCTGGACGCATTTCAGTCCCGCCTCGATGACTTCCCACTTGGAGGAGTCGATCATCACCGGCACGCGGGCGATATCGGGTTCGGCCACCATCAGATTGAGGAAGGTGACCATGGCCGCTTTCGAATCCAGCAGGCCCTCGTCCATGTTGACGTCGATCACCGAGGCGCCGGCCTCGACTTGCTGGCGCGCGACGTCCAGCGCGGCTGCATAGTCGCCGTCGACGATCAGCTTCCGGAATTTCGCCGAGCCGGTGACATTGGTCCGCTCGCCGATGTTGACGAAGACGGGACGGGTCATGGACGGAACTCCGGCGAGGGGATGACGGCCTGGGGCTGGCCATCCGGAGCGACAAAGCGGCCGGACTTGTCGAGCGTCGCGGAGATGAAGCCGCAGGTCAGCCCCTCTGTCGCCTTCGGTTGCGAGGCGGGGGTTGTGTTCAGTTTGACGCGGCTACCGCCCTGAAGCGGATCCGAAAGGGTGGCCGACCAGTTTTGTACGCTCGCCGCACAGGTGATGAGCGCTGACGTGAGGCTTACCGGCGTTCCGTTACGCACCTCGACCTGAAAGGCGCCCTTGCCGGACACTGGCGCGACCTCGACCAGGCCGTTTTGAAGCACGTCGGCTACGGATTTGGGCCCGCAGGCGCAAAGCGCCGCGCAGCTGAGCGCGAGCACTGGGATGGTCCGGCTCATTTCGGGCGGACCAGTCCGGGCAGGCCGTCGATGGAGCGGGCGTTGGACTCGTAACGTCGCGCCTTCCATTCGTCCTCGGCGCGGTTGTCGACCCAGCGTTTCAGCTGCTCGCGCTCACCCTTGAACTCATAGAACGGCACGCCCCAGCCGCAACTGTCGGAGATGCGCTCGACCTTGATCTTGATGACCGAGCGGGCGCGATCGAAGCCCGGGAACAAGGCCAGCAGCTCGGCAAAGCCGGGATCATCGAAACTGACCGCCTCGCCCTTTCCATAGACACGCAGGATATTGGCCGGCCCCTCGAACGCGCACCACATCAAGGTGATGCGGCCGTTCTCCTTGACGTGCGCCAGGGTCTCGATGCCGGAGCCGCCGAAATCGAGATAGGCGAGCGTCACATCGTCGATGATCGCGACGCTGTCATAACCCTTGGGCGAGACATTCACCGTCCCGTCCCGGGCCGCGGTGGCGACAAAGAACATCTTCTGCTTGCCGACAAAGGCCCGCACCTTGTCGTCGAGGCGCTCGTAGGTATCGCCCATCAGATGTGCTCCTTGCCGCCCAGCACCAGACGGCGCGTCAGGATCGCCGTCATGACGCCGGAGTCGAAAATCTGCCGCCAGACCTTGGGCTCGACGCTGCCGCGCAGGCCCTCCAGCTGGGCCACAATCTGCTTCACGCGCGTCAGGTCGCCTTCCCCGATCGCCGTCTTCATTTCTGGCATAGTCGCGATCGGCTGGCCGCCCGACTGCGGGGACAGACCCACGCGTCCGCACAGCACGAAAAAGCCCTTGCTGAGCGGCCCCACGGATTTGTCGCCCATTGCGCCCCTCGGAACGCGGTTCAGCCGCGCGCGCAGGTCCCGGATCTGCTCAGTCTCGATGGCGGAAAGGGCGTTGGTCATCACACCAGCTCAAACGGTTCGAGCCCCGCCAGGCGCATGGCTTTCGGGCGTTCGGGGATGGCGCGGGTGGGGATTCCGGCGACGTCGCGCGCTACGCAGGCGATGTGCTCGGGCGTGGTGCCGCAGCACCCGCCGACGATGTTGACGATGCCGTCCTTCGCCCAGTCGCTGAGGGCGTGGGCGGTTTCGTGCGGTTCCTCGTCATACTGGCCCATGGCGTTGGGCAGGCCGGCGTTCGGATAGGCCGCGACCAGGGTGTCGGCGATCCGCGCCAGCTCGGCGATGTGGGGGCGCATCAGGTCGGCGCCCAGGGCGCAGTTGAAGCCGATGGCGAACGGCTTGGCGTGTTTCACCGAGTTCCAGAACGCCTCGGCGGTCTGGCCGGAGAGGGTGCGGCCGGAGCGGTCGGTGATGGTGCCGGAAATCCAGATCGGCAGCGGCTCATAGCCCTCGTCCTGCAGGTCGAGGATCGCCTTGATCGCGGCCTTGCAGTTGAGGGTGTCGGTAATGGTCTCGATCAGGAAGAGATCGACCCCGCCTTCGTGCAGAGCGCGGATCTGGTCTTTGTAGGCCTCATAGACCTGATCGAAGGTCACGGTGCGGGCACCCGGGTTGTTCACGTCCGAACTCATCGACAGCATCTTGTTCAGCGGGCCGATGGAGCCGGCCGCAAAGCGCGGTTTGTCCGGCGTCTTCGCCGTCCAGCGGTCGGCGGCTTCGCGGGCGAGCCGCGCGCCGGCGAGGTTGAGGTCGCGGACATCCTGGGCGTTCAGGCTGTAGTCGTCTTGGGCGATAACCGTCGCCGAGAAGGTGTTGGTCTCGCTGATGTCCGCGCCGGACGCAAAATACTGGTCGTGCAGGTCGGCGATGATGTCGGGCCGTGTCAGGCAGAGGATGTCGTTGTTGCCCTTCAGCTGGGTGTTGTGGGCTGCGAACCGCTCACCGCGGAAATCGGCCTCGGAAAGATCGCGCCGCTGGATCATCACCCCCCACGAGCCGTCGAGCACGAGGATGCGTTCCTTCGCGATGGCTTTCAGCGTTTCGATGCGGTCGGTGCGGGTCATTGGGCTTTCACTGAGGAAGAGGCTGTCGCGGCGCGTTGCTGTTGCTGGAGAAGCGAGACGTTGAACGCCGTCTCCTGGCTGGCGACAAACGCATGGAAAGCGCCCGGCGCGATGAACGGGTTGGGGCCCGGCTGGCTAAGCTTCGCCCGCTTGCCCGTCATGTCGTAGAACTCCGAGTGCGGGGCGAGGAACACATCGCCGTCGAAGGTTTTCACCTTGGCGAAGGTGGTGCGGTAGTCCTCGACGATACCCGGATACTGCGGATTGGGCGCCAGACGATTGGCCGCCACCGAGGCCGAGCAGAAGTTGACCGCCGTGTGGGTCGAGCCGTTCTTGTCCTTCACCGGCCAGGTCCAGGTGGTGCAGCCTTTGGTGTGGCCGGGCGTGATGTGGGCGGTGAGCGTCAACCCGCCCAGCGTCACCTTGCCGCCGTCAGCGACGATCTCATCCACTTTTACGGGCGGGAACTTGTAGGCGTCGACCCCTTCGGAGCCCGGATAGACCCCCTTTTCCAGCGCCTGCTTCTCGCCTTCGGTGGAGATCAGCCGCGCCCCGGTATCGGCCTTCAACTTCGCCAGGCCACCGGAGTGGTCGTAGTGCGAGTGGCTGTTCAGCAGGATCTTGATGTCGGAGAGCTTCACCCCGATCGTCGCCAAGTGCTTTTCGACCATGTCGGCATTCTGCGGCAGGCCGACGTCGAGCAGGATATCGCCGGCCGGCGTCTTGATCAGAAAGGCCGACAGGCCCGCCGAGCCGACGTACCAGACATTGTCGATCATCTGGAACGGTTCGGTCTCCTGGCCCCAGGAGGCGTTCTGCGAGGACACCGGCCCAGCTATAGCGACGGCGGCCAGCACGGCGCCGCTCGCCCACAGCTTCAGAGACTTCATGGCGTGATCTCCTTTTCGCGCACGCCCAGCACGCGGCAGATGGCGTAGACCAGATCGGCGCGGTTCAGGGTGTAGAAGTGGAAGGTCGAAAACCCCTCCTCCTCCAGCCGGGCGCACATTTCCGCAGCCACCGAACAGGCGATCAGCCGGCGGGTGTCGGGGTCTTCATCGAGGCCTTCGAACAAGGTGGCGAGCCACGCGGGCACGGCCGTCTTGCAGGCGCTCGACATCTTTTTCAGGCCATTGAAATTGGTCACCGGCATGATCCCAGGGACCAGCGGAATGGTGATCCCGGCCGCATCGACCTTGTCGCGAAAGCGCAGGAAAGCTTCGACATCGAAGAAAAACTGGCTGATGGCGAGGCTCGCGCCCGCATCAACCTTCGCCTTCAAGACATTGATATCGTGTTCAATTGACGGGCTCTCCGGATGTTTCTCCGGATAGACCCCCACCATCACCTCGAAGGGCGCGATCCGCGTGATAGCGGCGGTGAGCTCGGTGGCGTTGGCATAGCTATCGGCCGGCGGAACATAGGCGCCGCCGATGCCTTCGGGCGGATCGCCGCGCAGGGCGACGATGTGGCGAATGCCAGCGGCCCAGTATTCGCGGATGACCTCGTCGACTTCGGCCTTGGTCGCGCCGACGCAGGTCAGGTGCGCGGCGGGCTTCAGGCCCGTGTCGGTCAGGATGCGCCGCACGGTGCGGTGGGTGCGTTCGCGCGTCGAGCCGCCTGCCCCATAGGTCACCGAGACGAAATCGGGAGCGAGCGGTTCAAGTCTGCGGATGGCGGCCCACAGGCTTTCCTCCATGGCTTCGGTCTTGGGCGGGAAGAATTCGAACGACAGGCGCACCCGGCTGGTGGCGCGCTCGCCGGCGCGGGCGATGGACCCTAAAGCATGGGGGGCGTTCATGCGGCGCTCCTGACCGGCTCGCGACCGCGTTCCGCCGACCAGATTTTCACAGTCAGCCCGGGCTCGCGCTTCGGTGGCAAGGCGTGGACCTTCACCCTCGAAAGCCCGGCCGAACTTAGCCAGCGCTCCATCTCGGCATCGGTGAAGCCCAGCCTGCGGTGCTGATGCTGCTCGCGCAGGAACTCCAGCTTGTGGGGCGCGAAATCGACGATCAGCAGGCGACCGCCGGCCGCCACCAGGCGCGCGGCCTCGGCCACCGCCGCCGGCGGATCGGCGAGGTAATGCAGTACCTGATGAACGACCACCAGATCGGCCGACGCGCCCGGCAGGTTGGTGGCGAAAATATCGCCATGGCGCAGCTCGCACGAAGCAAGGCCCGCCTGCGCGACATTGGTTCGCGCGATGTTGAGCATCTGCTGAGAGAGATCCAGACCCACCGCCGCCCTGGCCCGGGGGCCCAGCAGGGTGAGCATGCGGCCGGTGCCGGAACCAAGGTCGACGACCCGGGCAAAAGGGCCCTCGCCGGCGGCGTTCAGGATCGCCGTCTCGACCTCGCCTTCAGCGACATAGAGCGAGCGGATCTTGTCCCAGCGGCCGGCGTTCTGAGTGAAATAGGCCGCTGCCGCCTGGCTGCGGGCGGCGCGAACGTTCGTCAGCCGCGCCTGGTCCTGCTCGGCCAGCCGGTCACCGGGCGCGATGAGCGCCAGCGCCTGGTCGATCAGTCCGCGCACGGGACCGGCGGCGGAGAGACGATAGAACACCCAGGCGCCATCGGGAAACCGCTCAATCAATCCCGCCTCAGCCAGCAGTTTCAGATGGCGCGAGACGCGCGGCTGGCTCTGATCTAGTATCTGGCAAAGCTCCATGACGGCGAGTTCTTCCCTCGCCAGGAGCGCAAGAATCCGCAGGCGCGTGGGCTCCCCAGCGGCGCGCAAGGCCTCGACAAGCTGCTCGGACGACAGCGACATGGGTCATATAAAGATATCTTTATGTCTTTATGTCAAGCCTCATGTGCGCCCGTTGGCTCGTAGCTGAGCAATTCCCCAGGACCTGTGTCGAAAAGCCGACATGCGCCGACCCGCTAATGGTGTAGGGGGTAGGTCCCTGGTTCGTACCCGTAGCGTGAGCCTACCGTATGAAGCGCGTTCTTGTTCTTGCCGCCGCCCTAACCGCGTTTCAAGGGGCGGCCTTTGCCGCGCCGGCGGCTGATCCGGATCCTGTGGTCGACCTCAAGGGCGTGAACGCCACGAAGTACGCCAGCGATCTGACCGAATGCCGCACTCTGGCCGAGGCCGCGGTCCCTGCGCCCCCGCCCGCCGCAACCAAAACGAGCAAGGTCAAGTCCAAAGTTGCCGGCGTCGCCAAGGCCGGCGCCAAAGCCGTTAGCGAGAACGGCCTCAATGTGGTCAAGGGCGCCGGGACCTTCACGAAGGAAGTGTCCGGCGAGAACGCGGCCGCCCGCAAGCACGGCATCGTCGTCAATTGCCTCAAGGGGCGGGGTTACAAGGTGCTCTAGTAGGCGACTATTTCTTGGCCACTTTCGCCCGCTCGATCCCCTCAACGATCATCTGACGGGCGACATCAGCGTCCCGCCAGCCGGAGAGTTTCGTCCACTTCCCCGGCTCCAGATCCTTGTAGTGAGCGAAGAAGTGTTCGATCTGGCGAAGGGCGATCTCCGGCAGGTCGGTGTAGTTCTGCACTTGGTCATAGCGCTGGGTCAGCCACGATGACGGAACGCCCAGCAATTTCTCGTCAATGCCGGCCTGGTCTTCCATGAGCAGCACCCCGACGATCCGGCAGCTCATCACCGCGCCGGGCGCAATGCCGCGGGTGTTGGCGACGATCACGTCGCACGGGTCGCCGTCGCCTGACAGGGTGTGCGGAATGAACCCGTAGTTCCCCGGATACCGCATGGCCGTGTAGAGAAAGCGGTCGACCATCAAGGCGCCGGAGCCCTTGTGCATCTCGTACTTGATGGGCTCGCCGCCGATCGGCACCTCGATGATGACATTAACGTCGAAGGGCGGATTGCGGCCGATGTCGAGGGCTTCGATGTTCAAGGCTTACTCCTCAGGAACAGGACTGAGCGGGGGCTCGCCTGCGAAAACGCGGCGCAAATTTTCCAGCGCCTGGGCGACCATCTGGACCAGGGTCTCGGCGGTCGAGCCGGCCGCGTGGGGGGCAAGGGTGACGTTCGGAACATCGGTCCAGCGGTCAGCCGGCGTTGGCTCCTTCCAGAACACGTCGAGCGCGGCCATGCCGAGGCTCCCGTCCCTCAACGCCGCGATCAGGTCGTCTTCCTGCACCACCTGGCCGCGGGAGATGTTGACCAGCAGGCCGCGCTTGCCCAAGGCGGCGAGGACCGGCGCATCGATCAGGTGGCGGTTGGAGGCGTCGGCCCGGCAGGCAATCATCAGGACATCGGAGGCTTCAGCGAGGGCCAGCAGGCTCTCGGCGCAGGGCCATGCGGCGGGCTTGGCGCGGGGCGACCACCAACTGATCCTCATCTTCATCGCCTCGCCGCGGACCGCGATCGCCTCGCCGATGTGGCCTAGACCGACAATGCCGAGGGTTTTGCCGGTAAGCGTGCCCACGGGCCGCGTCGGCGTACGTTTTTCCCAGTCGCCGGAGAGCACCCGGTTGTGGCCCGGGATGATGCCGCGATAGGCGCAGATCATCAGCCCGATGGCGAAGTCGGCGACATCGTCGGCGTTCAGCCAGGCCGCGTGGGTGACCTCAACGCCGCGCGCCCGCGCCCGGGGAACATTGACCCCGTCATAGCCCACCGAAACGCAGGCGATGACCTTGAGCTTGGGCAGGGCGTCGATGAAGTCGGGCTCCAGCACCACTTCGCCGGCGTGGACGATCGCTTCGACCTTCTGCCCAGGTCCGGCGACGAAGGCGGCGCGGTCCTCGTAGTCCCAAAGGCGCAGAACCTCGTACTGGTCGGCCAGCGCACCCTCGGTGCGGGCCAGGATGATGTCTGAAAGCAGGGCAAGCGGCTTGGTCATGGCGCCGGCGCCCTACCGCCCGAACTTCTGGAACTTGATCCGGTGCGGGATGAGGCTGTCGGCGCCGAGCCTGCGCTTCTTGTCTTCCTCGTAGGCTTCGAAGTTGCCCTCGAACCACTCAACGTGGCTGTCGCCCTCGAAGGCCAGGATGTGGGTGGCCAGGCGGTCGAGGAACCAGCGGTCGTGGGAGATGATCACCGCGCAGCCGGCGAACTCTTCCAGCGCCTCTTCGAGGTTTTGCAGGGTTTCGATGTCGAGGTCGTTGGTCGGTTCGTCGAGCAGGATGAGGTTGCCGCCTTCGGTCAGGGTCTTGGCCAGGTGCACGCGGTTGCGCTCGCCGCCTGACAGTTGCCCGACCTTCTTCTGCTGGTCGCCGCCCTTGAAGTTGAAGGAGCCGACATAGGAGCGGGTGTTGATCTCGCGCTTGCCGATGGCAAGGATATCGAGGCCGTGGCTGATCTCCTGCCAGACGGTCTTGGCTGGATCGAGCGCGTCTCTGCTCTGGTCCACGTAGGCAAGCTTGACCGTCTCGCCGAGGCGGAACGTGCCGGCGTCGGGCGTTTCCTGACCGGTGATGATCCTGAACAGGGTCGACTTGCCCGCCCCGTTCGGCCCGATCACCCCGACGATGCCGTTCGGCGGCAGCTTGAAGGTCAGGTCCTTGAACAGCAGCTTGTCGCCGAACGACTTTTCGAGGTTCGTCACCTCCATGACCACATTGCCGAGGCGCGGGCCGGGCGGGATCTGGATGGTGGCGTGGCTCTGGGCGCCTCGCATGGCTTCTTGTTCGCGAACCATGTCGTCATAAGCGGCCAGACGCGCCTTGGACTTGGCCTGCCGGGCTTTGGCGCCGGAGCGGACCCATTCCAGTTCGCGGGTCATGGCCCGCTGGCGGGCCTCTGATTCCGACTGTTCCTGGACGATGCGCTTGGTCTTCTGTTCCAGCCAGCCGGAGTAGTTGCCCTCGTAGGGCAGGCCCTTGCCGCGGTCGAGTTCGAGGGTCCACTTGGTGACCTGGTCGAGGAAGTAACGGTCGTGGGTGACCAGGATGACGCAGCCGGGGAAGGCTTCCAGATGGTGCTGCAGCCAGGCGACGCTCTCGGCGTCCAGGTGGTTGGTGGGCTCGTCCAGCAGCAGCATATCGGGCTTTGAGAGCAGCAGGCGGGCGAGCGCCACGCGGCGGCGCTCACCGCCGGAAAGCTTGTCAGTCGGCCAGTCGTTGGGCGGACAGCGCAGGGCGTCCATGGCCATCTCGATGCGGCTGTCGATGTCCCACAGATCGCCCGCGTCGATCTTTTCCTGGAGGGCGGTCATCTCCTCCATCAGCTCGTCGGTGTATTCCTCGCCCATCAGGGCGGCGACCTCGTTAAAGCGGTCGACGAGTTTCTTTTCCTCGCACCAGGCGATGACATTGCCCCAGACGTTGAGCTGCTCGTCGATGTGCGGCTCCTGTTCCAGGTAGCCCATCTTGACGCCGTCGGCGGCCTTGGCCTCGCCGTTAAATTCCTTGTCGATGCCGGCCATGATCTTGAGCAGCGTCGACTTGCCCGAGCCGTTCACGCCTACGACGCCGATTTTGGCGTCGGCGTAGAACGACAGCCAGATGTTCTCGAACACCTTCTTGCCGCCGGGATAGGCCTTGGTCAGGCCTTGCATCTGGAAAATAAATTGTTGCGCCATGGAGTGGGCTCGTATCTCGGACAGGGAAGGAACGGGGCGATGTAGCCCGTGGCGCCGCACGGCGAAAGCCCCAGCGGACGCTCACGCCTTGCGGAAGACCAGCGACAGGTTGTTGGCCGGCATGGCGACGCGTTCGGCGAGGATGACGCCATGGCCGGCGGCCTGGGCCGTCACATCCTCCAGGCGTCGCAGCCCCCACTCGGGATTGCGTCGACGCAGGCTGGCGTCGAAGTCGAGATTGCTGGGCGCCGTCTCTTTACCGGCCTCCAGATAGGGCCCGTAGAGGAAGAGCACTCCTCCCCTCGGCAAAACGGCGCCAGCGCCTGTCATCAGCCCCTCCGTGGCCGCCCAGGGCGAGATGTGGATCATGTTGATGTTGACTATCGCGTCGGCCGCCGTGATCGGCCAGGTTTCGGGACGGGCCGCGTCCAGCGCCAACGGCGCCAGCAGATTGGGCGTGCCGGCATGGTCGCGCCAGGCGGCGATACTGGCGAGCGCCTCGGAATCCGGATCGGTGGGCTGCCAGAGCAGGCCGGGGTAGGCGGCGGCATTATAGAGCGCGTGCTCGCCGGCGCCGGCCGCGATCTCCAGGACAAAACCCGTGGCCGGAAGACAGCCCTTCAGGACCCGCAGGATGGGGTCGCGGTTACGCGCCGTGGAGGGCGAGGATCGCGCAGGGGCGGGCGGTGGGCCGGTCATGAGAACAAGCACTCAGATGAGCGGCCATCCTACGTCATGTCTCGGAGTGTTGCTCGTCAGTCGTTGCACGCCTTGATCTGGTTGGCCGTCAACGCCGTCTCACCACGCCGATAGGCCACGATCGGACCCAGCACCCTGGCGGCCCTCGCGCACTCGCGGGTCAGCGGCTGGCTGATGCCCGTGTTGCCGGAGACACAGCGCGCCGCCTCGCAGGTCCACAGCTTGCCATCGACGATGACCTGGCGGCGTTCGGCCACCGGCGCTGCCAGCGTCGCCTCGGTGATCTGGGCGGCCAGAGCGGCTGTGGCGATCAGGGCGCCGAACACGGCGGACCCGACGAGGGTTGCGGCAAGACTTTTCATACCTGTCTCCTGACATTATGTACACGATCGTGCACTTACTGCATTAGAATACGCACGCTCGTGCACTTTTTGTCAAGGCGGGATTCTGGGCTAGTGTTCGACTCAATGAGAAAAGGCGAGGCCACACGGGGCAGGATTGTCAGCGAAGCCGGACGCATGGCGTCGGTAAGGGGACTGGCGGCTGTCAGCCTGAACGACATCGCAGAAGCCGTGGGCCTGTCAAAATCCGGTGTTTTCAAGCATTTCGGCGACAAGGACGAGCTGCATCTGGCGGTACTGGAAGCCTCGGTTGATCGTTTCCTGGCGCTGGTCTGGACGCCATCCCTGAAAATTCCCACCGGCAAGCCGCGCCTGAAGTTCATCTTCGAGCGCTGGCTGGACTGGGTGGAAACCGAAGGCGGCCCCGGCGGCTGTCCGATGATGCAGGCCTCGGTGGAATATGACGACCAGCCCGGCCGGGTTCGCGACTTCCTGCAGGCCATGCACCGGCGCTGGGCCAGGACCCTGGGACCGGAGATCCGGGTTCTCACCTCCCCGCCCCTGCCGCCCGAGCAGGTCGACCAGGCGGTGTTCGACATCAAGAGTTACGTCATGGGCTTTGGCCAGCAGCGGCGCCTGCTCGATGACGTGCAGGCCCGGCGCCTGGCGACCGGCGCCTTCGAGGCCCTGATCGAGCGGCTGAGCTTAGAACCCGCCGCCGCTTGAGGCGTTGCCTGTCTGAGGGACCGGGCTGTCCGGTCCGAAATTAGAGAGGCACACAATGCACAAGGATCAGATCAAGGGCGCCGCCAAGGACGCCGTCGGCTCGGTCAAGAAAATCGTCGGTCGCGCGACCGGTGATTCCAGGATGGAAGTCGAGGGCATGGCCGAGCAGGCTGAGGGCAAGGTCCAGCGCGCCGTCGGCGACGTCAAGGAAACTGTCGGCGACGCGCTGAAGCACTAGCGCCTCGCTTCAACTCCACAAAGAGGCCGCGCTCCCGCCCGGAGCGCGGCCTTTTCCATGCCCACATCCATATTTCAACATTGCAATTTTTAGGTAGCTTATATTTCATTTATGACATATACCGCCCTTTAGGTTCGCGCTTGTGGACCGATTAAACCCAATGGCGGTAAGCCATGTTGGCTTCATTTCGTACTTGCAATAATATTGCGGGGCTGGCGTTGTTCGCCATGGCAAGCGCCGCCCCGTTCGGGTCTGCCTGGGCGCAGAACGCCTCGGACGAAACGCCCGGTATCCCGCCGGAGATCACCGCGCCTTGCGCCCGTGTGAAAATGACGCCGCCAGCAAAGCTCGCAGCCGACCTACCGGCGCCCGCCCGCTTCGCCAGCGACGAGCAGGTGAAAGTCTATTGCTCGCGCCTGGGCTTTACCGCCGAGACCGCGCTTACCGCCGCCGAAGGCCGAGTGACGACACTTGATGCCATTCAGTCCATCGGCACCAATCTGAAATCCACTGGGCCAGTCGACAGCTCGGTCAACATCGAGCGCACCACGCGTGAGGACTTCTTGCAGACCGGCAGCCCGACAATGGCGGAATTTCTTCGCGGCCTGTCTGAAGTCGGACTGAGCGAAAACGGCGACAACCGTGGCCAGAATTCCCAGGGCTACGGCATCACGACCCTCAACCTGCGCAATCTCGGCGCCGGCCGCACTCTGGTCCTGTTCGACGGAGTCCGACTGGCTGACGATCCGAACACCAACGGCGGTCCGGCCGTAACACGCGACCCGAACGTGCAAGGCGGCGGCGCCCAGAACCTCAATAATGTGCCGATGGAGGTTCTTGCCACGGTCGAAATCCTCAAGGACGGAGGCGCGGCTATCTACGGCGGCGACGCGGGCGGCGGTGCGGTAAATTTCAGGCCAAGGCGCGACCTCAACGGGGTGGAGGTGAGCTTCTCGCACACCGAGATCCCGATCATGTACCTGCTGCCCCCGCTGCTGAACGGCCTCGTGCGCAAGGTCGCCGAGAGCAAGTAACCGCTCTTGTCCAAAGGCGCCGGGGTGCAACGCCACACCTCCCCGTCGCGGCGGCGGCCGGTGCGTATCGCCGGCCGCCGCACCCCTCACCTGGCAAATCAATCCGAATACGGGAGGTTTGTGATGTTGACGGCAAAGGGGTTTCTGACGCTGAGCGCGACCATCGCGCTGGCCGCCGTTCTATCGGTTCCGTCCGTTCAGGTCCTCGCCCAGCCGCGCGCGGCCGCATCGCAGGCGCCGGTTCTGACCTTCGCCGACATCCAGCGGGCCTTCGCCGCCGCTGACAAGAACAAGGACGGCAAGCTGGACGCAGCCGAATTTGCGATCCAGCCCCCGGCGATCCGTGCGCGAGCGGTCGACGCAGACAAAGACGGCCTTTTTACCTTCGCGGAGCTGACGCCGTGGGTCGAGCCCCCGGAAATCCGCCCCATTGTTCCGCCTGGGACGCGCCTGAAGAGCGTGGTCGACGATGAGACTCATCCGCTCGAGATCGTGATCCCGGAAGATCTGCTGAAGTCAGGAAGCTCCACGGTGGACCAGTTGATCCGCCGGCTCACCGAGAGCGGAGTCAAGTCGACTGGCGACAAGCAGGGCGGCTGCCGTTCGACGCCGTGAGAGGGCCTCAGGACGCTGAGGCGAGCAGGGCTTTAAGTTCAGCAGGTTGACTCAAATTCAACCAATCCCGGCGAGACTGGAGCATCAGGTTCCAATCCTCGTCCGGAGTACGCGTCCTTGGCCAAGGCCCAGTTTCACCGAAACCAGAAGGTATGGGTCGAAAGTGTGGGCGCCTGGGCGACCATCGAAAAGATCGTCCCGGTCTGGGCCCGTGGTTTCGATGAGCCGGTGCGCATCACCTATGACGTCGGCCTGGGGCGCGAGTTCCATCCGCACGAGCTGAGGCCTGAGGAAAACACCGAGGGCGCCGACAGCTTCGATCTCGGCAACTGGCGGCTGCTGCGCGCCAAGAACAAGTGGCAGCCCCCGGAAGACTGCGGCCACCATCCCTTCCCCGGCAGCTATCCGATCGTGGTGACCGACAAGCAGGACTGGGGCGGCTGGCGCACGCCCGGCGCGGAATACGACCGCGATCCGCGCAAGATCGAGATGCAGGCCCGGCTCATCGCCGCCGCCCCGCTGCTGCTGAACGCGGCGCGAGAGCTGCACACCCTGGTGGCCGAGGCGCCCGAACAGGCGCCCGATGAGATCCAGGCCCTCGCCAAGCGCTGCGGGGCGATCATTCGCAGCCTCGCCGAGGTGCCCATGGCCCCAGAAGGAGCCGAAGTGGTGGTCATGGCCGAAGAGCGCGAGAAATTGGCGGGGTAGCGCCCCGTTCCTGACCGCACTATCGTTCCTCTGGAAAGCGCATCAGACGCCTTAGGGGGAGACGTTCCATGAAAGCCTGGACTTTGGCCGCACTCGGCGGCGCGGTCGTAATGACGCTGGGCGTTCTCGCAAGCGCCGGCCTGGCCCAGCCGCAAGCCGCGGGCGGAGGTGGTCAGGCGCTGTTTTCGACCAAATGCGCGACCTGCCACGACATGGGCCTCGACCGCGCGCCGGAAACAGCGGCGCTGCGGCGCCTGACCGCCGCCAACATCCTCACAGCCCTGAACGGAGTGATGGCGCCCCAGGCCTATGGGCTTTCCGACGCCGACAAGCAGGCGATCGCCACCTTTCTGACCACGCCTGCGGCGGCGGCGGGCGGACGTGGCGGCGGACGAGGCGGCGCGCCGGCCGTACAGACGGTCGACACCTCCTGTACGAGCAACCCGGCGATTACCCCGGGCAAGTCCGACTGGATTGGCGCGGGCGGCGTCGCGACCGGTCACCGCTATCAGGCCAACCCGGGCATCCGTCCCGCCGACGTGCCGAAGTTGAAGGTCAAGTGGGCCTTCTCGCTCGTCCAGGGCAACAGCCAGCCGACGGTGATCGGCGACTGGATGTGGATTTCAGGCTCCGGCCGCATCTATGCGCTGGATCCGAAGACCGGCTGCGTCCGCTGGCGGGCCGAGGGGATCGCCGCGCGCAATACCCCGGCGCCGGTGCGCTCAACCGTCTCGCCCAGCGGCTGGATGCTGGTGATCGGTGAGCGCAGCCGGGTGATCAAGGCGCTGGACGCCGCCAGCGGGCGCCAGCTCTGGGCCAGCGCGGTCATCGAGGAGCACCGCTCGGCCGGGATCACCGGCTCGCCGATCATCGCCGGCGACAAGGTTTTCGTGCCCACAACCTCAGGCGAAGAAAGCGCCGGGGCTGCGGAGAACTACGCCTGCTGCAACTTCCGCGGGTCACTGGTCGCTCTGAGCCTGACGGACGGAAAGATCCTTTGGAAGACGCCGGTCATCACCGAACCCCTCCGTCCCATCCGCACCAACAGGGCGGGCGTTACCCTGCAAGGGCCGGCGGGCGCGGCGATCTGGTCGCAGCCGACCGTCGATCTGAAGCGGGGCCTCGTCTATGTGGCCACCGGGGACAGCTACACCGAGGCGCCGACCAAGGGCGCCGACGCCATCGTGGCGATCGAAATGGCCACCGGCCATATCCGCTGGTCGACCCAGGTGACCGAGAACGACAACTACATCGTCAACTGCAACCGGGGCCGCACCACCGACAATTGCCCCAAACCGCTAGGTCCGGACTATGACTTCGGCGCTTCGCCGATCCTGTTCGACATCGGCGGCGGCAAGTCCGTGGTCCTTTCGGGCCAGAAGTCGGGCATGACCTACGGCATGGACGCCGATACGGGCCGCTTGCTGTGGAGCCAGCGGGTCGGCGGCGGCGGCGCGCTGGGCGGAGTCGAGTGGGGCATGAGCGCCGACGGGACGCGGCTCTATGCGACCAATTCGGACATCCTGAGGCTGCAGGACGACATCCTGCGGCCGCTGGGCCAGAACGTCTTCGCCGAACAGCCCTCGCAGGAAGCCAAGCCGGGGATCACCGCGCTCAATCCAAAGACAGGCCGCATCCTTTGGCATGTCGACGCGCCGAAGGACCCATGCCGTCCCCTGACCAGCAGCCGGGTGCCGCGCGGCGCCTGCATCAACGCCCAGTCGGCGGCGCCGGCGGTGATGCCCGGGGTCGTGTTCTCGGGAACGTCCGACGGCTGGTTCCGGGCCTACGATGCCGGTACGGGCCGGATCGTGTGGAAATTCTCGACCACGGCCCAGACCTACGCCACCACCAACGGCGTGCCGGCCCAGCCCGGCGGCGGCGTCGACGGCAACGGCCCGACCATCGCGGCGGGCATGGTGTTCGTCACCTCCGGCTTTGACGGCTCGGCGACCTATGGATCGACGGGAACAGGCATGAATGTGCTCTTGGCCTTCTCGGTCGACGGCAAGTAGCGAGGGATTGAGGAATGTTTTCACACATCATGGTCGGCACCAACGATGTTGAACGGTCCAAGAAGTTCTATGACGCGGTGCTGGGAACGCTCGGCGTGCCCGAGGGTCACATCGACGACAACCGACGGGTCTTCTACCGCACGTCGAGCGGAGTCTTTTGCGCCTCGCTGCCGATCAACGGCGAGCCGGCCAGCGTGCCGAACGGCGGCACCATCGGCTTTGCCTGCAAGACGCCCGAACTGGCCGACGCCTGGCACGCGGCGGGTTTGGCGAATGGCGGGACGGCGATCGAGAACCCGCCTGGCGTGCGCCAGGGCCCGATGGGTGGGCTGTACCTCGCCTATCTGCGCGATCCCGACGGCAACAAGATTTGCGCCCTCCACCGAATGCCTGCGGCCTAGGCTGCAGCACTCAACACGCCAGGCGTTTCTCGTTCCAGGTCAAAGGTTACGGGCAGGGTTTTCACAAAGGTTTTCGACAGGCCGGCGGCCTTGACGCCGCGCGCCAGCGCGACCTTGGCGAGCGCCGCCGGGTGAGGCACGGCCTGGACGCGCGGGTTCATCCCGGCCTTGCGTAACACCCCGTTCGCATAGAGCACATTGGCGCGCATCAGGGCAGCGGGGGTCATGAATTCGATGGAGAGCGAGACGTTCAGCATTGGGCCGTTCTCGATGCGGTGGGGCGCGTTCTGGACCCAGGTGACCATCTTTCCGGGGGACAGGTCGTGGGCCTGCGCGCCCGCATCCCAGCGGGGCTCATAGGCAAACTGTTCGGCGGTTTCCTTGAGCACGATGCGCTCGAGCTGTTCGGCGGGCACATAGGGCGCCTCGACCGGATAGACCCAGACCCGCTTTTGACCACGCAGCTGCCAGAGCGACACCAGCGGCACATCGAGGTGGTAGAAGACCTGGGCGTTGGCCGACGAGATCAGCATGCCGAGGTCGCGCTTGAAGGTGCGCTGTCGTGTCTGGGCCGCGGTGTCGGCGAAGATCTCACGCTCAAGGGCGGCGTAGGCCGGCAGGTAGTCGTTGGTGTGGCGCAGGTTCAGCCAGATGCGGCCGGCTTTGGCGGCTTCGAGCAGGCGGTCACCGGAGAGCTTGCCGCCGGTTCCCCGCCGCCAGCTTTGCCAGTCGACCGGATCATGGCCCATGGTAAAGACACCCAGGGCCTCGCGCGGATACTGGTCCAGCAGGGCCGCCAGACCCTCGTCATTGAACAGCGGCCGGGTGTGCAGGTCGTGCTGGAAGGCGAGGTTCTGACGCGTGAACCCGCGAGCCTTCTCTCGCGTCCAGTCGAGGATCATGCCGTCCGCCCGTAGAACTCGATCTTGAAAGGCTTGCCCCAGAAGGTCTTGCCAAAGCCGCGGGCGGCGCGGTCGAGCGCTTCGGCCCGGTCGGGGGCGCGGACCAGCCACTTGGCGGCGGCGATCAGGCTGAACACCACGCCCTGAACCAGGCCGACCGCCATCCAGCGGGCGATGCCCAGATAGTTGCGGGTCACCGCGCAGTGCTCACTGGGCCCCTGGCCGTAGGCGAAGGCCCGCGCGATGGTGTAGCGCAGCGACAGGCGCGAGGGCGCCGGGTCCTCCCAGACCCAGGCCTCAGGCGACCAGGCGAAGACCGCGCCGGCCTTCTGCATCTGGCCGAACAGCATGTCGTCCTCGCCGCCGATGAAATTGCGCTCCATGCTGAAGGGCGCGACAGGGTCGGGCAGGGAGGCGCGGCGGATCAGGCTCGCGCCGCAGCCGTAGTAATCCTCGATCACGCTGGCCTCTGTCGGGCCGTTGCGGGAGAAGAACTTCTCCAGATAGTCGCGGTGCTGCCGGACGGTTTCCGGCGCGCGGGCCTTCACGGCGCCAAACACCACGTCGGCCTTGAAACGGGCCATGGCGGCGGTCAGAGCCGCCAGCCACGCAGGCGGGGCCTCTTCGTCGTCGTCCAGGAAGGCGATGAACCGGCCCTGGCAACGGGCGAGGGCGGCGTTGCGGGCATAGGCAACGCCGGCGCGTGGCTCGTGCACATAGACGACGGGGAACGGCGCCTCAGTGGCCAAGGCATTGACAGCCTCACGGGCGGACGGGATCTGGTCGTTATCGACCACCACCAGTTCGATCAGGCGGGTTTCGACGCCGGTCTGGGCGAAGGCCGATCGCATGGCGCGCGCCAGGGGCTCGGGACGGCGCTGGGTCGGGATAACGATGGAGATTTCGGGTTCCATCTAAAAGCCTATGCCACACCCTCACTTGACGAAGCGTTGCCAAGCCCGCGGCGGGAGATGGCCACGGCCGCCTCGGCAAGTCCCCTCGCCCTGCCGGCCAGGGTGGGGTTGAGCGTGGCGATATGATCGAGGCGGCGCATGACCTTGCGCACCGGCGCGGGCGCGGCGGGCAGGAAGCTGCGCCCGGCGCCGGCGGTGACGAGGCCGGATTTGACGATCTTCACGCGCGGGCCGAACGGGCGCTTGTAGTGATCATGGCCGCTGGCGAGGTCGTAAATGGCAATGCCGTCCTGCGGCATAGCCCGGATGGCGTTGACCAGAAAGATCTGGCCCGGCGACTGTTCGGCCAGGGCCGGATTAGCGGAGGCGAGCCACGGATGGAACGTCTCACCCTGACGGATGCCGAAGTGGGCGGCGACGAGGGTCTGGCCCGCATAGAGACTGGCGAGGTTGCCTGTCATGGGCCCGCTCTCGAGCGCAAAGAGATTGCGCATCAGTTGCGTGACCCACTGCGGGCCCAGCACATCCTGCAGGCCGGTGCGGCGGAACTGGGCGCTCTTCCACCACAACACCAGGTCGAAAGAGGCCTGCGAGCGGTCATTGGCGACAAAGCGTATCTCACCGAAGTCACGCTCTAGCCGGTGTTCAAGACGGCGCAGATTCTTGAACCGCTTGGGGCTGTCGACGCGCAGGACCTCCAGATAGGCCTCGCCCGATGCGCCGGGCTCCAGCACGAAGGCTTCGACCTCGTCGAAGCCGCGGGTGTCAAACTGGCCGAACGGGTCAACGAGGCCATTAGCCCGGAAAGCGCGAATGCCGGCCAGGGCGAGGGCCTCCCGGCCCGGGATTCCGATGTGCCCATTCGAGACAAGCGCCTGATAGTCCGAAAATGGGGCGCCCACCGGCCGGGCGAGGCCGCCCGGGCGTTTGTGGAACGGCAGGAAGCCGACAGCCTGGCCATTCCGGCGATAGACCGCGACCCGTACGTCGTCTCGGACGGCAGCCACGACCTGCGAAAAGCGACGCCCCAACAAAGGGTTAGAAAATTCCACGGTCTCGGTCTGCAGGCGCTCCCAAGCGGCTATATCCACCGGCGCAAGATCGCCGGGAGAGAGGATTTCCACCGTCACAGTCGGGGCTTCAGACATGTTCGCGTCCCGAAATGGTTACTTCGGGAGGGTCAGATGCAAGCCGCTGGCCAAACGCCCATGACGTCAGTCCCGGCCGCGCAGCCAATCCAGCATGACTTCGGGCGAGGTCACCGTATAGGGATCGGCGTCGGTTCCATCGTCGTTGATCCCCGGCTCTTCGAACCATTTTTCAATGACGCCGTCGCGCACCACCATGGCGTAGCGCCAGCTGCGATAGCCGAAGCCGAGGTGGTCCTTGTTGATCAGCATGCCCATCCGGCGGGTGAACTGGCCCGACCCGTCGGGCAGAAACTGGATGTTCTTGACGCCCAGGTGTTTCTTCCAGTTGTGGATGACGAAGGCGTCGTTGACCGTAACGCAGTAAACCTCGTCGATCCCCTGGGCGCGCAGGTCGTCGTAGAGACGATCGAAGGCGGGACATTGCTCATTGCTGCAGGTGGGCGTGAACGCGCCCGGCAGGCCGAAGACCGCCACCCGCCGGCCCTTGAACACGTCCTGGCTGCGCAAGTCCTGCCAGCGATAGGGGTTGTCACCCCCGATGCTCTCGTCTCGGACACGGGTTTTGAAGATGACATCGGGAACCTGGCGGCCTTGCATGGGAATCGATCCTTGGACGGGTTGGGAGAACGCGCGCCGTTTCAACGCCGGACTAGTACGTTTGGCGCCATGACTAGGATCAAAGGAATTGTGAGACTGTCCGTTTTCGCCGCATTTTCGCCCGGGGGTTCTTCACTGGCCGCGCCACGCGAAGCCCGTGGGGGCGAGGCGTGGTAGGCCCGGTAGGACTCGAACCTACAACCAGACCGTTATGAGCGGTCGGCTCTAACCATTGAGCTACGGGCCTGCGAACCCCGGGTTAGCATGGGCGCCGCGCCCGGCCTAGCCGAGGGACCGCTGAATTGACCGCACGACGGTTCTGAGTCCAATCTCGCGTTCGGACTAGCAGCGATAGACGGGGGAGCTTTCGCCATGCGCAAGACATTCGGGCTGATGACCACCCTGGCCCTGGTGGCCGTCAACGCCGCAGCGCTTGCCCAGCCGCCGGCCGGGCCCAACCCGGCGGCGCCCGCGGCGCCACCGACGCTAGAGTCCTGCGCCACGCTGGTCGCCGGGCGGGGCGGCCCGCCGCCGGGCGCGCCAGGAGCCCCCGGAGCCGCCCGGGGACCGGCCGCGGCCGGAGCGCCCGCGAGAGGTCCGGCCGCTCCGGGAGTAGCAGCCCCGGCCAGAGGCCCTGCCCCTCCGGCCACGCCCGCCACCGAGCCACGTGCGCGCGACGACGGGCGGCACAAATGCTTCCTGCTGATCGCCCAGAAGACCAGGTTCGATGTGCTGTTCGTCGGCGATTCCATCACCGACTGGTGGCAGATGACCAACCGCGGCAAACCGGAGTGGGACAAGACCTTCGTCCCCCTCAAGGCCGCGAATTTCGGCATCGCCGGCGACACGACCCAGGGCGTGCTCTGGCGCATGCAGAACGGCGAGCTCTCGGGCTTCAAGACCAAGGTCATCGTCTTCATGCTGGGCACCAACAACATCAACCGCAACTCGCCGGCCGAAATCGCGGCTGGCGATGCGATGATCATCCGCGAGTTTCGCAAACAGCAGCCGCAGGCCAGGGTGCTGGTCCTTGGCGTCTTCCCGCGCGGGATGGCGGCGGACAATCCGTTCCGGGCCCAAATCCGTGAGCTGAACTATCACCTGAGCCACGTGGCCGACCAAGCGAACGTCACCTACATGGACATCGGCGACAAGTTCCTCACCGCCGATGGGACCCTGACCACCGAAATCATGGCCGATGGCCTGCATCCAACCTTGAAAGGCTACGGCATCTGGGCGGACGCGATCCGCGACAAGGTGAAGGAGTTGCTGCGTAAGGCTTGATCAGCCACGGTTCATGGAGGCTTTTATAGCGTCTCGTGCGTTACTCTCGCCGTAGCCTCCTGGAGACCTCTCGATGAAGACCCTGATCCGCGCCGCCGCGCTCGCCGCCATGCTGTCCGCCGGCGCGCTATCCGCCCATGCCCAGGCGCCGTCGACCGGCGCTGACGCCATGTTCAGGGCCACGACCCTGAGCCTTTCGGCCTATGGCGAAACCCGCATCGCGCCGGACATGGCGACGATCAATGTGGGCGTGACCACCCAGGCCACGACGGCGGTCGAGGCCATGCAGCAAAACGCGACACGTATGAGCCAGGTGATGAGCGCCCTCACCCGCCAGGGTATCGCCGCGCGGGATATCCAGACCTCAAGCCTGAACCTGTCTCCGCAGTATGATTATCGCGAGAACCAGCCGCCGCTGTTGCGCGGCTATCAGGCCCAGAACCAGCTGACGATCCGGGTGATGGATGTTTCCAAACTGGGTGTGGCGATCGATGCGGTAGTCAGCGCCGGCTCCAACCAGATCAACGGCATCAGCTTCGGTTTGAAGGATCCAAGGGCCGCCGAGGACGCCGCGCGGCGCGAAGCCGTGCAAGCCCTGCGCGCCAAGGTCGATCTCTATGCGACAGCGACCGGCCATCGGGTTTTGCGCCTGGTCAACCTGTCGGAAGGTGGCGGTTATTCACCCCCGCAGCCCGTGCCGATGCTCGCCATGGCGCGTGCCGAAAAGGCCGACACCTCGATTTCCGGTGGTGAGCTGAGCGTGCGGATCGACGTCAACGGCGTCTATGAGCTGGCGCCGCGCTAGAGCGCATTCCGAAAAATTGAAACCGGTTTCCGCAATAAATGCGCGTCAAAGCAAAAAGCTAGAATCCCGTCGCCTTGAAGACGTTTTCCAGCTTGTCGGCGATGATCATGCCGGGCAAAGCCCGGCCGCCCTGCATGACCGCCGAATAGACGACGCCAGTCCGGGGCGTGGGCCCCGCAGCCCAGCTGACGTTCGAGCAGCCCTCGGTCACGCTTGCGCCGTTGCCGGCCACCAGCTTGGCCAGGTCGATGGCCGTACGGTTCCCAGCCGTGCTGCAGGTGGGCAAATCCCGGCCGCACTCGTTCAGCGCCTGGTATTTCCAGATGACTTTGCCGGTCTTGGCCTGGGCCAGCACGACACAGGTGTTAGGATCGCCCACCGCGTCACCGAGCGCGTTCCAGAGGGCTTCTTCGTTGACGCCGCTGGGCGGCTTGGGCGCGCAGGAAGCCAGGGCCACGCCGCAGACCAGGATTACGGCGGCCTTAAGCGGCGCGTTTGATCTCATTGTCATCATCGAGCAACACCACCGTCGGGTTGTAGTTTCGCGCTTGTTCGGCCTCGATCTGACAATAGGTGACGACGATGACCTTGTCGCCTCTCTGCACCAGCCGGGCGGCGGCGCCATTGACACCGATCACACGCGAGCCGCGCGGGGCCTCGATGGCGTAGGTGGTGAAACGGGCGCCGGTGGTGATGTTCAGCACATCCACCTGCTCATGCGGCAGGATGGTGGACGCATCCAGCAGGTCGCGGTCAATGGCGATGGAGCCCTCATAGTCGAGGTCCGCCTGGGTGACGGTGGCGCGATGGAGCTTGGCCTTCATCATGGTCAGCAGCATGTCACTCGACTTTCGAAAGGGGTCCGCCCGATGGGCGAGCGGCCATACACAAGTCACGGGCGCGGTTCAACGGCTGTGTCACCGCGAGTTCGGGTTTAAATATAGACGTTTTTAGGGAGTTTGCGAGGTTCGCGCCCGCAATCTTGACGGTGTTCACATTTTTGTGTGGCTCAGTCTCTCCGCTTCAGATCGCGGACATAGCGCTGCCAGTTGGCGACATAGTGGTCGGCGCTGTGCGCCAGGGCGGCGGACTGTTCGGGGGTCAGTTCCTTCACCACCTTGCCGGGCGAGCCCATGACCATGACGCCGTCGGGGAATTCCTTGCCCTCGGTGATCAGGGTGTTGGCGCCGACGATCGAGCCCTTGCCGATCCTGGCCCGCCCCAGGATGATTGAACCGATGCCGATCAGGCTCCCGGCCCCGATCGTGCAGCCGTGCAGCATCACCATGTGGCCGATGGTCACGTTGGGGCCGATGTCGAGGGGCGTGCCATCGTCGGTGTGCAGGACGCTGCCGTCCTGGACGTTGGAGTTTTCGCCCACGGTAATCAGGTCGTTGTCGCCCCGCAGCACCGCGCCCCACCATATGCTGGCATTGGTTTTCAGCTCCACCGCGCCCATCACCTCGGCGCTCGGCGCGATCCAGTATTGACCCTCCGGCGGCAGGATCGGGCGTTTGGGGCCGAGGTCGTAAATGGCCATTTTGAAAACCCTTTTGTGAACGCGACGTTTGAGCTTGCTTAACAACTGGTGTGCAAGTCTAGCATCACACGAGACGAGCGATTCGAAAGGCCCTGGCCGGGCGGACCGCTCCCCTCCTTGAACGGGAGATTTGAGTGTCGCGTAGCGTGTCCCGGCGGTCCTTTCGACCGTCACCCCAAGGACCCACGGAGCCGCCGGGCTTCAGGCGCGCCACTTCCAGCATCGGTTTACCCACGGGGCGGTCCATTGCGGACGCGCCCTTTTTTCTTGTCCAGCATGGAGCACCATCATGACCAAGCGCGCGGTGAAGCGGATCGTTCGGGAAGGCGCCTATGACGCCCCCCGCTATGACGCCCGGCATGAGGACTCGAAAATTCGCCGCCTGCCGACCGCCGGCGGCTGGTCGCCGTTGGGTTCGAACGACGATGGGCGCGACCAGGCCTATTTGAAAACCATCAAGCCGAAATCCGACGGCCAGAAACAGCTGCTGACCGCCATGGAGGAAAAGAGCCTGGTGCTGGCGCTCGGCCCCGCCGGCACCGGCAAGACCTATCTGGCCATCGCCAAAGCCGTAGAGGCGCTCGAGGCCGGCAAGGTCGGCCGGATCGTGCTGTCCCGCCCGGCGGTCGAGGCGGGAGAATCCATCGGCTTTCTGCCCGGCGACATGGAAGACAAGCTCGCCCCCTATTTGCGGCCGCTCTACGACGCCCTGTCCGACCGCCTTTCCATGAAGCGCGTGCGGGCCCTGATCAGCGAGGGCGCCATCGAGATCGCCCCGGTGGGCTACATGCGCGGCCGCACCCTCAACAACGCCTTCGTGGTCATCGATGAAGCCCAGAACTGCACCTATGTGCAGCTGAAGATGCTGTTGACGCGCCTGGGCTGGAACTCAACCATGGTGGTGACGGGCGATCCGCACCAGTCGGACCTGCTGCCGGGGATTTCAGGCCTCAGCGACGTCGCCGACCGGTTCGAAGCCCTCGGCAATGTCGCCGTGGTGCGCCTGGCCGAGCGGGACATCGTGCGCCACCCGCTGGTCGCGGAGATGCTGGGGGTGCTCTAGGCGGCTTGCGTCCTCAACCTGTTCGTGTATTGTTCTCTTGAATTTGGGGGGCCAGTTCATGACCAGTTCCGAACCTCAGTCGCAGGTGGCTGAAAGCAAGCCGGTGAAATCGACGCGCGCGCCGTTGATTGTTTCCATTATTATCGTGGCGGTCGCGGCGGCTTGCGCTGGACTGACCGTTGATGTGCTGCCAGCGCCTCCGCCCGGGGCGCCAGACACACTCGAAACCGCCATGCAGCAAGGGCAGGCGCAGGGCTTCGTACAGGGTCAGCTCATTGGGGCCAGCCTGATGTACCCCGGCCTCGTCTGGCTTGTGCTGTACTTTGGATTTGTCAGGCGCTCCGGCAGGAAGGTCGGCTTCAAGTATTTCGCCATCCTTGTCGGGGTTGCGCTTGTGGTGTCCTACGCCTGCGCGTTCCTGGCGGGCGCCCTCTAGAGGACCGCCTAGCGCTGCAGATCTTCCGCCAGGATCGCCATTTCGAACATGTAGGAGCCGGCTTCGTCCTCGTCTTCGAAGACGACGCCGATGAATTCATCGCCGACATACACCTCGCAGCTGTCGGACTGCTTGCGGGGGGTGACGTTGATCCGGGCGTTGGCGAACGTGCCGCGCAGGTGGGTTTCGACACGCTTGATGGCTCGGGCGTCCATGGGGTCTGCTCCTATAAAGTCGGCGCGACCCTAGCCGTCCGCGCGGCGCGGACAAACCCGAAAAAGCGGCGGACGGCCGGGTTTTTTGCCTAGAAAGACGGGTCGAACGCAGCGCCGCTGAGGGTCTGGTCCATGGTGCGCGACGGCTCGCCGCAACTCGGGCAGTTGATCAGCTTGGCCGGCACGCCGGCCGCCGTGCAGCCTGCCGGCACTTCTTTCAGCACCACCGAGCCGGACGCGATCTTGGCCCGGTCGCCGATCTTGATGTTGCCGAGCACCGTGGCGCCGGCGCCAAGCAGCACGCCATTGCCGATCTTGGGGTGGCGATCGCCGCGCTCGGCGCCCGTGCCGCCGAGGGTCACGCCCTGCAGGATCGAAACATCGTCGCCGATCACCGCGGTCTCGCCGATGACGATGCCGGTGCCGTGGTCGAGGAAGACGCCCTTGCCGACCCGGCTGGCCGGATTGATGTCGACCTGGAAGAGCTCGGACATGCGGCTTTGCAGATAGAGCGCCAGGGGCTCGCGGCCCTGTTTGTAGAGCCAATGGGCGACGCGGTGGGTTTCCAGGGCCAGAAAGCCTTTGAAATAAAGGAACGGCTGCAGGTAGCCCTTGCAGGCCGGGTCTCGCTCGAAGACGGCGCGCAAATCGGCTTCCACGGCCTCGATAATGGTGGGATCGGCGGCCAGGGCCTCTTCGATCACCTCGCGCATGGACATAGCCCGCAGCTCCTGGTCGCCGAGCTTGCGGGCGAGCTGGAACGACAGGGCATGGCCGATGGTGTCGTGGCGCAGGATCACCGCATTGACCAGGCTTGCCAGGCTCGGCTCGGTTTTCGCGACCTGCATCGCCTCACTCCGCAGGGCCGCCCAGACCGGCGGGGCTTCGCCGGGAGCTACGACTTCCAGATGCTGGGGCATGGGGCCTCCGCCTATTTGTTGCGCTCAGGTCTAGGCGATCCTAACACAGCGTGGGTTAACCGCGTGAATCCGTCGCGTGTCCAACCGATGTGGGGAGGCGGCGCGCCTGCCGCAACAGCCCCAGGAGGTTTATCGATCTTGAGTATCAAACTTCCCGATCCGCCACAGTTCGGCGATCCCCTGCCGCCTCGCGAGCAGCCGGAAGTGCTGGCGTTCCTGGCCAGGCGCCGGTCGGTCGGAGCCCTGCTCCTGCGCGCGCCGGGTCCATCCCGCGAGGACGTGGAAGCGCTGCTGCGCCTGGCCGCGCGGGTTCCGGACCACGGCAAGCTCTTTCCCTGGCGGTTCATGGTGCTGGAAGGCGCGGCGAAGGCCGATGTCGCCACCAAACTCACCGCGATCGCGCAGGCGCGGCCGGATGCAACGAAGGCGCTGGCCGCTCTGGGCAAACTGGCCACCCCTCCCCTCGCCATCTGCGTCGTCTCGCGGTTTACCGAGGGCGACATCCCCGAGTGGGAGCAGCGGATGAGCGCGGGCGCCGTGTGCCTCACCTTGCTTCAGGCCGCGACGGCGGCCGGTTTCGGCGCCTGCTGGATCACCGACTGGTATGCCTATGACGAGGCCACGCGGCCCATATTCGGGCTGGGCGACGGTGAAAAGATCGCGGGCTTTATCTACATGGGAACCCCGTCCGAGCCGCCGCTTGAGCGGGCCCGGCCGAACATCGAAGCTCTGATCAGCCGGCCCTAGCGCCCGCGATAGGGCGCGACGCCCTGATCGGGGATCCACAGGCCCCTGGGCGGCTCGCCTGTCTGCCAGAAGACATCGATCGGAATGCCGCCGCGCGGGTACCAGTAGCCGCCGATGCGTAGCCATTGCGGCTGAACGGTCTCGACGATCTTCTTGCCGATGGCGAGCGTGCAGTCCTCGTGGAAGGCGCCGTGATTGCGGAACGAGGCGAGATAGAGCTTCAGCGACTTGGATTCGACGATCCAGCCATCGGGGACATAGTCGATGACCAGGTGGGCGAAATCCGGCTGGCCGGTGACCGGGCAGAGCGAGGTGAACTCCGGCGCGGCGAACCGGGCGACATAAAGCGTTCCCGGATGGGGATTGGCCACCTTTTCAAGCACCGCCTTGTCCGGACTGGCCGGGATGGGCGTGGCCTGGCCAAGCTGGGTCAGGGTCTCATTCATAAGCAAAAGCGTTAGTGCGCATTCCGAAAAGTGGAAACCGGTTTTCGGATTCAAATGCGCACTAAGCGCGTTTAAGCTGCGATTTGATTTCATCAAATCGCAGCGGCGCTTTCAGCGCGGCAATCCTCTGTGTAAGAGCCTCGCAAACGCGGTCTTGGGAGAATAGTGATGGCGCGCAAGGATTTCGATGGTCAGATCGTGGTGGTCACGGGAGCCTCGACGGGGCTTGGCCGGGCGATCTGCGTCGAGGTGGCCAGCCGCGGCGCCAAGGCGGTGATCGTCAACTATGCGCGCAGCGAAGCCGAGGCAATGGAAACCGCCGGCCTGGTCCGCCAGGAAGGCGCCGAGGCCGTAGTCGTCCAGGGCGACGTGGCGAACGATGACGACTGCAAGAAAATCGCCGCGGCCGCCGCGCCTTATGGCCGGATCGATGTGCTGTTCAACAATGCCGGCATGACCAAGATGGCGCTGGACCACTCGGACCTCGACGCCGTCAACGCCGAGGATTTCCAGCGGCTCTATGCGGTGAATGTAATCGGCTCGTTCCAGATGGTCCGCGCCTGCAAGGAATTGCTGCAAAAAGGCGAGCGGGCCGGCGCGGTGGTGATGACCGCCTCGATCGCCGGCGTGGTCGGGATCGGCTCGTCAGTGCCCTACTGCGCCTCCAAGGGCGCGATGATCACCATGACCATCGACCTGGCCCGCGCGCTGGCGCCCAGGATCCGGGTCAACGCCATCTGCCCGGGCTTTATCGCCACGCCCTGGTTCGAAAAGGGCCTCGGCCCCCAGGCGATGGAACAGATGCGTCAGCGGCAAATCAAGGTGACGCCCCTGCAGGTCGCTTCCGAGGCCGAGGACATCGCAGGGGCAGCGGTATTCCTGGGATCACCGGCCTCGCGGCACATCACCGGCGAGACCCTGCTGGTCGACGGCGGCGCCCACCTCGGTGGCGCCTCCCTGGGCATGCGCTGATTCGACCACAGACTGTGGCATCAAGGCCACAGCCTCAAAATCAGGCCGATTCGCTCGAAAACAGTGCAAAACCGCCCGTTTTTTGAACTTTGCCCGTTTATCGCGCTCAACATCCGGTCACCCGCGACAATGAAGCCCCTTGTTGCGGTGCACAATATTGAGCACTTGGAAACCACGCGTCGATAAAGGGCGCGATCCGTTCGCGCTTCGCGGCGGGGACGAACACAACCGGCCCCTTCCCGGGCCGATCATCATCAAGGGGTCTTTCTCTCATGAAATTTCTGAAACTTGCTCTGTGCAGCGCCACGGCGGGCCTGGCCATCGCGGGCGCCGCCCACGCTGAAGTGTCGGTCAACGCCGGCGTGGTCAGCCAATATCTGTTCCGCGGCCTGAGCCAGGGCGCTGACGCGGCCGGCTTTGGCGGCGTCGACTGGTCCGGTGAAAGCGGCGCCTACGCCGGCCTGTGGACCAGCTCGGTTGGCTTCGCCAGCGCCGAAGTGGACGCTTACGGCGGTTGGAAGGGCTCGTCGGGCGACTTCGATTTCGACGTCGGCGCCATCTACTATGGCTACGTCAACGACGGCACCACCTGGGTCAACGCCACGACCCACGCCGGCGATCCCTCGATCGACGCGGCCTATTACGAAGTCTACGCCAAGGGCAGCTTCCCGGTCGGCATGGGCTCGATCACCGGCGCGATCTACTATTCGCCGGAATACTTCGCCGAAGCGGGTGCGGCCACCTACTACGAAGTGGGCTTCACCGCTCCGTGGAAGGATGTGGTCATCAGCGGAGCCTTCGGGATCCAGAACATCTCCGATCCTGAAACCGGCGCGTTCCGCTGCGGCGGCTCGGGCTGCGAAGACAGCTACACAACCTGGAACATCGGCTTTACCGTGCCGATCAACGATGTGGCCTCGGTTGACGTGCGCTACACCTCGACCAACGACCACGCCGCCGCTTTCGGCAACAGCAACCTGTATGGCGTCGACTTCGACGGCATCACCGCCAAGCTGACCACGACCTTCAAGTAGGCTTTCGAGTATCGCTTGAGACGGAAAGGCCGCCGGTTATGCCGGCGGCCTTTTCGTGTTCGGCCATCGAACGGACCGCTAGGCGACCTGGGCCTGATCCTCAGAGGCCGCCTCACCCAGCACCGATTGCAGGGCCGTGAACAGGCGACCGATTTCGATCGGCTTGGCGACGAAGCCGTCCATGCCGCAGGCGGTGTATTCGGCAACCTGGTGGCTCATGGCGTTAGCGGTCAGGGCGATGATCGGGGTGCGCGCCCGGCCGGTCGCCGCCTCGCGCTGGCGGATCAGCCTGGTGGCCGACGGGCCGTCCAGTTCGGGCATCTGAACGTCCATCAGGATGACGTCCCACTCACCAGCTTCCCAGGCCTCAAGGGCCTTGACGCCATTGTCGACCACGGTGGGATCGACGCCGATCTGGTGCAACAGGGTCTTGAGCACCAGCTGATTGACCGTGTTGTCCTCGGCCGCAAGAATCCGCAAGGCCGGCGCGTTCAGGTCGGTATCCTGCGGCTCCTCGATGCTGACCGGAGCGGCCGGCGCGCCCGCGTCGCCCACACGCCGCAGTGGCAGAACCACCGAGAAGGTGCTTCCCTTGCCAGGCGTGCTTTCGGCGGAAATCGAGCCGTTCATCAACGAGGCGAGCTCGCGGCAGATGGCCAGGCCCAGGCCAGTACCGCCGAACCGGCGCGTGGTTGAGGCGTCTTCCTGCTCGAACTTCTCGAAGAGGTGGGCCAGCCGGTCCGGCGCAATACCCATGCCGGTGTCGCTGACCTTGATGGTCAGGGAATCATCCGCGCGACTGACGACGACGCGAACCTGACCCTCCTCGGTGAATTTCAGGGCGTTGGAAACGAGGTTGTAGACGATCTGTCGAACCCGCGTGGAGTCGCCGAGATAGACACCTCTGGCCCCCTCCTCCACGGACAGGTCGAAGGACAGGCCCTTTTTCTGGGCGATAGCGGTGAAGGCCGCGTGGGCGCCCCGGGCCACCTCGTCGATATTGAATTCGGCTTCTTCCAGTTCGAGCTTGCCGGCCTCGATCTTGGAAAGATCCAGCACGTCATTGAGGATGGCCAGCAGCGTCTCGCCAGACTGGCGAATGACGTCCAGCCGCTGGCGCTGGATAGTATTGAGGGTGTCCACGGCCATGGCCTGGGCCATACCCAGCACGCCGTTCAGGGGCGTGCGGATCTCGTGGCTCATGATGGCCAGGAAGGTGCTCTTGGCCTGATTGGCGGCTTCGGCCTGTTCCTTGGCCTGCACGAGGGCGATCTCGTTCTGCTTGCGGGCGGTGATGTCCTGCATTGCCCCGATAGCTCGGGCCGGCGCGCCCTGCTCGTTGCGGGCCACCTGGACCACCGATGAGACCCAGACCTCCTTGCCGTCGCGCCGGTTGGTTCGATATTCAGCGCGGCGCAGTCCGGTTTCGGCTTCAGACGCCTCCATCTCCTGGCGCGCCCTGGCCCGGTCGCGCGAGTCGATGCTTTCGAAACCCGCCATCTGTTCGAAGGTCTTGACCTCACCGAAGAAGGTCAGGTCGGTGTCGCCGTTGGATTTCTGAACGATCTTGTTTTCGTAGTCGATGTCGAAGGCATGGATGTCGGTGATCGCCAGAGCCATATTCAGCATCTGCTCGGCGCGCTCGGCGCGCTCGAGATTGAGCACCATCTCGGTGATGTCCTGAGCGGCGATGATAATGCCACCGATCTCTCCAGCCTCGTCGCGCCAGGGCGACAGTTCGGCGGTGATCCATTTCATCTGACCGGGCTGGGTGGACTTGACCTTGGGATCGCGAATGTGGCGGCCGCCCATCACCTTTTCGAGGGCTCCGCGGAAACGAATGAAGTAGTCAGGCGCGATCTCGAAGACCGTCCTGCCGATGGCCTCTTCTTCGGTCACGTTGAAGTTTGTAAGCCACACCGGGCTGGCCTTGATGACTCTGAATTCACGGTCGGTCATCACCAGTGAGCCCGGCATGGCCTCGGCGAAGGCGTGCAGGACTTGGCGCGTACGCTGGTGTTCGGTGATGTCGCGCCGGGCGCGCTCAGCCGCGCGGGCGCGGTCGCATTCGATCGCCACACCGTCGGCCAGTTTCTGCAGGGCCTTGGCCAGCCGCTCGTCCATGGGCCTGGGAACACTCCCCACGACGCAAAGAACGCCTGGGGTCGTACCGTCCGCCAGACGCAGAGGGGCGGCGGCATAGAACCGGTAGCCGACCTTGCTCCTGACAAATTGATGATTGGCGAACCGCGGATCGGCCGCCGCGTCCTCGACCCAAAGGGCCTTGCCGGTCTGGATGACCAATTCAGCGGGCGGATCGCCATCAGGCAGGTCGACATTGTCCCTGCTGCGCCAACTGCCGTGGCCATCGACCAGCACGACGGCGGAACCGACAACATCGAACAGGGTCTTGGCAAGCCAGGTCGCCCGCTCAAAAGCGGGCTTCACACCGTTCATTCCGAAGGGCGGTTCCTGCAGCCTGTGGCGTTTCACGGATCGACGCCCTCCCAGGGCGGCAGTATGCCCAGGCAGGGAAAACAATAGATTAAGTCGGATCGTCGACGCCCACCGCCAGTTGTCGCAAGCTTTGTGGCGCACGCGTTCCCCAAAATCTCTAGTTCAGCCGATGACTTGCAAGGATCGAATGCCTAAGTTCGGGGCCCGCGGAGAAAGACCATGATCGTCAGCACAACTCACAGCGTCGAAGGTCGGCCGGTCCAGGACTATCTCGGCATTGTCGCCGGGGAGGCCATCGTCGGCGCCAATATATTCCGCGATTTTCTGGCCGGCGTGCGCGACATCGTCGGCGGCAGGTCCCAGGCCTATGAAGACATCCTTCGCGAGGGCCGGGAATCGGCAATCCGCGAGATGACGGCGCAGGCAGGCGCGCTGGGCGCCAATGCGGTGATCGGGGTGGACCTCGACTACGAGACGGTCGGCGCCAACGGCTCGATGCTAATGGTGACGGCCAGCGGAACGGCCGTGCGGGTATAAGAGCCGCATATTTTGGCGACGGTGACAGACCTCAAATCGGGCATCGAGGCAGGTGAGCGCGCCGCCCTGGCCCGCGCCATCACCTTGGTCGAGTCGCGCAGAGCGGATCATGCGGCCAGCGCACGGACGCTGCTCGAAGCGCTGATGCCTCTGACTGGACGCGCCCAGCGGGTCGGGATCACCGGCGTGCCAGGGGCCGGAAAATCGACTTTCATCGAAGCGCTCGGGCTGATGCTTACCGCCAGCGATCACCGGGTCGCCGTGCTGGCGGTCGATCCCTCGTCCAGCCGCACCGGCGGCTCGATCCTGGGCGACAAGACCCGCATGGAGAGGCTGTCGGTGGACCCGAACGCCTATATTCGCCCTTCTCCGTCCGGAGGCGCCCTGGGCGGGGTCGCCCGCAAGACCCGCGAGGCCATGCTCCTGTGCGAGGCGGCCGGCTTTGATGTGATCATCGTGGAGACCGTGGGAGTCGGCCAGTCGGAAACCATGGTCGCCGACATGGTGGACGTTTTCCTGGCCCTGCTGATTCCAGCCGGCGGCGACGAACTGCAAGGGATCAAGAAAGGCCTGATCGAACTGGCCGACGCCATCGTCGTGAACAAGGCCGACATCGACCCGGCCCTGGCCAAACGCTCAGCTCAGCACTACCGGTCGGCACTGCACATCCTGGAGCCCGCCTCACGCAACTGGACACCGCCCGTCTTGACCGCCTCGGCGCTCTCTGGCGACGGGATCGCCGAGATCTGGGCCCAGCTCGAACGCCACCGCGAGATCATGACCGCGTCCGGCGAGCGCGCATCGCGACGCGCTACTCAAAATGTGGGGTGGATGTGGAGTCAGGTCAGCGACCGGTTGGGCGATGCGCTGCGTAAGCACCCAGCGGTGGCGGAGCTCGTCGGCGAGCTGGAACCCAGGGTGCGCAACGGTTTACTGCCGCCGGGACAAGCCGCGGACCAGCTTTTGCGGGCCTTTGGTTTACCCGAATAGGCGCGATCTCTCGCCGCAGGGTGAATCGCATTTTCACCATCGCGGTTAATCCGCCAGGTAACCTTTCCCGCGCAAAGTGACCACATGAATACCGTCGCGC
Organism: Caulobacteraceae bacterium; assembly: GCA_947475875.1. Lineage (GTDB taxonomy): Bacteria > Pseudomonadota > Alphaproteobacteria > Caulobacterales > Caulobacteraceae > UBA5005. Next base: position 62,248 of record CANJME010000002.1, on the reverse strand, counting down.
TCGTGCGGAAAGACGTAGACGCGCCGACGGTTGCTCAGGCGCCCAAAATGCTGCGCGCCAGCAATCCCGATTTGCTGGAGCCCCTGAAAGGATCGAGCGCCCTGGCGGACGGCCAGGTCAATATCATCAGTCTCGACGCCATCGTCGATGCGTTCGGTGACCGATGGCAGGGCCGGCGCGAAGGGGTCTATGAGCATGTCGAGAAGGTCATCGATCGGCACCTCGGGCTGAACGGCTATATGACGCGCATCTCGGAAAGCGATTTTCTGATCGCCCAGCCGGACCTCGGTCCCTTCGGCGCCCAGGCCGCCTGCCTGCGGACCCTACGCGAAGTGCTGTCGCATTTTCTGGGGGCAGTACGTCCCGGGGCGCTCTCGGTTTGCCGGGTGACCAGGCTCGAAGGCTCGGACCTGACGGCCGTGCCGGTGGACGCCCGCATGGCTATGGATGGCGAGGCCAGGGAGGTCGCCGCCGCCCGCGCCGCCGCAGAGGCCGAGGCCGATCCTACCCTGCTATCCCCCGACCGCTGGTCACCGTTCACGGCCGGCAACGGCAAACGGGTGCGCGTCTCGTGCAAGCTGGAGCCAGTTTTCGAGCTGAAGGGCAGCACCCGCATCGGCTATCGATTAACCCGGCGGGTCGTGCTCGAAGACACCGACAAGGAACTGTCGCCCGGCGAGGTGCGCAACCTGACCCGCGCCGATCTCCTGAGGATCGACATGGCGACCATCTCGCGCGGGGTCGCCCGGCTGAAGAGCGAACAGCATGAAAGTCAGGAATTGAGCCTGATCGTGCCGGTTTCCTACGTCTCACTCTCTACGGTGGAAGGCCGCAAGGTGATGAAGACCGCCTTCGATCAGGCCCGGCAGTGGGTCTTGAAGGGGGTCATCTGCGAGATCTGCGACATCGAGGATGTGCCGCAAGGCCCACTGTTGTCGGTGATCTCGCTGATCAAGCCGGCGAGCTTGCTGGTGGTCGGCCATCTGTCGGGTGACACCCCCCGGGTGACCAGTTCCTTGAAGGATACCGGACTGCAGGCGATTTCGGTGGTCTGTCCGCCCCACCTGGCGGGCGATGCCGAATTCCTGGGCTGGGCGCGCGAGACCGTCAAGTCGGTGCGACGGGTCACCCGCTCGGTGATGGTTCATGGCTGCAGCTCGCCCCGGCGGTTGGCAATGGCCGGATTGATGGAAGCCACTCACGCCAGCCTGGGTTCAGATTAGGCCTCGGCCAATTGTTTGGCCTGTTCGATCCAGCCGTCGCGGGTGATGCGGCCGAGGAGCTTCAATTGTCTGTCGAATGCATCGACGTCCGCTTCGCTCCACGCGGCGATGTCGGCATAGGTGGTGACGCCCAGATCGGCGAGTTTGCCCGCCAGGGTGGGACCGATCCCCACGAGAACGGTGAGATCGTCCGGTGTTTTTTCGACGACCTCGGCAGTCGTTTCCATAACGATTTCCGCCGCTTCTATGATCGGCTCGACGGCCGCCAGAATGGACGCGGGCGTCATCTCTTCTACGACCGCTGCGACTTCGTCGGGCGCTTGCATGAGGCTCGCCAAGTCCGGCGCCTTCGGCCAGGACATGGCCTCAAGGTTCATCGGCTTCATCCATTGGCTCATCCACCAGTACGTCAGCGCGCCAGCGGTCATTCCGCCATAGGCCAGCCACAGGGGGGAGGTCATGCCGACGGGAAGGGAGAACACCTTCTCGGCCTGAGCCTTGGCGAATTCGGCATCGAAAGCTTTCAGGGACATGACGGGTCTGCTCCTCGCATCGGGAAATTGTGCGGCGCAGCATAGCGACTCTCACATCGCGAAAAAGATGCGGTTCTTCAATGATTTCATGACAGCCGCCAAATGCGGGATTGCGCGCCGGTTTCGCCCAGCTTTTGGGCGGCCCAGCCGCAAATAACGTCAAGTTCAAGTTGCAGGCCGACCGGCGGATTCAGGAAAACCAGGGCGCAGCCGTTCATGGCCATGGGGTTGGTGAGCGGGCGCAAACGCAATTCGGCGACCAGGACGGGCGGGGGATTTCCGGCCTCCAGCCGTCGCAGGAAGCGGTCGAAAGTCTCCAGATCCTTCAGTGGCAACCAGATCATGACGCAGGCGCCTCCGGTGGCCACCGACAGGGCGACCTGCGCAGTCCGCTCATAGTCCCCGGCCTGTTCGAAGGGCGGATCGATAAGGACGAACAGGCGTTGCCCGGTTTTCGCCTCCCGCAGCGCGACCTCGAAGCCATCGGCCTGCATCGCCTTTGCCTTGAGGCAGTGGCGATTGAGCCAGGGCCAAAGAATGGAATAGTCGTCACCACGCAGTTCACAGGCTGTCAGCCGATCGTCCTTGCCCATCAGACCACAGATCAGGGCCGGAGATCCCGGATAGTGGCGGATGTCGCCCTCGGGGTTGAGGCTGCTCACCGCCTTCAACAGCGAGGCGAAAACCTCTGGCGCGGCCGGATCGGCGGCGAGACGGACGATCCCGGCCTGGGCCTCGCGCGATTTCAGAGCCGCTTCGCCCGCCAGGTCATAGACCCCCGCGCCCGCATGGGTGTCGATGATGTGCAGCGGTCCGGAAAGCCGCGCCAGGCATTGGGCCAGAGCCGCGTGCTTGACGACATCGGCGAAATTTCCAGCGTGGAAGGCGTGACGGTAGTTCATCGCGGGTGTTTAGCCTTAAGCGGCCACCAGCTCACCCAGTTTGATGGGAACTGGCGCATCGGCGAGGTTTCGCACGATCGGCATCCTGCTCCAGTCGAGGATTTCCAGCGTTCCGTCATGATGCTCGACCACGGCCGTGCAGCTTTCCACCCAGTCGCCATCGTTCACGTAGAGAATGCCGCCGATGTCGCGCATTTCAGCCTTGTGGATATGGCCGCAGATGACGCCGTCGACGCCGCGGCGGCGGGCCTCGTCCGCCACCGCTTCCTCGAAGTTTTCGATGAACTGCAGGGCGTTCTTGACCTTGACCTTCAGGAAGGCCGAGAGGCTCCAGTAGCCGAAGCCCATCACCCGACGGACCTTGTTGAACCAGGTGTTGGCCGCGAGCAGCGCGCGGTAGGCCGCATCGCCCAGGAATGCGAGCCATTTGGCGTGCTGGACCACCCCATCGAATTCATCGCCGTGGGTGACCAGGAACTTGCGGCCGTCGGCGGTCTCGTGGATCCAGTCGCGGGCGACGATGACGCCGCCGAAGTGGACGCCGCAGAATTCGCGCCCGCCCTCGTCGTGGTTGCCGGGCACATAGATCACCTCGACGCCCTTGCGGGCCATGCGCAGCACCTTTTGCACCACATCGTTGTGGGACTGCGGCCAGTGCCAGCCGGACTTCAGCTTCCAGCCGTCGATGATGTCGCCGATCAGGTAAAGCGTATCGCAATCGAGCGCCCGGATGAAGTCGAGCAAGAGCTCGGCCTGGCAACCCCGCGTGCCCAGATGCACATCGGAAATGAACGCCGCGCGGCAGGAAACCGCGTGCGGATGAACTGGATCAGGCCCCGACATGGCCCAGGCGATATGGGGCTTTGGCGACAGCCGCGTGACAGGCCGATTAGGCTCCGGTTAGCATCCGCGTTTCCTGATCGCCGCGAGTTGGGCGGCGGGGCCTTCGGTCGCAGCCGCCGGCGAAGGCGGCCATCATGAAGGCCCAGCTGCCGACGCTGAGCAGCGCCCCGCCCGAGAGCGCCTGACCGTTGGTGCAGCCTCTGGCCAACACTGCGCCGAGGCCCATGATCCCGCCGCCGATCGCCGCGGCCGTCAGGCGCGAGACGGGTTTAAGGTTCGGTCCCCGCTGGATGCCGGGTTTGAACCGCCCCGCCAGCCAGGCGGAAATGCCGCCGCCGATCAGAACCCCGGCGATCTCGATAACGATCCAAGCGCTCCATGGCGCGCCGCCTGAGAGGTAGCTCTGGAAATAGGTGTTGGACGCGGCCTTTCCCGGCGCGACCACCGAGACGATTTCCGACGCCGCGTTACCGAACGCGCCCGAGGCGCCCAGTCCCCTGCCCGTCAGCACATAGGCGGCGAGCAAAACGAGGCCGAGGCCGACCCCTGCCACATAAGGATTGAGGTAAGGCTTTTCCGGCCTCATCCGGCCGCGGCGGGCGGCAGTTCAACCGGCAGACCCTTGGCCGACCACTCCTGGAACGAGCCGTCATAGAGCTGGGCGTCGATGCCAAGGGTCCGCGCGGCGAAGACCACCGCCGTCGCCTGCTGGCCGACGTGGCAATAGACCATCACGTGGTCGCCCGCCTTGACGCCCGCGGCGGTGAACAGGGCCTGCAGCTGGTCGGCGGGTTTAAGCTTGCCGTCCGCGCCGCTGAGCGAGGAAAAGGGAATGCTCTTGGCGCCGGGGATATGCCCCTTGGTCGGGGGCGCGCCGCCGGCCGCCACGCCGTCGTAAAACTGGCCTGCTCGTGCATCGATCAGCACGTAACCGGGGCTTTTGGCGTGGCTCTGCACGAACGCCTGGTCGACGATGCGCGGCTGCATCTTCAGCGCGGCCAGGGTTCCTGTTTTCGGCGGCGTCGCCTCGGTGACCGTCGGACGATTGCCGCGCTTCCATTCGTTGAGGCCGCCGTCGAGCAGCACCGCCTTGTCGCCCAGACCGGCGGCGTCGAGGGTCAGGATCAGCCGGGTGGCGGCCTGAACATCGCGCGTCGCATAGACCACGACCTTGGAGTTGTCGGAGATACCCATCGCCTGCATCTGATTGCGCAGCTCGGCCGCCGAGGGCAGCTCCAGCGTCAGGCCGCCTGCCGCCGCACCACCGACCGAGAGGGCGTCCTGCGCCGCCAGCCGCGCGCCGGCGATGTGCCCGGCGTTGTAATCGTTGGCGCTTCCTGAATGCAGGATAACGAGGTTGGCGTCATTGATGTGCTGGGCCAGCCAGTCGGTGGTGACCACCAGATTGTCTCGCGGCGTCGCGGCATAGGCAAAGGTCGCGGCCATCAGGGCGGCGATAACAACAGCAGGCTTTAACACTGATTGGCCTCCAGGCATGGCTATGAATCCAAGTCTTAACCGCCAGGCCAAAAACGGCAAGCGATCTAGGCTTATTCGCCCGTGCAGGTCATGGCGGCGACCAGATTTGAAGTCTGGCGGTGGGTCGGGGCGAACGTGACCGAGGCCTTGGCCATCCGTTCTGGGACGGGACTGACCGCGTAGGTAAAGGTCAGGCTGTCGCGAGGCTGGATCTTGCCCTGACCGCGAGGCGCAACGACCTGTTCGGCCTTTAGCGAGGTGCCGTACTGGTCGAGAATCTCTACCCACAGCGGTGGCGGAGTGATGGCGGTGCGGCGTGGATTGACGATCTTGCCGGTGACGCGAATGACCGGCGCGCCCTTTTCCTGGACCTGGCCGGCGACGACATTGGCCAGGCGAAGGTCGGCGAATTCGGCCGGCGTGAAGCTGACGCGGCGGCCATCGCCCTGGGAGCGTTGCAGCGAGCGATAGTCGAGCTGGGCCCAGACCTCGCGCATGGACCGCATATTGGCCCGTTGCGAGCACCTTGCCGGCTGCACCACATCGGTGACCAGATTGCCGTTCTGGTCGAACGTGCAGCTGTCGACGTATTTGCCCTTTTCGAGAGCCCGCAGGGAGAAGAGGTCGCCGCCGACATACTGGTCGGCCAGTTCAAGCAAGTCGAGCGTGCGGTAGTGCGACTCGTCGGCGAGCTTTCGGGCCTCCTGGAAGGCCTTGGTCGCCGCCTGGCGGGCGAGTTCAGCCCTCTCGAGGTCTGCCTGGCTGATCTCTCCACGCCTCGCCGCGACGCTGGCGGCAAGGGCGGCGTCGGTGGCGGCGCGGGCCGCCTCAGCCTTTTGCTGCAGGTCGAACTGGGCGCGGGCTTCGGTCGATGACAGGGCGCCGACGCTGAATTCGCCCATGTCTTCCGGCAGGGGACCGCTAAGGGCGGACTGGCCCAGACAATCGCGCGCGCCATCCCGCGCCTGCAGGAAATAGGCCCGGGCCTGGGCGGCCACGGCGTCAAGCTCGTCCGGCGTAAACAGGGTCGCTCCGGTCCCGACCTTGGGCAGGCTCGACAGGACCGTCAGGGGCGAGACGGTAGTCACGCCCGACGGGGTCGCGGGCGCGGGTTGCTGCGCCAGGGCGGGGGCCAGGATCAGGACAGCGGCGCACACCCCGCTGAGGCCTCGCCTGATAACCGACTGACGCATCCTCAAGAGCCCTTTCGACCGACGCCGCAGGCCACACTAGGCCACCAAACCCGGCCTGCCAATTACGTGGATGATTACAGTTCGCAGAAGGCGCTGACGGGTTTGTAGCGCGGCTCGTGGTGGAACGGCGCGAAGGTGACCGTGGCCTGTTCCGCCTCGTCGGGAATGGGGGTCAGGGCGAAGGTGAAGGCCAGGCTATCGCGGCCAGCGATGCGGGGCGCCGGGTCCGCCTCCATCATCTCTTCCTTCAGCGAGGTTCCGTAGCGATCCTGGGCCGCGACCCACAGCGGCGGAGCGATCAAAGGACCGCGGCGCGGATTGACGATCTTGCCTGACACCCGCATCGCCTTGATGCCACCTTCCTCGGTCTGGCGCACCACAACGTCGGTCAGCCTCAGGTCGCGGAAGGTCGCCGGGACATAGAGATTGCCCGTGCCGATGTTGTTGGCCCGCTCAATCGAATGGGCTTCGACCTGGGCCTTGAGCTCGGCGATCATGCCATCATCACTCTCCAGCAGATCCTGCAGGTCGGCGATGCGCCGCTGGGCCTCGAGCACCTGCCACTGGGCGGCCTGGAAGGCGCGCACGGCGGCCTGGCGGCCAAGTTCGGCGTTGATCAGATCGTTCTGCGTGCCCTCGCCGCGGGCGATCGCCACCCGGGCGTCCAGCGCCCGGCGGGTTGCCTCGGCGGCCGCCTCACCGGCGTGCTGAAGACTCGCCTGGGCCTTGCTCTCGGTGTCATAGAGCGCCTCGAAGCCGAAGTCGCCGGCCGCCTCGGTTTGCGGAACGCCGGAGGTGTGGCACTGTCGCGCGGCAGCCTTGGCGTCGATGTGGTCGTTGCGCGCCTGATGGACGACGATCTCTATGTTTTCCGGCGTGAACCAGCTGGCGCCTTGGCCGACGTCGGGAATGGGGGCGAGGCCCACCGCCGTCAGCGGGGAGAGGATGGTCACGCCCGGCTCCGCCACCTGCGGCAGGCGCGGGATGTCCTGGGCCAGCCCGCTCAGAGGACTCAAGGTGAGAGCCGCCGCGCAGCTTGCGGCCAGCCAGCGATTTGAAAGGTTTGAACGCGCCATATCTGCCTCCAGAGGCCAAGTCTGGAGGGCACCCTACATCAATATTTCCATTTTGCAATATTATTTCTGTTTCGTAATATTTCTACCCACCCCGGCCGCGGCCACCGCCGACATTGACTCCTCGCCCACCGCCTGCGCGGCCGCCGCCCAGGCCCCCGGCCCGGCCCGCGCCTCCGGCCCTGCCAGCCCCGACGCCGATACCCGCCCTGCCGGCGGCGCCGGCCCGGCCCGCGCCGGCGCGTCCGGCCCCGGCGGCGGCGCGTCCTGCGCCCCGGCCCGCACTGTCGCCCTCGCCGGAGAGTTGAGCCATGACCGCCGCCGCAGCCGGCGTGCGGGCCTGCTCGCCGCAGAACAGGGCTGCCGGCAAGTACATCGGCGGCCGGCTTTCTGGCGCGAAGGTGACCACCGCCCTCGCCGTTCGCTCGGGCATCGGTTTCAGCTGATAGCTGAACGGCAGGCTGCCGCCCGGCGGGATGCGGCCCTGGTGCTGCGGCACGGTTTGCTCGGACTTCAACGGCGCGCCGTAAAGGTCGACAGCGGTAAACCACAGCGGCGGAATATTGATCGCGCTCTTGCGCGGATTGGTGATGCGCCCGGAGATCGCCAGCGCCGGGGTTCCCTTGTCATCAACCTGATGGGCGACGATCTCGTAGAGCGTCAGGTCCTTGTACTGGTCCGGCACATAGACGCCGGCGATGCCGCCGCCTCGGGTGCGCTCCTGGGTCTTGGCGTCGACGTAGCCCCGAAGCAGGCTGACGTTTTCCTTGGGGTTGTCCCGGATCTGATCCTGAAGGTCGGCCACCCGCCGATGGGCTTCGGCCGCCGCGCGCTGCGCTGCCTGAAAGGTCTTGACCACGCCCTGGCGGGCGATTTCCAGGTCCTGGGCGTTGGCGGCGTTCGAGGCGCGGGCGTCGAGCGCGGCCTGGGTGGCCCTCTGGGCGGCCAGAGCAGCGGTCTGCAATCTGGCCTGGGCTGCGGCCTCGGTGTTGAAAAGCGCCTCCAGGCTGAAATTGCCGGCCTCTTCGGTCTGGGCGACGGCGCTGTTCGCCGCGCGGCAGTCGCGACCGGCGTCGCGCGCCGATGAGGCCTCCTGGCCGGCGTTGCGCGCCGCCTCGGACAGCTGGTCAGGCGTATAGAAGCTGGCCCCTTCGCCCCCCGAAAGCCCCCGGACGGTCAGAGGCGAAACGGTGGTGACATCCGCCTGCTGGGCCCGGGTTGCGGAAAGCCACAGCGGAGATACGGCGACGGCGATGGCGCACATACCGGCCAGACACACACGAACACAAGTCTTGCGATACATGGTCGTTCTCCGAATTCCGCCCCTGCTAAACTCTACGGCAAGTTCGCAACTCGCGGAACTCGGGCCCGGGACTCGAGTGATTTCGTTCTATCGCGCGCCGACCGACTGGCCGATCATCGAGCGCGACAGGCCTGTCGCACTGTTGAGTCCGCCCAACGTCGAGCCGCCGCAGTTCTCGTCAAAAGGCTGCGCGCGCGGCGCGCGAGGAGGAATGTTTCACACTGTAATTCGGCGAGACTCTCGACCGGTCGTGGTTGGCTTAGAGCCGGGCTTTGTTGTAGGGCATGCGCCCTGACTGACGATCCCCCGCGGAGACCTGCCTTGGCCAATTTGCGCAATCTCGACACCAAAGCGACCGGGCCGCTGGCCGGCGTCCGCATCGTCGACATGACCAGCGTGGTGCTGGGGGCCTATGCGACCCAGATGCTGGGCGACCTGGGCGCCGACGTGATCAAGATCGAAAGCCCGCTGACCGATCGCGGCGAAGGCGGCGATGTCATGCGCTGGGCGGGCGATACGCCCAACGCCGAGGTGCGGGATCTCGGGCCCATCTTTGTCACTATCAACCGCAACAAGCGCAGCGTGAAGCTGGACCTGCGCGAGGACAAGGCCAAGAGGATCCTGCGCAAGCTGATCGCCTCGGCCGACGTCTTCACCGCCAATGTCCGTTATGCGGGGCTGGAGCGCGCCGGGTTCGACTACGAGAGCGTAGCTGCGATCAAGCCGGACATCCTCTATGTGCACGCCGCCGGCTACGGCTCGAACGGGCCTTATGAGGGGCTGCCGGCCTATGACGACCTGATCCAGGCGGGATCGGGCATGGCCGACCTGCTCAACCGCGTCGATGGCAATCCGACCCCGCGCTATGTGCCGACCCTGGCGGCCGACAAGATCTCGGGCCTGTTCATGGCCCAGGCGGTGCTGGCGGGCCTCTATCACCGGGCAAAGACCGGCGAGGGCCAGTTCGTCGAGGTGCCGATGCTGGAGTGCATCACCAGCTTCACCCTCGCCGAGCACTTCTTCGGCCAGGTCTACGATCCGCCGCTGGGACCCTGGTGCTACACGCGCGTCGCCAATCCCAACCGCAAGCCGTTCGCCACCGCCGACGGGTTCATCGGCCTGATGCCCTACAACAACAAGCAGTGGGACGACTTCTTCGCCCTGGCCGGCCAGCCGGGCATGGTTTCGAACGACCCGCGCTTCAAGGACTATGAGACCCGCACCAAGCACATCGGCGAGCTCTACGGCATGGTCGAGGCGATCACCCAGACCCGGCCGACACAGGAATGGCTGGACCTGCTGATGCCGCTCTCCATCCCGGTGGTAAAACTGAACCGGCTGGACGATCTGCCCAACGATCCGCACCTGGCGGCGGTGGATTTCTTCCAGGCGTACGACCACCCGAAAGCCGGCCGCTACAACGCCATGCGCCCACCGCTGCGGTTCTCAAAGACGCCCGCCAACATCCGCCGGCATCCGCCCCAGCTGGGCGAGCATAACGCCGAGGTATTGGCCGAGATCGGCGAAGAGGAGTAGCCGCACGAAGAGCCGCCGGAAGGCTTGCTTCCGGCGGCTCTTCCGCTCTCACCCGGAATGTTCAGTCGCTACTGGGGAACTTGCGTGCCGACGTAGGTGGTGCCGGCGGTCGGCGAATAGGTGAAAGTCACCGGGTTGGCCGAGGAATCGATGGTGAACTTCACGTCAGCCGCGGCCGGCGCCGTGCCGCCGCGACCACCGCCGCCAGCGGCCGGCGGCAGTTGCGCATCGCCTTGAACCAGCTTGGCGCCGTCGGCCTTGACGACCACAACGGCGTCGCGAACGATCGGCTTGTTTGAGCCGATCTTGACCTGGTCAGCCTTGGCCTTGGATACGAACAGCATCACGTCGGTGCCCGCATTGGCGCCTTCGGTGATCTTGCCGCGATAGTAGCGGCCAGTAACCTTATCGATCAGATCGCCCTGGGCGACCGCCGCTACCACCGAGGCGCCCAGAAGCGCGCCCGCCAGCACCGAAGCCATGGCCAGCTGTGAAAGTTTGCCTTTCAGCATCGTTGTAGTCTCCTCCGAATTCTTCTGTGGCGGCGCCGACGGTAACCGTAGCTTCGCCGTTGCAGTAACCCTGCCGTCACTCGCGAATAGATGCAAGGTTCCTTGCATGGGCTCGCGGGCCGGGGCCGGGCTGTACGTCCCTTCCCTATCACTGCTATGGTCCACATGAACGATCAATGAAAAACCGTGGGGGATGCGGGATGCTCAAGCAGATCGGACTGGCTCTGGGCCTGGCGTGCTCCCTTTTGGCCGCCTCTTGTCAAAAGCCCGGCGGGGTCGACGGCGATCGGATTGTCGCAGCCGAAAAAAACGGCGAGTGGCTCAGCTATGGACGCACCTACTCCGAACAGCGCTTCTCCCCGCTCGACACAATCAACGCCGCCAACGTCGGTCAGTTAGGTCTGACCTGGTACGGCGATTTCGACACCGATCGAGGCCAGGAAGCCACGCCGATCATGGTCGACGGGGTGCTCTACACCACCACCAGCTGGTCGAACGTCTATGCCTATGACGCCAAGACCGGAAAGCAGCTTTGGCGCTGGGACTCCGGCGTCGACAAGGCCAAGGGCTTCCAGGCCTGTTGCGACACGGTCAACCGCGGCGTGGCCACCTGGCAGGGCGCGATCTATGTGGGCACGTTCGATGGACGGCTGGTGAAGCTGGACGGCAAGACCGGTCGCAAGATCTGGCAGGTCCAGACGGTCGACAAGAACCTACCCTACACCATCACCCAGGCTCCTCGCGTCGTGAAGGGCAAGGTGCTGATCGGCAATTCGGGCGCCGAATATGGCGTGCGCGGCTACATCACCGCCTATGATGCGCGCAGCGGCAAGAAGCTGTGGCGCTTCTATACCATCCCCAACCCAACCGGCGCGGCCGACAATGAGCCCTCCGATACGGTGCTCAAGAACAAGGCCGCGGCCACCTGGCCGGGCGAGGGCTGGAAACAGACCGGCGGCGGCGGCACGGTGTGGGACGCCACGGTCTATGATCCTGATCTCAACCTGATCTATTTCGGCGTCGGCAACGGCACGCCCTGGTCGCCGACGGCCCGCTCTGACGGCAAGGGCGACAACCTTTTCCTCTCATCGATCGTGGCGATCAACGCCGACACCGGCGCATATGTCTGGCACTACCAGGTGACGCCGAACGACGCCTGGGACTTCGACGCCGACCAGCCGTTGATCCTGGCCGACCTGCCGCTGGCGGGCGGCGCGCGCCGGGTGGTCATGCAGGCCTCCAAGAACGGCTTTTTCTACGTGATCGACGCCAAAGACGGGAAATTCATCTCGGCCAAGCCGTTCGCGACGGTGACATGGGCGACCTCGATCGACGCCAATGGGCGGCCGGTGGAGAGCCCCACGGCGCGCTATCAGGGCGCGGCCAACATGAACTCGATGCCGGGACCTTACGGCGCCCACAACTGGCATCCGATGGCCTTCAGCCCCAAGGAAAACCTCGTCTACATCCCGGCCATCGGCGTGCCGTTTTCATATCAGAACGATCCGAACTACCGGTTCATGAAGGGCGCCTGGAACATCGCCACCAACTCGCGCATCAACGGCCTGCCCGATGACGACAAGGCGCGTGAGGCCACCCGGCCTTTCCTGACCGGCTCGCTGGTCGCCTGGGACCCGGTCAAGCAGGAGGCGCGCTGGACCGCGCCGCACAAGTACTTCTGGAACGGGGGCGTCCTCGCCACCGCCGGCGACCTGGTCTTCCAGGGCGACGCGGACGGCGTCCTCTCAGCCTACAACGCCCACGACGGCAAGGTTCTGTGGGCCTCGCCCTCGGCCGGCCAGGGCATTGTGGCAGCCCCCATGACCTATGAGATCGATGGCGAACAGTATGTGGCGGTGCTGGTGGGCGCTGGCGGCGCCGGGCCCACCTCGGCCCATTTCTACCTGCCGCAGGTGCGCACCACCAATGGCCGCATCCTGGTGTTCAAACTGGGCGGCAAGGCTTCCGCGCCGGCCGTGAACGTCTCAATCCCCGATCCGCTCGACCTGACCGACGTCACCTCACGGGGCGATCCGGCCCAGGGCGCGGCGATCTATGATGGCTTCTGCTCGGTCTGCCACAGCGCCAATGTCTCGGGCCAGTTTCTGCCCAACCTGCGCCGCTCGCCGATCCTGCTGAGTTCCGAGGACTGGAAAGGGATTGTCTTCGACGGCAAGAATGCTTCACGCGGCATGGCGCCGTTCAAGGCCTTCCTGACCGAGGGGCAAGTTGAACACGTACGGGCCTATGTGCTGTCAGAGGCGCGCAAGCGCCCCTAGGCAGTCAGGACCATCCAGCGGAGCCCAAAGGCGCTGACCACGCCGAGGGCGAAGAAGACGACAAACAGCGGACCGGCCAGCGCCACCAGCGTCGACATGGCCAGGAACCAGGCCAGGCCTATTGCGCGCTCGCGGCGGCGCACCAGCGGCGGGCGATCGCTGGCGCGGCGCAGCGGATGATCCGGAATGCTCGCCGCCTGGCCCATGGCGTCCGTCCCCAATCGGCACAATCGCCGTCAATCAGGGGAGGATTTGCATGCTCCGGGCCGAACGGACCCCGAGCCTAGAACGAGGCCCCGAACCGGATTGTGCCGACCCACGCGGGCTTGGCCGAGGCCACGCCGCCGGGATGCCAGACGACCTGCAGATCCGGCTGGATGCTGAAGTGCTCGGTGATCTGATCGAAATAGGTGATTTCGGCATGGGATTCGGTTCTGCCGAGCGGCTGGCCGCCGGCGGCCGAGGCGGCGCGGTACTTGTCACCGAGCTGGGCCTGATCATAGCCGATGGAAAACTGTGAATCCGGGCGGCTCTTCAAAGCGTGCCCGACCAGAATGCCGGTCTGCCAGCTGGACTCGAACGGCCCGGTATCGCCGTCGGAAACACCGCCGCGGACAAAGCCTGAAAGGCTGCGGCCATCTTCGCCGCCGTCGAAGAACATGCGCTCGGCCGTGACATAGAAGCCTTGGCTGGTGCGCTGAACCGGATCGCCCGAGGTGTCGGTGTCGAACAGGTCGTCCTGGTCCCTGGAATAACGCCAGGCGCCGACGGCGATCTTGCCCTGGCCGGTCCAGCCGGCCTCGACGATCTGCACAAAGCCGTCATCCAAAGTGGTGTCGACGCCGCCGTGATCACCGATGTTTCCAACGCGGGCGTTGTAGACTCCACCTTGAATATAGGTGTCCTCCGAAGGCTTGAAGGCCAGGCGGACCGCCAGCCCCGTCTGCGGATAGGTCGAGGGACCGCCCGGGCCTGACGCTGCCAGTTCAGAGGCGAGGCCCGACTGCGGGGCGAGCAGGAGGCCCGCCGCGTCGGTGACGTAGAATTCGCCGTTCAGGTCCTGCTGACCGACCCGAAGTGAGGCCTTGTCGCCGAAGTCCTGCTGAATCCAGGCTTCGAACAGGCGCTGATGGCGCTCGCCGACCTCGTTGTTGTTGATGCCCTGCAGGGCGCCGACATCATCGTTGGGCGAGCCGTCGCCGGTTGAGAGGAAGGTCAGCGAGCTGGTCGCGCCGCCCCATCCGACCAGCTTTTCCAGGTCAATTTCCGCGGTCACGAAGATGGTGTCGACGGCGTGAACCCGGTGCGGATAGCCACCCGCAACCACACCGGCGAGGTCAAACGCCACTTCGCCAGAAAGCACAATCGCCTGGTCGTCATCGGCAAAGGCCGGCGCGGCCGTCGCCGTCATCGCCACAGCACAGGCCGATCCCAGCACACGGACCGTCATCGTCATACTCATGGTTCCCCCAAACCCTCACGGGAGACGTCCCGCACCTCCAAGGACCATTACGCGCGGCCTTGGGGTTTCCCTGGCGCCCCGCGTCGCAAAAAGTGCGGACCCGCGCCTGGCGCGAGGCTACGACCTCGGCAGGGTCGGAATGACGTATTTCTTATGGCAGCCGGTGCAGGCCTCGTCCCAGATCTTGGCCCCTATATCGAACATCTTGTCGCCATCCTTGGCGATGATGGCGGCGCGTTCCTCCTGGGCCAGCTGGACCATCAGGTTGGTGTATTTCACCCAGTCGGTGTCCTTGTCGTCGAGCTTTTTGATGCGCGAGGGGATCAGGAGCAGATTGCCGCTTTCGATCAGGATCGTCGCCTCGTTCTCCGCCAGCTGCCATTCCGCGTCGCTGGCGGGCAGGATCGTCTTGGTGCCTTCGGCGGTGTCAATCGAGCCTGACCGGCGCAGCATGCGCTGGGCGACCGGATCGATGATGCGGTTCATCACATCGGCCATGCTGGTGGTGGTGTTGAACTGACTCGGTGCAGGCGACGGGGTTGATACGCTGCATGCGGCCAGCGCCAGGCCGGCGCAAACGAGGATGGTCAGGGATTTCATGCGCATCTTCGTTGACTCCGTTCGACGCTCATTTGCCACAAAATCCGCACCGGTCACTCAGATTTTGAGTAGACGCGAGAATTGGAACCCGCCGCCCTCTTCAAGGTTCAATTCCACCGATCCGGCGAGTCCTGTGGCGGTGGGGTCAAACCGCCGCCACCTCCGCGCCCTTTGCCGTCGTTCCCATCCGCCCCGCCGGCCCCGGCGAAGAGACCCTCGATCTCCAGCTTGGCCGGCGGCAGGCAATCGCCGCGTTCAGGCGTAGCTGAGCGGATAACAGGGATGCGGGTCGGCGCGCCGGCAGGCTTCAGGTACTTGTCGAACCAGTCAATGGCCAGCGTGATCGCCGCCGGCCGCTGGATGGCGTAGAAGTCGTTATGGTTCGCGTTGGGGACGATCACCGTCTTGCGCGGTCCCTTGACCTTGTCGCAGGCCGCCACGCCGTTGTCGGTGTTAGAGAACATCTCCTCCTTCTCGGCCAGGACGAACAGCACGGGCGCGTTCACCCGATCAGCCTGTTCCAGAGGCGCCCAGCGCATGACCTTGTTGCCAACCGCCGCGCCGACCATGTTGCCGGGCGCGCGGGCGCCATCGGCCGGGTACGGCTCCTGACCCGCGGCGATACGCCCGGCCGTCGCGTTTGCGTCGGCTATCGCTGTGGCAAGGTCCAGCTTGTAGGGCAAGGGCGGCGGGCGCAAATCAAGCCGGCTCGCCTGGCTGACCAGGGCTTTGACCCTCGGCTCGTGGGCCGCAACATAAATGACCTCGCCTCCGGACTCGCTGGCGCCGCGGATGCCGATGCGCTCTGCGTCGACCATCGGATTGGTCACCGCAAAGTTGATGGCGTTGAACCAGTCGTCTTCCTGCTCCCAGGGGTCGAAATAGCCCCGCAGCTCACGCACCTGCGCCGCGGCCGCCTTGCCTCCCGCCGGGGGACGACCGGTCGTCAGCATCACCCGCCCGTCGCTGTCACCCCAGCCGCGGTAGTCGAACAGCATGACCAGAAAGCCCGCACGCGCCAAATCGACGGCGTCGTCCCGAAAGTTGGCGGCCGTGGCGCCCCAGCCGTGCGCCATGATGACCGTGGGCAGCTTCTTGCCCTCGTTCGTGCTGGCGTAAAACCACTGGGCCGTCAGGCGCACGTTCTCGCTGTTGAAGTCCGCGGTTTTGTAGATGATCCCCTGGGGCGCGCTGTACATGCGCGCTGACGGCAGGTCTTTCACCAGGGCTGGGTCGCCGACCGGGCGGTAAGCTGATGGCTGGGCGAAGGCGGCAAGCGCCCCGCCCGCGGCAAGGACGCCGCCGAAGGCCATCGACGCGAGGCGGGATTTCACAGGCTTGCGCCCTGAAGCAGCGGGCTAGCGGAAATAGTCATCATAAATACCCAACACGCGGTACTGGATGTAGACCTTCGTCGCCCCGGTCGATTTGTACAGCATCGCGGATCCTTCATACAAAGTCGGAGATACCCTCTCCAGATCACCCTCTTCCGATCCGGAGTCCCAGTGATCTCCCGAGGCGGACATGCCGCACACCGGGATGGTCTTGATGAGGTCCTGGTCCTTGGCGGTGGGAACGTCGCCTTCTTCCACCGGCGGTTTCCAGGCGGTGCTCAGATTGCTCCGCAGGATGACGGTGTTCACACAACGACCAGTGGGCGAGCGGAAGAGCCGAACCGTACGCGAATAGGTCCATTCCGAACTCTGGGATGGTCGCTGGTAGATATTGAAAATGATCCCCAGCCGGAAAGGCGGATTGTCGGCCTCCAGTTTCTTGGCCGCGTCGACCTGGACCTGCAGTTCGCGAATCTGCTCCTGCAGCCGGCGAACCACTTCCTGGTTCATCAGGATGAGAGCAGCCACCAGGATCAGGAAGAGAAACAGAATCCCGATGACCAGGTCCGTGAAGGACACAAAGGGTCCTTCATCGCTCGCCGATTCCGTATGGCCTGAACGTCGCCGCAATCGTGCAGGCATCACCCGTCGCTCCGGCGCGACGGCGCGGGGCCAATCGAGATAACGGAGTGGCCGGCGTTGGCCCTGATCGCAGCGGCGGTCTCGGCGATCGCATCGTTGAGGGGGCCAAGATTGAGTTTCGCGATCCGCTCGCGGATGGCCTCCCTGACCAGCCCAAGATCGCTGTCCTCCTGCGTGGCCGGCGTCGGGCACCAGGCGGCGGCGATGTCGGGATCGGTCAGCGCATGGTCGAAGGCGTCTCCCAGGCGCACGATATGGGCGGCTTTCTCCGCGGTGGAGCGATAGATCTGCACGATCAGGGCGCAGCCGATGCCCACCGCCGAAATCCAGAACTTGTTCGCCGCCGTGGCGAGCAGGGTCTGGATGAAATCGCGCATGTGAGCGCTTTGATCGGCCGCCGAGGCCTGATCGGCGCCGATGTTGGCGCTGGCGATGGTCAGGGCGGCGATAAGGCCCATGAAGGTGCCAAGCAGCGCCACCCGGATGATGAAGTCGCCAAAGCCGCCCAGACCCTTGTGAAGCCGGCGGTACTCTTCCTCGATCGGCATTCTTGCCGGACGCAGGCCCTCAAGACTGTGGCGCTCGGCGGGCACCGCCGCCATCAGGCCCAGATAATGCGCGATCGCCTTGGCCGTTGCGGACTTGGGGTTGCGCCAGACCTTGTGTTCCTCGAGATCGTCGCGGCGACAGGCGGCATTGGTGAGAATGCGCGCGCCCGTGGTCTCGTTCAGGATGAGCAACTGCTCGACCTTGCCCGAAACGTTCCGGGTGTGGGCGGCTTCGACGACCCCCACAAGTTCACGCGAGGCCTTGGCCTCCGAGGCGAGCGAGATTTGATTACGGGCGATCGCGATGCCGGTCAGCAGCAACAGCAGCCCGGAATAGGTGAACAGGAAAGCGCCTGACGCAAAAAATTCAGCTATACCCACAAACGTTTCCCTTCACGTCGGTTTCCGGCCGGACATCGTGCATGCCTGCGCCACTTCGCGCATCGGCGGTGCATGGCCGAGTAACATTGCGCGAAAATTTCCTATCGGTGCGACATGCAGGCCGCAAGCGCCGGCACGCGTTTCAGTCATCGCCCCTTGGTGATGGCTACGCGTGAAGTCGGCAAAGCCCTAAACGGCGCTTGCCCAGGCATAGCCTGCGGAGCAGGCGAAGCCTGGTGCGGACGGAGGGACTCGAACCCTCACAGGCCTTGCGGCCCAACGGATTTTAAGTCCGGTGCGTCTACCAGTTCCGCCACGTCCGCCCTGCCCCGGACCATAGGCGGGCCGCCTCGCCCCGTCCACGGCCGCCTTGCGGACGCCAAACTTCGGGCGGAGACTTGCGCCCTTCCCGCCCCGCCCGGGCGGTTCAATTGCGGAAGCAGCCATGAAACTCACACCCGTGCTCGTTGGGCTTACCGTCATCAATCTGGGTCTTGTGGGCTATCAGACCCTTTACGCGACAGCCGCGAAGGCTGCGGCCGACGACGGCATTTTGCGGGGCAAGGGCCTGCAGATCACCGACGACAAGGGCCGGGTCCGCGCCTCGATCAGCCTGTTCCCCGCCAGCCGTCAGCCAGACGGTTCAATGTATCCGGAAACCGTGCTGCTGCGGCTGATCACATCGGAGGGCAAGCCGACCGTGAAGATTTCGGCGCTAGAGGACGGCGCGGGCATGAGCCTGGGCAGCAACGGGCCGGCCTATGCCCAGATCCTGGCGCGCAATGATCGGCCCGAGCTCAATCTGGTCGGCCGCGATGGCCGGCGTTTCGGTCCCTAGGCGTTTTCTACCGCGGTCAGGCCGGTGATGCCGTCGGCGCGAAGAGCGGCCTCCAGTTCGGCGTAGGCGGACTCGACCTCGGCCAGGTCGCGGCCGCGCACCACCAGGTTCGAGCCATAACCTTCCTGGCTGAAAAACGGATAGCTGCCCAGCGACAGGTCCGGATGGGCCTTGGCCACCGCTTCCAATGGCGCCGCGATCACGCCCTCGCCCGAGCCGTCGACGCGCAGGGTTTTGGAATGAGTTACCGCGCCCGGGCGCATGCGGTGGCCGACATCTTCCAGCATGCCGCGCATGATCGAAGGCACGCCGGCTAGCACGAAGACATTGGCGATGCCGAAGGCGGGGGGCCCTTGCACCTTGTTGCGCACCAGAAAACCGCCGTCGGGAATGCGCGCCATACGCCGGCGGGCGGGCGTCAGCTCCCAGCGGGCCGAGAGCAAGTCCAGGATCGACTGATCCTCGTGCAGCGCGACGCCGAATGCCTCCGCCACGCAGTCGGCGGTGATGTCGTCGTGGGTCGGGCCGATGCCACCGGTGGTGATCAGATAGTCGTAGGTGGTTCGCAGATAATTCACCGCCGCGATGATCTCAGCCGCCACATCACCGACCACGCGGGCCTCTGGTACGTCGATGCCGTACTGGGCGAGATAGCGGGCGATGGCGGCGAGGTTGGTGTCCTGGGTGCGGCCCGACAGAATCTCGTCCCCGATGATGAGGACAGCGCAGGTCACCTTGGATCCAGGAACGGTCATGACCGACTGATTAGCAGGGTGGCTGCGCGGGGCAACGGTTCAGGTTATGGCGAGGACCATGGATTTCCCCTCCCTGCTGATCCCCGGAACCCTGGCGAGCCGCTACAAGCGCTTCTTCGCCGATGTGTTGCTCGCGGACGGATCGGCCGTCACGGCCCACTGTCCGAACCCGGGCTCGATGCTGGGACTGGCTGTGCCCGGCTCGAAAGTGTGGCTGTCGCGCTCAGACAGCCCGACGCGGAAACTGGCGCATACGCTGGAGCTGGTGGAAGCGGACGGCGCGCTGGTGGGCGTCAACACCCTGCTGCCCAACCGCATCGTCGAGGAGGCGTTACGAGCTGGCGCGATCCCGGAACTGGCGGGCTATCCGAGCCTGCGGCGCGAAGTCCGTTACGGCGCAAGAAGCCGGGTGGATTTTCTGCTGGAGCATCCGGATCGCCCGGCCTGCTACCTCGAGGTCAAGAGCGTCACCCTGGCCCGGCGTCCGGGTTTGGCGGAGTTTCCCGACAGCGTTTCGGCGCGGGCGGCGGGGCATCTCGAAGAACTGGAAGCGATGGTGAGCGCCGGCGCGCGGGCGGTGGCGCTGTTTCTTACCCAGCGAACCGACTGCGCGGCGTTTTCAGTCGCCGCTGACATCGACCCCAAATTCTCCGCCGCGCTCGCTCGCGCCACGCGGGGCGGCGTGGAAGTCCTGTGTTATGGCTGCGAGGTCGGCCCGGGCGGCATCACGTTGACGCGGCCTATTGAATGGAAGGTCCCATGACCAACCCCTCCGAACTGAACGAATCCTTCGTCCGCAGCCTGCCAGACACCGGCCCGGTGACGATGATCAATCTGGTCCGTTTCAGGGATGAGGCGACCGACGGCTCAGGCACGGGCTGGGAGGCCTATGTCCGCTATTCCGAGAACACCATGCCGCTGATCAAACGGCGAGGCGGCACAGTGCTGTGGGCCGGCAACATCGAGGGCGCGGCCTATGGCGAAGTGGGGAAAGGCTGGACCTATGCCGTATTGGTCCAATACCCCAGCCGCGCGGCGTTCCTGGATATGGTGACGTCCGACGACTATGCCCGCGGCAATGTTCACCGCGAGGCGGCGGTCGAAGACCATGTGATCCTGGCGTCCACGGAAACCTATTCGAAACTGGCGCACGCCAAAGGTTGAAGTCGAACCAACCAATTGCGACATTGAGCCCATGACTGACGCCGACATCCTGGACGTCCCCTTTCGCGGGGCCGACATCAAGATCCACGGGCCGGAGGCCTTTGAGGGCATGCGCCGCGCCGGCAAGCTGGCGGCCGAGTGTCTGGATATGCTCACGCCGCACGTGATTCCGGGCGTCGAGACCGAATACCTGGATGACCTGGCCCGCGCCTTCGTTCTGGACCAGGGCGCCTATCCCGCCTGCCTGTTCTACAAGGGTTACGGCAAGACGGTCTGCATCTCGCCCAACCATGTGGTCTGCCACGGCATTCCGGGCGGGCGGACGAACCTGCGGCTCTCCGACGGCGACATCGTCAATATCGATGTGACCGTCATCGTCGACGGCTGGCATGGCGATACCAGCCGCATGTATCTGGTCGGCGATGTGGGGGCCAAGGCGCGGCGCCTGGTGAGCGTGCTCTATGAAGGCATGGACCGGGGGCTGGCGGCCGTTCGTCCCGGCGCGCGGCTTGGCGATGTGGGCCACGCCATTCAGGCTTATGTGGAATCCCAGCGCTGTTCGGTGGTGCGCGATTTCTGTGGCCATGGTCTGGGCCTGGTATTTCACGACAATCCAAACATCCTGCACTACGGCCGCCGCGGCGAGGGCGATGTTTTGAAACCTGGCATGTTCTTCACCGTCGAGCCGATGGTGAACCTCGGCCGCTATGACGTGAAAGTGCTTTCCGACGGCTGGACGGCTGTGACGCGCGACAAATCTCTGTCAGCCCAGTGCGAACATTCGATCGGCGTGACCGAGACGGGATACGAGATTTTCACCGGCTCGCCCAAGGGGTTGTTCCGGCCGGCGGGGTTATAGGTCCAGCGCGAACTGGGCCGGAGCCTCGGCGACGCCCGTCTCTGGCGATCCAAGGTTCGAAACCGTCACCCCCAAAAGCCGCACCGCCTTCGGCAACGGAAAGACACTGTCGGCCAGCGCAAGCGCCGCGGCTTGCAAGTCGCCTAAGCAAGCCAGGGGCGCGCCCAACGAGCGCGCACGGGTGATGATCTGGAAGTCAGCGTACTTGACCTTCAGGGTGACGGTTCGGCCAGTGGTCTTCACGCCCTCGCAGCGGCGCCAGACATCGGCGGCGATGTCGGTAATTTCCCGCTCGATGTCGGCGCGTTCGGACAGGTCCTGAAAGAAGGTGTTTTCCGAGCCCACCGATTTCCGCTCGCGGTCGGGGCGCACCTGGCGATGATCGACGCCGCGCACCAGGTCGAAATACCAGGCGCCGGCCTTGCCAAAATTCCGGGTCAGGAAGTCCAGGGTCTGGATGCGCAAGTCGCCGCCCGTGGTGATGCCAAAGCCATGCAGTTTCGCCGCCGTCGCTGGCCCGATGCCATAGAACTTGGTGACCGGCAGCACTTCGAGAAACGCGATCGCCTTTGATGGCGGGATGACGGTCTGGCCGTTGGGTTTGTTGACGTCGGACGCCACCTTGGCGAGGAACTTGTTGTAGGAAACTCCGGCCGAGGCGGTCAGGCCCGTCTCATCGAAGATGGCGGTGCGGATTTCCCGGGCGATCTCGCTGGCGATCGGCATGCCCTTTAGATTGTCAGTCACATCCAGATAAGCCTCGTCCAGCGACAAGGGCTCGATCAGCGGCGTGTAGCGGGCGAAGATCTCGCGGATCTGGCGCGACACCTGTTTGTAGGCGTCGAACCGCGGCTTGACGAAGATCAGCTCCGGGCACTGGCGCATTGCGGTCACCGAGGGCATGGCCGAGCGCACCCCGTATTTGCGCGCCTCATAGCTGGCGGCGGCCACAACGCCGCGTTCGCGCCCGCCGACGGCCACCGGTTTGCCCCTCAGGTCCGGATTGTCGCGCTGTTCGACCGAGGCATAGAAGGCGTCCATGTCGACGTGGATGATCTTGCGACCATCATGTGGCGGCTCTGGCGGCTCCGACTCCATTTTGCAAGCTTAAGCCAAGGCGTGAATTTCGTCTTGCACAAACGGAACATTTGCGGAACATTGTCTGCCCATGAGCGGGGTGAGTCAGGTCGAGGATGTCGGGCCGCAGGGCGATCTGTGGCGGCAGGCCGATCCCGTTCCAGACCACGCGCGCCACCGTGAGCGGCTGCGCGATCGGGTCGAGGCCGGCGGCTTTGCGCCCCTGCCCGATTATGAGCTGCTGGAACTCTACCTTTTCCGTTCGAACCGGCGCGGCGACACCAAAAAGATCGCCAAGGCGCTGCTGGCCCGCTTCGACACCCTGGCCGGCGTCCTGTCCGCCGGGATCGCGGACCTGACCGCCATCGACGGCGTCGGGCCGGCCGTGGCGCTCGACCTCAAGCTGCTGCACGAGGCGACCGTCCGCCTGGCGCGGCACAAGGTGGAACGGCGCGAGGTGATCTCGTCGTGGACCGCCCTGGTCGCTTATGTGCGCACGGCGCTGGCCAACGAAGCGCGCGAGCAATTCCGGGTGTTGTTCCTCGACCGCAAAAACCAGCTGATCGGCGATCAGGTCATGGGCCAGGGCACCATCGACCACGCACCCGTCTATCCCCGCGAAGTGGTGAGGCGGGCGCTGGAGCTTTCGGCCTCAAGCGTCATCCTGGTGCACAACCACCCATCGGGCGACCCAACGCCCTCGTCGGCCGACATCGACATGACCCGGCAGATCGTCGAGGCCGCACGGACCCTTCGGATCAGTGTGCACGATCACCTGATCGTCGGTCGCGAGGGCGTGGCGAGCCTGAAGGCGCTGGGGCTGATGTAGGCCAGATACAAATCCTCGATTCCTGCATGCCGCCTCCATACGCTCCGCCCGGAGTCGGCCTAAGTTCAGCACGCATACTGGGGAGATGATCACATGGCTGCCACGACCACGTCGGAAGGTCTGTTCGACAGCGATGCCTGGAAATGGTGGCAGGCCAAACGCCTGCGCTACAACATCGCGCTGGGTGCGGCGGCCTGGATTGCTTACGGCCTTAACGCCGCCCAGTTCTACGCCTTCAATCACCCGATCTGGAAAAGCTGGCAGGGCGGCGTGGCCATGACCCTGTTTCTGGGTACGCTCTTTCTGGTGGTCATGGGCATCGCCAACGTGCTGTTCCTGCTGGGTCCCTGGACCGAGCAGGTGACCAGGCCGTCTGACGTGGATGGCTATCGGAAGACCGCCTGGAGACTCGGGTTCTACGGCTCCATCGCCGTGCCGTTCCTCTTCCCGCTACTGAACCTGGCCATGCTGATCGGCAGCAACGGAAACCCTGACTTTTAGGGCTCGGCCCGGGCGGCCTCTTCCCAGACCCTGAATTCCGGCGTCGCCAGCAAGGCCTCGGCATAGCGTCCGGCCGCGCCGGTGTCGCCATAGTCCGACAGCGCGATGCCATAGGACCGGAACCGGGTCGCCACAGGTGTGAAATAGGCGTCGGCGATCGACCACTGGCCCACCAGAAACGGCCCCTGCCCCTCGAACCGCGCGCGCAGATCGCTCCATAACCTGACGATGCGCCGCACATCGGTCATCGTTGCCTCAGTCAGGTCGGCCTTGGTGCGCAGCTTCAGATCCATGGGGCACTCGCCGCGCAGCGAGGGAAAGCCCGAGTGCATCTCTGCGCTGGCGGCGCGGGCAAGACCGCGGGCTGCAAGGTCGGCCGGCCACAGCCCCGCCTTGGGAAACTTGTCAGCCAGATATTCGCAGATGGCGAGGGAGTCCCAGATCGTCAGGTCGTCATCGATCAGGGCCGGAACCTTGCCCGATGGTGACAGGGGCGCGATGTCGGCAGGGGTCTCTTCCCGGCGCAACTGGACCGTAACTTCTTCAAAGGACGCGCCCATCCGTTTGAGCACCAGCCAAGGCCGTAGCGACCAGGTCGACCAATTCTTGTTACCGATTACAAGACGCATTGGACCCCTTCGCACTTTTTGAACATGGCGCTGCGGCGCCTAGTGCGCTTACAGTCCTAGCCAATCAATAGAAAGCATCGACCCGGGGAGGGGTTTCCAGATGACCACCGCAAATGCGGCTCCGGCCGATGGCCATCTCACGGGCTTCGGCTCCAAGCCCTATCGCACCTATGTGCTGACGAGCCTTACGATCGTCTACATCTTCAACTTCATCGACCGGGGGCTGCTCTCGGTCGTCGGACCGGCGATCAAGCCCGAACTGGGAATCTCCGACACCCTCTTCGGCCTGTTGACCGGGTTTGGCTTCGCCCTGCTCTATTCGATTGTCGGCATACCGGTGGCGCATGCGGCCGAGACCAAGAGCCGGGTCACCATCATGGCCGGCTGTATCGCCCTTTGGTCGGTGATGACGGCGCTTTGTGGTCTGGCAAACCCGATCACCATCGGCGGCTTCACGATTTCGGCCGTGGCGGTTCTGTTCCTGTGCCGGATGGGCGTCGGGGTCGGCGAGTCCGGCTGTACGCCGCCAGCCAGTTCCCTGATCGCGGACTACTATCCGCCGAAGTCCCGGTCGACGGCTCTTGGTTTCTACGCCATGGGCGTGACGCTGGGCACAGTGATGGCCAATTTGATCGGCGGGCCGGTCACAGATGCGTTTGGCTGGCGTTGGGCCTTCTTCGTACTGGGACTGCCAGGCCTGATCATCGCTCTGGTTGTCAGGTTTACGATCAAGGAGCCGCCGCGCGGCTACACCGACCCGCCCGGAACCATCCGCCGCGAGAAGGCCTCGATCGGCGACACACTGGGCGAACTCTTCAAGAAACCGACCTTCTGGACCATGGCGGCCGGCGTGACGCTGGCGGCGTTTTGCGGCTACGGTATCGCGAACTTCCAGTCGGTATTCATCAACCGCGAATTCGGCCTGACCTCGGGCCAGGCGGCCATCCAGGTCAACGTGCCCGTCTATCTCGCTTCCGCCGTCGGCACCCTGTTGACCGGCTGGCTGGCGCAGAAGATGTACGCCAAATACCCCGGCGCCATCGCCTGGATCCCCGGCGTTGGATTGATCCTGAGCGTGCCATTTTACTGGCTGGCCTTCACCACTCACAATTTCAAACTGGCCCTCTTCGGCCTGGTGGCAGGCGGCTTCGTTAAATACGGCTACCTAGCGGCCCAATACACCATCGGCCAAGGCGTGGTTTCGGCCAGGGCCCGGGCCACCGCGACGGCGATCCTGCTCTTTATCATCAACTTCCTCGGCTACGGCCTCGGCCCGCTGTTCATCGGCAAGGTCAGCGATATGATCTTCAATTCGCGGCTCAGTGCAGCCGACCTGCTTGGCGAGCTGACTCGCAAGTCGTGCGAAGGAAAGCTGCTCAAGACCCTCGACGAGACCCACAAGGCCTTCTGCGCCGCCAACCACTCGTCTGCCCTGCAGCAGTCGATGCTCATCACCGCCATGATCTACGGCCTGGGCGGCGTCATGCTGCTCATCTCCTGGCGTACGCTCAGCAAGGACATGGTCGCCAAGTAGGAGCGCCCCCTTGCGCATTCCGTTACGGCGCCCTCCTATGTTTAGCGGTGCAAGGGAGCGTTAGCCTCCCACACCCAAGGGAGAGGGAAACAAGAGTATGTCGTCAGCCGACGCCACCATTGATGCTGCGCCGCAGTTTGCGCCGCTGAGCAAGAATTACGGGCGCTACGCCCTGACCCTGCTGGTCATGATCTACACGGTCAACTTCCTCGACCGGCAG
This sequence comes from Caulobacteraceae bacterium, assembly GCA_947475875.1. GTDB lineage: Bacteria > Pseudomonadota > Alphaproteobacteria > Caulobacterales > Caulobacteraceae > UBA5005. Next base: position 35,999 of record CANJME010000002.1, on the reverse strand, counting down.
ATCATCAACACCATCGGCGTGAACATCCAGGCTGAGCTCCATCTCAGCAGCGCCCAGATCGGCGCCCTGGGCGGCATCTTTTTCGCCGCCTGCTACACAATCCTGGGCATTCCGATCGCCCGGCTGGCGGACAAGCGTAACCGACCCTGGGTGATGGCCATCTCGCTGGCCATCTGGAGCGGTTTCACCGTGCTTTCGGGCACCGCGAAGAATTACGCGGTGCTGGCTTTTGCCCGGGCCGGCGTTTCCATCGGCGAAGCCGGCTGTTCTCCCACGGCGCACTCGCTGCTGGCCGACTATTTCCCCAAAGAAAAACGGGCGACGGCGCTGGCCATCTATTCGATGGGTATTTCCATCGGCTCACTTCTCGGCATGGCGCTGGGCGGCATCGTCGCCGAGCGCTGGGGCTGGCGGACGGCCTTTCTGGTCGCGGGCCTGCCCGGCCTGTTCTTCGCCGTGGCGTCGATCTTCACCCTGCGCGAACCCCGCAAGGCGCTGACCAAGGACGCGCTGAGGCTCTCCAACGCCGCCAACCACATACCCATGCGAACGGTGTTCACCGTGCTGGACAAACGGCCAACCTTCTGGCTGTTCGCCCTGGGCGGCGCCTTCACGGCCTTTGTCAGCTATGCCCACGCCCAGTTTTTCCTGCCGGTCTTCACAGGCAACCACACCCCCGCGCTCACGATCTTCGCCGAACAGGTCAAGAACGCCACGGGCTTTTCCTTTGGCCCTCAGGGCATAACCAGCCTCGCGCTTGGCTTGGCCGCCGGGTTCGGCGGCGCCTTTGGCTCGTGGATCGGCGGTCTCTTCGCCGACAAGCTGGGCGCCAAGGATGTGCGCAACTATGCGCTCTTTCCCTTCCTGATTCCCATCCTGACCACGCCGGTCCTCTGGTACCTGTTCAGTATCGACAATATGGGCCTCGCGTTCTTGCTGCTGCTGCTGCCCAACGTAGCGGTCGCGGCCTGGTGGGGTCCGGTCTATGGCGGCGTCCAGAGCCTGGTGCCGCCGGCCATGCGGGCGATGGCCGCGGCCGTGCTGCTCTTCGTCATCAATATGATCGGCCTGGGCTACGGTCCGATGACCTTCGGCATTGTGACCGACATGATGCAGAACCGGCACCTGGCCGGGACGGGCCTGACCGTCGAAACCTGCAAGACGGCCATCGACGCGGCCAAGGCATCCTGCACGGCCGCAGCGGCGCTGGGAGTCAAGGATACGGTCTATCTGTCGACCGCAGTCATTCCCCTGGCGATGCTGTGCTTCTTCCTGACCCGCTTCACCATCAAACAGGACGTCGAGCATTCGCAGTCGACACCGTCGACGCTGATCTCGCTCCCGCGTCTGTCGGCCTATTTCTTCGCCGGCGGCGCTCTGCCGGGCTATGCCCTGGCCCGGGCCTCGAAGATGTTCTTCAAGCATCCGCCGGCGCACATGGACCTCTGGGGCCTGGTCATCGGCGGCCTGATCGGCATTGCTATCGCCGTGATGATCGCCAAGTCGCATGACCCTAAACCCGCCTAAGGGGTCAGGCTTAACTTGAATGGGCGGGCCTCCGGTCGTATGCCGGGGGCCCGTTACTTTTGGTAATCCTGATGATCCCCCGCTACGCCCGTCCCGAAGCCTCTGCCATCTGGTCGCCCGAGACCAAGTACAGCATCTGGTTCGAGATCGAGGCGCACGCGGCCGACGCCATGGCTGAACTTGGCGTCATTCCAAAGGATGCCGCCGCCGCCATCTGGAAGGGCGGCAAGGACAAGGTCTGGGACGCCGACCGCATCGACGAGATCGAGCGGGTCACCAAGCACGACGTCATCGCTTTCCTGACCCATGTCTCCGAGGTGGTCGGGCCAGAAGCCCGCTTCCTGCACCAGGGCATGACCTCGTCGGATGTGCTGGATACGGCGCTCGCCGTACAGCTGGCGCGAGTCACCGACATGCTGCTGGAAGATGTCGATCTCGTGCTCGCGGCCCTGAAACGCCGGGCCATGGAACACAAGTTCACCCCCACCGTGGGACGCAGCCACGGCATCCACGCCGAGCCCGTCACCTTCGGCCTGAAACTGGCCGGCTACTACGCCGAGTTCACCCGGGCCAAAGCCCGCCTGGTCGCGGCGCGGGCCGAAATCGCCACCTGCGCTATTTCCGGCGCCGTCGGCACCTTCGCCAACGTCGATCCGCGCGTGGAAGCCCACGTGGCGAAGAAGATGGGTCTGGCTGTCGAGCCGGTCTCCACCCAGGTCATCCCGCGTGACCGCCACGCGGCCTATTTCGCGGCCCTGGCCGTGGTCGCCGCCTCGGTCGAGCGGCTGGCGACCGAAATCCGCCACCTGCAGCGCACCGAGGTGCTGGAGGCCGAAGAGCCGTTCGATCCGGGCCAGAAGGGCTCGAGCGCCATGCCGCACAAGCGCAATCCGGTGCTGACCGAAAACCTCACCGGTCTTGCCCGCCTTGTGCGCTCAGCGGTGGTTCCGGCGCTGGAAAACGTCGCCCTCTGGCATGAACGGGACATCAGCCACTCTTCCGTCGAGCGCGGCATCGCGCCGGACGCCACCATCCACCTCGACTTCGCCCTGCGGCGCCTGGCCAGCGTGGTTGAACGGCTGATGATCTACCCGGAGAACATGGCCAAGAACCTCGACCGCCTGGGGGGTCTGGTTCACTCCCAGCGGGTGATGCTGGCGTTGACGCAGAAGGACGCCTCCCGCGAGGACGCCTATGCGGCGGTGCAATCCAACGCCATGAAGGTCTGGCGCGGCGAAGGCCGATTCATCGATTTTCTGAAGGCCGACCCGTTCGTCTCAAAGGCGCTTTCGGACAAGGAACTCGAGGCGCTGTTCGACAACGCCTATCACTTCAAGCACGTCGACACCGTCTTCGCCCGGGTGTTCGGCGACTAAACCGCGAAGGACGCGCGCGGCTCACCGGCCAACGCCCGCCCGACCATCGTCTCGAAAGCTGCTTCGATATGGCGGACATAGCGATCGGCATCGAATAGCGCGCTGGTCTCGCGGCCGGCCATGAGCCTCGCCTTCAGGCCCGCCAACCGCGCCGGATCGGCGGCCAGGTCCAATGCCATCGCCCGGTACTCGGCCAGATTGCCGGTGATCAGTTCGGGCAGGCCTGCGGCGGTCAACAGGCTCGCCCCCACCCGGCCGGCAAAGCTTTCGCCCCGACAGGTCAGCACCGGCAGGCCTGCCCACAGGGCATCGGCCGCCGTGGCGTGGGCGTTGTAAGGCAAGGTATCGAGGAAGAGATCAGCGAGGCCGTGACAGGCGAGGTGCTCGTCCAGCGGCAGGCGCGGTTTGAACACCAGACGTGAGGCGTCGATTCCCCGTCGACCGGCCTCGGCGCGCAAGGCGGAGTCCGACACGGGCCCATCACTCGCCAGCCAAAGGACGCTGCCCGGGGTCTGGCGGAGAAGGTCCATCCAGATGTCGAACACATCCGGCGAAATCTTCCAGGTGCTGTTGAAGCAACAGAATACAAACCCCTCGTCCGGCAGCCCGACATCTGCCCGCGTCATACCGGCCTTCGACGAGGGCCGCGCACGGTCGTTAATCAGGTAGCTGCCTGGCAGCTGAACGATTTCTTCGCTGAAATGGGCCGCGTGATCGAACGGCGTGACGACCGGATCGCCGATCAAATAATCGATAAAGTCCGCCGCGCTGGTGGACGGATAGCCCAGATAGCCGACCTGTACCGGCGCCGGGCGGTGGGCCAGCACGCCGATGCGCGCCTCCTGGGTGTAGCCCATCATGTCGACGGCAATGTCGACATTCAGGCCGCGGATCAGGCCGGCGATCTCCGGATCGGTCATGCCCCGCACGTCGTGGAAGGCGTCGAACGCCTTGATGATCCGCGCCCGCCCCGGGCTCTGGTCATCCGGGCCGAACGAAATCCCGACGACCTCGAACAGCGCTCGGTCATGCCGCTCGAAGAGGCCAGCGGCAAGTTCGCCGATGGGATGCTGACGAAAATCGGCGGAGAGGTAGGCGACTCTGATCCGATCGGCGCTCCGGACAAGTCCATCCGAAAGCGCCGCGGGCCGGACCGGCAGGCGCGCAGCGACCAGCTTGCGGGCGCAGGCCAGTTGCAGGGCCGGATCGCCGCTGTAGCCCAGCAGCACGAAAGGCAGGATGATCGAGCCGGCATCGGCGACCCTCGCCGGCATCTGCGCGGCGTAGGCCTCTCGCCTCTCCCAGTCGCAGAGCTTCAGGGCACATTCCGCCGCGCCGCTGAAGGCAAAGGGTTGATGGGGGTTTGCCGCCAGCGCCGCCTCATAGCTTCCCAGCGCCTCGGCGTAGCGCCGCAGGTCGTGCAAGGCGTTGCCGCGATTGCTCAGCGCATCGGCATAGCCGGGCTTCAGAGCGATGGCGCGGTCATAGGCCGCCACCGCCTCGTCCTGGCGTTTCAGCGCCCGCAGGATCATGCCCCGGCTGTTGTAAGCCTCGGCCTGCCCAGGGCGAAGGACTATGATCTGGTCGTAGACGGCCAACGCCCCCTCATGCCGTTTCATCCCGCGCAGAGCATTGGCCTTGCCCTGCAGCGCTTCGGCGAGGCCGGGCCTCAGGGCCAGCGCCCGGTCGAAATTGTCCAGCGCCTGTTCATGCCGCCCCAGGCCCGAAAGTACGTTGCCCCGGTTTGTCAGCGCTTCGGGATAGTCGGGCCGCAGGTTCAACGCGCGGTCATAAGCCTCCAGCGCCTCATCCAGCCGCCCAAGCGTTCGCAGGATGGCGCCGCGGTTGTAATGGCTATCCGCATGGTCGGGGCGAAGGCGGGCGGCGCGCTCGCAACTTTCCAGCGCTTCGGCGTGCCGGCCCTGCGCTGACTCAGCTGCGATCAGCAGGCTCAAGGCGTCGAAATGGCCTGGGTCGGTGGCCAGGATCTGCTGGCACAGGGCTTCTGCGGACGGGAGTCGCCGCGCCACCAGGGCGGCATAGGCGCGGCTCAAAGTTTCCTGCAGAGGCGGCGCCGGGCTGGTCATTTCAGCGGCAGATGTAACAAAGGCGGAAGCCCGGGAATACTAGCCCTTGGCGATCTGCTCGCGCGCCACGCCCATCAGCTCGTCCATCTTGCGGCGCACGGCGCCCTCGGTGATGTCGACGCCGGCGCTGGACAGGTCGCCGAACACCTTTCGAATCACGTCTTCGTCGCCCGGCTGTTCGAAATCGGATTTGACCACGGCGGCGGCATAGTCGCCCACGTCCTTCAGCCCCATCAGCTCAGCCGCCCACTCGCCCAGCAGGCGGTTGCGGCGGGCCCCGGCGCGGAATTCCTGGTCCTGATCGAGCACGAACTTGCGCTCAAAACCTTTTTCGCGGTCGTCGAAGGTAGTCATGCAATCCCCAATAGGCGAAACTGGCGGGTGTCTATAGCGCCCTACGGGCGGCGGCAATCGCAAACGGACAGATGGGAAAATGGGAAGCAGAATCGTGACCGGCAAGCCACCTTTCGCTCCAATTGGTCTTGATCACCTGCTGCTGCACGTGGACGGCATGAACGCCGCCCTGAACTTTTACACGAAGATCGTCGGCTGCGCCATTAGGTCACGCCTGCCGCAGTACGGCATGGCTGACCTGACCGGTGGGGTCAGCCTGGTGGACGTCGCCTGCGAGGAAGGCGCCTGGGCGAGGACCGAATCTAAAGGCGAAAACGTCAATCACTTCGCCGTGCGGTTGGGCAAAACCGCCGAAGCGAACGTTCGGGCGCATCTTGCGGCCAACGGCGTGGCCATCGAGGAAGAGCGGCCGGAGGGAGGCGACCTGTCGCTCTACATCCGCGACCCGTCGGGGAACTATGTGGAGCTGATCTTCCAGCCATCCTAGGGTTACATCCTGGCCGGCAAAATGCCCTTGAAGAACGCCGAGACCGCGTGGCGTTTCTGTTCGCGTTCCACCACGCCCTGGTCGGTGACCCAGTTGAGCTGGATGACGCGGCGCTTGCCTTCAAAGGGCTCGTGGCCGTGCCAGGCATTGGGCACGCAGGGAAACACCACGACCGTTCCGTCCACCGGCGGCGCCTCGGCAGCGTAGTTGTCGAGGCTCTCGGGGCCATTGAGGATGCGCAGGCAACCGGCATGGTTTTCCCAGTCGTTGGTGGCACGGTTCAGATAGAGCAGCACCGTCACCAGCTTGGTTTTGGAATCGGTGTGGATCTGGCCGTCCTTGCTGCGGGCGCGGCCGCGCAGGGTGGTCATGGTCGGCCTGCCGGAAAGGTCGACACCGAACTTGCGCTCGACGGCCTGGCGGAAATCGTCCTGGTTCAGAGCATCAAGCAGCCGCTGAAGACCGGGCCCCGGCTTTTGGGTGAACACCGGAAATGACCCGCCCTGCTTGATCTCCGGATAGTCGGCGATCGCCTCATCGAACGCCTTGCCCTTGACGAAATCTCGCAGGATCAGATGCTGAAAGGGCGCCTCTGTCACCGGGGCGGCCTCGAAGGCCTTGAGTTCAAGCACGGACATGCGGCGGAAATATCACCCCAGTGTCTTTACGTCCACGAAAGCGGGTGCGGTCGAATTGCGCACACCCCGCCGTTCAAGTAGTTTCCCCCGGCCTGATTGGGCGAGGCCAACTGAGTCGGAACAGGGACGCGCGCGCAAGATGTTGTGCCGCGCGCTTTTCATTTTCCGGCCCCCCTCCTTCCCTTGCCCGCCGGAGGCTGAACCATGACGACCCGCCGCAAGAAAATTTACGAGGGCAAGGCCAAGATTCTCTACGAGGGCCCCGAGCCCGGGACGCTGATCCAGTACTTCAAGGACGACGCCACCGCCTTCAACGGCGAGAAGAAAGCCCAGCTGGAAGGCAAGGGCGTGCTGAACAACCGCATCAGCGAATACATCATGACCAAGCTGACCGGGATCGGGGTGCAGAACCACTTCATCCGCCGGCTGTCCCTGCGCGAACAACTGATCCGCGAGGTCGAGATCATTCCGCTTGAGGTGGTCTGCCGCAATATCGCCGCGGGCTCGTTGTCCAACCGCTTCGGCCTTCCCGAGGGCCAGGCCCTGCCCCGCTCGATCATCGAGTTCTACTTCAAGGACGACAAGCTGAACGACCCGATGGTGGCGGAAGAACACATCACCGCTTTCAACTGGGCCAACACCCAGGAGATCGACGACATCATGGCCGTGACGTTGCGGGTCAATGACTTCCTCACCGGCCTCTTCTCCGCCGTCGGCATCACCCTGGTGGACTTCAAGATCGAGTTCGGGCGCGTCTGGGAAAACGATTTCGCCCGCGTCATCCTGGCCGACGAGATCAGCCCCGACAGCTGCCGGCTGTGGGATAGCGCGACCAACGAAAAGCTCGACAAGGACCGCTTCCGCCGCGACCTCGGCAATGTCATCGAGAGCTACACCGAAGTCGCTCGGCGCCTGGGCATTATGAAGGACATGCCGACGGTCATTCAGGGAGGTCTTCATTGAAGGCGAAGGTTCAGGTGTTTCTGAAGCCCGGCGTCCTCGACGTTCAGGGCAAGGCCATCGAAGGCGCCCTGCATGGGCTTGGCTTTTCCGGGGTCGACCACGTGCGGGTGGGAAAGACCATCGAGTTCGACCTCGCCGCCAGCGACCGCGGCAAGGCTGAGGCCGAGCTGAAAGACATGTGCGAGCGGCTTTTGGCCAACACTGTCATCGAAAGCTATCGGGTGGAGGTGGCGTGATCGCGCTGCTGCTTATGCTGGCCCTGGCGGACGATCCCCCGGCCCTGAGCGCGCCGGTGCCGTCGGACCCGCCGATGCCGTGTGAGCTTGGCTTCGAAGAGCTCAAGAAGGCGCTCGCCTCTGCGCCAGGAATCCGCCACGCTCCCTACCCCCGGCCGAACGCCTTCGACACCCATTACGATGACTCCCACGGCACGATCTATTTCGAAACCACGGCCGGTCAGCCCGCCGATCCGGCCATTGTTCGGGTGGTTGTCGCCAAGGTGAATGGCTCAACCGTGGTCATCCCTTCGGCCTGCGTGTTCGGGGACAAATCGAGGACCGAGGCCCTGTTCGACGCTGTAAAGACCCTGATGGACCCCACAGCGCCCGGTTCGGCAGTCCCGGCGAGGCCGCAATGAAGGCCGCCGTCATCGTCTTTCCGGGGTCGAACTGCGACCGCGATTGCGCGGTCGGCGTCGAGCGCGCTACCGGCGCCACGGTCGAGATGATCTGGCATGCCGAGCCGCAGCTGCCGAAGGGCCTTGATCTCATCGTCCTGCCGGGCGGCTTTTCCTATGGCGACTACCTGCGCTGCGGGGCCATGGCGGCGCAGAGCCCGGTGATGAAGGCGGTGGTGGCGGCGGCCAACGACGGAGTGCCGACGCTGGGCATCTGCAACGGGTTTCAGATCCTTTGCGAGGCGCGTCTGTTACCCGGCGCTCTGCTGCGCAACGAAAAGCTGAAATACATCTGCAAGCCGGTCGATCTGGAGATCGTCAACGGCAACACCCGCTTCACGGCCGCCTTCGGCGAGCGGCGCACCGCCCGCATGACCATCGGCAACGGCGAAGGCAATTTCTTCGCCGGCGAAGACTTGCTGAACCGGCTGGAGGGCGAAGGCCAGGTGGTGTTCCGTTATGCCAACGAGAACCCCAACGGCTCAGCCCGCAACATCGCCGGCATCATCAACCAGCAGGGCAATGTGCTCGGCATGATGCCCCACCCCGACCGCGCGTTTGAGGCGGAGTTGGGCTCGGCGGACGGCGCGGTGCTGTTCCGGAGCGTGCTGGGGTAGGCCCTGACCAAATGAACCTTTCCCCTGAATGGCCCGTTCAAGCTGGGTTCAGGAGGAGACGGTTAATTCCTTCCGAGAACGGAAAGGAACCACTTCCATGAAAACGACAATTCTCCTGCTGGCCGCCGCCGCGATGGTCGCCAGCAATGCCGTCGCCCAGGCCCAGCCCAGGGGCGGTTACGACGGCCGCAATGATGGCCGCGACAATCGCAACGACAACCGCGATGGCCGAGACGGCCGCAGCTATTCCAACCAGTACCGGCAGGGCCAGCGCCTCGACCAGCGCTATCGCTCGCGCGATCGCGAAGTCCGCGACTGGCAATCCCATCGCCTCTCGGCTCCGCCGCGCGGCTATACCTACTATCGCGACGACAACGGCAACGTGATCCTGGCGGCAATCGCCACCGGCATCATCGCCTTCGCCTTGGCCGATATCTTCAACAATAACAACAACAACAACCAGCGATACGACAACGGCGGCTATGGATACAACCAGCCCTACGGCGGCGGCTACGGCTACAACGACCCGTACAACAACGGCTATTCCAATGGCCGGGCGCCGATCTGGTACGACCGTTATGGACGTCCCTATACGGTCGACCGCTACGGCAACTCGGTCTGGGTGCGCTAACTCGCCGAACCAGACACGATTGAGGGCCGTCCCGTCGCCGGGGCGGCCCTTTCTCTTGTCGCCAGTCAGCAGCTGCCGGATTGGCCCGCTGGAAAGCCGCAAGGATTGTTCCAGAATCCTCTGGCCCGCGTTAGAAGGCGGGCCATGACCTCATCCAAATCCATGGCCGAGCTGGCCCGCGAATACGGACTGAAGGCCGAAGAGTACGGCGTCATCGTCCAGCGCCTGAACCGAGAGCCCAATGAGGTGGAGCTGGGCGTCTTTTCGGTGATGTGGTCCGAGCACTGTTCCTACAAGTCCTCGCGCAAACACCTGGCCAAATTCCCGACCACGGGACCGCGGGTGATCTGCGGCCCGGGCGAAAACGCCGGCGTGGTCGACATCGGCGACGGCCAGGCCTGCATCTTCAAGATGGAGAGCCACAACCACCCCTCCTACATCGAGCCTTACCAGGGCGCGGCCACCGGCGTCGGCGGGATCATGCGCGATGTCTTCACCATGGGCGCCCGGCCGATCGCGCTCTTGAACGCACTGAGGTTCGGCGATCCCTCGCACCCGAAAACCCGCCGGCTGGTCGAGGGCGTGGTGGCCGGCATCGGCGGTTACGGCAATTGCGTGGGCGTGCCGACCGTCGGCGGCGAGACCAATTTCCATCGCGGCTATGACGGCAACATCCTGGTCAACGCCATGTGCGTTGGGCTGGCCGACGCCGACAAGATCTTCTACTCGGCCGCCCCGGCCGCCGGTCTGCCGGTGGTCTACTTCGGCTCCAAGACGGGCCGAGACGGCATCCATGGCGCGACCATGGCGTCGGCCGAATTTGACGAGGACTCGGATGAAAAACGCCCCACGGTCCAGGTCGGCGATCCCTTCGCCGAGAAGCTGCTGATCGAGGCGACGCTCGAGCTGATGAAGACCGGCGCGGTCGCCGCCATTCAGGACATGGGGGCCGCGGGCCTCACCTCATCCTCAGTCGAGATGGCCGGCAAGGGTAGCGTCGGCATCGAGCTTGATCTCGACATGGTGCCCCAGCGCGAAGAGGGCATGACGGCTTATGAGATGATGCTGTCGGAGAGCCAGGAGCGGATGCTGGCCATCCTCAAGCCCGGCCGCGAGCGCGACGGTCACGCCATTTTCGAGAAGTGGGGGCTCGATGCGGCCGTGATCGGCTGGACCACAGACACCGGCCATATCGTCCTGAAACACAAGGGAAAAACGGTCTGCGATATACCGCTTTCGCCGTTGTCGGACGACGCCCCGCTCTACGACCGGCCGTGGACCGAGCCGGTCAAACACCTTCGCCTCGATCCCGGGCAAATCCCCGCCCCGGTCGATTGGGCGGACGCGGTTCTGAAGATTCTCTCCTGCCCAGACGTCGCCTCCAAGCGCTGGCTCTGGGAGCAGTACGACCGCCACGTCATGGCCGACACCCTGGAAGATTCGGCCACCGGCGCCGACGCCGGCATCGTGCGCGTGCACGGCGGCCGCAAGGCGCTGGCCGTCACCTCCGACTGCACGCCGCGCTATGTGCTGAACGACCCGTACGAGGGGGGCAAACAGGCGGTGGCCGAGGCCTGGCGCAACCTCACGGCCGTCGGGTCCCTGCCCATCGCCGTCACCGACAACCTCAATTTCGGCAATCCCGAGCGGCCCGAGATTATGGGCCAGATCGTCCGCGCCATCGACGGCATGGCCGAGGCCTGCCGGGCGCTCGACTTCCCGGTCGTGAGCGGCAACGTGAGCCTCTACAATGAGACCAACGGCGCGGCCATTCCACCGACCCCCACGGTCGGCGCCGTGGGCCTGCTTGCCGATTACGACGATCACATGGACTTTTCGAACCTCAGGGACGGCGACGTCCTCGTCCTTATCGGCGAGAACCACGGCGAATTGGGCGCGAGCCTTTACCTGCGCGAACTGCTGGGGCGCGAAGACGGCGCGCCGCCGCCGGTGGACTTGGCCATCGAGCGCCGCAACGGCGATTTCGTGCGCGGACTGATCGGGGCGAAAAAAATCTCCGCCTGCCACGACCTCTCCGACGGGGGCCTAGCCATCGCCGCGGCCGAAATGGCTCTGGCCTCAAACATCGGCGTCACACTCAACGCCTCTAGCGGCGGCCATTCGCATCCCTATCTCTTTGGGGAAGACCAGGGGCGTTATCTCGTGGCCACCCGCAAGCCTGCCGAACTGCTCGCCGACGCCGGCGCCGCGCACGTCCACGCCATGGTGGTGGGCGAAGTGGGCGGCGAGGCCTTCGCGTCCAAGGAACTCTTCAGCATCGCCCTGCCGGCCCTTCGCGCCGCGCACGAGGGCTGGCTGCCCGACTATATGAGCCGGAAGGACTGAACATGGCTGACGGCGCGGCTGATCTTCCCTTTCGGCCGGCGACACCGGCCCGCCGCTCCGGCAAGCCGATCAGCATGCCGCAGTTCCTGTGGATTGCCTGGCGCGAGCCGCTCAACATGTGGTCGGATCGCCACTTCTCCGAGCCGATCCTGTTCGGCCAGAGCGCGCTGGGTTACGCCATCAACGTCAGCGATCCGGCCGGCATCCGCCACGTGCTGCTGGAGAACGCCAAGAACTATGACAAGGGCGCGTTGCAAAAGCGTGTCCTCGGCCCCCTGCTCGCCGAGGGCCTCTTGCTGGTCGAAGGCGATGACTGGAAACGGGCCCGTCGGATCATGGCGCCGCTGTTCACGCCCGCTCGCACGGCGGTGCTCGCCGCCCGCATGCGCGAGGTCAGCGAAGCGCGGGTGAAGGGTTGGCTGGATGACCGCTCGGTCGCTGTCATCAACATCGACCACGAGATGACAGCGCTGACCTTCGAGATCATCTCGGCGACCATGTTCTCGGACATGCTGGGCGGGGAGGCCGCCCAGTTCGAACGGGCGCTGACGGGCTTCCTCGACACCGCCGCGCGGATCGATCCGCTGGAGGTGCTCGACGCCCCAAAGTGGATCCCGCGCCTGGGCCAACTCATGGGCGGCGGGATGGCCCGGTTCTTCGAAAAACGTGTGGCGCAATTGGTCGCCGATCGCCGCGCCATTATCGAGGCCGGCGAGGACGCGCCTGACGACCTGCTCACCGCCCTGATCACCGCTCGCGACGTCGAGGGCGGTGGCACGCTCTCCGAGCGCGAGGTGGCCTGCAATATCCTCACCTTCATCCTGGCCGGTCACGAGACCACCGCCCGGGCGCTGGGCTGGACCCTGCACCTGATATCTCATGACAAGGCGGCCCAGGCCCATGTTCAGGCCGAAGCCGACGCCTTCGACCTTGCCAACCCCAATTGGGAAGACGCCATGCCCTGGACCCGTGCGGTGCTGGAGGAAGCCATGCGCCTCTATCCGCCCGCCCCGTCGCTGGCCCGCCGGGCCAAGGAGGCGGACGTCATCTGCGGCCAGGAAATCCCGGCCAATACCGCGGTGCTGATCACGCCTTACGTCGTCCACCGCCACAAGCTGCTGTGGGACGATCCGGACGCCTTCAAGCCCGAGCGGTTCCTGCCAGGGAACCGGGAGAAGATCGACCGCTTCGCCTATATCCCCTTCAGCCAGGGCCCGCGCATCTGCATCGGCGCCGCCTTCGCCATGCAGGAAGGCATGATCGCGCTCGCGGAAATCATGAAACGCTACGAGGTCGACCCGCCCGGTGAAGCCGAACCCATGCCCAGCCACCGGATTACGCTGAGGGCGAAGCACGGGATCAGGCTGCGGGTTTCGCGGCGGGAATAATTCGTTATCACGCAACCGGCTCTGCCCTAGTCTGCGGTGAGCGCCAATGAACACCCTGACCACCCTTGCCCGCCGCTGCCTCGCGGCCTTCACTATCGCGCCCAGGCGCGCCGATTGGGTGCTGGCCGGAGGGTTGCTGCCGCTCTTTGCCCTGGCGACTGGCGTGCTGGGCTTTGCGACCGGCCTGCTGCACGTCACGCCTCTGTCGGTGTGCTGGCAACCGATCGTCCTGATCAGCTTTTTCATTCCGTCCCTGGCCGAGGAGACCCTTTTTCGCGCCTACCTACCGAGCTGGCGCGAGACAGAGCGGCCGATAATCTGGGTCGGCGGATCGACGCTAATCTTTGTGCTCTGGCACATCGTGCAGCCCTTCATCTGGCAAGGCTTTGCACCGTTCTTCTGGCGCGCGGACTTCCTCGCCATTTCCGCCACACTGGGCGTCATCTGCGCCGTCCTGCGCATGCGATCGGGCTCACTGTGGCCCGGCGTGGTCTTCCACTGGATCGTCGTCGCCGGCTGGCTGACCTTCCTGGGCGGGCCCAGGCCGGGCGATGTCCTCTGAAATCAGCCCCTTAAGCGCGCATTTAGGGTTTCCGGTCCATTTGTCATGACTGGAGGAAGACCCGTCCGATGCCAATGGCCCAGGCCCAGCTCGAAGCTGAACTGCGTGCAGCCTTTCCGCACGCCCAGATCACCATCGAGGATCTGGCCGGCGACGGCGACCACTACAAGGCGCGCATCGTCGACGAGGCCTTCCGCGGCATGCCGCGCGTGCGTCAGCACCAGCTTGTTTATGCGGCCCTGAAGGGCAAGGTCGGCGGCGAATTGCATGCCCTGGCCCTCGAAACTTCAACACCAGGCGGAGCCTAAGGCGATGCGCTACAGATCCTTCGGTTCCAACAGCATGGCGATTTCAGCGATTTCGCTGTCGCTGACCGACGTCACCCAGAACCGCCAGCGCATGGACTGGAAGGGCCTCGTCTTCGACGCCCTGGAAAACGGCATCAACGCGTTTGAAATCGCGGGGCAAGACCCGGCGATCACGGACGGCCTGGCCGCAGCGCTTTCCTCGGTGGATCGGCATCTGGTGTTCGTTGCCAAGCGCCTGGGGCCCACGCCGCTTCACGGAAATGACTTCAGCGCGCTGGGCATGACCCGGATGATCGAGTCCAGCCTCGCGCGTAGCGGCCTCGACTATTTTGACGCCGTATTGCTCAACGACCCGGCCGAAGACGCGCTCAGCCTGGAAAGCCTCGAGTCTCTCCATACGATGCGCGAGAGGGGGCAAACCCGGCACATCGGCATTTCCGGCGAGGGCAACGCGATAGACACCTATATCTCGACGCGGAAGTTCGACGTTCTGTCCATTCCCTATTCCCTGCAGTCGGGCTGGATCAGCCGCAACCGCATCCGTGAAGCCTGTGATCAGAGCATGACCATCATGGGCTATGACTTTCTGCCTGCCACTCTCGCCCACCCCCCCCAAAAAACCATTCTGCCCAGACGCCTGTTCTGGGGCGGACAGAAGAGCTCCGACGAGGTGAAGGCCGAGGCCTACGCCTTCCTTCACGAGGTGCATGGCTGGAGCGCCGAGGAAATCTGCCTGGCCTATGCCCTGACTCAGCCGGCGCTGGCCACCGTGCAGCTAACGACCGAACACGCCCCTCGACTCGCCGAACTCGCCGCGATTGCCGAACGAGACATGCCGCCGGGGTTGGGGCCACGTATAGAGATGGCGAAATTCGGTCACGGACAGGTCGCCGCACGGGCTTGACCCTGAGGACCGGGGCGCCTAGCTGAAAGCCCTGCCCCAACGCTGAAGGCCTTTGCCGTGACCGAGACCACCGAAACCACCCCGATCCGCGCCTTTATCGAGGGCGCGGTGCGCGACCACGACGTCGTCCTGTTCATGAAGGGCGTGCCCGACGAGCCGCAATGCGGATTCTCGGCCGTGGTGGTGCAGATTCTCGATCACCTGGGCGTCGAGTTCGCCGGCGTCAACGTGCTGGCCAACGAGGAACTTCGCGAAGACGTCAAGCGCTTCTCGGACTGGCCGACCATTCCGCAGCTCTATGTGAAGGGCGAGTTCGTCGGCGGAGCCGATATTGTGCGCGAGATGTTTGGAAATGGCGAACTGAAGACCCTGATGACCGAAAAAGGCCTGACCCTGCACGGGTAAGCGCCCTAGTTTCCCGGTCCGGTCCAGGCCGTCAGCGGATTGGTCAGCACGAACGGGTCGCGCGCGCTGATGCGCAATTCAGCATAGCTGAACGTCAGCCAGGCCGAGCCCATGGCGAAGGACCGACAACGATCGGGGGTGCGTCGCTCAAGGGTAATTCGCGCCGGATCTGACCTCGCAACTTGTAGGCGGAAATCCTGCTTCCTGGTGCAGCCGTTGGAAGACACGCGAATTCGCACGCCGGTGCGCTCGGCCTGGATGGCATAGACCGCCTCGGTGCGGTCGCGCGGATAGGCGGGACCTCTGTCATAAGGGTCGGGCGGTGGCTGGGGCCCATCGTAGTTCGGCGCACGCGCGTAGGGGGCCGGCCCAGGAGGCGGCCCGCCGCGCTGAGCGAAGGCCGCGCCGGTGGAGCACAGGATCATCAGCGTCACTGGGAGGACAATGCGCATGTGAATGTTCCTTTTCATTCGATTCAAACGCATGAGCCGAAAAAAAGGCCCCGGAAAACCGGAGCCCTTTTTGAATTCGCAAAAAAGTCCGACCAATCAGGACGAATAGTACTCGACCACCAGGTTCGGCTCCATCTTCACCGGATAGGGCACTTCGGCCAGCTCCGGCGCGCGGATAAACTTGGCCGCCAGGTTCTTGGCGTCGACTTCGATATATTCCGGAGTTTCGCGCTCGACGCTCTGCATGGCTTCCAGCACCAGCGCCATGTTGCGCGAGCGCTCGCGCACCGAGACGATGTCGCCCGGCTTCACCGAATAGCTGGCGATATTCACCCGCTTGCCGTTGACCTGCACGTGGCCGTGGTTGACGAACTGGCGCGAGGCAAACGGGGTCGGTACGAACTTGGCGCGGTAGACCACCGCATCCAGCCGGCTTTCCAGCAGGCCGATCAGCACCTCGGCGGTGTTGCCCTTCTTGGCGTCGGCCTTCTTGTAGAGGCTCGAAAACTGCTTTTCGGTGATGTTGCCGTAATAGGCTTTCAGCTTTTGCTTGGCGCGCA
This sequence comes from Caulobacteraceae bacterium, assembly GCA_947475875.1. Taxonomy (GTDB): domain Bacteria; phylum Pseudomonadota; class Alphaproteobacteria; order Caulobacterales; family Caulobacteraceae; genus UBA5005. Next base: position 19,718 of record CANJME010000002.1, on the reverse strand, counting down.
GCTGCAGGCCAAAGTCCGAGACCTTGTTCTTGCGGCGCTGGCCGTGCTGGCCGGGGCCGTATTGACGCTGATTGACCGGGGACTTCGGACGACCCCAGATGTTTTCGCCCATCCGGCGGTCGATTTTGTACTTGGCGCTATGGCGCTTGGACATAGGTATACTCATCTCTTCGATGCGGCCCGGCTGCTTCACGATTGAAGCGGCGATCTCAACGGCGGTTTTCGCATCATCCGTAGTGCACGTACGGGCAAGCCCGCGCGCGAAGGGGCGGTGTATGGGGAAAATGGCGGGACAAGTCAACGTGGAGCCGCGCCTTCGCCGGTTCTGACCCCGTTTTTCGATCCGGCGCGTAGTCCATCACAAGGAGGATTTGTCCCTGACCCGCCGCGGGAAACCCTGAGTGTTTGCGCACGCCGTAAAACGGCGGCTAGACTGGGCGTTGATGGAGCCCACGGGAGCGGACGACGCCGAACTGTTGCGCGCCCACCGCGCGGGCGATCCGCACGCCTTTACACGCCTCTACGACAGGCATGATCAGCCATGTTTTCAGTTCATCCGCAGAATGCTGGGACCGGCCAATGCGTCGGTGGCCGAGGATCTGCACCAGGAAACCTGGATAGCGATCACCCGCAATGCCGCCAGCTTCGATCCGGCCCGGGCGAGCTTTCGCGCCTGGCTCTACACCATCGCCCGCAACAAGGTGTGGGATCAGTTCCGCCGCCAGAAGGTGACGATCCTGGCCTCCGCCGACGAGGACGCGGTGATGCGGATCGCTGACTCGGAGCCATCGCCTTTCGACAGGCTGCAATCGCGCGAATTGGCCGAACGGCTGGTCGCCGCCGTCGAGGCCCTGCCCCTCGAACAGAGGGGCGCCTTCATCATGTTCGCCGACGGGGGGCTGTCGCTCGAAGAGATTGCCGAGGCGACCGGCGTGCCCGCCGAAACGGCCAAGAGCCGGCTGCGCTATGCGCGCGCCAAACTGAGAGAAACGCTGGCCGGTGAAAGGACGGAACATGTCTGATCAAGACATAACCCCCGATCCGATCGACCAGGCCTATGCCCAGGCCGAGGCGGTGCTGGCCGACGGGGCGGCCCGCGCGGCGCGGCGGGCGCGGGTGCTGGAGGCAGTGGCGCGTGAGCCGGTCAGGCCGCCGGTCAGGCCCTTTGGTTCTGTTCGACGGACTGGCGGATGGCTGATGGCCGCCAGCGTCGCCGGCCTGGTCGTCTTTGCGGCCGGCCGCCTCTACTGGCCGAACACGGTGAAGGTCGACACCGGGTCGCAGCCGCCCTTGCCGCCGACGCCGCAGCCGGCGGCCCCCGCCGCCGATGCTGCGGCGTCCGGGGCCATCAGCACAAACGAACGCCTGGCGCCGCCCGAGGCGCCCGCGAAGACCGACAAGCCGCTGCTTGAACGCCAGACCCGGAAGGTGGCTCCGCCGCCGGTCGTCGTTGTCCCGAGGCCATCCAACGCCGCGCCGCCTGCCGCCCCGCCCCCGGCCATCACGATTCCGCCGCCGCCCATTACGATTCCACCACCGCCTCCTGCTCCACCACCGTCTCCACCACCGTCTCCCCCACCGCCGCCTCCACGGCCGGCCCCGCGGCCGCCCGTAATCCAGCCGCGCGAAATTCCCCCACCCGCGCCGGCGCCCTTGGCCAGATCCGAAGCGGCGGCGGCCGCAGCGGCAGGCAGAGGCGAGGGCCGTGGCGGCGCGGCGGCGGGAGCGTTCAGCAGCTCGGATTTCGCCAACCGGACACCAGCGGATCAGGCCGATCGCCTGCGCGCGGCGGCCCAGACCGGTCTGACGGCCGAGGTGGAGATGTTGCTGGCCGGCGGGCTCGCCGTCGATGGGCAGGATGCTGAGGGCAACACCGCCCTGATGCTCGCTGTCCAGGCCAAACGGCCCGCCGTGGTGACGATCCTGAAGCGCTACAGCGCGAGCCTGGACCTCAAGAACCGCGCCGGCCTGACCGTGCGGGACATGGCGGCCAAAATCGCTGATCCGGAGATCAACCGGGCGTTGGGGCTCGCACCGTAAGGGTCAGCGCGTGCGAGCGACCAGGGACTTGGCGGTCTCGCGCGCCTCTTGCCACCACGCCTTGACCATCTCGCCCGCATCGCCGGTGCGGGCCAGCGGATAAGCCTGACCGGCCCACAGGGAGAGGACGGAAGGGTCGCCATTCGCCGTCGCGGCGGCGCGCAGGGCAAGGGTCAGGCGGTTCTGGACGGGATAGGCGGGGACGTCTTTTTCGACGCTGCGCAGGTCGCGCATGAAGTCGTTCTCAATGCCTCGCGCATAGCGGCCGGAGATGGCGCGGGTCAGGCGGGTGGCGTCGGGTGGGCTCTCGGCCAGCGCCTTCTTCCAGACCGGGTTGGCGGTGGACTGGTCGGCGAGCAGGAAAGCCGTCCCCATCTGAGTAGCTGCGGCCCCCAGCGCCAGCGCGGCCGCAACCCCTCGCCCATCCATGATGCCGCCAGCGGCGATTACCGGGATGTCCACCGCCGCGAGGCAGGTGGCGACGAGCGGCAGAGTTCCGACAAGGGCTTCGTCCTGGGCGGTGAGGAAGGCGCCGCGATGGCCGCCGGCCTCAAAGCCCTGAGCGCAGACGAAATCGGCGCCGACATCGCGCCAGGCGAGCGCTTCGGCCACGCTGTTCGCCGTGCCCATGACCTTGATCCCATTGCCCTTCAGGAGCGCCATCTCCTCGCGCGTGAGGATGTCGAAGGCGAACGAGGCGATGGCCGGCCTTGCCTTTGCGACGGCGGCGAGCTGGGCGGAAAAATCGTGCGCGAAGCGCTCGGGCAGTTCCGGAACCGGCGCGCCGACGCGCTCGTACCACGGCCGCAGACATTCCAGCGCCGCGTCCAGGGTCTGGGCCGATGGCTTGGTTGGCCGGGTGATCAGCAGATTGAGGCCGAACGGCGCAAAGGTCTTTGAGCCAATGTCGCGCGCCGCGGCGGCTATTTCATCCGGCGACATCGCCGCGCAGCCAAGCGTGCCGAGGCCGCCAGCCTTCGAGACCGCGACGACCATATCGCACTCGACAGCGCCGACCATCGGGGCCTGGATGATCGGGATGGCGAGGTCTTCAAACAGGTTCACTTGGCCTCCTCGCGCTTTCTCGCGAGCTTCTCCAGCACCCGTCCCCGCCCCTTCGACAGCGCGGTGATCACCCCGCGCAGGGTCCGCACTTCCTGCTCGTTCAGTCCCGCGCGGGCGAAGATGGCGCGCAGGTTGTCGACCATGGAGGGCTTCTTCTCGGGCGGATGGAAGAAACCGCCCGCGTCCAGTTCGCTCTCCAGGTGGTCGAACAGGCCGTCCAGCATCGCCTGGTCGGCCAGCGGGCTTTCCATGTACTTGAACCGCGGCGGCGCCACGTCGGCCACCGCCGTCCGCCATTCATAGGCGCAAAGGGCCACGGCCTGAGCGAGGTTCAGGGAATGGAATTTCGGATCGATCGGGATAGTCACCACCCCCTGGCAAAGAGCGATGTCCTGGGTTTCCAGCCCCGCCCGCTCGCCGCCGAACAGGATGGCGATATTTTGTCCTGCGGCGGCGGCCTCATGCAGCTTTGCCGCCGCCTCCCGCGGCGTCATCACCGGCAGGCGCAGTTCGCGGTTGCGGGCGGTGGTGGCAAAGACGATCTGGCGGTCGGCGACGGCGGCCTCCAGCCGCTGATAGACCTTGGCGTTGTCCAGCGGCCAGTTGGCGCCCGACGCGCTCACCCAGGCCCGCTCCTGCGGCCAGCCGTCGCGCGGGCGAACCAGGCGCAGTTCGGACAGGCCGAAATTGGCCATCACCCGGGCCACCGAACCGATATTTTCGGCCAGCTGAGGCTCGTTGAGGATCACGCACGGGGGAATAATTTCGCTCACGACCCACCCTAGCTTTAGATCACTGTGATTTTCGAGAACCTTTCGAGCTCTGGCGCGCTGCGTCTGCATGAGTATCGCGATCCCGCCCCCGATAATGTTGCTGTTCGGGCCTCAACGCATGGTCATGATCGGCGCCGGAGTCTCCTTTGCCCTGGCGGTGGCCGCGGGCTTCCTTATCAACCCGGGCGACGCCAGCTTCGGCGGCCCCCGTCAGGAATTTCGTCCCTTCAACTGGGCCAATCGTACAGTCGCCGCTCCGGCGGAATTCTACGGGTGGACCCCCCCCCGCGGATCGCTGGTCCGTTCAGCTTCCGGGTTCCACGGTCAGCGCCACCCCGCCGTCAGTTGACGCCGAGGCCCTGGCGGACCGCGGCGGTGAGCCGGCTCAGGTCGCCCTCATCGATGACCAATGGCGGGGTCAGATAGACAACCCGGCCCATCGGCCGGATCCAGCAGCCCAGCTCGGCGAAGCGGGCGCAAAGCCCGCCGGTGTCGACCGCCTTCGCGAATTCGACAACGCCGATCGCCCCCAGAACCCGGACATCGGTGACATCCGGCAGGTCTCGGCAAGGCTCCAGCCCGTCGCGCAAGGCCGTCTCGATCGCCTGAACACGCCCGCGCCAGAGACCGTCCTCGAAGAGATCCAGTGAGGCGTTAGCCGCCGCACAGGCGAGCGGATTGGCCATATAGGTCGGCCCGTGCATCAGCGCCGCGCCCGGATCGTCAGACCAGAAGGCGTCGAACACCCGCGTGGAGGCGATCGCCGCCGATAGCGGCAGGGTTCCACCGGTGAGGGCTTTCGACAGGGTGACGATGTCTGGCTCAACGCCCGCCTGATCCATGGCGAACATCGACCCCGTGCGGCCAAAACCGGTGAAAATCTCGTCGAAAATCAGCAAGATATCGTGTTTGTCGGCGAGTCGCCGCAGCCGCCGCAGCACCTCCGGTTCGTGAAAGATCATTCCGCCCGCGCCTTGCACCAGGGGCTCGGTGATGATCGCCGCGATCTCGCCTTTCCGTTCCGCAAGCAGCTGATCCAGCGCGGCCTCCGCGGCCTCATCCAACGGCAAATCGGCGATCACCTGAGCCGGCATGACGCCGGCAAACAGGCTGTGCATCCCCTCTTCCGGATCGCAGATGGTCATCGTCGCCAGGGTGTCGCCATGATAGCCGCCGCGGAAGGCGAGGAATTTTGTTCGTCCCGCCATGCCGCGATTAATCCAGAACTGCAGGGCCATCTTCATGGCGATCTCGACCGAAACCGAGCCGGACTCGGCGAAGAACACGTGGTTCAGATCGCCCGGCAGGAGCTTCGCCAGGCGCGCCGCGAGCCGGTAGGCCGGCTCGTGGGCCAGACCGCCGAACATCACATGCGGCATCAGCGAAAGCTGGGTCTCGACCGCCTTTCGGATATGCGGATGATTGTAGCCGTGCGCCGCCGTCCACCAGCTGGCGATCCCGTCGATCAGCGCGCGCCCTTCCGCCAGATAGAGGCGCACGCCGTCGGTTCGCACCACCGGCAAAGGTGGCTTAGCCGTCTTCATCTGCAGATAGGGCCGCCAGACATGCGCCGCCCCTTCGACCAACCAATCGGGTTCCTTTTCCATGGGCTCCTGCTATGCCCCTAAACCCATGCAGAGCCTAGACGCCTTCGCCAGAGCCAAACTGGCCGTGCTCGACGCGGGCGGCCTTCGCCGCACCCTTGTCCGTACGCGCCGCCTGGACGGGCCGTGGGTGGAGCGGAACGGCAAGCGCTATCTCTCGTTTTCCTGCAACGACTATCTGAACCTCACCAACCATCCCGCCGTCAAAGCCGCCGCGACGGAGGCGATCGCGCTCTACGGAACCGGCGCCGGCGCCTCGCGCCTGGTCACCGGCGATCACCCGCTGATGGAAGAGCTCGAGGGGCGCCTGGCCGCGTTCAAGGGAACCGAGGCCGCTTGCGTGTTCTCGACCGGCTATGCCGCCAACACCGGAACCATCCCGACTTTCGTGGGTGAAAGGGATCACCTGTTCATCGACGAGCGGGCGCATGCCTGCATCTGGGCGGGGGCCCGGCTTTCCGGCGCGGAGGCCCAGGCTTTCCGGCACAACGACCTCGTCGACCTCGAACGGCGCCTGTCGGCGGCCGATCCGCGCGGCGCGCGCCTGATCGTCACCGAGGGCGTCTTTTCCATGGATGGCGACGTTGCGCCGCTGACTGCCCTGGCCAAGGTCGCCGAGCGCTACGGCGCCTGGCTGATGACCGACGACGCCCACGGCGTCGGCGTGCTGGCTGAGGGCCGCGGCACAGGCGGGCTCTTTCCGGACGCCCGCGTTGACCTGCAGATGGGCACGCTCTCCAAAGCGTTGGCGAGCGCCGGGGGCTATGTCTGCGGCAGCCGCGCGGCCATCGACCTGATCAAGACCCGGGCCCGCACCCTCGTCTATTCCACCGGCCTGCCGCCGGCGAGCGCCGCGGCGGCGCTGGCGGCGCTCCAGATCATCGAGCGCGATCCGGGCCTTTGCGCCTTGCCGCTGGCCACGGCGCGAGCCTTCACGCGCGCAGCCAACCTGCCGGAGGCGACAAGCGCCATCGTGCCGGTCATCCTAGGCGAGCCTGCCGCCGCGATGGCCGCGCAGGCGGTGCTGGAGGCCGAAGGGTTCCTCGTGGTGGCGATCCGTCCGCCTACGGTGCCGGTCGGAACCGCGCGCCTGCGCCTGGCCTTCAGCGCCGGCCATCCGGACGATGAAATCGAGCGCCTCGCGGCCTGCGTGCGCAAGTTCGCCGCCTGATGCCGGGTCTCTTCGTCACCGCCACCGGCACCGATGTCGGCAAGACCTTTGTCGCCTGCGCCCTGATCCGCGCGCTGCGCGCCCGGGGAACCGCTGTCGACGCCTTCAAGCCCGTGCTCAGCGGCTATGTCGGCCCGGAAGACAACGACGCGGCTCTGCTACTCGAGGCGCTGGGTCAGCCGCTCTCCGGCCTTGATCGCATGTCGCCCTTGCGCTTTTCCGCCCCCCTCGCCCCGCCATCGGCGGCGCGCGCCGAGGGTAAGACCATCGAGGCCCGCGTACTGGGCAGCCTCTGCGGCGCGCGTCTGGCGCAAAGCGGCAAGGCCCTGCTGGTCATCGAGGGCGCCGGCGGGGTAATGTCGCCCATCGCCGAGGGAACCACCAACCTCGACCTTATCCGCAGCCTGAAGCTGCCGGCCCTGCTGGTCTCCGGCTCCTATCTGGGCGCGGTCAGCCATACCCTCACCGCGCTTGCGGCCCTCAGCATCCGCCGACTGCCCGTCGCCGCCATTGTGGTCAGCCAAAGCGCCGGCGATCACCCCGACGCCTCCGAGGTCACTTCGGCTCTGGCGGAATTCGCACCCGGCATCGCCGTCCTCCACGCCCCCCGAGCCCCATCGTGGGACGCCGCCGCTTTGGCTGAACGCCTCGTGAAAGACCTCGCCCTTGTCTGATCCGGTTCAGGTCATTGCCCGTGGGCCCAGAGCCAAGGCCGAAGCCGCCGCCGAACGCATCGACGCCGACATCGCGCTGGAGGCCGCCACCTATTCTATCCTCGAAGAGGACGAAGACCGCGATATCTGGCGCATCGACGCCTTTCCGACGACCGACGAGGAAGCCGCCGGTCTGACGCGCATTCTCGAAGCCGGCGGCCTCAGGGTCGTGGTCGAAAAGCTCGCCGACGCCGATTGGCTGGCCATGTCGCTGTCAGGTTTACCGCCAGTGCGGGCGGGGCGGTTCTTCATCTATGGCGCCCACGATCAAGGGCGCGCGCCGCCAAACGCGATCAATCTGCGCATTGAGGCGGGCGCGGCGTTCGGCACAGGCCACCACGGCACGACGGTGGGATGTCTCATCGCCTATGACGCCTTGCTGAAACGGAGGCGGTCCCCGCGCGTTCTGGATGTCGGCGCGGGCACCGGCATCCTGGCCATCGCGGCGGCCCTTTCCGGAACCCGGATCGCCGTCGGCACGGACATCGACGCGCCATCGGTGCGCATCGCCCGCGAGAACGCGGCTCTGAACGGCGCCAGAGTCCGGTTTGTGCACGCCAGCGGATTGGGCGCCAGCGTGGTCACGCGTCACGCACCCTACGACCTCGTCTTTGCCAACATCCTCGCTCGTCCACTGATCAGCCTGGCCGGCGATATTCGACTAGCCCTGAAGCCGGGCGGCCAGGTGATCCTCTCAGGCCTCCTGCGCACACAGGCTAGGGCCGTGCGGGCAGCCTATCTGGCGCATGGGTTCAAGATTCAGACCCGGCTCGATCGGGATGCCTGGTCAACCCTGTTGCTGATCCGCCCCTGAACGGGGAACTGGCGAGTGGACCCGGCGTTCATTCGACATCGCGCTTTCTTGCCAGTCCAGGAGCACACCCATGATCATCAAGGAAATCGAACCCGTTGTCGTCCACACCACCGAGGTGCGGGAAAATGACTCTGCCGTGTGGTGGATTGGCGGCCTTGTCGCCATCGCCGCTATTGTCGCCATCGTCTTCTTCGTCACCCGTCAGCCGCAGGCTACCCCCACCGATCTGATCAACGCCACCGAACAGGGCCGCTTGACGGGTCAGCTCGAAGCCTCGCAGTCAGTGGGCTCCAGCGCCCAGTCCGCCGCCGAAAGCGCCGCGGACCGCGCCCAGGCCTCCGCCGATCGAGCCGCCGACACTGCGTCCAAGGCGTCGTCTCAGCCCGCACCCGCTCCGACCATCATCAATATTCCTGCTCCGTCGGCGCCGGCTGCTCCCGCGCCTCAGTAGACCGTAGTCCTGTTACTGCGATCAATGACGCGACGGCGCGAATGATCTAGATTTGGCGGATGCGTCAGACCTTCGATGAAAAGACCGATCCGTCCTTCGGCCCCCGCCACGTTCCGCTGATCCGCGCGGTCATGAAGACGCAGGGTCTGGATGGGTTCGTCGTGCCGCACGAGGACGAGCACCAGAACGAATATCTGCCCGCCGCCAACGACCGGCTGGGGTGGATGTCGGGGTTTACCGGTTCGGCCGGAGCGGCGGTGATCCTGGCCGACAAGGCGGCGATCTTTGTCGACGGACGCTACACCATGCAGGTGCGTGATCAGGTCGATGGCGCGACCTTCGAAATTCGCGACCTGATCGAAGGCGGCGTGCCGAAATATCTGGAAGAACAGACCAAGTCCGGCTGGAGCGTCGGCTATGACCCGCGCCTGCACAGCCCCGATGCGCTCGACCGGCTGAAGGCGGCGGTTGCCAAATCCGGCGCGCGGCTGGTTCCGGTGGCGGGCAATCCGGTCGACGCCGCCTGGGCCAACGCCCGCCCGCCGCAGCCGGCGGCGCCCGTCGTGCCCCATCCGACGGACTATTCAGGCGAGGATTCGGCCGACAAGCGGGCGCGGCTGGGCCAGGCGCTGGCCGATCAGAGCGCCGATGCGGCGGTGATCACCGCGCCGGCATCCGTCGCCTGGCTTTTCAATATCCGCGGCGGCGACGTGATCCGCAGCCCCCTACCCCTTAGCCAGGCGATCCTGAAGGCGGACGGCACGGCCCAGCTGTTCCTCGACCCCGCCAAGGTGACGGCCGACTTGCCGGCCTGGCTGGGCAACCAGGTTTCGCTGAAGACGCCGGACGAGCTTGGCCCGGCGCTCGCGGCGCTGAAAGGGGCCCGCGCGCTGATCGATCCGGCCCTGTCGTCGGCCTGGTATTTCGAACAGCTGGAGGCGGCGGGCGCAGAGATCGTGCGGGGCCAGGACCCGACCATCCTGCCCCGGGCGCTGAAAAACGCCATCGAGGTCGAGGGCGCCCGAAAGGCGCACTTGCGCGACGGGGCGGCGCTGGCGCGGTTTTTCCATTGGCTCGAGACCCATCAGAACATCGACGAGATCACCGTCGCCAAGACGCTGGAACGGTTCCGCGAGGAAACCGGCGCGCTGAAGGACCTGTCCTTCGACGCCATCACCGGAACCGGCTCGAATGGGGCGGTGATCCACTATCGCGTTACCGAGCGCCTGAACCGGCCGCTGGAGAACAACTCCCTGCTGCTGATCGATTCCGGCGGCCAATATCTCGACGGCACCACGGACGTGACCCGCACCCTCGCGATCGGCGAGCCGACGGCCGAGATGAAGGCTCGCTTCACCCTCGTCTTGAAGGGCCATCTGGCGCTGGGCCATGTGCGCTTCCCGGCCGGCACCACGGGCTCGCAGCTCGACGTGCTCGCCCGCGCGCCCCTGTGGTCGGCGGGCCTCGATTTCGACCACGGCACCGGTCACGGCGTCGGCAGCTATCTCGGCGTCCACGAAGGCCCGCACAATATCTCCAAGCGCGCCAGCACAGTGGCCTTCCAGCCCGGCATGATCGTCTCCAACGAGCCGGGCTACTACAAGGAAGGAGGCTACGGCATCCGTATCGAGAACCTGCAGGTCGTTGTTCCGGAAGCGGAAATCAGCGGCGGCGAGCGCCCAATGCTGGGCTTTGAAACCCTGACCCTGGCGCCGGTCGACCGGCGCTGCGTGGACGTCAGCCTGCTGTCAGAAACCGAACGCGCCCAGCTCAACGCCTATCACGCCCGGGTCCTAAAGAGCGTGAACCCGCTAGTGGATGAGGACGTGCGGACCTGGCTGAAAGGCGCCTGCGCGCCGCTATAGCGCCCGCTGCAAATTGGCCACGTAAAGCCGGTTCCAGGTCGGGCTGATCAGGATCTCGTTGACGCAGACCGTGGCCGGCATGCGGGCCACATAGAGGATGGTTTCGCCGAGGTCGTCGGACTGCAGCATGCGCGCTTTTTCCTCGTCCGGCACCGGGACCGGGCGGTTGTCGAGGATGGGGGTGGCGACCTCGCCCGGGCAGATGCAGCACGAGCGGATGCCGTTGACGCATTCGGCCTGGTTGATGCTCTCGCTCATGGCCACGAGGCCGTGCTTGGCCGCGGTATAGGCGGGTCCGGTCAGCAGCGGTACATAGACGCCGGCCCAGGACGAGACCTGGATCAACAGCCCGCCCTTCTGAGCGCGCATGATCGGCAGGACGGCGCGAGTGACGTAGAATGGACCGTTCAGGTCAGCGGCAATGACGCTGTCGAACCCCTCGTCGGTCACGTCTAACCAGCTACGCCCCACGATATTCATCCCGGCGTTGTTGACGACGATGTCGCAGCGGCCGAACGCGCCCATGATCTCCTTGACCACGGCCTCGACAGCGACCGGATCGGTGCAATCGGCCGGCGCGACCAGCGCCTCGCCACCCGCGGCGCGAACCAGAGCCGCTGTCTCCTCCAGAGGTCCCGGGCGGCGACCGGTGAGGACGACCTTTGCGCCGGCGGCAGCAAGCTTGGCCGCCGCCGATTGGCCGATGCCGCTGCCCGCGCCGGTGATCCAGGCCACTTCGCCGGTGATGGAACGCTGCATGTCTTTCTCCCTAGCCACCCACCAGGGTGATCCACTCGTCTTCGGTCAGCACCTGGATGCCAAGTTCGGTGGCGGCCTTCAGCTTCGAGCCTGCGCCCGGGCCGGCCACGACGATATCGGTCTTCTTCGACACCGAGCCGGAGACCTTGGCCCCCAGCCGTTCGGCCTGGGCTTTCGCCTCATCACGCGTCAGGCGCTCCAGCGCGCCGGTAAAGACCACCGTCTTGCCAGCCACGGCCGTATCGGTCTTGGGCTTTTCGGCGTCCTGCACTGTCAGTTCAGCCACCAGGTCGGCGACGATGCGGCGGTTGTGATCCTCGCCGAAATAGGTTTTCGCCGCCTCGACCACCGCGATACCGATCTGGTCCAGCGCATCGAGTTCTTCGATGGCTTCGGCATCGTCCTTCGCCACCTTATCCATGGCCGCCAGGAACGCCTCCAGAGAGCCATAGCCGCGCGCCAGGGTCATGGCCGTGGTCTCGCCCACATGCCGGATGCCGAGGCCGAAGATGAAGCGGTCGAGCGCGATGGCGCGCCGCGCTTCGATGCCAGCCACTAGGTTGGTCACTGAGGTCTCGCCGTAACCGTCGCGGGTGCGAAGCTCAGCCAGCGCCGTCTCGTTGCGCGCCAGGCGGAAGATGTCGGCTGGTTCCTTGACCAGGCCCTCCTCATAGAACGCCGCGATCTGTTTCTCGCCCAGGCCCTCGATGTCATAGGCCCGGCGCGAGACGAAATGCATCAGATGTTCGACCCGCTGGAACGGGCAGGCGAACTCGCCGGTGCAGCGGCGCACCACGGTCTCGGCCCCGCCGGAGGTCGTTTCACGCGCCAGCGGTGTCTTCAGATAACACGGGCAATAGGTCGGAAATTCAAAAGGTTGTGAGCCTTCCTGCCGTTCTTCCAGTACCGGGCCCAGCACCTGGGGGATCACGTCTCCCGCCCGCTGGATGATGACCATGTCGCCGACGCGAATATCCTTGCGAGCGATCTCGTCGCCGTTGTGCAGGGTGGCGTTTTCGACTGTCACACCGCCAACCGTGATGGGTTGCAGCCGCGCGACGGGGGTGATCGCACCGGTGCGGCCGACCTGCAGATCAATCGCATTGAGGCGTGTTCGGGCCTGCTGAGCGGGGAATTTTCGAGCGATGGCCCAGCGCGGGGTGCGGGTGATGAAGCCGAGCCGCTCCTGCCAATCCAGCCGGTCGACCTTGTAGACCACCCCGTCGATGTCGAAGGCCAGCTTGGGACGCATGGCTTCCATGTCGCGATAGGCCGCCAGCAGGCCTTCAACGCCGGTGACCTGCTGGGTTTGCGGGGTTACCTGGAAGCCCCACGCACGCAAAAGGTCCAGTGCCTCGCCCTGGGTTTTGGCGAACGGCGCGCTGATCCGGCCCCAGGCATAGGCGAAAAACCGCAAGGGCCGGGCCGCCGTGATTGCCGTGTCCAGCTGGCGCAGCGACCCGGAGGCTGCGTTGCGCGGATTGGCGTAGGTCTTCTGTCCCGCGGCGACCGCGCCGGCGTTCAGTTTCGCAAACTCTTCGTGGCCGAGATAGACCTCGCCGCGCACTTCGATGACATCGGGAAAACCCGCGCCCTTCAGCCGGCCAGGAATTTCGGCCAGGGTTCTCAGGTTCTCGGTGACGTCCTCGCCCGTGCGGCCATCGCCCCGCGTGGCCCCCTGGACCAGCACCCCCTTCTCATAGCGCAGCGAGGCCGACAGTCCGTCGATCTTGGGTTCGGCCGTGTAGGCGACCGCTTCTTCCAGCTTCAGAAACCGTCGCACCCGGGCGTCGAATTCCAGCGCCTCGTCATCGGAAAAGGCGTTGTCCAGCGACAGCATGGGCACGCCATGCTCGACGGGCGAGAACTTCTCAGCCCGGTTCGCGCCCACCCGCAGATTGGGCGAGTTCTCCCGCACCAGATGCGGAAACCGGGCCTCGATCTCGTTATTGCGGCGGCGAAGGGCGTCGTACTCGGCGTCGGAGATCACCGGCGCCTCGTCGCGATAGGCCAGGTCGTGGGCGGCGATCTCGTCGGCCAGCCGCGTCAGTTCGTCAGCGGCGTCGCTTTCCGATAGCGTATCGACAGGAACAATCGGCGTGGCCATTGACTCCATCCTTTGGCACACCAAAGACCATGACCCAATATCCTCCGGGAGCGACAGCCGTGATCAGATTTACCACTCCCATCGGCCTTGCCGCTCTTTTGTTTCTCGCCGGCTGCGGCGAGGCTGTGGATCAGAAGGCGCTGGACGCCCGCCCGGCCGAAACGCCGCCGCCCGCCGCCGCGCAAACCGCCGCCGCCGAACCGGTCACCGCACAATCGCCCCTGGATATCTGCCTGAGGGCGGCCACCAACACACCGGCTTCCGATGCGTGCTTTTCAGAGGAAGACAAGCAGCGCACCCAGGCGCTGAACCAATACACCGAAGCGGCGGTCAAACAGCTGGCCGACGACAAGGAGGCGTTGGACGCTTTTCAGAAAACCCAGAGCACGTGGCAAGGTTACAGGGACGCCTATTGCAACGCCGTCTATACCTATTGGCGGGACGGCACGATCCGGAGCGCCAAGGCCATGGAGTGCCGTATCGACCTCACGGCCACCCGCACGCACCAGATCTGGAAGGACTATTTGACCCACCCCGATGGCACGCCCCCGGTGCTGCCCGAGCCCTTGGGGGTCGACTAACCTGCGATCAGGGTGCGCGCGGCGGCCCTTGCCTCATCGGTGATCTGGGCCCCGGCCAGCATGCGGGCGATCTCTTCCTCACGCTCCGTCGCGGAGAGCTGCTCCACCAGGGTGCGAACCTGACCGCCTTCCCCACCCTTGCTGACCCGCCAATGGGCGCTGGCGCGGGCGGCGACCTGAGGCGAATGGGTGACGACCAGAACCTGGGCGCCCGCCGCCAGCCGACGAAGCCGCAAGCCCACAGCGTCGGCCACCGCTCCGCCGACGCCCTGATCCACCTCGTCGAAAATCATCAGGGGCTGATCGGCATCCCGTCCCGCCAGGCTAGCCTTCAGAGCCAGGGCAAAGCGAGCCAGCTCGCCGCCTGAGGCAATCTGCCCGAGCGGGCCGAACGGTGCGCTCGGATTTGTCGAAACCTCGAAGGCGATCTTGTCGGCGCCGGCCGGTCCGAACCGGTCCTCGGGCAAAGGCTCGATGCCGACGCGGAACTGCGCCTTGTCGAGCTTCAGCGGTGCGAGTTCCTGGGTCATCGCCTGTGACAGGCGGTCGCCGGCGGCGGTTCGCGCGGCCGTCAGGCGCCCGGCCGCCGCCAGATAGGCCGACCGGGCGACCGCGGCGAGGCGCTCGGCCTCGGCGATGGCCGCCTCGACATCTTCAATTTCGCGCAAAGAGGCCGCGAACCGCGCGCGCAGGGCGGGCAGCTCTTCGACGGTCGATCCCAGCTTGCGGGCCATGGCGCGCAGGGCGAAGAGCCGTTCTTCGGCCTTTTCCAGTCGGTCCGGCTCGAAATCGAACGCCGCCGCCGCCGCATCCACCGACGACACCGCCTCGACCGCCTCGCTGAGCGCCCGCTCAACGGTGGCGGCCGCTTGGGCGATCAGCTGCACGGCCCGGCCTTCCTGGCTCGCACCGGCCTGGATCGCTCGCTCGCGGGCCCGTTCAAGAGCGCGCGCCGCCTGGGCAAGACGGCTGGTCAGGTTGTTGCCGTCCAGAGCTTCCCGGGCGGCGGCAATATCGGTCAGCGCCTTTTCCGCCGCCCCCAGCAGGCCGCGCTCCTCGGCTAGCGCCACCTCTTCACCCTCGCGGGGATCGAGGCGGTCGAGTTCGGCCAGCCGTAGCGTCATTTCCTCGGTCTCAGCCGCCGCACGTCCGGCGCGGTCCCTGATGGCGTCAGCCCCTTCACGCGCCGCGCGCCAGGCGCTCCAGGCCTGGCCGGTGGCGGCCAGTTCGCCAACGGTGCGTCCAAAGCCGTCCAGCTGACCCCGGTGGGTCCCCGAATCCAGCAGTCCGACGGTCTCGTGCTGGCCATGCACCTCAAGCAGCATGGCCGCCAGATCGCGCAGTACGGCGACACTGGTGGCCTGATCGTTGACAAAGGCGCGACTGCGACCGTCGGCGGCCAGGGTGCGGCGAAGCACCAGATCCTCGTCACGGACATAGGCGAGGCCCTTGTCGTCGAGGTAAGCCCAGGCCGCGTGATCCGCTGGTAGGGCAAAGAGCGCGGTCGCCTGAGCCGAGGCCGCCCCGCGCCGCACCAGGCCCGCCTCTGCGCGCGAACCGGTCGCCAGACCCAGCGCATCGAGCAGGATCGATTTGCCCGCGCCCGTCTCGCCGGTCAGGGCGGTAAAGCCAGGACCGATCGAGAGGTCGAGCGCCTCGATCAGGACAACATCGCGAATGGCCAGCCCAATCAGCATCGGGGCAGCATCTTCCCGAATCCGGGCCGCTTCAACCTCGGTTTTGTATTACGGGCCTTGCGGCGGCTTGATTGTGCCGGCCGGATCGACCGGCAGTTTTTCCTCGCGGCGGGGCATAAGGCCAAACAGATTGCTGACCCGGCGCGTTCCCGTCGGTTTGACCGTCGGGGGCGCGATGCCCTGGCTGGTCAGCATGGCATAGGCGTCGGCGTACCAGTCGCTGCCTGGGAAATTGTAACCCAGGATGGCGGCGTTGCGGGTGGCCTCGCCGGTGACGCCCAGGGTCGAATAGGCCTCGACCAGGCGGTAGAGCGCCTCGGGCGCATGGCTGGTGGTGGCGTAGCGGTCGAGCACGGTCTTGAACCGGCCGATGGCGGCGATCGTGTCGCCGTTGCGCAGGTAGAAGCGGCCGACCGTCATTTCCTTGCCGGCCAGGTGGTCGTCCACCCGGTCGAGCTTGAGTTGCGCATCGACGGCGTAGTCGCGGCCATTGGGATCGTCCCGGTAGCGCCGGACCACGTCGCGCAGGGCGGTCTGGGCTTGTTCGGTCTGGCCCTGGTCACGGCCGACATCGACGATCTGGTCGTAGTAGCAGATGGCTTTTAGATAATAGGCGTACGGCGTCGACGCCGTGCCTGGATAGAGCTGAATGTAGCGCTCAGCATCGCCTACTGAGCCTTGATAGTCGCCCATACGGTACGAGGCGTAAGCCGCCATCAGGATCGAGCGGCGCGCCCAGTCCGAGTTCGGGTGCTGACGCTCCACTTCGCGGAAATAGAGAATGGAGTCTGGCCAGGCGCCGACATCAAGCAGCGAGCCGGCCACGCCATAGAGCACCTCGACCGGGCGTTCCTTATAGGCAGGCGGACCCAGCGGATTGCTCAGGATGCTGCAGCCGCTGATAGCCAGAGCGGCGGCCATGAGGGCAATCAGGATAGGCGCCGGGGCGCGAGAGTTACGAAGCAAGGACGACATTCCCTAACCAGACGCCCCCAAGCGCCCGTACCCGTCGAAAGATTACGATAAGCCCTCGCCGGAAGTTAAGCCTTCTATCGTTCAAGGCAGGCCTACGCAAACGGCATAAGGCCGCGCGGGCGAATTAGATGGCTTGAGCCAGCTCTTCCGAGGGCGGACGAAGCCGCCAGGCGGACGGGCGCGCCATCAGGGCGCGAACCAGAGCGTTGTTGATGCCGTGGCCGGCGCGAACGCCCTCGAAGCGGCCGATGATCGGCTTGCCGAGCACATAGAGATCGCCGATGGCGTCGAGCGCCTTGTGCCGCACGAATTCGTCCGGCCGGCGCAGACCCTCGGGATTGAGCACCCGGTCACCATCGATGACCACGCAGTTTTCCAGGCTGCCGCCGCGGGCAAGGCCCATCGAACGCAGCATCTCGACCTCGGTCAGAAAGCCAAAGGTGCGGCAATCGGCCAGTTCGGCGCGGAACGCCTCGCCGTCCATCGGCAGATCGATGGCTTGGTGGCCAACGGCCTTTGAGTCGAAATCGATGGCGAAGGCCACCTCGAAACCGTCGGCGGGCGAGAGGCGCGCGACCTTGTCGCCATCGACAACTTCAATGGTTTCAAGAATTTCGATGGACTGGCGCACGGCGCGCAATTCGCGGACACCGACGCGGTCGAGGATTTCGAGGAACGGCTGCGAAGAGCCATCGACGATCGGCACTTCCGGCCCGTCGAGTTCGACTAGCGCGTTGTCGACACCCAGCGCCCAGAAGGCGGCCATCAGGTGCTCGATGGTGGCGACGGTGACGCCGGCCTTGTTGGAAATCACCGTGCCAAGCTGGGTCTTGGTGACGCAATCGCCGAACGAGTGAACGCGATTGTCACGGCCTGTGACGTCGGTGCGGATAAAGACGATGCCTTCGTCGGCCTTCGCGGGGCGAACCGATACACGGACGTGCTCGCCTGTATGGACGCCCACGCCAGCAAAAATAGCTGGTCCTGCAAGGGTTTGTTGAAAAGAAGACACGTCTTGATATTCCCGGCACGAACGCACTAAGCGGCGCTTTTAACGCCCCACATCTAACCAATCGGTTTTTTTGTGCAGCGCGGCAAATGAAGTCGTGTTTCAGAATGTAAGGTAACGAGCTGGTCGGCCCTAATGGGCCGGCCATGCAGCCGCCTACGATTTGGCGACTGCCGCGAGGAACGCTCGCGCTAGCGGCGCGGGCCGTATTTTTAGTTCGCCAGGCGGCGCAGGAACGACGGGATCTCCAGATCCTCGCCCTCTTCTTCCTCTTCCATCTGAGGGGCCGGCGGCGCGGCGGTTCCGCCGAGCGCGATGCGGGCCTGGATGGCCGGGGTGGGATCATTGCGATAGTCGCGCAGGGGCGGCACATCATCCTGCCGCGAGCGGCCGAACAGACTGAAGAAGCCCTTGCGGGGCCCCTCTTCGCTGCCGCGGATTTCCTGGGAAATCGGCGCCTCTTCGACCGGCTCGATCGCTTCTGAAACTTGCGACTCCGGGGCTTCTTCAATGAATCCGAAGCCGCGGGTTTCCTCGACCGCGATAGTCGCCAGCGCGGTTTCGAAAGGCAGGTCGATCTCTTCGGGCTGGCGCGCCACCGGCTCGTCGATGTCCTCACTCCAGCTTTCGGCGTTGAATTCCTGCGCGATCTGCTCCTGGGCGGCATGGACCGGGGTTATGGCCACGGCGGCGGGCTGCTCCCAGACCGGTTGCGGCGGAGCCAGGGTCTCGGCGACGGGGGCCCTTTCGGGCACGCGCAGGATCGGCGTTTCCATCGGAGCCGGACGGGCCTTGGGTTCGATGGCGGCGATGGAGGCGCCGTCCATGCCGGTGGCGACCACTGAGACGCGGATCATACCTTCAAGCGAAGGATCGAAGGCGGCGCCAAAAATGATATTGGCGTCCTGGTCGACCTGTTCGGAAATGGCGTTGGCCGCTTCGTCGACTTCAAGCAACGTCATGTCGAGACCGCCGGTGACATTGACCAGCACGGCTTTGGCGCCGCGCAGGGAAACCTCATCCAGCAGAGGGTTCTGAATGGCGTTCTGGGCCGCCATCAGGGCGCGGTCATCGCCGCTCGCCTCGCCGGTGCCCATCATCGCCTTGCCCATCTCGGTCATGACGGTGCGCACGTCGGCGAAATCGAGGTTGATGAGGCCCGGCAGCACCATCAGGTCGGTTATCGAACGCACGCCTGAGTGCAGCACCTGGTCGGCCATGCCGAAGGCTTCGGTAAAGGTGGTCCGCTCATTGGCGATGCGGAAGAGGTTCTGGTTCGGAATGATGATCAGGGTGTCGACATACCGCTGCAGCTCGGCGATGCCCGCTTCGGACAAGCGCGTGCGGTGACGGCCCTCGAAGGTGAAGGGCTTGGTGATCACGCCGACGGTCAGGATGCCGCGCTCACGGGCCAGTTTGGCGATAATGGGGGCAGCGCCGGTGCCAGTGCCGCCGCCCATGCCGGCGGTGATAAACACCATGTGGGCGCCGTCGAGATGCTCGCCGATCTCGGGAATGGACTCTTCGGCGGCGCTCATGCCCACGTCGGGGTGGGCGCCCGCCCCGAGACCTTGCGTAGTCTGGACGCCGAGTTGGATACGAAGCGGGGTCTTGGCCAGGCTGAGCGCCTGGGCGTCGGTGTTGGCCACCACGAACTCGACGCCTTCTAGACCGGCGTCGATCATGTTGTTGACGGCGTTGCCCCCGGCCCCGCCGACGCCGAACACGACGATCCTGGGCTTCAGCTCGGTGGCTTTCGGCGCCGACAATTGAATAGCCATCGATGGACCTCCCGCGTCACACTTAACGAACCGGCGACGACCCGCTCGCCGCGTATGGATTACGAAGAGTTAACTAGAGCGCTCTTCGAGTTAATCGCGGGTTAACTGAATAGGGCGAGTCGCGATTCCGTCCACAGGTTGTGGATGGTTTTTCTTAATCCAAAAGGCGTGACGTGACCCCCATTTCTCATCCAATCATAATGAGAGTCCTGAGCTGATTTGAACCGTCCTGGTGGTGGCTTGCAAGAGGCCATGGCGCGCGACCGCAAGAGTCGGGCGCGCCTTGGCCGGTCTTTCCGCAGATGGCGCTGGC
>CANJME010000001.1 GCA_947475875.1 Caulobacteraceae bacterium | reverse complement strand
TGAATCGTTCGTCCCCCGCAGCGGCGGCATCGTGCCATGGGCGAGCGCGCCAGCTGTTGGAGGCGCGCGCTCGCCCACCCCGACCATGGCGTTACAGACCGCCGTGTACTAACAATGAAACTGGATCACCTCTCGGGGGCTGGCCAGTCCAGGGTGACGGTTTCACTCGGTCGTGAAGCCGTTCCAGTCGCGGACGTGATCAACACGTTCTCGAGCTTGACTTCCAGGTAACCTCCGCCGGGGCGCTCGACCTGCAGCGTCACCTTGGGAAGACGGTTGGCGCTGGGACGGATTGGCGTTGCGCCAGCCCTGGGACTTGCGGTGATACGGCCAGGGCCGGCCTGACCTGTGCATGTCCCCGCGCCCACGGCGCCGAAACTGTAGCTGTCGATTTCGATCCAGCCTTCCCTCGCGCGGGCCGAGGCGGCCGGTGGGGCGGCGGCGATCTCGCCCTTGATGTCACCGAGCTTCATGTAGGCGGCGGCAAGAGCCGGCGCCGCAGTCGATGCCAGTGAAATGGCTATGGTGGTTATGGCAAGTGTGCGAGTCATCGCTGTCTCCGAGACTGTTGGATGAACTTCTGCCTGGGGCCGAGCCGGGTCAAGAGTTGAGATGTTGCGTCCCAGAATACGTAACCTGGTTAAGGTGTCCCCAAGTCACGAACCAATGAGCGTGGTGGCGCCTGGGGCGGCAGAGACATTTTGACCTGACGCGCGTTCGATCCGAAAACCGGTTCCCACTTTTCGGAACGCGCTCTAAGAAGCGAATCCTCAGCTATCCCTCATAAGGACTTACCGCCCCGTGCTTGCCCGCATCTATCGCCCCGCCAAATCGGCCATGCAGTCGGGCAAGGCCACGACGCTGCTCTGGACGCTGGAATTCAGCCCCGCCGCGGCCCGCGCGCCCGACCCGCTGATGGGGTGGAACACCACGGCCGACATGGACGGGCAGATCCGCATGAAGTTTGGCACAATGGACGAGGCCGTCGCGTTCGCCCGGGCTCGCGGCATCGCGTTCGAGGTGACCGACAACCCCGAGCCGAAAAAGATCATCAAGGCCTATGCCGACAATTTCGCCTATGGGCGCCGGCAGCCCTGGACGCACTGATCCTCGGATCAAGTCCGAGGATGACGGGGCCAAGGCAAGCGGGTATCTGACACCTCGCCGGTCCCGTAGCTCAACTGGATAGAGCTCCTGCCTTCTAAGCAGGCGGTTGCAGGTTCGAGTCCTGCCGGGGCCGCCAAGTGAGGGGCTAGACTCCCGATCGACCTCGATCGGTCATCGTGACGACCTCTGCCGCTTTGCCTCAAGCGCCTCGAACAGCGCCGCAATCCTCACCAACAAAGTGTCCCTGCTCGAGTTCATCGCCTACGGCCCCTTCCGGCTGGAGGCGTGTCAGGACGCAGAGATTCCCAGGCATGACGGGCTCCCCTGACGGGTCGCACCACCGCGCATGCTCTCGAGTCATCTCCCCAAAAAGACCTTCAACCCGGGTGCCTAAGCGCGCCCTTTCACCTGCAGGACAAACCCATGACAGACAGCCGCTACTTGCCGGACGACGGTTTTTCACAAGAGATTTCCGACTCCTTGAATGAGATTCGCTGGGCTGCTACCCAGCGGGCCCTATCCGAGGATCGCGGCGATTGGCGCGGGTTCGGACCTGACCCGGATGACGGGTTCGATCAAGGCGTCCATCAGACCATCCCCGTTGCGGCGCTCCCCTCGGCGGCTTCCACCTACAGGGTGGACAGGGGCGAAACCCTTGAACCGATAGCGAGGGCCCATTACGGCGAAGACAATTGGCGCGCCGGCTTGGCCGCCATGATGATCGCCAACAATATCCGTCGAAACCACCTCGGCAGTCCGCTGATCTATCCGGGCCAGAACCTGATTGTGCCAGAATTGGCTGATCACGAGCCTGAACTGGACCAACTGGGCGGCGAGATCATTGCTGCAAACTCTCGACGGATGGAGGCTTGGCGACACCGCCAAGCGGAGCAGGCGAGGCGCGATTCCCCTGAGGATCACCAAGCCCCCCAGTGGATCGAAAACGTCGCCGATTTCCTTGTCCACGATCCTCGCGGCCAAGCCGCAGCGGGTTTTGTCGCCGAGAAGCTAGGCCAAGGGTACGGATTGGGTCGCGGCGCCTGGAACACCGGGAAGGATATCGTCAATGGGGTAAGTTTTGTTGCGCGCCTGGCCCAACCGGTCACGCAACCTCTACTCAATCCGCTCGCGCCGGTCCTCGGGCGCTATGTGCCATCGATGCGGCCAGATTACTCCGCCTGGAGGGAGCTCGGCCAGGCCGGCCAACAGGCGGTTGGCTATGCGGTCGATCGGAACCTTCATCCGGCCAAACTGCTCGAAGACGTGCGTGAGGGATGGCATAGATTTGATGTCTCGATGAATCCGCGTGCGACCCCTGAGGCGGCAACATTCCCTGAAGAGATGAAGCGCAGATTTGGCATTGGGGCGAACCAGGGCGAGCTGGGTTTCGATGTCGCATCGACCGTCGCAGGTGGAGCGCTTGTAAAGGGCGCCAACGTTCCCGTTTTGATCGCTAGGGCCTCGAAAGCGGCGGCCGGGCGGGCCGGGCGTGTGGCCCTGAGCGACATTGCAAAGGCCTATCTTGATCGGCCCTATGATGGAATGGGTCATCATACGGCGCCGAGAAGATGGAAATGGGTTCCCAAGTTGTACAGTGACAGTCCGCTCAATCTCCTGAACCCGGAAGGTCTGACGCAGGAGCAGTTCTACATCCTGCACCGGTTGGTCGACCGCAAATTCAATCATGCCCCCTTGGCCAGGGGATTGCCGGAGAAGTCCTGGAACGGAAGAAAGCTCGGCTATCAACCCCTCGATCTGCCCGGACGGCTTTGGTACGGCACGACCCAGCCCTTGAAGAATACTCTCGCCACGCCTCTCCTCGCGGGCGTGGTGTTGCCTGAGGACGCCGAAGCCTTTCAGCCGGACTAGGCGTCGCCAAAATTGTTGCGCGCAAAAACGTTCGTGTTATGTTCTAAACGTGTGAGGGTTGGCTTGAGGGGGTCGCCGTGTCTGAATCCGACATAGCTGAGATGCAGCGGATTTTGGTCGTGGGCCGGCTCTTGCTCGCCGCGATCTTCGTGATCGGCCTCGCCGCGGGTGTCTATTTTCTCTTCGGCCGGGCCCCGCGAGCCAGCGCCTCCCCCCGCCGTCCAAGAACGTTGAATCGGCCTGGAGCCAGTTCAGAACCGCGGCGTTTTGCGCAGCTGATGACCGACTATCCCGACGACATGGTCTGGGATGAAAACGAAAACCCGGTCAGCCCAGGGTGCCGTAATCTCTGTGAGGCCATCATTGCGGCCACGAAGCCGCTTGGCTGGCAGGTGGATGTGTTCGTTCAGCGCAACGATTTTCAGTGGGAGTTCATTCTGAAGCGGGGAGGTGAGCACTACGATTTCGTCACGCACGATATGGGTTATCCGAAGCGGGGCTTTTCAGTCGAAAACCATTCGCGAAATGTCTCGTCGCGCGAGGCAAAGCGGGAGGCCGAGAAGCAGTTTCTGGCCTCGCTGCACCAGGCGCTGATGGCCGATTCCAAGGTGCGTTCGATCGTCTGGTCTTACGATTTCGATCCTGACGAGGATGAGGCGTATGACTATCCGATCGATCGAGCGTGATGGCGTTGGCCATGAGCGGGCGGGAGAATTCCGGGACACTCACCTAATTCACAATGGGCGCGGCGGTATCTGACTGTGGTGGAATTGAATTAGGTGAGTGTCCCGGAATTCGCTTTCTGCGTTGCGCTATCGCGAGCTGCGCTCGCTGCTTGAGCGCAGGAGGGCGGCGGCGAAAAAGCCGTCCGTGCCGTCCTTCAACGGCGTCAGCCTCACCACATCCCCCTGCCAGCTGAATCCCGGGCGGCGGGCGAAGAAGGCCTCGAGGCGGTCTTCGTTTTCCTCGGCGAAGAGGGAGCAGGTGACGTAGACGATGCGGCCGCCGGGTTTGACCAGGGTTGCGGCCTGATCCAGCACGCTGTCCTGTTCGGCCATGCGGCGTTCCAGCTGGGGGGCTTTCAGTTTCCACTTGGTGTCGGGGTGCCTGCGCCAGGTGCCTGAGCCGGTGCAGGGGGCGTCGACGAAAACCAGGTCCATCTGGCCGGTGAGGGGCCTCAGCGGATCCTTGTCGAGGGGGCTTAGGGTCGTCAGGTTGGTCACGCCGGCGCGGGTGGCGCGGGGGATGATGTCGCGCATGCGGCGGGGGTCGGCGTCGTAGGCGTAGAGGCGGCCGGTGTTTTTCATCATGGCGGCCAGCGCCAGGGTCTTGCCGCCGCCGCCGGCGCAAAGGTCGAGCACGGATTTGCCGGCAATGTCGCCGGCCATGGCCGCGGCGATCTGCGATCCGGCGTCCTGCACCTCGAAGAGGCCCAGGGCGAAGGCGGGGTGGGATTCGACCGGCGCGACGCGCAGCTCGGCGGCGGGGGCGGCGATGCGCAAGGTGGTGGGAAGCTTTCCGGCGGCTTGCGGGTTCATGGCCTCCAGCGCGGTCATCACCTCATCGGGCGTGGCCTTCAGCGTATTGACGCGCAGGTCGACGGGGGCGCGGGCGGTGAGCGCCGCCAGCTCTTCGGCGCGTTTGTCGCCGAAGACGCGGGCGAGGGGCTGATCGAGCCAGTCGGGGTAGTCGCCGCGCACGGGGGGCGGGGCTTTGGAAAGATCGCGCGGTTTGAGCAACCGCTCCATCTCTTCGCGGCCAAGGGGGCCGGGGCCGTGGGGGGCGTCGGCGCAGGCCTCAGCGATGCGTTCGACCGGCCAGCCCCATTCATAGCCAAGGGCGGCGAGGCAGGCGGCGCGGACGCTGTCATCGCCGATGCGGTGGGCGAGGGAGCGGCGCTTGCGCAGCACATCCAGCACCAGGCCGGCGATCCAGGCGCGGTCGCCCGAGCCGGCGAAGCGGTGGGCCTTGCCCCAGTCCTGCAGGACGAGGTTGGCCGGCCTGCGCCGGGCCTCGATCTCGCCAAGGATTTCGGCGGCCGCTGAGATTCGGCCGCCGTCCCTCATACGACCAGCGAGACCAGCACCATGACGATGCCGACGAGGCTGACCGCCCAGGCGAGGGTGCGCAGGACCTTCACGCCCAGGGCGTAGAGCGGCAGATAGAGCACCCGGCCGCCGAAATAGAGCGCCGCGCCCCAGGTCGAGAGCGTGCCGAACTTGCCCAGCACGCCGGCCAGCAGGACGGCGACGGCGAAGATGACAAAGGTTTCGCGGAAATTGCTCTGCGCCCGTTCCAGCCGGGCGGCGACGCCGGTCAGCGGTTTGGGATCATCGCGCGGGCCGAGCAGCCAGGCAAAGTCGCGCTGGTTCTTTGACGCCAGGGTCGGCGCCAGCATGTGCACCAGGCCCAGCACGGCCGACAGGGCCAGAATTCCATATTCGCAGTCCATACTCGCCTCCCCTTTTTCGTTGCGCTACCGCCCGGACTTCGCCGGGCTGCTTGAGCGCGTGGTTTTCGTTGCGCTACCGCCCGGATTTGACTGCTTCGCGTCTCTGCTTCGCAGTCGCCGGGCTGATTGATCGCGTGTTGAGTTCGGCGAAGCTTAGACCGCGTCAGTGGATTTGTCGCGCTCTTGAATGCGCATCATTGCTCTATGGACAAAACGGGAAGTTTCCACCATATTGCACATAAATGGTGGAATTGAGATATGGCATTGAACATCAAAGATGAGCGCTTGCACGCCCAGGCCCTGGTGATTGCTGCGCGGGAAGGCCGCTCCATTACCGATGTGGTGCGGCGGGCGCTGAACGAATATGCGGCTGCTCACCCCAGTCCCGAAGAGGTGGCAAGGCGGATTGCCGCCATCCACGCCATCCAGAAGGAGGCCGCGCGGGTCATGACCCCTGACCTTCGCGCCAGGACCCAGGACGACCTTTACGACGACAACGGCCTGCCGGCGTGATCGTCGATTCTTCGGCGCTCATTGCCATCCTGCTGGATGAGCCGGGCGCGGATACGCTGTTGCTCTGCCTGGCCTCGTCCCGGGCGCGGATTTCGGCGGCGACCTATCTGGAAACCGGCATGGTCCTGAAAGGCTATCCGCCGACGGGGCGCGCGCACTTGCTGGACAGGCTCCTGGAAGAAAACCGGGTCGGGGTCGAACCGTTCACCGAGCAGCAGGCGAAGATCGCGGTTATGGCGTTCCAGCAGTTCGGCAAGGGGATTCACCCCGCGCGGTTGAACTTCGGCGACTGCATCGCCTACGCCCTTTCGGTCCAGACCGGTGAGCCGCTGCTTTACAAGGGCGATGATTTCGCAAGGACCGATATAGTTTCGGCCGTTGTCCATTTTTAGTCGCCCTAACGCTCCGGCTTTGCCGTCGCTGCTTGAGGGCGGTCATTTTAGTGGCCCTAACGCTCGCCTGCGGCTCGCTTCTTGAGGGCGTGAACATTTTTGGTGGCGCTAACGGCGCGGACAAGCCGCGCCTTCTTGAGCGCTAGGTCTGGCTCGGATAGTTCGGGGCTTCCCGGGTGATCATCACGTCGTGGACGTGGCTTTCGCGCAGGCCGGCGCCGGTGATGCGGACGAATTTGGCTCTGGTCTGGAAGTCGGGGATGGTGGCGGCGCCGACATAACCCATGGCGGCGCGCAGGCCGCCCACCATCTGGTGGATCACCGGGGCGATGGGCCCCTTGAAGGCGGTCTGGCCCTCGATGCCCTCGGGCACCAGCTTCAGGCTGTCGGAGACTTCCTTCTGGAAATAACGGTCGGCCGAGCCTTGCGCCATCGCCCCCACCGAGCCCATGCCGCGATAGGTTTTGTAGCTGCGGCCCTGATAGAGGAACACCTCGCCGGGGGCTTCCTCGGTGCCGGCGAACATCGAGCCCATCATGGCGCTGGAGGCGCCGGCCGCGATGGCTTTGGCCAGATCGCCTGAATATTTGATGCCGCCGTCGGCGATGACCGGCACGCCGGCCTCACGGCCCGCCCGGACCGCGTCCATGATGGCGGTGAGCTGCGGCACGCCAACGCCCGCGACGATGCGCGTGGTGCAGATGGAGCCCGGGCCGATACCGACTTTCACCGCATCCGCGCCCGCATCGATCAGGGCTCTTGCGCCGTCATAGGTGGCGACATTGCCCGCGACGATCTGCACCCGGTTGGTTTCGCGCTTGATGCGCTCCACCGCCTGGGCGACCTGGATCGAATGGCCATGGGCGGTGTCGATGACCACCACGTCGACACCCGCGTCGACCAACGCCATGGAGCGCTCATAGCCCGCATCGCCGACGGTGGAGGCAGCCCCGACCAGCAGGCGGCCCTGGCCGTCCTTGGCCGAGTGGGGGTGAGCCTGGGCCTTTTCCATGTCTTTCACGGTGATCAGGCCGACGGCGCGGTAGGCGTCATCGACGACGATCAGCCGTTCGATGCGGTGGCGGCGCAGCAGTTCGCGCGCATCGTCCTGGCTGGCGCCTTCGCGGACCGTGATCAGCCCCTCGTGGGTCATGATCTCACGGGCCGGCAGGTCATCGTTCAGTTCGAAACGCATGTCGCGGTTGGTGAGAATGCCCACCAGCTTGCCGGTTTTCGGCTCGACCACGGGAAAGCCCGAGATCTTGCGGCGGTTCAGGATGTCGCGCACTTCGCGCAGGGTGGTGTTCGGATTGATGGTCAGCGGATTGATGACCATGCCGCTTTCGTAGCGTTTGACCTCGCGCACCTGGTCGGCCTGTTCGGCGACCGAGAGGTTGCGGTGGAGCACCCCCATGCCGCCGGCCTGGGCCATGGCGATGGCCAGGCGGCTTTCGGTGACGGTGTCCATGGCGGCGGACACCAGCGGGATGTTCAAACTGATTTCGCGCGTGAAGCGGGTGGCCGTATCGACCTGCCCCGGCATAACCTCGGACGGACCGGGTTCGAGCAAAACATCGTCGAAGGTGAGCCCTTCGCGAATCTCCATAGGGAGTCTCCGTTTTGCGGGGTGGGTAATAGGGAAAAGCCGCGCGGTGTCAATCAGGAAGACCGTCCTGCCGGCGCTCAAGGCTTGAACCCCGCGGCCGCCGAGCGTAGCCCTTTGCCGCTGCGCAGGGGGTTCTCATGACCAGAATGCGGATATTGGCCGGCCTGGCGGCGGCGCTCGCCGTGAGCGCGGCCTCTGGCACGGCGCTGGCCCAGAGCTCGGACCGCACGGCGGTGCTGGCCAAGGCCCAGGCCGAATTCGACCGGGGCGACTATGCCGCCGCCCTGGCCGACCTTAACCCGCTGCTCGAGCGCGAGCCGAACTTTGTCCTGGGCCTGTTCCTGCGCGGCAAGGTCTACTCGGGGCTGGGCAATCAGGCCGAGGCTGTTCGCGCCTATGACCGGGTCATCGCCCTCGATCCGCGCGAATCCGAAGCCTACTACAATCGCGGAACCGCCAACGCCGATCGGGGCGAGTATGCGCTGGCCCTGCCGGATTATGACCGCTACCTGACCCTCAATCCAGGCAATGCCGACGGCCTGGCCAACCGGTGTCAGGCGCGGGCCGCGCTCAACCGCGAGCTCGACAAGGCCAAGGCCGACTGCGACGATTCCTTGCGCCGTCAGCCCAATGACCCGATCACCCTGGCCAGCCGCGGCCTCGTGGGCCTGCGCAAGGGCGACTACGCCGCCGCCGTCGCCGACTATGGCGCGGCCGTCGCGCTCAATCCGAAGAACACTATTGCGCGCTATGGCCTGGGACTCGCCCGGTTACGCAGCGGGCAGGAAGAAGCCGGCCGCGCCGACATCGCCTCGGTTAACGCGGTCGGCCCCGGCGTCGCGGACCGCTTCGCCGGCTGGGGGCTGAAGCCCTAGCGCTCTGGCCGCAAACACTGGCGCTGGCTGCAGAGTCGCGCTAACCCCCGGCCATGAAGGCCTCCCCCTCTCATCAGCGGCTGCTGATCATCGATTTCGGCAGCCAGGTCACCCAGCTCATTGCGCGCCGGGTGCGCGAGAGCGGGGTCTATTGCGAGGTCGTTCCCTACGACAAGGCCGACGCGGCGCTCGACCCGCCGCCGCAGGCCGTGATCCTCTCCGGCGGGCCCGAGAGTGCGCACCTGGATGGGTCACCCCGGGCGCCCGAGCGGCTGTTTGCCATGGGCATTCCGGTGCTCGGCATCTGCTATGGCGAGATGACGCTGTGCCAGCAGCTGGGCGGGCGGGTTGAGAGCGGGCATGGCCGCGAATTCGGCCGGGCCGAGATCGCGCGGGTGAAGGACACCCCCCTGTTCGAAGGCCTCGGCCAAACCGAGCCGGTGTGGATGAGCCACGGCGACAAGATCATGGCCATTCCACCGGGCTTCGAGGTGGTCGCCACCTCGGCCGGCTCGCCCTTTGCGGCCATCGCCGACGAGGTGCGGCGGTTCTACGGCATCCAGTTCCACGCCGAGGTGGCCCACACCCCGCGCGGGGCCGAGATGCTGAAGAACTTCACCCACCGGATCGCCGGGTTCACCGGCGACTGGACCATGGCCAATTTCCGCAAGGAGATGGTGGGGAAAATCCGCGAGCAGGTGGGCGACGGGCGGGTGATCTGCGGGCTTTCCGGCGGGGTGGATTCCTCGGTGGCGGCGGTGCTGATCCATGAGGCGATCGGTGAGCAGCTGACCTGCGTGTTCGTCGACACCGGCCTGATGCGGCTGAACGAGGCCGACCAGGTGGTGACCCTGTTCCGCGACCACTACAATATTCCGCTGATCCACGTGGACGCGGGTGCGGATTTTCTGGGCCAGCTCGCGGGCGTTTCCGACCCCGAGGCCAAGCGCAAGACCATCGGCCGGGTGTTCGTCGAAATCTTCGACCGTGAGGCCGGCAAGATCGAGAACGCCCGGTTCCTGGCCCAGGGCACGCTCTATCCCGACGTGATCGAGAGCATCGGCGGCAAGTCCCACGTCATCAAGAGCCACCACAATGTCGGCGGCCTGCCCGAGCACATGAAGCTGAAGCTGGTCGAGCCCTTGCGGGACCTCTTCAAGGACGAGGTGCGGGCGCTGGGCGTCGAGCTCGGCCTTCCCCCCGCTTTCGTCGGCCGCCATCCGTTCCCCGGCCCGGGCCTCGGCATCCGCATCCCCGGCGAGGTAACGCCCGAGGCGGTGGCCATCCTGCAAAAGGCCGACGCCATCTATCTCGAGGAAATCCGCGCCGCCGGCCTCTATGACAAGATCTGGCAGGCTTTCGCCGTGCTGTTGCCGGTGCGCAGTGTGGGCGTGATGGGCGATGGGCGGACGTACGATCAGGTCTGCGCGCTCAGGGCCGTGACCAGCACGGACGGCATGACAGCGGATTTCTACGAATTCCCGTGGGCGGTGCTGGCGAAAGCCGCGACGCGCATCATCAACGAGGTGAGAGGCATTAACCGGGTGGTTTACGATGTGACGTCCAAGCCGCCTGGGACGATTGAGTGGGAGTAGCGAACCTCTTTAGCAAGGTTGGAATTCTTTACAGCATAAGCGAAACTGGGGACACGCACGACTTTTCGCGATTGCTGAGCAGGAGGCCAGTGCGGAGCCGAAAAGTCGTACATGTCCCCACTTTCCACTTTCCACTTTCGCGCCCCAGCTTTGACTGCTTCGCGCCTTAGCTTTGGCTGTCGCTGGGATGACGGTTGTGGTTGGGTGGGTGAAACGGGTGGAGGGAACGACATGGCCGCATTACCCAAATCGCGCATTCTCGAGACGGCGCTGATCACCAGCCTGATCTGCGCCGCCTTGCCGGTTCAAGCCCAGAACCCCACGGCCGCCAAGCCCTTCCGCGACGCCGCCAAAGCCGCGGCCGGGACGCGGTGGATGGGGCTCTATGACGCGACCTGCGGATCCGACGCGCCGGCGCCCGCTACTGCGCCGAAGGCCGCGGCTCCGGCTACGACTACGCCCGCGCCGGCTGCGGCGCGCGGAGGCGGCGGACGTGGTCCTCCCGCCCGCGAGACCTGGTACGCGCCGCCGCAGCAGGTTTTCGATAACCTCTACTGGCTTGGCGAGAAGGAGCACCAGGCCTGGGCGCTGAAGACGTCCGCCGGGATCATCCTGATCGACACCCTGTTTTCCTATGCCATGGAGGCCGAGATCGTCGACGGCCTGAAAGCGGTGGGCCTCAACCCGGCCGACGTGAAATATGTGATCATCAGCCACGCCCACGGCGACCATGACCAGGGCGCGGCGCTCATGCAGTCGCGATACGGCTCGAAAATCGTCATGGGCGAGGCCGACTGGACGACCACGGTGGCGCGCACCACCTATTCCGGCGGGGTGGCGAAGAAGGACATCTCGATCGGGCCGGAGGGCGGGCAGGTGACTCTGGGCGGGACCACGGTGAGGCTGACCTATGCGCCCGGGCACACGCCGGGCACGCTCGACATGCTGTTCCCGGTGGTCGACCACGGGCGGCGGCTGACGGCGGCCTATTCGGGCGGCACGGCGTTCAATTTCCGGCATACGGCGGCGGCGTTCGACACCTATATCGCCACCCAGCGCAAGTTCGCGGGCGTGGCGGCGGTGGCCGGCGCCACGGTGATGCTCTCCAACCACTCGGCCTTCGACAACTCGCTGGTGCTGGGGCCCAGAGCCATGGGGGCGAGGCCGGCGGGGCAGCCGCATGTGTTCGAGGTGGGGGCGGCGGACGTTGCCAACTACCTCAAGGTGCTGGAGCAATGCGCCGTGGCTGTGAAGACGGCGGAGTTTGGGACGTAAGGCCCTACACCACCACCTTGCGGGCCAGGAAGACGCCGATTGCCATCACCGCGATGCCGGCGGTGCGGCGCAGGGTGATGGGCGTGACCACCGAGCCGAACATGCCGAAATGGTCGATGGCGGCGGCCGCGACCAGCTGGCCCAGCAGCACGAAGAACACCGCATTGCCGACGCCGATGCGAGGGGCGGCGATGGTGACCGACAGCACATAGAAGGCCATCAGCGCGCCGCCAAGGTAGAACTGGGGCGGCGCGGCGGTCAGGTTGATCCGGCTGCCCGGCAGGGTGAAGACCAGCACCGCCGCACAGACCAGACCCCCGACCGCCGACAGGATCAGCCCGGCGGCGACCGGACTGCCGATGCGTCCGCCCAGCCCCGCATTGAGCGCCGCCATGGTCGGGATGCCGATCCCGGTCGCGAACATCAGAACGCCCAGCAGGATCTGGGCGGTGGCGGAGGTCTGGGGCGGCATGGGATGATCCTCACGATGGGGCCGGTGGAAGAACGATTGATCTACGCCTTCACGCGCCGCGTAAACACAGATGCCATGATCCAGAAATCCCCCGCGCCCGAACGTTTCATCCCTACGCCGCAGATGGCCGCCAATGCGCAGAAGGGCCTGACCTTGCGCGCCCGGTTCGGGCGGGGCGGCACGGAAGTTGGGGTGCGTCGGGCGCGGCAGCTGATCGCGCGAGAAGAGCTGGACCTGTCGGACGTGAAGTCGATGTACAGCTACTTCGCCCGCCACGCCGTCGACAAACAGGCGCGC
Organism: Caulobacteraceae bacterium; assembly: GCA_947475875.1. GTDB lineage: Bacteria > Pseudomonadota > Alphaproteobacteria > Caulobacterales > Caulobacteraceae > UBA5005. The sequence goes on along the minus strand of CANJME010000001.1, from coordinate 187,295 downwards.
CGCCGCGTCTGGGGCGATGAGGCCAATCCGTCGGCCGGCTATATCGCCTGGCTGCTGTGGGGCGGCGATGAGGGCCAGGCCTGGGCGGCGCGCATGCGGGCGGGTCCTGCGCATCCTTGAAGGCGCTCCCGCGTTCCACTAAGTTATGACCAAGGGCAGATAAGGAGCGCGACCATGCGGTCGATCATGCGCCATTGCGCGCCAGCCCTCTTTTGCCTCATCGCGGTGGCGTCAGCCCACGCCCAGGGCCTGCAGCGCCCGTGGGCGGCCTGCGATAACCTCTCGGGCGAGGGCGGGCCGGCCTCGGTGGTGGCCGGCTGCACGACCGTGATCGACGACGGCAAAAGCGCGCCCGAGGGCCTCTCGACCGCCTATCGCAACCGGGGCGCAGCATACCGGGCGCTGGGCGATTGGACGCGCAGCCTCGCCGACTTTGGCGAGGCGATCCGCCTAACCCCGCGCGATGCGGCCCTGTTCTACAGCCGCGGCAATGTTCACGCTTCGCAGCGCAGTTATGAGCGGGCCATCGCCGACTATGACGAGGCCATCCGCCTCGATCCGGACTATCCGCAGGCCTACAACAATCGGGGCGGGGTCTATCACAACCAGAAGAACTTTGCCCGGGCGCTGGCCGATTTCGACAGGGCCCTGGTGATCGATCCGGACTATCCGGCCGCGCTCTCCAACCGGTGCGCGGTGCGCGCGGCGCTGAAGCAGGACCTGGATAAGGCGATGATTGATTGCGGCCTGTCGCTGCGGCTGCGGCCTAACCATATGCCGACCCTCGACACCCGGGGTCTCGTAGACCTGTTGCGGCGCGACTATCCGGCGGCGATGGCCGACTATGACGCGGCCCTGCGGTTGGACGACGAGGCCTTTGGCGCGCTCTACGGCCGGGGCCTGGCGCAACTCGGGCTCGGCCGCACCGAGGCCGGACGCGCCGATATCGCGCGGGCCACCGCCGGCGATCCGACCGTCGCGGCCTACTATGAGCTGTCAGGACTGAGGCCCTAGACGCCGGACGGCGCGGCGATAAGCGCGGCTGTCGCAACGGTTTCGGTTGAGCTACGGTCAAGCCTCACACCCGGAGGCTCGCCCATGCGTCTGATGCCCACCCTCGCCACGGCCCTGGCGCTCCTCGCCACCTCCGCCGTCGCCCAATCCCCGGCGCTCACCCCGGACCAAACCCGCTTCAGGGCGATCTACAAGGAGCTGGTCGAGACCAATACCCAGTTCTCCAACGGCGACTGCACCCTGGCGGCCAATCGCATGGCTGCGCATCTGCGCAGCGCCGGGTTTCCTGCCGCAGATGTCACGGTCTGGGTTCCGGATGGCCATCCGAAGGAAGGGGCGGTCACCGCCATCCTGCGCGGCACGGACGCCGCCGCCAAACCCATCCTGCTGCTCGGGCACCTCGATGTGGTCGAGGCCCGGCGCGAGGACTGGACGCGCGATCCCTATACGCTGATCGAGGAGAACGGCGTCTTCTACGGGCGCGGCACCGTCGACATGAAGGCCATGGACGCGGTCTGGGTCGACACCTTCATCCGCCTGCGCGAGGGCCGGGTTCCCCTCAAGCGAACGCTTAAACTTGCTTTGACCTGCGGTGAGGAAGGCGGGGCCGTGGGCGAGCTGAGGTCGCTCAATGGCGCGACCTGGATGGTGCAAAATCACCCGGAAACCCTGACGGCCGAATTCGGCCTGACCGAGGGCGGGGGAGGGGCGCTGCGCGCCGACGGCACGAACCAGTTCGCCCTGCTGCAGGTCGGCGAAAAAGGCGTGGCGAACTTTACGCTCGAGGTGACCAACCCGGGAGGCCATTCCTCGCGGCCCGTGCCTGACAACGCCATCTACCGCCTGGCGGGGGCGCTGAAGAAGATTGAGGCCTATCGCTTCCCCCTGAAGTTCAACGCCACGACGCGGGGCCTGCTGGCCGCGCGGGCCACGGAGAACGATCCGGCCGGCCTGGCGCTGAAGCGCCTGTTGGCCAATCCGAAGGATGCGGCGGCAGAGCGGGCGGCCAGCGCCGATCCCTCGATCAACAACCGCCTGCGCACCACCTGCATCGCCACCCTGCTGTCGGGCGGCCACGCGGCCAACGCCTTGCCCCAGCGGGCCAATGCGACGATCAACTGCCGCGTCTTTCCGGGTGAGACCCTGGCGGAGGTGACGCAGGCCCTGACCCGGGTGATCGGCGATCCGCAGGTGAAGATCACGCCCGCCGAGACGACCATTCGCACGGCGATCAATCCGCCGCTCAGCGACTTCATCGTCGAGCCGGCGACGCGCCTGGCGCGCAAGTATTTCCCCGGAGCGGTGTTCACGCCCACCCTGATGGCCGGCGCCACCGACGCGCGCGCCTTCGGTCCGCTGCAGATGCCGATCTATGGGCCTCCAGGGCTGTTCACCAATGCCGAGAGTGGCCTGCACGGGCTGAATGAGCACATCCCGGTCAAGAGTGTGATGACCGGCCGTGACTACCTCTACGAACTGGTTCAGGAGTACGCGAACCAGCCGCCGCATTCGTAAGGAGCCGCCATGGCCCATTGGCTCGTGAAGTCCGAACCCAATGTCTATTCCTATGCCGACCTGACGCGCGATGGGCGGACCACCTGGGACGGCGTGCGCAACAACGCCGCCGCCCTGCACCTGAAGGCCATGAAGGAAGGCGACGAGGCGTTCTTCTACCACTCGAATGAGGGCAAGGCGGTGGTGGGGATCGCCAGGATCGTGAAGACGGCCTTCCCCGACAAGTCCGACCCCACCGGCCGGTTCGTCGCCGTCGAGCTGGCGCCGGTGCGCGCGCTCCCGAACGAGGTGCTTCTCGCCGCAATCAAGGCCGACCCGGTGCTCTCAAAGATGGAAATGATCCGCCAGAACCGGCTGTCGGTTTCGCCGGTGAGCGATCTGGAGTGGGCCAGGATGCTGAAACTGGCGGGCGCCTAGGCGTCGGCCCTCACCAGCCCGTCGACGGCTTCCAGCTCGCCGCGTTCGCGGGCTTTCTTGCCGTAGACGAGTTCGAAGAGGGGGCTCGCCATCACGGTGGTGACGATGGCCATCAGCACCAGCATGGAGAACAGGGCCGGGCCGATGATGCCCTTTTGCAGGCCAATGTTGATGATGATCAGCTCCATCAGTCCGCGCGAGTTCATCAGGGCGCCGATGCCCAGCGCGGTGGCGTTATCCTCTCCCGACAGCCGGGCGGCGACGTAGCAGGCCAGGCCCTTGGCGGCGATCGAGGCAACCAGGATCGCGCCCGCGATCATCAGCAGGTAGGGCGTGTTGACCATGTCCATGCGGGTGTTGAGGCCCGAGAAGGTGAAGAACATCGGCAAGAGCACGACCACGGCGACGGGCTCGACCTTCTTCTTCAGCTCCTCGACGAACCGGCCGCGCGGCACGGCCGTGCCGAAGATGAAGCCGCCGAAGATGGCGTGGATGCCGACCGCGTCCATGATGAAGGCCGAGAGGAAGAAGCCGATCATGGTGATGGCGAGGATTGTGTAGGTCATCTCGCCACGCGCCTCGACCATGCGGCCCAGCGGGGCCATCAGCGGGCGAAGGACGAAGACGGTGAGCAAGGCGTAGGAAACGCCCCCGGCGATGGCCAGGACCGCGACGCCGGGCCCCGCGCCGAAAGTCGCCAGCACAATGGCCAGCACACACCAGGAGGCGGCGTCGTCGAAGGCGCCGGCGGTGAGCGAGAGGGTGCCCAGCGCGGAGCCCGAGAGCCCCCGCTCGTTGATGATGCGGGCCAGCATGGGAAAGGCGGTGAGCGCGATGCAGGCGCCCATGAACAGGGTGGCGTTGGCCTGGCTGATACCCGCCGCGAAGAGGCCGGGCACGGTGAGCAGCCACGGGGTGATCAGGATGGCGATCAGGAACGGGGCGGCGATGCCGGAGGCCGAAACGGCCATGGCGCTGCGGGCCTTCGACTTGAACAGGTCGGCCCGGAAGGTGGTGCCGACCATGAACATGTAAAGGCCGACGCCGAACTGGGCGCCGACATAGAGCATGTTCTTGCTCTCCTTGGGGAAGACGGCGGTGGAAAATCCGGGGAAGAGCAGGCCCAGCAGCGAGGGGCCGAGGATGACGCCGGCGATCATCTCGCCCACCACCTGCGGCTGCTTGAGCAGCTTCTGGCCGACCCAGCCCACCACCCGGCAGGCAACGATGATGATCGCCAGCTGCAGGAAGAAGCGGACCGAAAAGTCGGTCGGCGTATAGCTTGTGGCCGCCGCCGCCACGGCTGGGCCGTGGGGCGAGAGCAGGCCGGTGATGGTCTGGGTCAGGCTATCGAGTATGTCGGACACGGATTTCCCCCCGCTGTCTGGCTGGTGTGCGCCAGAGGAGGCTGAAATTGCGTCGGGCGCGCAAGGGCGGAATCGAAAATCGACCGGATTCTCTAACTCTTTTATTCTTAAAGGGTTTTATCTGTTGCCTCACGACAACATTGTAGTAACATAGTTACAAATATAGGGGTGTGATCTGCAAAAGAGAGGGGCCGCATGCGCGTTATCGGCAGCCGGGAATTCAACCAGGACATCGGCCAGGCCAAGCGCGCGGCGCTGGCCGAACCGGTGTTCGTCACCGACCGTGGACGGCCCACCCATGTGCTGATGAGCATTGAGACCTTTCGCCAGTTGAGCGGCGAGAGCGGGTCCATTCTCGAAGCGCTGGCCCGGCCGGGACTGCCGGTCCCGGTAGCCGAGACGCGCCCGGCGCTCGCCGCCGTCTGGGGCGAGTTCTGATGTTCCTGCTCGACACCTCCGTCGTCTTTGCCCTGGGCCGGCCGCTGCTGGAAGGCGCCGATCCGAATCTCGCCGACTGGGCCCGGCGAACGCCGCGCGAGGACCTGTTCATCTCGGCGCTCACCCTGCTGGAGATCGATGCTCAGGCCGGCCGGCTGATGCGCAAGGACCGGGCCGGCGGGTCTACGGTCCGCGACTGGCTGGGCGAGCAGGTAGACAAGGCCTTCGAAGGCCGTGTCCTGCCGGTGGACGACAAGGTGGCGCGCAGGCGGCGGGACCTGGCCTATGCCGACGGGCGCAACGGCCTGCTGGCGGCGACGGCGCTCGAGCATGGCCTGACCCTGGTGACCCGCGAGCCGGCCGCCTTCAAGGCCGGCCGGGTGAAGGTGTTCAACCCCTGGACCCAGACCGCCGCCGCCATGGATTGGCGCCAGCCGCAAACGAGCCCGCTGTGGCTGAACTATCTGTTTGGGCGGAGCTAACGCGCTCAAGCAGGCGCGTATGCGCCGTTAGCGCAACGTGGAATTCTACCTCGCCTTCACCACAAACACCTGCTGTGTCTGATCCCGCTGTAGCCGCACCGCTCCCCGCGTGCTGGCAAAGACGATCTGGCCGCCTGCCGTCGCCGGCCAGGTGTTGATCCCCTTGCCGTTCAGCAGGGCTCCGGCGCTCCAGCCATTGACGCGCAGCACCGCCGTCATCACCTGCCAGCGCCAGTCGACCGAGCGGCTGTCGTACCAGACCGCCCGCACCGAACCATCCGCGTCGACACCCAGCCGCGGGTGCTGGCCCATGGCGCGCGGCTCGGCGCCCACGGTCACCGGCGCGGAAAACCGCGCCCCGCCGTCGGTGGAAACCGCCGCCAGGATAGACAGGTTCGCGCCCGCCGGATTGAGGGTCTTGGTTTCCCAGGCGAGGGCCAGGTCGCCTTTCGTCCCGAACGCGATGTCCGGGTGGCGATCGGCGCGGTCGTCGGCGCCCAGGCTGACCAATGGCCCCCAGAGGCCGGCGGCGCGGGTGACAACCTGAATCTGCCAGTTGTCGGGGTTGGTGCCGGCAGCCGCTTCCGAGCCGGTCCACAGGGGATCGATGTCGGTGCGGTTGTCCTGCCAGGCGACGGCGACGCGGCCGTCCGCCGCCGTGGTCACGGCCGGCCAGACCGAGGCCGGATAGCGCGCCGAGCGGGTGTCGTCGGGCGAGCCGGCGGAAATCACCTTTCCCGCCCGGGTCAGGTTCTTTGGCTCAGCGTCGGCGCCGACTTCCTGGACCATCACGTCGAATGGCTGGCCCGCGGCGATCTCCTGCCAGACCAGAACCGGATGGCCATTGGCGGCGATGGCGATGTCGGGATGCTCGGCCCGGCCGTTCAGGGCTCGGATCACCTGCGCCTTTGGCCAGCTGCGGCCGCCATCGGACGAGTGGCGCAGCATGATGGTCGGGCGGTGGGGGACCTGTTTGGCGTCTTCTTGCCAGGTCACCCACACATCGCGGCCGCGGGCGGCGACCTTTGGAAAGCGCGCCAGAGCCTTGCTGCTCAGCGTCATAGGCGCGCTCCACCCCTTGGCCTCCTGCCGCCGATAGACGATCAGGCTGGACGCGGCGCCGTGGGTTTCAGCGACGAGGTGAGTGACACCGCTTTCGACCGCGATGTCCGGGAAGCCTGCGAAGGCGTTGGCTGAACCGGCGGCCAGTGCAGCGCCGTCATCGGTTCCGGCATCGGCGGGGAGGGGCGTCTCTGGGCGAGCCGCCACCGGTCCCGGCGAAATGAACAGCGGCGAGACAGCGGCCTTCAGGTTGGAGTCCCGGCGGTTAGTCGGATCGACCGTATCATTGCTTCTGACCTCGACGCGGTACCAGTCGGCCGCCGCGGGGGCGGTGATGTCGATGGTGTAAGTCTCGGCGTCCTTCGTCGGGGTGAAGGTCTTGAACACCCCGGCGCTGCGGCCCGGACTCTTGTAGATCAGCACCTTTAGTCCCGCCGCGCGCTGCACGCTCACCCGCAGGTGGCCTCTGGTCCCGGCTTTGGCGAACACCTCATCGCCGCCGTTGGCCTTGTAGGCCCGCCCGCCCAGGTCGGTGCTGATCGTCACTTTCGGGCCATAGGCGTACCAGGACAGGCTCGTGTGCCCGGCCCGCAGGCCTTCCAGAATGCCGCGCTCGTTCCAGGCGGCGGCGAAGACGTTGGTGGTCGGCAGGCTCGGCCCCTGCCAGTCCCAGTATTCGCGGAAGTGGCTGTCGCTGGCCCCGGCAATCCCGTAGCGGAAGCCGGCGTTCCAGCGGTTTTCGCTGTAGGCGATTTCCTTCTCGATATCGCTGGCCTTGTTCCACATCTCGACCAGATCAACGCCCTGGACGCTGGCGCGGACGTTGGGCGTGCCGTCATCGTTGGTCTCGCCGTCGTCCGGGTGAGCGATGGTCCAGACCGCGCCTTGGGCATGGGCGTCCCACACCGACTGCTGGATGTGGGCGAGCGGCGCGCCGGGCCGCTCGGCGCCCTGAACGATGGAATCGGTCCCGCCGAACGCTGTGGAGTGGGGGCTGCCGTTGGCCTCCTCGCCGGGGATGAGCAGCAGGCTCGAAGACTCCCACAAGGGATCGTAGTGCTGGTCATAGGTGCGGTGATCGGTCAGCGGCAGCCACTGCAGGCCTTGTTTGGTCGCCTGGCCGATCTGGTCAGCGACCGAGTTGTTGCCCTTGGCCCGGTCGCGGTTGCGCTGGCGGGGCAGGGACCCGTCGCTGGAGTGGTCGTCATGAACGTGCAGGTCGCCCTTGTACCAGCCGGGGCCGGACGAGCCGGCGGCCGAGGCGATCAGCGGCGCGACCAGGGCGAGGATGAGGATGGGTGCGAGTCGTTTCATGGCATCACCGGCTAGGCCGCCACCATGACATGTCTGTGAAACCAAAATAAGGTTCCGCGGGAGAGGGGGCGCATGTCCGAATTCTGGCTCACCGAGGCCCAACAGGAAATCCGCGACAGCGTCGAGCGGCTGTGCGCGCGCTTTGACGCCGCCTACTGGCGCGGCTGCGACCAGACCGGGGCCTTTCCGCAGGCTTTTGTCGACGCCTTCGCCGAGGGCGGCTGGATCGGCATGGCCATGCCGGCGCAGTTCGGCGGCTCGGGGCTGGGGCTGACCGAAGCAGCGCTGGTCATGCAGGCCGTGGCCCAGTCCGGCGCGGGGCAAACCGGCGCCAGCGCCGTGCACATGAACATCTTTGGCCCCATGCCGTTGGTGAAGTTCGGTTCGGCCGAGCTGCGGGCGCGGGCGATTCCCCGGCTGATCTCCAGAGAGGACAGGCTGTGCTTCGGCGTCACCGAACCGGATTCCGGGCTCGACACCACCAATCTGAAGACCCGGGCGGTCAAAAAGGGCGATCGCTACATCATCAACGGCCGCAAGATCTGGACGAGCGTCGCCCAGGAAGCCAACAAGATCCTCATCGTCGCCCGCACCACCCCGCGCGATGAGGTGAAAAAGCCCACCGAGGGCCTGTCGCTGTTCTACGCCGATATGACGCCGGGCCATGTGACCGCCACGGTGATCCCGAAAATGGGCCGCAAGGCGGTGGATTCCAACAGCGTCTTCATCGACGATCTGGAAGTCCCGGTCGAGAATCTCATCGGCGAAGAAGGCAAAGGTTTCCGATATTTATTGGAAGGTCTTAATCCCGAACGCGTGCTGGTCGCCACCGAAGCGGTCGGCATTGGCCGGTGCGCCCTGGCCCGTGCGGCCGACTACGCCAAGACCCGCGTGGTCTTCGGCCGCCCCATCGGCCAGAACCAGGGCATCGCTCACCCGCTGGCCCGGGCGTGGGCGGGGCTGGAAGCGGCCAATCTGATGGCCTTCAAGGCCGCCGCCTTGCACGACGCGGGCAAGGATTGCGGGGCCGAGGCCAACGCCGCCAAATACCTCGCCGGCGAGGCCGCCTTCGCCGCCTGCGAAACCGCCGTTCTCACCCACGGAGGCATGGGCTATGCCCAGGAATACGACGTTGAGCGGTTTTTCCGCGAGATCATGATCGCCCGCATTGCCCCCGTCAGCCGCGAAATGATCCTCAACTACATCGCCGAAAAGGTGCTGGGCTTGCCGAAGAGCTACTGAGCTCTACCCCACGCTTGCCTTGATCATCGCCGCGCAGCTGCGCGCCAGCTGTTCCAACAGAGCCGGATAGGTGGCCTCGGCGGTGTCGATCGGGGTGTGGAAGACCGCGTTGGTGCCCCAGAAGCCTGCCGCGCTGGTGTAACCGGCGTTCAATATGTTGACGTATTCCCCGGCGGCCCGGGAGACATTGGCGGTCAGCGGATCGCCGATGGTCGGCTGGCCGGCGAAGGCGACTCTGGCGGCGGCCAGCAGGTTCGGCGTCACCATGAAGCTGCGGCCGGTGTTGGGAATGTCCTGCGGCTTTGTCCCGTCATAGTTCCGCGCCCCGAATGTGGCGCCCAGATGCACCCACAGCGCCGTATCGGCCGGTTTTGGCGGCGGGCGGTGCTGGAAGGCCTCGGCGCCGGCGTACTGCCACTCGTGCCCCGAGGTCGAGATGAAAAGCAGGCGGACCGGCAACCTCTCCGCCTTTGCCCAGGCAGACAGCCCGCGGGAAAGCGCGATCCCCGGGCCCCGTTCGCCGCCGCAGGTGAACCAGCCGCTCTGCGGCGTCGAGATGATCAGCCATTTGCCGGCCTGCCCCGAGGTGGCGATGGTGTTGTGGGCCGTGCGCACGCCGCCGCGCCCCTCGATGCGCAGGCGCGCCGGGGTTCCGGCCGCGGCCTCCAGCCGGGCCTGATGACGCTGGGCCAGAAACAGCAGCGGGATGTCCGGTTTGGCGTCCGGCTGGGTGTTGTTGGCCACGACCTCGCCCGAGGGGGTCGCCGCCGTCAGCACCACGGCGGCCGCGCCGGCCGCCCTGGCCGCCGTCACGCCTTGCGCCGTCGTGGCCAGCACGATCTTGCCCCGCACGTCCGCGCCCGGCGCCCAGCGGACCAGCAGCGCCGATAGCCCGCCGCGCGGCGTGAAGGCGATCGGCGGCTGGGCGAATCCTTCGAGCGCCTGACGGCCCAGCTCCAGCCGCGCGGCCGTGGTGTCGGAATTGGGAACCTCGAAAGCCTGCCGCTCAATCGCATAGCCGAGCTTCTTCCAGTGCGCCGCCATCCAGGCGGTCGTGCGCCGGTCGGCGGCGCCGCCCGCGTGGTGGATGCCGAAGTCCACATAGTCGCGCACATCGGCCATCAGGGCCGCGCCCGACAGCGGATCGGGGGCCGTCCTGGCCAGCGCCGGGCCGCCCGCCGCCAGAAACGCCCCGCCTGAAATGATCGCTGTCCGCCGGTCCATCTGCGCCCTCGCTTTGTCGTTGGCCCAGCCTCACGCCTGGATTAGCCTCTGTCCAGTGGCAACAGCTGGGGAGACGGGCGCGATGTCGGCATGGAAGAAGGGCAGGGGGGTTCTCGGTCCCCTTCAGTCGCTGGTCGGCCAGTGGAAGAGCGATCCGGCCGCCGACGGCCCCGCCAAAGGGATGACCTGCGAGCGCGCCTTCGAGGCCTTCGGCAAGGACTACATCCGCCTCGAGGCGGCCTGGAACATGGGCGAACGGGGGACCTATCGCGAGGTCGCCTTGTTCGGAAAGGATGAGGGCGGTGGCCTGGCCTTCTGGTCCTTCACCAACGATGGCAAGCGTTCGCGGGGGAAATTGTCGGACGGCAGTGATGTTTATCCCGACGCCGTGGCCTTCGAAGCCCAGATGCCACAGGGCCTGGCCCGCATGATCTACTGGCCGGCCGAGGACGGCGAGGGATTCTATTTCGCGGTCGAGAGCCGGACTAAAAAGGGCTGGAACCGCTTCATGCGGCACCGCTACCGGGCTATCTAGCCAACTTTTTTCAAAAAATATTATCGAGCTAAATCAATCGGGTGGGTTGTCCGAGTGCTGTTTTTCGGCCCAATATCGTGCATGACTCACTAGTGGGTATTGACAGAGTACTGTGTCATGCACGATAGTATGTTCATGGCTGGTGAGGGGGAGGGCGCTTCCCGGATCCGGTCACAGTTTCAACGGCCAAAGATTTTGCCGGATGGCGCATCCGCTGGAGTTCTCGATGGCCACTTAAGCAACGTAACAACCCGGCGGGCTCCCCCTCGCCACAACAACACAGAGGATACTATGTCGACCGTCTCTTTCGCTGAAACTCCCGCCACGGCCTGGCCGGTGCTGACCGCCATGATCATCACCCTGGGCATCGCGCTCGCCCTGCTGACTCTCTCGTAAACCCTTTTGCCCGCCTCGCCGGCCGGCGGCCCCTGAACCGCCTCCCCCCGCCGGTGAAGCACCCTCAAAGATCCGGGCCCCCAACGGCCCGGATCTTTTTTTGCCTTAAGATTGCTTGAGCGGCGTGTGAGCAAGCTTGCCGAGTCACATTCTCGCTGGCGCCTAAACCTTCACCGCCGCCAGGTCCTTGTAGGCGGCGATCTTGTAGTCCTGCTGCACGGGGATGCTCGTCGGGTTCATCTGGATCATGCAGACGACGCTGAACTTGTTGACGGGGTCGACGAACATCTGGGTGCCGGCGATGCCGAACCAGCCGTAGCCGCCGGCCGGCTCCTGACCGGGGCGGGCCGAATCCGGCATCACCACCTGCATGGCCGCCCCGAAACCGTTGCGCCCGCCGATCGCGGCCCGGACGTTGTTTTGCAGCAGGTTCGACCGGGCGATCGCCAGGGTTTCCGGCTTGATCACCCGCGCCCCGTCCAGCGCCCCGTCGTTCACCAGCATCTGGCAGAACCGCGCATAGTCTCGGGCGGTGGAAACCAGACCCCCGCCGCCTGACTGAAGGTCGCGGTCGCGCAGGAAGGCGCTGGTCTTGCGGTCTTCCACGACGAGCAGCCGCGGCCGGTCGGTCTGCACGCGCGGCGTGCCGGGCGGCTGGGTTTCATAGGCCACCACCGAGGTCAGGCGCGAGGCCTTGGCCGCAGGCACGATGAAGTCGGTGTCGTGCATCTTCAGGGGATCGAAAATGCTGGCCTTCAGATAGTCGTAGAACGAGGCCTTGCCCGACACCTTCTTGACCACCAGGCCCAACACATCGATGCCGACCGCATACTGCCAGCGCGTGCCCGGGTCGAAATCGAGCGGCAGCTTGGCCAGCCGCTCGCACATTTCTTCCAGCGTCTTGGCGGACGGCAGGGTGGCGCCCGGCTGCACGCCTTGCGTCCGCGAGCCTGGCGTAATGCCGTTCTTGTTGTAGTCGTTGGCGGTGGGCGAGGTGGCGCCGGGCAAAGCATAGCCCAGGCCCGAGGAGTGGGTCAGCAGATGCCGGATCGTGATCGGCCCCGCCGCAGGGCGCGTCTCGGTCGCCGAATTGTTCACCCGCACCCGCATGTTCGCGAACGCCGGCAAAATGGTGGAGAGCTGGGTGTCCAGCGTCAGCTTGCCGTCCTCGATCAGCTTCATCACCGCGATGCCGGTGATCGGCTTGCTCATCGAATAGACCCGCCAGATCGAATCGGGCGTGCACTTGGCGGCCGTATCGAAGGCGAGCGTGCCGCCGTTCAGATAGAGCACCGGGTTTGCGCCGCGGATGATCGCCACCGACAGCCCCGAGATGCGTTTGCCCTCGACATAACTGTCAATCATGGCCTGCAGGTTCTTGTAATCGCCGCTGGTCGCGGCCTGCGCGAACTGCGGAAGGGCCAGGGCGCCAAAACTGGCCAGGACGGCGCGGCGGTCGAGAAGCAGGCTCATCGGATCGTATCCCCCAAAGCAGTTGTTCTTGGTCTTGCCCCCTATGTCGCCGCCTGCCGCCACGGAAGGCAAGGCCAAAGATCGATGGTCGATGAGGAATCTTGACCCCTGCATCCATTCGCCCTCACCGGCGCCACTGGTCAGCGAACGGACAAGCGTTCAGGCTTGGCCGGAAACCTTAGGAGTCCATCATGGATGTCAATCTTATCGGTCTCGTCGGCGTCTTCATCCCGATCGTCGCCATTGTCGGCGTCTTCACCTTCCTGTCGGTGGCGGCCCACGCCCGCTTCAAATACCGGGCAGACGAGCGTAGCAGGCTCTACGACACCGCCCGGGCCGCCGTCGAAAAGGGCCAGCCCCTGCCGCCCGAGGTGATCAAGGCCATGGCGGAAACCTCAGTCCCCGACCGTATGCGCCGCACGGCTTTTTCAGACCTGCGCACCGGCGTGGTGCTGACCGCCATCGGGCTCGGCACCGCGATCTTCGGTTATGTCGGCTCGAGGTATGAACCCGACACCGCCATGTTGATGGCCATCGCCGCCATCCCGGGCCTGATCGGCGTGGCCTTGATCATTCTCAGCTTCTTCAATCCCAACAAGGGCCCGGTGAACTAGGCCGGCCGCGTCCGGACCTGCCGCCATGGCCCAGCGCCCAAATCTTGCGAGCCTCGGGGACCTCGACCTGGCCTCCCTGACGGCGGCCGGCGATCAGGCGGCCTTCGGCGCCCTCATGCGCCGGCACGGGCCCCTGGTGCGCGGCCTCGTCCGCCGCATGGGCGCGCAAGGGTGCACTGCCGACGATATCGCCCAGGACGCCTTCATCGCCGCCTATACCGGCATCGGAAACTACCGCGGCGAAGGCTCGTTCGGCGGCTGGGTCTGCCGCATCGCAGGGCGGATGTATGTACGCAAGGCCCGCCACGAGTTGCGTTGCCAGCTGACCGACCAGCCGATCGAGACCGGCGAGGCGGCCGGGCCGGAACCCGGCCTGCTGATGGATCTCGACGCGGCGCTGAAAACCCTGTCGGCGGCGGAACGGGTGTGCGTCTCGTTGTGTTCAGGGGCGGGGTATTCCCATCCCGAGGCGGCGGAACTCTTACATATTCCACTGGGAACGGTGAAATCACATGTCAAACGTGGTCTGGACAAACTTCGGCAGCGGCTGGAAACTGGCCGCCAGGAAAGCGCCAATGCGTGACGATCTTTTCGAGCAGGAAGTGGCCGGCCTCTTCGCCGCCGCCCCGGCCTTCGACGACGGCGAAGCCTTCGTGCGCCGCGGCCTTGAGCGCCTGGCCGCCTATGAGCGCCTGCGCCAGCGCGTCCTCATCAGCGTCAGCGCCGCGGCCGTGCTTGCCGCCGTCCTGATGCTGGCCAGATCCCCCCTCTGGGCCAGTCTGGCGGCCAAAAGCGCCGGCATCGGAACCCTTATCGCCAACACCCCGCTGACCACCTGGTGCGTCCTCGCCGCCGCCGTGGCCGGTGTAGCCCTGCTCCTCAATCGCCAGGCCCTTACCCGCTAGCGCATCCAACCGCGCATCCAGCGGAGACTAAGCCTTCGAAACCGTGCAAACCTGCGCGTTACGGAGGGCAAACCATGGACGATTTCGGCATTCCCCACATCGCCTACATCGGCATCATCATTCCGCTGGCCGGCATGGGCATCGGCGCCCTGGCCATCTGGACCGAGCACAAGCGCAAGGAGAAGACGCTGGAGGTGCTGCGCACCTACGCCGAAAAGGGCGTCGAGCCGCCGGCCGCCATGCTGCAGAGCCTGAACGAAGCGGCCAACGACAAGACCCCCGACGACGGCACCTCCGAGACCGGCTGGCGCAAATTCATCCTGATGAGCGTCATGGGCCTGGGCTTTGCCGGCATGGCCCTGTGGACCCACAGCTGGAGCGACCGCAACGGCGGCTGGCCCTTCACCCTGGGCTTTGGCATTACCGCCTTTGTGCTCATCGCCGTCGGCCTGTCGAAACTGCCCCAGGCGCTGAACGGCCCCAAGAAGCATGGGCGATGAGGATGCGGCCTTGCTGGCGGCCGCGGCGGCCGGAAGCCAGGCCGCCTTCTCCCGGCTGGTCGATCGCCACCAGGCCTCCTTGCGCGCCTTCCTGCGCCGCATCTGCCATGGGGTGGAGGAGGCCGACGACCTGGCCCAGGAAACCTTCCTGACCGCCTGGAACAAGGCCGCCTCGTTCAGAGGCGCGGCGTCCGTGCGCACCTGGCTCTTCGCTATCGCCTGGCGCCAGGCCAGCCGGGCGCGCCGCGGCTGGCTGCGCGGCCGCGCCCGCGACACCGCCTGGGCCGAACACACTGAGCTGCAGGCTCCCATCGGCGCGGGCCGCGAAGAGGCCATGGCCGTACGCACCGCACTGGCCGCCCTGCCGCTTGAGCAGAAGGCGGCTTTGGCCCTATGTCTGGGCGGAGAGTTTTCACATTCAGAGGCGGCCGAAGCCCTCGGCCTGCCCCTGGGCACGGTCAAGAGCCACGTCTCAAGAGGGCGTGGCAAGATACTGGAAATGTTGGGAGAGCGAGCATGAACGATGCCGATATCCTGAACAGTTGGGACGAGGGCGCGCCCGCCCCGGCGCCGCGAGACGCCGCCTTTCGCATGGCCGTGCTGCAAAAGCTCGAACAGCGCCGCTTTGCCCGCCGCATGGCCACGATGGTCGCCGCGGGCCTGGCCGCCACAATCCTTACCCTGGCCTTCGCCCCCGACCTCGCCAGAGCCGCCGCCGGCATCGGCCCGCAAGCCGGCCTCATCCTCCTGGCGCTGGCCCTGCTGGCCGCCCCCGCCTGGGTCCTGGCCAAAGCCTTCAAACTCCGCCTTGTCTGAGGCCTCGCGGCTGTGCTGCGGCCAGGGTTGCAAGAAATAAAACCACAAAGGCACAAAGGGATATCAAGGTTTCACAAAGAGGCTCGTGCCAGTGGCTGCGTTCCACGCCGATCGGCGATCAGATTTGACCGCGGCGTAGCCATCGCGAGAAAACGAGGTTCGCCCCGCGCCTTAGAGGTGACCAGGAACTTCGTGAATCCTTGATATCCCTTTGTGCCTTTGTGGTTTTATTACTTTTCTTGCTGCGCTATCTGCCTGATCACATCGATAGGCTAAAAGCCCCCATGTCCGCCCAGCGCCCAGAAATCATCCGTCGCGTCAGCGCCCCCGATATCGCCGCCCGCAAGGGCAAGCAGCCGGTGGTGTGCCTGACCGCCTACACCGCCCCCATCGCCGCCATCCTCGATGAGCACTGCGACCTCCTGCTCGTCGGCGATTCCGTCGGCATGGTCGTCCACGGCCTGCCCAACACCGTCGGCGTGACGTTGGAGATGATGATCCTGCACGGCCAGGCCGTCATGCGCGCCGCCAAACGCGCCATGGTCGTCGTCGACATGCCCTTCGGCTCCTACGAAGGCGCGCCGGAAGTCGCCTACGCCAACGCCGCCCGCATCATGAAAGAGACGGGCGCGCAGGGCGTAAAGGTCGAGAGCGGCCCCACCGTGCCCGCCACCATCGACTACATGGTCAAGCGCGGCATCCCGGTGATGGGCCACGTGGGCCTGCGCCCCCAGGCGGTGCTGGTCGACGGCTCTTTCAAGGCCAAGGGCCGCACTGACGAAGAGCGCGCCCGGGTGCTGGAAGAGGCCCGCGCCACCGAGGCGGCCGGCGCCTTCTGCATCGTGGTCGAGGGCGTGGCCGAAGCCCTGGCCCGCGAAGTGACCGCTGCGGTGGGCGTGCCCACCATCGGTATCGGCGCATCGGCCGGCTGCGACGGCCAGATCCTGGTGACGGACGACATGCTGGGCCTCTTCGACTGGACCCCCAAATTCGTGCGGCGGTATGCCGACCTGAAGGGCGAGATCGCGGCGGCGGCCAAGGCCTACGCCGACGACGTGCGGGCGAGGACCTTTCCGGGCGATGCGGAGACGTATTTTTCGAAGAAGCCCTGAGTGTCCGCGCGCCTCCCCTGTGGTTGGCAATGAATCAGACATCCCACCGGAGTGAATCCTGAATGTCGTTTGGTTCCAGGTTACTGCTGCTGGTATTCCCGATAGGCCGCGTCCGGCGGGTTGCGAGGCTCTTTGGCCGAACGCGGGCGGGCGACCCGAACCAGTTCCAGCTCACCGGCCGCCTCGTCCGACCGCGCCGTTGAGACGGCCACAAAGAGTTCCGACTCCGCATCGCCCTTGAAGACGCCGCGCGAGGGCGTCACATCGCTGTAATCCCGGCCCCAGCCCACGGCCACATGGCGTTCGCCGGCAATGACATTGTTAACCGGGTCAAAGCCCACCCATCCCAGGCTTGGCAGGAAGGTCTCGACCCAGGCGTGGCTGGCGTCAGGGCGCGAGCGATCATGCTCGCGGTCGGTGAACAGATAGCCGGAGATATAACGCGCCGGGACGCCCCAGCCGCGGCAGATGGCGATCATGATGTGGGAGAAGTCCTGGCAAACGCCGCTGCGCTGCTCCAGCGCCAGATCGATGGGACTATCGGCCTCGGTGACGCCTGGCGAGTAGGCGAGGCCCTCATAAAGGCGGTCGTTGAGGCGGCGCACGGCGGTCAGCGGGTCGACCTTTCCGGGTTCATCCAGGTCCAACGCCGCGCTGAAGGCCGCCAACTTCTCAGAGGGCGCGGCGAACCCGTGCGGGCGCAGCAGATCGAAACTCTGGCTGCGCGTCTTGTCGCTGAGCAGCGTTTCCCAGGCCGCGCGATCCAGCGCCTCGGGCAGGGACGGGGGCGCGGTGGTCTCGACCAGCATATGGGCGTTGAGGGTCAGCCCGGTGTGGGGCTGGGCGACGTCGAAGTGCTGCACGGTATTGCCCAGGTGGTCGAGGTAGGAAAATACCTGCGCGCCCGGCTCGACCGTGAGTTCAAAGCTCACCAGCCGCTGGCGAGGCGTTTTGCGCGGCTGCATCCGCACTTCCATCTGGCTCTCGCGGACCGGCGCGGAGTATCGGTATTCGGTCTGGTGGCGGATATCGAGCAACATCAGGCCGGCAGTCTCCGCTCAATGGGATAGGCCACGAAGGTGTCGTGGATGGCCTCATGAATGCGGCCGCACTCAAGGGTCACGGTGCGCAGAATCTCGCTCGCGCCGTTCGTCGCTAGGTCCGAGGTGTCGGTGAATTCGAGGAGGGCCGATAGCCGCCCAGCCAGGCGCTCCGGCGCCGACGCGCCGGCCGTCTCGGCGTGTTGCGAGAGCGCCCGCGCGTGCTCTTCGATGCGGGCGGTTGTGAATCGGATAGATCTCGGAAACTCCTTGTTGAACAAGAGAAATTCGAGAATGAGCGCGGGCTTGATGTCCGAGGTGTGGGCCCGCAGGTACGGCTCAAGCGCGCAGGCCATGCGCAGCAGCGAGACCTGCACCAGGTGGTCGCGTTCGGTGTCGCCCGCCGAGGGCTTGCCGAACGCCGCATCGAGCAGCCGGGCGATCAGTTGAGCCCGCTCCAGAAACGCGCCCAGCGACAGGTACCGCCAGCCCTCGCCATGGCTCATGGTCGCTTCCGACGCGCCCTTGAACAGATGAAGACCTGCGACCATGCGGTGCAGGAAGCTCGACGAGCCCTGGTCGAACGCGAGGCGAGAGCCAGGTCCGGTGATGTCGAGATAGAGGGCGTTCAGCTGCTCCCACATCTCGGTGGTGATCTGGTCGCGCATCTGGCGGGCGTTTTCGCGCGCCTGGGCCAGGGAGGTGACGATCGAGCTGATGCCTTCCCGGTCGAAGGCGAGGTCCATCGCCGCTTCGAAGGGCGTGCCGCGCGCGGCCATCACCTTGGGATCGCCAATGGCCTTCAGGGCGATCCTCGCCGTCTCGGCGGCGCTGTCGCTGTGGTCGAGGCTGGCGTTCAGCATCACGTCGGCAACCTACATCCGAGCGCTGACAGCTAAGCCGATGGGAATCAATCATTCCTGCCTGCTCGCGCGTCAACTGCCCGAAAAATAGGCGCCCACGCCGGGCGCCTCGCGGGACCGGGACGTGACACACTCAAATGCGGCGTCTAAAGCCTTGTTCCAGGGGCGAACAGAAGGAAGTTTGAGTGGTGCCATATCGCTCCGCGCTAGCCATTTCAGTCCTGGCCCTGAGTGTTCAGGCTGTCTGGGTTGCGAGCGCCCGCGCCGACGAGCCCAAGGCAACCCTGACTGGCGACATGTCGGCGGATCTCCGCCAGTTTCTGGTCACCGCCGTTGGCACAGTGGACGGACCGCCGGCGAGCCGCCTGGAAGCGCGCCGGCGCGCAGACGCCGCGGCGGCCGACGTCTACATCGCGCTCGCCTCACGCGGCTATTACGGCAATCACATCACGCGCGACGTTGAAGGCGACAACCCCGGCCGCGCCGTGGTCACCATCGAAACCGGCCCCCAGTTCAAGATCGCCGTCCCTCTGATCACCTGGCTTGGAACGCCGCCGCCGGACGATATTCAACACGCCGCCGAGACCGCCATGGGCCTGGAGGAAGGGGCGCCCGGCCAGAACGCCGACCTCCTGGCCGCCCAGGGCCGCATCGTCGCGGCCGTTCAGCAGCGCGGGTACGCCGACGCCGCGAGCGATGGCAACCAGCCCGAGATCATCGTTGACCACGACAGCCGCTCGGTGATTCCCGAATTCAAGATGGTCGCTGGTCCGCTGGTGAGGCTGGGCGGCATCGACCTTCGCACCGACGGGCGCACGAACCCGGTCTGGGTGCGCCAGCTCGGGCCCTGGGCCGAGGGCGATGTCTATGACCCCAAGGATGTCGCCGAGCTCGATCGCCGCCTGCATGACGTTCAAGTCTATGAATCGGTCACCGTCGCCCTCGGCCACGCCGACGCCGAAAGGGATGGCCTTCGTCGTATCGTCGTTTCGGTCGCGGACCGGGCGCCATCGACTCTCGAACTCGGCGCCGATTATTCGACCATCGAGGGCGCGGGGTTCGATGCCCGCTTGCAGCGCTTCAACCGCGCCGGCCGGGCTGACACCCAGACCTTTCTCATCCAGTACGGCCATCTACAGAGCAAGCTCGACGGCCAGATCTCACTGCCGCACTGGCGGATCGACGACCGCACCCTGACCATCGGCACGGGCCTCTATGCAAACCAGACGGACGCCTATGACTCGGCAGGCGGCAATGTGCGGGCCGATGTGACACGGCATTATAGCAAGACCTCGTACCGGACCTTCGGCCTCACCCTCGACAGCGAAAACATCCAGGAGCGATTTCCATTCACCCGCAGCCGTCAGGTGACGTCGGTGACCGGGCTCGGCGCCCTCGCCTGGGATCGCTCGAACGATCCCCTCAATCCCAGCACAGGCTGGCGGCTGGACGGCCGTCTGGAACCAACCTTCGCGGCTGGCAGCGCTTCGCCCCTCTACATTCGCGCGGTGGCTCAGGGCACGCTCTATTTTCCGCTCGGCAAGGAGGCCAAAACCGTGCTCGCTGGCCGGCTGAAGCTGGGGTCGATCTACGGCGCTTCAGTATTCGATGTTCCCGCTTCCCAGCGGTTCTACTCCGGCGGTGGCGGCTCGATCCGTGGCTACGATTATCAGGGCGTCGGGCCCAAGTTTTCTAACAACACGCCTGAAGGGGGCCTAGGTCTCTTCGAAAGCTCCTTCGAGGTGCGCCAGCAGTTCACCCAAAAATGGGGCGGGGTGGTCTTTGCGGACGTCGGCAGCGTGTCTCTGGCCTCGGCGCCCGATTTTTCCCACACCAGCGCCGGCGTCGGTTTTGGCGCGCGATACAATCTGGGCTTTGGGCCCATCCGCGCCGACATCGCCATACCGCTCAGCCGCCACAAGGGTGACGCCCCATTCTCGGTCTATCTCAGCGTGGGGCAGAGCTTTTGACCGAGGAAACACCTCCTCCCATCGAAATCGATCTGCCTCCGGTCGAAAAGGGCAGGCCCAAACACCGACGGCAGGTGCACCGGTTCATCATCGCGCTGGTCGCATTGGTCGCGCTGGTGGCGGCGGTGGGCGTGGGCCTGCGCTACTACGTGACCACCGGACCGGGCCGCCAGCTCATCGAGGCCAGAACGACGGGCCTCAAGCTTGGCCCGATTGGTCGGCTGAAAATCGAAGGCCTGACCGGCGATGTGTTCACCGATTTCACCATCGCCCGCCTGATCGTTTACGACGAAAAAGGCATCTGGCTGGAAGGGCGCAGGGTCCACGTTCAGTGGGACTATCAAAAGCTGTTCCAACGGCTGTTCTCGGCCCGGCTCGTCGCGGTCGAAGACCTCAAGATCTATCGACGTCCGAATCTGACGCCCAAGGAAAAGGACCGTGGCCTGCCGGTATCCTTCAGGATCGACCGTATCGCCGCCCGGCTCGAAACCCTGCCCGCCGCCACAGTGGTCCACGGCGTTTTCAACCTGACGGGAAATCTAACCATCGCCCGCCAGGGTGGTGGCGCCGGGCACGTGGAGGCTGCAAGCCTGCTGCATCAGGGCGATGGCCTCAAGGCCGATTTTTCCTACGGCAAGGGCCGCACCTTGCTGGTCGCCGGCGATGTGGTGGAGGCGCAGGGTGGGGCAATCGCAGGCGCCCTCGGTCTGGCCGCGAACAAGCCCTTCAACCTGCACGCCCGCATCGGCGGCGTCACCGACGACGGCCAGATCGATGTCCTGGCCACGATCGGCAAGGAAAAGCCCCTCGAAGCCAAGGGCGGCTGGAACAAGAACGGTCTGCGGGCGGACGGGCGTTTCGACCTGACCGCTTCGACCTGGACCACCGGTCAGGTCGCCCGTTTCGGCCCCGAGATCAAGTTCAGCGCCACGGCCGCCAGGGCCGCCCGCAATGATACCTACACTACCCGTCTGCACACGGAATCCGACAACCTCGATCTCACGGCGACGGGGCCGGTGAACACCCGCGACCGCTCCACGACCGGCCTGCAACTCGACTTCAAGGTCGAGGACATGTCCCGGCTCCAAAAGGTGCTCGATCTTGGGCCCAGCGAATTCCACGGCAAGGCTGTGGGCAAGCTCAACGCTTTCACCGTCTCGGGCCAGGTCCAGGGGGATCGGGCCGCACTCTGGGACTATTCGCTCTCCCGGGTCTCGGGCGCGGCCGAGGTCAGCCTGGCCCGCCGCGAAGTGACCATCAAGGCCGACCTCACCGGGGCGGGCGGTGGTGGAACCGGCATGTTTTCCGGTCTGATGGGGGCAACGCCCCATGTTGTGACCGAGATGGTGCGTTTGACCGACAAGCGCCTATTGATCCGCTCCATTGACGCCCAGGCTGCCGGGTTCGAGTTGCATGGCGAGGGCGACCGCACCCCGGTCATCGGCACGCTCAATTTCGACGGTCATGCCAAAATCACCAATCTCGATCCGATCCACAAAGGCGCGACCGGGACCGTCGAGGGCGAGTGGACCGCTTCGACCGGCATCGGCCGCGGCTGGGCCTTCACCGCCAAGGTTCAGGCCGCCCAGCTCGCCACCGGCATGGCACAGGCCGATCGCCTGCTGGGGCCTTCGCCCAAGCTGGAGGCCCGCGCCGAGCTCGACCAGGGCGTCTGGAAAATCACGCGCTCCACCGTCAACGGCAAGATGGGCGATGCCCGATCCACGGGAACTTACGGGCCGCAGAACGCCCTCAATCTCACCGGAGACTGGGAGGCCAAGGGCCCGTTCCAGGCCGGCCCGGTCGAAATCGCGGGCAATCTGTCCGGGACTCACATCGTCCGCGGCACACTGGACCGGCCCCGAGCCGACCTCACGGCGCGCATCCCCGGCATCGATATCGGCGCCCTGGCGCTCACCGACGCGCGGCTGACCGCCACCTTTGCCCTCGGCGACAACGACACCAGCGGAACCATCGCTTTAACCGCCCAGAGCCCGCAGGGTCCGGCCAATGCACGCGCCGCCTACCGCTTCCCCGACAACGGCGTCGACCTTACCGCCATCGACGCCGCGGCCGGCGGAGTGACTGCCAAGGGCTCGCTCTCCTTGCGCAACAACCAGCCGTCACGGGCCGATCTGGCGCTCACCGCCGCCAAGGGCGCATTCCTCTCGGCCGGGCAGGCCCAGGGTACGGTCAGGATCGTCGATGCCCCCGGCGGCGCCCAGGCCGAGGTGAGCCTCAGAGCCAGCGACATCCAATTCCCGAACAACGAGGCCCTGACCATCAAGACCGCGGTTATGACCGGGTCAGGCCCGCTGGCCCGGATGCCCTACACCCTGCGCGCCGAGGCCCAGCAGGGTGAAATCCCCATCGTTCTGAACGGAACCGGTATCGCTTCCCAGAAGGACCCCGCCTGGAATGTCACCTTCAACGGCCAGAGCCGCATCAACAAGATCAACCTCGCAACGGTCGAGCCCCTGACCATCGAGTTCGGTGGACCGGCTCTGACAGGGGCAGGAACCGTGTCTGTCGGTGGCGGTCGCGCTGTGCTGTCGGGCCGCCAGGAAGGCGAGAACGTCAATCTCAGCGCCCGACTGAGCAATGTCGATGTCAGCGTGCTCTCGCAGGACCTCGCCGGCCGCATCGATGCGGTCTTTACCGCCTCGGGCCGCGGGAACACCCTGGGCGGGCAACTCCAGGCCGACTTGCAGCGTCTGCGCAGCCGCGACGGGCCGACAGACTCGGCCATCGACGCGACCTTGAAGGCCTCGCTGACGGGGCCGCGCCTGGCCGTCGATATCTCGGCCACCAACCAGGCCGGGCTTCACTCGACCGCCAACGCCGTCCTGCCGGCCGAGGCCAGCGCCGCTCCGTTCCGCGTCGCGCTCGACCGCACCAAGCCCATCCAGGGCGCTTTTGACCTCGATGGCGAAATTCAGCCCATCTGGGACCTGTTTTTTGGCGGCGCCCGGTCCGTGGGGGGCAGGCTGCAGGCGCGGGGCGTTCTGGCCGGAACCCTTAAAGACCCGCAGGTCACCGGACAGGCCAGCCTGGCAAACGGCCGGTTCGAGGACTTCGCGTCGGGTCTGAAACTGCGTCAGGTTACCATGACCGCCAACCTGGAGCGCAATTCGGTCACCGTGCGCGACTTCGCCGGGCAGGACGAGGGCCGGGGAACCCTCAGCGGCAATGGGCGCATGAGCCTGGTTTCCGGCGGGGATTCCTCCTTCACCCTGCAGGCCCGCCAGTTCCTGCTGATCGACAACGACCTTGCCCAGGCCCAGGCCTCCGGCGAAGTGACCGTCACCCGCGCCGCCGATGGCAAGGCGGCTCTCACCGGCCGGCTGACCATCGACCGGGCCGATGTGGTCGCCGACCCGCCGACACCGACCGGTGTCGTGCCTCTGCAAGTCATCGAGATCAACGTGCCGGCCGAGCGCGCCGACTATTTCGAGGCGCCGAAGAGCCGCGGCCCCGCCGTACGCCTCGATGTCACCCTCACCGCCCCCCGGCGCGTTTTCGTCAAGGGCAGGGGGCTCGATGTGGAGCTGTCTCTCGATGCCCATGTGCAGGGCACCAGCACAGCGCCGCAGCTTTCGGGTGTCGCCCGCGTTGTGCGCGGTGAATACCAGTTCGCGGGCAAACGATTCGAATTCGATGAATCCGGCGTCGTCTATCTGGCGTCAACCCCCGAGGGCATACGCCTCGACCTCGCCGCCAAGCGCGTCGATCCAAGCCTGACGGCCATCGTGCAGATCAAGGGCACCGCGGCAAAACCCGAAATCACCCTGACCTCGACGCCGGCCCTGCCCAATGACGAAGTGCTCTCTCAGGTGCTGTTCGGGCGCTCGGCCGCCCAGCTTTCGCCGGTGGAGGCCGCCCAGCTGGCATCCAGCCTCGCCGCCCTGGCCGGCGGCGGCGGGTTCGACGTGATCGGCGGCCTTCGCGAGTTCATCCGCCTCGATCGCCTGGCCTTCGGCGGCGGGGATTCGCAAAGCGGGCTCACCGTCTCCGGCGGCAAATACGTCTCTGACAATGTCTATCTCGAACTTACCGGCGGCGGCCGGGACGGCGGCGCGGCCCAGGTCGAGTGGCGCGTGCGGCCGAACCTGTCGGTGGTGTCGAGGATCGCGGGCACGGGGGATACGCGCCTGTCGGTGCGCTGGCGGAAGGACTATGGGAAGAAGCCGGCCGTCACGCCGCCGCCGGCCAAATAGCCAGACGTAAGGGCACGCACCTCATTTTCACCGGTGGAACTCACTTTGCGTCGCGCTAACGGGGCCCGCCTTGTTGAGCGCAGGCTAGTGCCGGGCCTGGTTCCGCGTCCGGTAGTGGCCGTCCTCGAAACCCTCGAAGATCAACGCCGCCTGGGGATGTCCCACCGGCATGCCGGTCTCGTCGGGCAGCAGGTTCTGCTCGGACACATAGGCGACGTAGCTGCTCTCCTCGTTTTCAGCGAGCAGGTGGTAAAACGGCTGGTCCTTGCGCGGCCGGATGTCCTCCGGAATCGACTGCCACCATTCCTCGGTATTGTTGAAGGTGGGGTCGACATCGAAGATCACGCCCCGGAACGGAAAGATCCGGTGCTTGACCAGCTGGCCGATCGCAAACTTGGCGGATCGATTGATCATGAAGCTTTTCTAACACACATCGCCTGACTGGAAGGTGAACGTAATGCCGCGCCCCACTTAAGCAAGTGCGCGGGCTTCCAGCGCGCGCATTTGCAGTGTTAGGGTGGGTGTTGAAACGGGCCCGCTCTTCGGGCCTTGGAAAGAAAGTACAATGTCGCAGGCGCCCACGACTGATGGCGCCCGCCAGGCCGATCGTGACGGCGCCCGGAATTCCGGCGGTCGCGAACGCCGGCGAGGCGAGGCGCCGCCCTGTTATGCGGCGCTGGATCTTGGCACGAACAATTGCCGCCTCCTCATCGCCACCCCCGCCGCCGAAGGCTTTCGCATCGTCGAGGCCTATTCCCGCATCGTGCGCCTGGGCGAGGGCATGGACGCCAGCGGCCACCTGCAGGAGGTGGCCATGGATCGGGCCCTGACCGCGCTGAAGGTCTGTTCCGAACGGATCCGCCGCCGCAATGTGGCCGGGATGCGCGCCATCGCCACCCAGGCCTGCCGCTCGGCGTTGAACGGTTCGCACTTCCTGGAGCGGGTGCACACGGAAACCGGCCTCAAACTCGAAATCATCACCCCCAAACAGGAGGCCCAGCTCTCGGTGGCGGGTTGCCTCAACCTGTTTGACCGCGAGGGCTCCGATGCCGCCCTGGTCATCGACGTCGGCGGCGGTTCGACCGAGCTGTCGTGGGTCGATCTCACCGACAATGGCCTCGACGGCCAGATTGGCCGCTTTGAGCCCCATCGCCTGCCGATCCGCGCCTGGCTCTCGATGCCAGTCGGCGTCGTCACCCTGGCCGAACGTTATCCCGAGACCGGCGATCCCCAGACCTGGTTCCGGGCCATGGTGGCCGATGTCGCCGCCCGCATCGCCGCCTTCCCGCATGCGGAAAAGCTCCGGCCCATCTTCGCCGCCGGCCGCACCCAGCTCGTGGGCACCTCCGGCGCGATCACCAGCCTGGCGGGCCTGCACCTTGGCCTTCGCCGTTACGACCGGGCCAAGGTCGACGGCCTGTGGCTCACCGATCAGGATTGCCTGGAGGTTACCGAGCGCCTGCTGGCGCTGACGCCGCGCGAACGCGCCGCCCAACCCTGCATCGGTCCCGACCGCGCGGACCTGGTGCTCGCCGGCGCCGCCATCCTGCGCGCCGTTCAGGAGGCCTGGCCGTGCACGCGGGCCCGCGTCGCCGACCGGGGTCTTCGCGAAGGTTTGCTTCTGTCGCTAATGGCAGCGTCGCCCAAACGCCGTCGTCGGCGGCGGCGGCGCCGTGGCGGTGCTCCCGGCCCGGCCCGCGCCGCATGAGCGAAGAACCGCCGCGCAAGACGATGATCAAGCGCCCTGGCACTGGCCAGATTCGCGCCAAACCCGCGCGCCTGAAGACCGCCAAGGGCCGCACCGGCGCCCAGCAGGCCTGGCTGGAACGGCAGATCAACGATCCCTTCGCCGCCGAGGCGCGCGCCAAGGGATATCGTTCGCGCGCCGCCTTCAAACTCTCCGAGATGGATGATCGCTTCAAACTGATCCCGCGCGGCGCCCGGGTAATCGATCTCGGTTGCGCGCCGGGCGGCTGGGTGCAGATCGCGAACCAGCGCGGCGCCGGCCGGGTGGTCGGCGTTGATCTCCTGCCGGTGGGTCCCCTGCCGCCCGCCGAAATGATCGAGATGGATTTCACCGATCCGGCCTGTGGGCCGCGGCTGCTCGCCATGCTGGACGGCGCACCTGACCTCGTTCTCTCCGACATGGCCCCAAACACCACCGGCCACCGCACCACCGACCATTTGCGCATCGTCGGCCTGATCGAAGCGGCCGCTGACTTCGCGATCACCGTCCTGAAGCCCGGCGGCGCCTTTGTCACCAAGGCGTTCCAGGGCGGGGAACTCGCGCCGGTGATTGCGCGCCTCAAGGCCACCTTCGACCAGGTCAAACAGGTCAAGCCGAAAGCCAGCCGCGCCGAGAGTTCGGAGGTCTATCTGGTGGCGACAGGATTTCGCGGCCGGTGATTGCATCCATTCGCAGAGGTCGCGGCCACTAGGGTGAAGGGACGTCCAACTCCGGCATGAGAGAACACCCATGAAGAACGCAATTTCACTGGCCCTGATCCTGTCGGCGGGCCTCGCCGTCGGCCCGGCGCTGGCCTCCAACCGCTCGTTCAGCTTCACGGGTTTCGACAAGATCGAGGCCTCCAACCACGTCAACGTCGTTCTCAAGCAAGGCCCGTTCTCCATCCAGGCTTCCGAACCCCAGGGCCGTTTCGAGGAACTGATCCTTGAAGTCCGCGGCTCCACCCTGGTGGCCTCGCGCCGGTCGACCCAGACCACCTGGTTCCTGTGGAATCCGGATCGCCCCTCCTACACCATCACCGTCACGGCCCCCGCCTACTCGGCCATCGAGGTCAGCAACCACGCCGATCTGCGCGGCGAGGTGACGGCTCCGGCGCTGACGCTCGCCGCCTCCAACCACGCTGACGTCTCCGGCAAGTTCAGCGTCCGCACCCTCGGTCTAAGCGCCGACAACCACGCCGACATCGTGGGAGAAGTCGTCAGTGAGGCCCTGATCCTCTCGGCCGGCAACCACGGCGTCATGCGTCTTTCGGGCAGTTGCAAGTCCATCGAGGCCACCGCTTCCAACCACGCCGCGATCAATGGTCAGGCGCTGAAGTGCGAAAGCGCGCGGCTGCAGGCCACCAATCACGGCGACGTCGGCGCTTGGGCAAGCCGCCAGGCTTCGGGACGCGCCGACAATCATGGCGACGTTCTCGTCTATGGGAATCCGCTGAGCTTCAGCCGCGACGCCTCCAACCACGGTTCGGTCGGCCGACTATAGCCTTTTCAGGTCCTGACCACGTCCTTGCCCACCGGCATCAGCGCCAGGATGGCGAGCTTGACGTGCTGCCAGGCGAACGGAATGCCGATAATCGTCACCGTCAGCGCGGCGGCCAGCAGGATGTGCTGCAAGGCCAGCCACCAGCCGGCGAAAATGAACCAGAAGAGGTTGAGGATCAGGCTCACCGGCCCGGTATCGTGGTCGGCGACCACGCGGCCGAACGGCCAGTAGGAAAAGCTGGCCAGGCGAAAGGCGGCCGGGGTCCATGGCAGGCCGATGATGGTGATGGCCAGGATCACGCCGGCGATGATCCAGCCCGTGCCGGCGATGAAGCCGCCGAAAATGAACCAGAGGATGTTGAGGATCAGGCGCATGGGCTGAGTGTCTGACAGTTCGCCCTGCTGTGGAACCGGTTTTTGGGCTCGTTCAGCCGGGCTCACGCTCGAGGGTGAAGAAATGCTGCCCGGCCTCGCAGATTTCAACCCGGACCGCTTCCGACGCACGCAGAACTTCGCCCGCCCGGGACAGGACATCGGTGTGACGGCAGGTCAGGGCGACGAATTCCCGATCGCCGTGCCGATGGTGCAGGTAAAGTTCGTAAGTGCGGTGCATCAGCTCCTTTCAACCAGCATCGGAGCAGGCGTCCATGATCTGGATCATATTTGGGGGCGGGGGGCGAGTTTCTAGAGACTGGCCAGCCGCTCGTGCACGATCGCATGGGCCTGCGCCATGATCCGGTCGATCAGTTCCTTGACCGTCGGAATGTCGTGGATCAGGCCGGCCACCATGCCGCAGCTCCAGGCGCCGGCGTCCATATCGCCGTCGCGCATGATGCGCGGATAGACGCCGGCCACCTCGGGCAGGATGTCCTCGAACTTGATGGCAGAACCCAGCTCCTTCTCCTTGGCGATCAGGCGCTCGACCGCGGGGTTGCTGAGCACGCGCTCGGTGTTGCGCAGGGGACGCATGATCAGGCGGGTGTCGAGCTCGCTGGCCGCGACCAGGGCGTCCTTGACGTTCTGGTGGATGGGGGCCTCTTTGGTGGCCATGAAACGGGTGCCCATGTTCATGCCCTCGGCGCCAAGGGCCATGGCGGCCACCAGGCTGCGGCCATCGGCCATGCCGCCTGACGCGACGAACGGGATCTTTAGTTCCTCCGCCGCGCGGGGCAGCAGGATGAAGTTCGGGATGTCGTCCTCGCCCGGGTGGCCACCGCATTCAAAGCCGTCGACGCTGACCGCGTCGCAGCCGATGGCTTCGGCCTTCAGGCTGTGGCGCACGGTGGTGCATTTGTGGATCACCTTGATGCCGTGTTCTTTCAAGACCGGGAGTACCTGCACCGGGTTGTTGCCGGCGGTTTCCACCACCTTGATGCCGCCTTCGATGACGGCCTTTACATAGCCAGGGTAATCCGGCGGATTGACGCTGGGCAGGAAGGTGATGTTCACCCCGAACGGCTTGTCGGTCATTTCCCGGCAGCGGGCGATCTCTTTGGCCAGGTCGTCCGGCGTGCGCTGGGTGAGACCGGTGATGATGCCCAGCCCGCCCGCATTGGAAACCGCCGCGGCCATTTCCGCGAAACCCACCCAGTGCATGCCGCCCTGGATGATGGGGTGCTCAATGCCGAACATCTCGGTGATCTTGGTTTTCATGTGCGGGGCGCTTTCGGGTGATGATTGTTCAGCTAATTTGAATGACGGTCTGATGTGGTCCGATCAAGCGCAAATTCCCACTTTCCTTCCCGCTTGTCGGGAAGGTGGCTCGGCCCGGCGAAGGCGGGGCGAGACGGATGGGTCAGCGGCGCTACCCACTCGTCTCGGCGCTCCGCGCCGATCCACCCTCCCGACAAGCGGGAGGGAAAGGAGCGGGCTTACTGCTTCCGGCCGCGGGCGATCACTTCCTGCCGGGTGCGTTCCACATCAGCGGGCGTGATCCTGGCATTGTGGGCGGAGGAGCGGGCATGTTCGAGGGCCATGCCCTCACCGAACGGCAAAGCGTAGCCGTCGTCTATGAGGAATTTGTAGAATTTGAGCATGGTGAGCGGGATCGTCGCCATCTCACGCGCCAGTTTCAGCGCCGCCGGCATCAGCTCATCCGGCGTCACCACACGATTGAGTAGCCCCCAGTCGAGCGCCGTCTGGGCGTCGATGAAGTTGCCGGTCAGGCTCATTTCCTTGGCCCGGTAGATGCCGATGATGCGCGACAGCTTTTGGGATAGCCCCCAGCCGGGCGTGATGCCGACCCGCGCATGGGTGTCGGCGAAGCGGGCCTTGGTTGAACCGATCAGCACGTCACACGCCAAAGCGAGCTCAAACCCTCCGGTGATGGCCACGCCATTGATCGCCGCGATGATCGGCTTGCCGCACTGCTGGATGGCCAGCACCGGGTTATCGTCGGGCGTGGTCGCATTGGCTGCGCCGATCCCTTCGACGCCGAGTTCCTTCAGATCCAGCCCCGCCGTGAACGCCCGCTCGCCCGCGCCGGTCAGCACCACGGCGCGGATCTCGTCATCGTCTCGCAACGCCTTGAACGTTCGGTCCAGCTCCCGCCGCAGCTCCCGCGACATGGCGTTCATGGCCTCGGGCCGGTTGATGGTGACCACGGCGACGCCGTCGTCCTTTTCGATCAGCAGCATGGAGGTCCTTTATGATTCCTATCTCGGCGCCGGTAGATGGCCGAGTACTGACTCCACGGCTAGCCCCAAGGCGAGTAACTCCCGGTCTGATCCGGCTGGTCCGTCCAGTTCGATGCTCACCGGAAGGTTCGCGCGCGATAGGCCGGCGGGCAAAACCAGGCCCGGCAGGCCGCTGGTGCTGCCCGGCGTGATGTTGCGCGAGACGGCCTGGGTGAAGCTCACCGTCCCGCCGTTCGAGTACGTGATTTGGCCGGTCTGGCCGATGGAGGGCGCCGTCGTCATGGTGGCTGGGAACAGGATGGCGCTAACCCCCTTGTCCCTGAAGAAATCGGCAAACAACTTCTGCATGGCCGGTCGGTGGACGTCGCGGGCGGCGACATAGTTGGCTTCCGCCTCGGGTGTGAATCCTTGCGCCGAACGCTGGATACCGCCGCGCACGTCGGGGCTGGCGGCGGCGATGACGGCGTCGAGCGAGACCGTACCGCCGGAATCTTTCAGCCAGCCGGCGAAGGCGCTGGCGATGTCGTGACTCTGGGCGGTGCCGGTGACTTTGGAGATCAGGTCCTGCACACCGGGCAGCTCGCCCTCGATGACTTCCACCCCCTCGGCCCGAAGCCGCACGAGCACATCGTTCGCCACCCGCTCAACCTCGGGATCGAGGTTGGCGAAGTAGAAGCCGCGCACCACGCCGATCTTCACGCCCTTGAGCCTTGCCGCCGCGATGAGCCGCGCATCGCCGGTGACGGCGGCGTCGAACAGCGCCAGATCGGCCACCCGCCGCGCATGCGGACCCACCTGATCGAACAGGGGGGTGATCGGCGCCGTGCCCTCGCTGGGATAGCGGCCCAAGGTCGGGCGGAACCCGGCGACGCCGCACAGGGCGGCTGGCACACGGATGGACCCTTGCGTGTCCTCGGCCAGGCCCAGCGGAGCCATGCGCGCGGCGACAGCCGCCGCCGTGCCGCCGCTCGAACCGCCGGGAATGCGCGTCGGGTCATAGGGGTTATGGACGGCCCCGAACGCGGTGTTGCTGCTGGTCCAGCCGTAGGACAGCTCATGCAGGTTGGTTTTGCCGAGCACGCTGGCGCCG
This sequence comes from Caulobacteraceae bacterium, assembly GCA_947475875.1. Taxonomy (GTDB): domain Bacteria; phylum Pseudomonadota; class Alphaproteobacteria; order Caulobacterales; family Caulobacteraceae; genus UBA5005. The sequence continues at coordinate 155,825 of CANJME010000001.1, read as the reverse complement.
GCCGCTTTCAGCCGCGCGATGACCGTGGCGTCCCGCACCGGGCGGTGATTGCGCAGGGCGTTGGTTCCGGCTGTGGTCGGATATTCCGCTGTATTGACGCTGTCCTTCACCGGGATCGGCAGGCCGTGGAGCGGGCCCAGTTTCCCGCCCGCAGCCCGCAGCCGGTCGGCCGCTCTCGCCGCTTCGCGAACCTTGTCAGGCTCCAGCGTGATGAAGGCGTTCAGCCCCTTTTTCGCCTCGCACTGGGCCAGCAGGGCATTGGCATAGGCCTCGGCAGTGAAGGCGCCGGTCTTCATGGCGGCGACGGCCTCGCCCGCCGATAGCTCGATCATGCTCGTCCTTCCTCGCACCTGGGCGGCGGCGGGCAGGGCGGCTGCGGAGGCCGCCAGGCCAAGGCTGACTTCGCGGCGGTTCATCGGTCCTCCTATTCGCTGACCAGCTTGCGGCTCTCGGTTCCCTTGCGGACCTCGGCCTCGGTGAAGCGCAGATCATCCCAACCCTTGCGGGAATAAAGCTTGGTCTGATCGGCATAGTGCGGCGAGTTGGGATTGACCGATTCCGAATAGGTCAGCAGGCCCTGGCTGACGGGGCCGGAGCGCGTGAACTCCACCGTGAAGATCCAGCTCGCGCCGGTCCGCACTTCGGTCCAGCCTTTTTCCGCCTGCGGGGCGGTGAGTTCGATGACGTTGAAGGCGCCGTCGGCGCCGAGGCCGCCGTGGATCGGAATGCGTTCGCCGCCCCGGGTTTCGCCCTGCACATCGCCGAGGCGCGCGTCGATGGGGATTTTCAGCTCGGCGAGCCGGTCAATCGCCGTCTCGAGCGCGGCCAGCACCCGCACGTCGGATACGTCGAGAGTATTGGGCGTGTGCACTGGGTCGGACGCGCTGAACGGGACCTTGTAGCGCAGGCCGCCGGCCTCGACGAACAGGCGGAAGAGGTGCGCGCCGCGGCTGTCGAGGTTACTCTTCATGTCCCAGGAGGCCAGCACGCCGCAGGCCGGTTGCACCTTGGCCCTGCCCGAGCGGCGACAGAGCGCCACCAGATCGTCGCGCACCAGCTCGGCGCCCAGCAGGCGGTCGGAATAGAACACCTGCTGCAGGGTCTTGATGTCGAACTTCTTGCCGGGCAAGCCATCGGTCCCGGCGATGCGTTTGGCCACCTGATCCAGGCCCAGGCGCGTGCGCAGACTGCGGGCGGCGTCCTCGTTGCCGAAGATCGGACTGTAGCCCACCAGCGGCTGGGCCGGATTGGTCAGCCAGTAACTGTCGTTGCTCTGGGTCACATAGTCGGTGCGGAACAGCTGCGGCGTCTTCGAGGCGCCGAACACGCCGGCCTGGGTGGAATCCGGATCGGTCGCCCAGGCGCAGGCGGCGCGCGAGCCGTCGAGCACAGGTATCCGCTGATCGCGCCACTGGGTTTTGGCCAGATCCGACAGGCTGCAGGCGGCGGCCAGGGCCGGGGTGACATTGGGGATCATCCCCATGTCGCCGAAAAACGCCTCGCCCGAGGCGTCCGTGGCGGTCGTGTTGAACCGATAGGCCTGATAGCGGCCCAGTGCGGTGCGCATTTCGCGTACGGATTTGGCCTGCCAGACGGTCATATACTGATCGACATCGCGCAGGCCGACCTGGGGTTGGCGAAGCGCAAAGGCGGTGGTCCTTGTCCAGGGAAAGGTGCGCGACGAGATCACCGGGCCCCAGCGCGTCGAATAGAGCGTACGGGTGGTGGCCTCCAGCCGGCCGCCGCGGAGGACCTGCAGGGTGATCGGCGTCTTGGTCATTGCCACCCACTGACCTTCATAGCGGTACTGGGTGGGATCGGCCGGATTGAGGGTCAGTTCGTAGTAGCCATAGCGGCGAGCGGTGGAGACGGTGTTGCTCCAGGCCAGCTTGTCGTTGTGGCCCATGCGGATCAGCGGCATGCCCACATAGCTGACGCCGACAATGTTGAGCTTGCCTGGAATGGTGAAGTGGGCGCGGTAGAAGCGATTGACGCCGGTCCAGGGATAGTGGGGATTTCCGAGCAGCACGCCGCGCCCGCCCTTGGTGACCTCCTTGCCCAGCCCATAGGCGTTGCTGCCCAGCTCGGTGACTTCCTGGATATCGTCCGCGAGAGCGGTCTGGGCCGCCCCGGGTGGGGCGGCCTGGGCGACGGGCGCTACGAATGAGGTTGTCGACTGGCCGATGAACATGTGCCGCCAGAAGTCCATCTCGGTCAGGGCGTGCACCCAGGGCTTGCCCTTGCAGCGCGGGTCAGTGATGCCGTCCGCGCCAACCTCGCGCAGATAACGGTTGATCCCGGCGATATAGCCGCGCACCAGCGCCCGGGCGTCGGCCGATGGCGTATCGGGCGAGCCGGCCGGCCCGTTCAGCAGCCGCTCGACCTCGCCCGTCTGAACCAGGCGCCGGGCATAGAGATCGCTCTCGATATTGGTGTTGTTGGCGCCTGAACCGAGGAATTCGGCGCGCTGGCCCCAGACAGTGACCATGCGGTCGAGAATTTCGCAGATGTTGTCCTCGGCGCTGGCGTAGCCAAAGCCATAGCCAATGCCGCCGTAGTCGTCGGCCTTGATGTGCGGCACGCCATAAGCGGTACGGCGAATTTCAGCGGAATAGGTGGGCGCGCGCTCTGCGGCGACTTTGGCTGGAGCGCTGGCGCCGGTCGCGTAACCGGCCAGCGTCACGGCAAGAAACAGGATAGCTCCCCTGATCGACATGGCTAATCTCCCCTTCGGCCTTTGATATCCCTAGCACGATCGTTCGTGGAACCTCAGCCCGCTCCTGCACAGGCGACCAGGGCTTCGGCGAGGTCGACCTTGAGGTCTTCCACATCTTCGAGGCCCACGTGCAGCCGCACCAGCGGCCCGGCCAGTTTCGGCGGATAGCGGCGGTGTCTCAGCTGACTGTCGCAAGGGATGGCCAGGCTCTCGAAGCCGCCCCAGGAGAAACCGAGGCCGAATAGGCGCAGGTCGTCGAGAAAACAGTCGACCGCCGCCTTCGATTGGGACTTCAGGACAAAGCTCACCAGCCCGTTCTGGCCTGTGAAGTCCCGCCGCCAGACCTCATGGCCGCGCGAACCGGGCAGGCCCGGGCAGATCACCTCGGCGACCCCGGGCTGGTCATTCAGCCACGCGGCGATCTCCAGCGCGCTACGGCCATGATGCTCCAGCCGCGCCGCCAGGGTGCGCAGGCCCCGCAGCATCTGATAGGCGTCGTCGGGCGAAACCGACGCGCCCAGGTGCAGCGCCGCGTCGTTCAGCTTTGCGCCCACCTTTGCTTCGCGCGCCATGGCCGCGCCCATGAACACATCCGAGTGGCCGCAGACATATTTGGTCAGAGCCTGGACCGACACGTCGACGCCGTGGCTCAGCGGCTTGAAATAGAGCCCCGCGCCCCATGTGTTGTCGATCACAGTGAGGACGCCACGCGCCTGCGCCATCGCGGCGATGGCCGGCACATCCTGCATCTCCAGGGTCAGCGAGCCCGGCGCCTCCAGCACGATCAGCCGCGTCTGGGGCGTGATCAGCGCCGCCAGGTCCTCCGCCGAAAGGGCGGGATCGAAATATCGCGTCGTCACCCCGAACCGCTTCAGCGTCAGGTCGCAGAACCGGCGCGTCGGGTAATAGATGCAGTCGGTGACCAGAACTTCGTCGCCGGCCTTCACCAACGCCAGGATCGCACTGGTTATGGCCGCGAGACCACTGGAAAACAGATGGGCGCTCTCGGCGCCCTCCAGATCGCACAGCGCCGCAGTGAGCGAGGCCTGCGGCTGCAGGCCCTGCCGGCCGTAGGTCACGCCGCGGGTGTCATGGAGCGCCGCGGCGTTGGGCAGCAGCACGGTCGAACCTCTCTGGATCGGCGGGCCCACCGTGCGGCCAACCAGCCCATCCTGACCTGCGGCGTGGACGACGCGGGTCGCATCTGATTGTTTTCTGTTCATCGGGCCCGCCCCGCCAAAGGATTGCCGCAACCCGCCGTTAGGTGTGAAGCTGCGCGTCATGTTACTGCGGCCGGTGAAGCGGATAATCAAGGAGTAGGCTTGCACTTGCCGGCGGCCACATTCAGGGCGGGACTGATCTGCGCGTTGCTGGCGCTGGCCGCCTGTGGCAGCCCGGATGCGCCTGTCCAGGCCGGCGCCGCCAAATCCGCAACCCCGGAAATTTCGGCCGCGCCGGGTGTGGCGCCGATCGAGGGGCCGACCCTCAAAGCCATCCGGGCGCGCGGACGTGTCGTCTGTGGCATCACCCAGGACATTCCCGGTTTCGCCGCCCGTGACGTGCTGGGCCAGTGGCGCGGGTTTGATATCGACATCTGCCGGGCGGTGGCCGCCGCCGTGTTCGACGACGCGCGTCAGGTGCGGATCGAGCGGCTGGACCTGGCCGCGCCGCGCTACAGTCTGCTGCAGGCCGGCAAGGTCGATCTGGTGGCGCGCGGCGGCTGGACGTTCAAGGACGACGCGGGCCTGGGTCTGAATTTCGCAGGGGTCAGCTTCTATGACAGCGCCGGGTTTTTGGTCGGCAAGGGCTCAAGGGCCCGCAAGCTGGACGATCTGGGCGGCGTCAAGGTTTGCGCGCAGGCCGGTGCGGCCAACACCTTGAACCTGAACGAATATTTTTCATCCGCAACGCCCGGCAAGCGGCCGCAGATGCAGGTGTTCGACACCACATCCGAAGCGCTGGAAGCCTACAAGGGCGGGCGATGTCAGGTTTTGAGCGGTGAGGTGTCGTTGCTTTCGGCCCTGCGCACCCAGTTGCGTGACCCCGACCGGCATATGGTGGTCAGCGCCGAGGATCAGCTGGAGCCGCAGGGTCCCGTGGTGCGACAGGACGACAGCCAGTGGGCCGACATCGTGCGCGGCACGGTCCAGGCGATGATCCTGGCCGAAGATCTCGGCGTCGGCTCGCGCACCGCCGGGGCCGAGCGGGCCAAGCCTACCCGGGCGGAAACCGGCCGGTTGCTTAGCGGCGACGGCTATGGCCAGATGCTGCTGCTGCGGGATGACTGGGCCTTCCAGGTCATCCGCCAGGTTGGCTCCTATGGCGAGGTCTTCGACCGTAATCTCGGGCCCGCGACACCGCTGAAAATGGAGCGCGGGAAGAACGCGCTGTGGAGCGCCAAGACGCCAGGGCTGCTGACGGCCCCGCCGATGCGGTGAACGCGCTCAAGCAGCGAGCCGCAGGCGAGCGATAGCGCAACGAAAAATGAAGTCCACTAAAGCCTAAGCTTCCCCTGTCGCCAGCGGCAAATCTTCCCGCGCGCCCCATTCGGCCCAGGCGCCGTCGTAGACCGGGACGCGAACGTGGCCCATGCGGGCAAGGGCCAGCGCCAGGATCGCCGCCGACACGCCGGAACCACACGAGCAGATCACCGGCCGCTTGGGATCGACGCCGGCTTCCACGAATCGCCTTTCAAGCTCGGCGGCGGGAAGCAGCGCCCCGTCCGCGCCCAACAGCGTCGCCCAGTGCAGGTTCTTGGAGCCGGGAATATGCCCGGAGCGCACGCCGGGGCGCGGTTCGGGCGCATCGCCACGGAACCGCTCGGGCGGGCGGGCGTCGACCACCTGCTCCCTGCCGGTCTCCAGCGCCTCCTTCACCTGACCCTGGTCGCGCACGAGGGCGGAGTGATAGCGGACGGTGAAGTGGCGCTCGCGCGGCGGCAGCGGCAGGTCGTCGGTCTTGCGGCCTTCGGCGATCCATTTCGGCAGGCCGCCGTCCAGCACCACCACGTCTTCGTGGCCCATGGCGCGCAGCATCCACCAGACCCGCGCGGCCGAGAACAGGCCCTCGGTGTCGTAGATTACAAAGCGCGAACCGTCTCCCAGGCCCAGCTTCCTCATGCGCGATGAGAATTTCACTGGATGGGGCAACATGTGGGGCAGGGAGCTTTCGTCGTCCTTGATGTCGTCGATGTCGAAGAAGACCGCGCCGGGAATGTGGGCGGCTTTGTATTCAGCATAGGCGTCGCGGCCCGCTGTCGGCAGGTGCCAGCTGGCGTCGATGATCCGCACGTCGGGCGCGCCCAGGTGCTCTTCCAGCCATTGCGTCGATACGAGGGGGTCTGAAGTGCTCATCTATAACCAGGCCGGAACCGGCAGCCCTTTCTCTTCCAGAAACGCCTTGTTGAAGATCTTGCTCTGATAGCGCGATCCGTGGTCGCAGAGAATCGTGACGATCGTGTGCCCGGGGCCAAGATCGCGCGCCAGGCGGATGGCGCCCGCGATATTCACACCGGTTGACCCGCCCATGCACAGGCCCTCGTGCTCGACCAGGTCGAATACCTGCAGCAGGGCCTCGGAATCGGGGATCAGGTAGGAGTGGTCGACCTTGACGCCCTCGAGATTGGCCGTGACCCGGCCCTGGCCGATGCCTTCGGTGATGGATGAGCCTTCAGCCTTCAACTCGCCCTTCGTATAGTAGTTGAACAGCGCCGCGCCGGGCGGATCGGCCAGGGCAATGGCGACATCAGGCTTGAACTTGCGAAGCCCGATGGCGACGCCGGCCAGGGTGCCGCCCGAGCCCACCGACGAGACAAAGCCGTCCACCTTTCCGCCGGTCTGTTCCCAGATTTCGGGGGCGGTGGTTTCGATGTGGGCTTGGCGGTTCGCGACATTGTCGAACTGGTTGGCCCAAATGGCGCCGGCGGGTTCGGTCCTGGCTTTTTCCTCGGCCAGGCGCCCCGAATAGCGGACATAGTTGTCGGGGTTGGAGTAGGGGACGGCGTCCACCTCGACCAGATCGGCGCCCAGCAGGCGGATGGCATCCTTCTTTTCCTGGCTTTGGGTGCGCGGGATGACGATCAGGGTGCGATAGCCAAGCGCCGAGCCGACCATGGCCAGGCCTATGCCGGTGTTGCCCGCGGTGCCCTCGACGATCAGGCCGCCGGGCCGCAAAAGGCCCCGCCGCTCGGCGTCGCGCACGATGAAGAGCGCCGCCCGGTCCTTGACTGACTGGCCGGGGTTCATGAACTCGGCCTTGCCCAGGATCTCGCAGCCCGTCGCCTCGCTGGCGCGGTTCAGCCGGATCAGGGGGGTGTTGCCGATGGCCTCAACGACGTTGGCGCAGATGGTCATGGGCCGGGTTATTGCCCCGGGACCCGCGCGAACGCTAGGGGAAAAAGCCTCAGCTGCGCACCAGCACGAAGCTGCCCGGAGCGTCCTCCAGCGGCCTCAGTTTGCCCTTGGCCGGATCGCGGGCCGGGACCATGCCGCCAGAGCGAGCCCCTAGCCACTTTTCCCAGTAGGGCCACCAGGAGCCGGGGTGCTCGACGGCGCCCGCCACCCATTCGTCGGCGGTCTCCGGCAGGGTCTCATTGGTCCAGTACTGGTATTTCTTGGCGACCGGGGGATTGATCACACCGGCGATATGGCCCGATCCCGCCATGAAGAAGGTCGTGGGCCCACCGAACAGTTTCGCGCCGCGATAGACCGACCGGTAGGGCGAGATGTGGTCATCCTTCGACGACTGGATGAACACCGGGGCAGTGACCTTTTTCATGTCGAGCTTCACCCCGCCCAGTTCCAGGTCGCCCTTGGAAAGGCGGTTGCGGCCATAAAACTCGCGCAGGTAAAACAGGTGCAGCGCGCCGGGCATCCGCGTCTGGTCGGAGTTCCAGAAAAGCAGGTCGAACGGCTTGGGCTCCTTGCCCATCAGGTAGTTGTTGACGAAGAAGCTCCACACCAGATCGTTGGCGCGCAAGGAGTTGAAGGTGTCGGCCATGGCGGCCGAGGGCAGGACGCCTCCTTCGGCGTTCATCCGCTGCTCGACGTCGGCGATCCATTCATCGCCGGTGAACAGCAACAAATCGCCCGCTTCGGTGAAGTCCTGCTGAGCGGCGAAGAAAGTCGCCGAATTGATTCGCTTGTCGCCCTTGGCCGCCATGTGGGCGAGCGTGCAGGAGAGCAGGGTGCCGCCGATGCAATAGCCGACGGTGTTCAGCCTGTCGGCGCCGGTCTGTTCCATGACCTTGGCGGTCGCCACATAAGCGCCGTCCAGCATGTAGTCTTCGAAGGTCTTGCCGGCGAGTTCGGGCGGTGGATTGACCCAGCTGGCCACGAACACCGTGTAGCCCTGGCCGGTCAGCCATCGGATCATCGAGTTTTCGACCCGCAGGTCGAGGATGTACCACTTGTTGATCCACGGCGGGAAAATCAGCAGCGGAATTTCGTGGACTTCGTCGGTCGAGGGATCGAATTGAAGAAGCTGGAATAACTCATTCTGGAATATGACTTTTCCAGGTGACGTCGCGATGTTCTCCCCCACCTTGAACGGCGTCGAGTCCGTCTGGCTGATGGAAAGCTGCCCATGCCCGCGTTCGATGTCGGCGGCAAAGTTGGTCATGCCCTGAACCAGGCTTTCGCCCTGGGTGTCGATAACCTCGCGCAGGGCGGCAGGGTTCGACATCAGGAAATTGGTCGGCGCGAAGGCGTCGGTCAGCGCTTTGGTGAAGAACGTCACCCGGCGTTTGGTCATCGGATCGACGTCCTGGACCTCGGCGACCAGGCTGTTCAGCCAGTCAGACGTGAGCAGGTAGGACTGTTTCATCACGTCGAACATCGGGTTGTCCTGCCAGTCCGGATCGTTGAACCGTTTGTCGCCGGGCGCCGGTTTGATCGCCGGTTCGGCGTCCCCGCCGGCGGCGCGTTTGGCAGTCGCCTGCCAAAGGTCCATGTAGCGCGAATAAAGGTCGGCCTGGGCCCGCAACAGGCGGTCCGGCTGGGCGGAGAGTTTGCCCATGACCTCGGTTAGAGCCGGCGCCACGTGGAACGGGTCAGGGTTGGCCGCCGGCGGCTTGTCGGCCTGGCGCAGGGCGGCCTCGGCGATGGCCCCCTGAGCGGTGACGGCGGCGCGCGCCAGGTTCATCGACAAGGCCTCGATCGCCTTCTGCTGTTCCAGCGGCAAGCGGGCGAGGGTTTCGGCGTAGGATTCAGTGGCTTGAGGTTCGGGCGGCGGTGGTTCGGCCTTGGGCGCCTTCTTCGGCGCGGCGGCCTTTGCTTTCGCCACGGGTTTGCGCTTGGCGGCGACCGTCGGTTTGCCCGGCCCGCCCTTCTTGCTACTCACCCTGCTGCCCCCATAACCCTCAGTTCCCACAACGCCTTTTCGAATAGAGCGGGGTGATGGGGCCGGTTGTCAACCGTGGCGGGGCGTCCCAGCCATTCAGTCTTGTGAAATCTCGGCGACGACCAGGCCCTTGGGGCCCTCGGCAAAGCGCACCAGGACGTCGGATCCGGGAGCGAGATCGTCGAGCCCGGAGCGCCGCAGGGTTTCAATATGGACGAAGATATCGCCCGGTTCGGCGCTGCGCACGACAAATCCATAGCCTTTGGCGCGGTTGAACCATTTGACCGTCGCCTTCTCCAGGGGACCTGCCGGGCCCGTGCTTCGCGCGGGCCGATCGCGCGGGCCCTCGCGCGCGGCGTCTCGAGACGGCCGGAATTCTTGGTCGCGGAACTCTCGGCGGCCGTGATCGGAGCCGGGACTTCTCAGATCGGTCGGCGCGGCCGTTGAATCGTCGACTTCAAGGACCTCGGCCACTTGCCATCCCTTGGGCCGCCTGGCCGCGGTGCAGATAATAGTCGCCCCTTCGGGTGCAGTTTCGCGGCCGGCCTGGCGCAGGCTGGTGACGTGAAGCAGAATGTCTTTGAGACCTGTCTGGCCCGGATCGTCGGGCACGATGAAGCCATAGCCCTTACCCGGGTCAAACCATTTGACCCGGCCTGTAAGCTGAACAGCGCTCGCTTCCGCCCCGTCAAAGTCGAAACCAGACATCAGCCCCTCGCGACCGAAGGGCACGCCCAAGCCCCTTCGGCAGGAAACTATAACACTGATATCGCAATTTGGCCGCCGTCAACTTCTCATTTCAGGCGAATAATGTGCGAAAACGTCGCGCGGGGAGTGAAAACCCCGCTGGGCAAGGGTTGGTCAAGCTTGGACTGTACGACAAGACCGGGTCAATTTGTTCCGCTCACAGCCTTTCAGCGTTAGGCAAGTCGACAATCCCGACATCTTGACGATCACCGCCGGGAAGGGACATCACGTCGCGTCGGCCCGTTCGTGGAGGCCACGAGCGCGGAGGAACCGCAGGTCTTTGAAACCCTCCAAGCCTGCATTGCCTGACGGCGTGAGCGTCATTTTCAATGACGCGGCGGCCTTTTCCGCGGCGCCTTTTATCGTGGTAAGCCTCTACACGGACAGCTACGAGGCCAAGGCTCAGCGCCTGATTGCCTCCTGCCGGGGGCTCCAGCTCCCAGGCGCGTTTTACAGGCTGCCGGCGGTGCACAATTCCATCTCTTTGTCGGGCGTGGACGACATGGCCTACACAAAGTCGGAGATCATCCGCCTGGCCCTGACAACCTTCAGCAAGCCGGTGCTCTATGTCGACGCCGACATGGTCTTCAAGGAACGGCCGGAAAAGGTCAGGGGGCTGACCCGCACCAGCGACTTTGCGGTCTACAATTGGCTTTCTGACCCTGAGGCCGACAGCTGGCAACTGCTTGAGGTTCCGCAGGGAGGCGGCAAAAGCTCTGGGCGCCGCTACTGGCAATTCAAGTTCGCCCTCGATCTGATCGACCCGACACAGCTGGTCGCTAGCGGCGCTACGCAATTCTGGAGCCCTGCGCCGGTCTCGCTCGCCCTGCTGGAACGGTGGCAGGATGCGATCGCGGAGCATCCGATGGCGGCCGACGATGAATGCCTCGATTTTGCATTCAACAATGGTGACCACTCCGGTCTCAGGTATGCGTGGCTGGATAAGAGCTACACCCGTTATCCGTGGTGGCCGCACATCAAGCCGGTGATCAACCATCCCGACGACGTTACGGGCGAGAGCGGCCGCATCGGCCTTGCCGAAAAGGATGAGCGCAAGCGCTACTATCCCCAGCGGGCCAAATATTCCCCACCATCACCCGCCAGTTTCCCGCGAGGGGCCATTCTCGACACTCTGGATAGGCGGTTGATGAAGAACGAGGGCGGGCGGCTCGTTCCGGTCGGAACGATCAAAACCCGTTTCTGGATTTGAGGAGGCCGGCTGGCAGTCCCTGGGAGAATCGAACTCCCCTTTCTAGAATGAAAATCTAGCGTCCTAACCGATAGACGAAGGGACCGCGCTGCGGAGCGGGCGATATATCCACCTTCATCCGGCCGCGCAAGATCGTCAGCGGGCTTCTAGTCTGCGGGGGTCTGCGGCGTCCTCAATCTCGAGCTGGACCCCGCCCTGACCGCGAAAGTCGTCGGGCTTCAGGCGGCCGGCCACAGATAGTCCGCCCGCGCCGGAGAGCAGCATTTCGCCGAGCTTCGTGTCCTGGGCCCGCCAGGCGATAGCGCGCAGCCGCGCGCCGGTCTCGTCGGCGAGGCTGAGACCGATATGGCCGCCCTTCATGGCCATGGGCCGCTCAGCGCGAACGCCGGCAAGGGCGATGACTGGCTCCGGATTGCCAGGCCCGAAGGGAGCGAGCTTTGTGAAATCCTCGACCAGCGCCCGGGTCGCGGACCGGACCGAGATCAGAGAGTCGATCTCCACGGCGTCGCTCGCGGCGGCGGCCGTCTGCTCCACGCGCAGGGCCTCGTTCAGGAATTCGCGCAGATCGGGTATGAGGTCCGGCCGGATCGTCAGGCCCGCCGCCATCGGATGGCCGCCGCCGGCCATCAGCAGGCCCGCGTCAAACGCCTTTTGTATGCCGAGGCCGAGGTTGACCCCTGGCTGCGAGCGGCCGGAACCCTTGCCGACATTGGCGGCGCGGTCGATGCCGATGACGATGACCGGTTTGCGATAGCGCTCACGCAGGCGCCCGGCGACGATGCCGATAACCCCCGGGTGCCAGTCGTCGGCCGCCGCGATGATCAGCGGCGCATCGGGATTGAAGTTGGTTTCACGCTCGATCAACCGGGCGGCTTCTTCGGTGACGGCCGCTTCGATTTCCCGTCGCTCGACATTGAGCCGGTCGAGTTCGGCCGCCAGGTTGGCGGCCTCCTGCGGATCGTCGGTGGAGAGCAGCCGCGCTCCAAGATCGGGCCTGCCGATGCGGCCGCCCGCGTTTATCCGGGGCCCGAGGATGAAGCCGGCATGGAAGGTCGAGGCCGCCCCGCTCGCCTTCCCGATCTGGGCGAGGGCGGCCAGTCCGGGGTTGGCCCACTTCGACATCACCTTCAGGCCCTGGGATGTCAGGGCGCGGTTGAAGCCGGTCAGGCTGGTCACGTCGCAGACGGCGCCGAGTGCGGCGAGGTCGAGCCATTGCCGCAGATCTGGCTCTGTCCGGCCCTCGAACAGCCCCCGCGCCCGCGCCTCGCGATTGAGCGCGGCGAGCAGCACAAAGGTGACGCCGGAAGCCGACAAATTGCCCTGGCCGGACTGGCAATCGGGCCGGTTCGGATTTACCAGCGCCGCGGCGGGAGGGGGGGCTCCGCGCATCATGTGGTGGTCCACGACCACGATCGGCAGGCCCATGTCGGCCGCGGCGGCCAGGGCGTCGTGAGCCGCCGCCCCGCAGTCCATGGTGACGACCAGCTCGGCGCCGTTCTCGGCCATGCGCTTGAAGGCGGCCGGGCTCGGACCATAGCCCTCGGTCAGCCGGTCGGGGATGTAGAGGGAAAGCTCGCGGCCCATATGCCGGAACCAGCGGATCAGCTGGGCGGCCGATGTCGCGCCATCGACGTCGTAGTCGGCGAAAACGCCGATCTCGACTTCGGCCTCGAAAGCATCAAGCAGCACTTGCGCAGCCTCATTCATGCCGGCGAAGGAGGAGGGGTCAGGAAACTGCGCTTTCAGGGTGGGGTTCAGGAAAACGTCGGCGCCGCCGCTCTCAATGCCTCGTGCGGCGATCGCCCGCGCCAGCGGCTCGGAAAGCCCCAGCCGCAAACCCAGATCCCGCGCCGCGCTCTCGTCGGCCGGACGAAGCCGCCAGGCGCGCCCGGTCACCGAGCGCGACACGCCGAGGAAGGATTCGCTCATCCCTCCAGTCTAGCAGATTTGACTGAGTATTCTTACGCCGCCGCCGCGCGGGTCTTGGGCAGGGCTTCTGACTTGGTATTCCGGTTCCGGCCCAGCCGCTTTGAGGCGTAGAGCGCCGCGTCGGCCCGCTCCATGAGAGACTCCGCGCTCTCACCAGGCACGCGTGTGGCGTAGCCGCCGGAGATGGTGATCTGGCCGAGGTCGTCGTTGGTCGAGCGGCGCTTCAGCGCGCGCGAGGCGATTTCGCCGCGGATTTCCTCCAGCACCCGGTGGGCGATCTTGGCCTGTTCGGCCGGGAAGATGATGGCGAATTCCTCGCCGCCGTAGCGGGCGGTGAAGCTGGGCGGTGCGGCGGCGCGGCCGATCACAGAAGCCACAAAGCGGATGACCTGGTCGCCGGTCTGGTGGCCCCAGGAATCGTTGAAGCCCTTGAAATGGTCGATGTCGAGGAGAGCCAGCGCCACGGCCTCGCCCGAAGCGTCCGCTTCGCTGAGGGCCTTGTCGAGTTCGTCGTCGAAGGCCTTGCGGTTGGCGAGGTTGGTCAGGGAGTCGGTGGTGGCGTCGCGGCGCACCTGCTCCAGGTGTTCCTTCAGGCGGCCCACCTCGGCGGTGGAGTCGGCCAGGCGCTGTTCGAGCCTGGCGTTCTGCTCGTGGACGGTTCGCGTGGCGTTGGCCAACCTTCCCACCGTGGCCCGAATAGTCTCGGGGTCGGCGGCGGCGTCCATGTCCGCTCCGGCGATCTCCAGGGTGCGGCCGAAAACCTCATTATTCTGTTTGGCCATGCGGATGGCGTCGGACACCGAAGCCAGTTCTTTCGACAGCTGGTCGCCGGTGTCGCGGATTTCCTCGTTCAGCCGCTGTTTCGGCAGGTAGCGGGTGGCGAGTTCCTCGCTCATTTCCTCGGAAATGCCGTCGCCCTCGGCGATAAGGCGCTCAATCTCTCCGGCCAGTTCCCCCTTGGGATCGCCCGCGACATAGAGCCAGAGTTCGAAATTGAGCGGCGTCGGCCAGACCTTGGCCCCTTGCATCATGTCCAACGCCTGCTGCGCCAGGCCATAGGACTGGGGGCCGCGAATGACGGTCTCGACCTTATCTTGAGCCTTCATCCAGGACCCCGAACCACGAATTTGTCACGGTCCTTGAGGTGAACCGCAAGCTTGTCTGGCGAAGACCTTACGGCCAGAGCCCAAACACAATGTTAAACGGCGGCCTTTTCGCGTGGTAAATTTGCGCTCTCCGCACCCACGACGGTTGGCGCAGGCGCCGACGCGCCTTAAAGGATGGCGCACTTTCCCTCATCGCTGGCGCTCCCCATGCACGACATCAAGGCCATTCGCGACAATCCGGCAGCCTACGAGCGCGCCTGGACCGCCAAGGGTCGCTCGGGCGCGGCGGCGGAAGCGATCCGGCTGGACGAGGAATTGCGCGCCGCCCAGACGGCGGTGCAGACCGCCCAGAGCCGCCGAAACGACGCCTCGAAACAGATCGGTATCGCCAAGGGTCAAAAGGACGAGGCGCGGGCAGCCGAACTCATGGCTGAGGTGGAATCCCTCAAAGGCGTGCTGACCGAACAGGGCGCGGCCGAGGACAAGGCCAGGGGAGCTCTGCAAGAGTTGTTGGCTGCCTTGCCCAATGTTCCAGCGCCCGAAGTCCCGCCCGGTGCGGACGAGAGCGGCAACGTCGAGGTTCGCCGTTTCGGCGCGCCCTTTGCTATCGCCACGCCGCAAGATCACGTGGCTCTTGGCGAGGGGCTTGGCTTCATGAATTTCGAGGCGGCCTCGCGGATGTCGGGCGCGCGCTTTGTGGTTCTGTCGGGCCAGATCGCCCGGCTGGAGCGTGCCATCGGCCAGCTCATGCTCGATATTCAAACCCAGGAGCACGGCTATACCGAGATCAGCCCGCCACTGCTGGTGCGCGACGATGCCATGTTCGGCACCGGCCAGCTGCCCAAGTTCGCCGATGATCTGTTCCGCACCACCGACGGCCGCTGGCTAATCCCGACAGCCGAGGTTTCGCTGACCAACATCGTTCGCGAGCAGATCACGGCTGAGGAAGATCTGCCGCTTCGCATGACCGCCATGACGCCGTGTTTCCGGTCCGAGGCCGGTTCAGCCGGGCGCGATACCCGCGGCATGATCCGACAGCACCAGTTCCACAAGGTCGAGCTGGTCTCGATCACCACGCCGGAAGAGTCCGAGGGTGAGCACGAGCGGATGGTGGGATGCGCCGAGACCATCTTGAAGCGCCTGGAACTGCCTTTCCGCACCATGCTGCTCTGCGCCGGCGACATGGGATTCTCGGCTCGCAAGACCTATGACCTCGAGGTCTGGCTGCCTTCGCAGGAGACCTATCGTGAGATCAGCTCTTGCTCGAACTGCGGCGACTTCCAGGCCCGGCGCATGGACGCCCGCTGCCGCAAGGCCGGCGAGAAGGGCGCCCGTTTCGTCCATACCCTGAACGGTTCAGGCCTGGCGGTGGGGCGCACCCTGGTGGCGGTAATGGAAAACTATCAGGACGAAGGCGGCCGCATCGCCATTCCGCAAGCCCTGCATCCCTATATGCGCGGCCTGACGCACATCGGCGGCGAGGCCTAGGGCGAAAGACCTTGCGTATCCTCATCACCAATGACGACGGGATCAACGCCGAGGGCCTCAAGGTCCTCGAAGAGATCGCCGCGAGCATTTCCGACGATGTCTGGGTGGTGGCGCCCGAGGTCGAACAGTCCGGCGCCTCGCGCGCCCTGACGCTCAGCGAGCTCCTGAGGGTGCGAAAAATCAGCGAGCGGCGATTTGCCGTGCGCGGCACGCCGACCGATGCGGTCATGCTGGCGGTGCAGGAACTGATGCCGCTGAAACCCGATCTGGTGCTCTCTGGCGTCAACCGCGGCCAGAATATCGCCGAGGATGTCTCGCTCTCCGGCACCGTGGCCGGCGCCATTCAGGGCATGGCGCTGGGCATTCCGGCCATCGCCTTTTCGCAGGCCATGATGGTCTATCGCGACGATCACCGCGCTCCGTTCGAGATCGCCCGCGAGCATGGACCGGGCGTCGCGCGCCGCCTGCTCGACGCCGGCTGGCCGAAGGATGTGATGCTCAACGTCAATTTCCCAGATCCGGGCGGTGAGCCGGTCAAGGGCCTGAAGGTGACGCGCCAGGGGTTTCGCGACGTTTTCAACATCCACTTCGAAAAACGCCAGGACCTGCGGGGCGGGCACTATTACTGGATGGGTTTCCATCGCGAGCCGTCGGGCGCCGCAGACGGCTCGGACATCCAGGCGGTCTACGACGGCTGGATTTCGGTCAGTCCCCTGCACATCGACCTGACCCATGAGGGCGCTCTTCGGACCTTAAGCGCCGCGCTCTCATGATCCAGGGCTCCGACGCGCGCCTGGCGAAACTGGTGCTGGCCCTGCGCTCGCAGGGGGTCACCGATCCGCAGGTGCTGTCGGCGATCGAGCGAACGCCGCGCGAGATGTTCACCCAGGAAATCTTCAAGGACCGCAGTTGGGAAAACCAGGCCCTGCCCATCGAGTGCGGCCAGACGATCAGCCAGCCCTATATCGTGGGGCTGATGACCCAGGCCCTGACGCTGGGCCACCGCGACCGGGTGCTGGAGATCGGCACGGGCTCGGGCTATCAGACCGCCATCCTCTCGCGCCTGTCGCGGCTGGTCTACACGATCGAGCGCTACCGCACCTTGATGAAACAGGCCGAAGGCCGCTTCAAGAAGCTGGGCCTGACCAACATCATAACACGCTTTGGTGATGGCGGGGGCGGATGGGCCGAACAGGCGCCGTTTGACCGCATTATCGTCACAGCAGCGGCCCAGGAAGAGCCTAAGGCCTTGCTCAAACAGCTTAAACCGGACGGCGTTCTGGTGGCGCCGGTGGGCAAGGGCCCGGTTCAGCGGCTGAACCGGTACGCCGCGGACGGCAAGGGTGGGTTTGCGATCGAAACCCTTTGCGACGTTCGCTTCGTGCCGATGCTGGACGGGGTGGCGAAGGAACTTTGAACCGACCTGCCGATTCAGGAAGGTTTAACCATAGTAACCGACTTTTGTGGCTAGTCGTGGGTGGGGGGGGCCGGCGAGCCTGAACGAATGGAGCGATCATGAGCAACCGGTGGAAAAATGTCGTTGTCCGGTTGAGCGTGATGGGCGCGGGCCTTGTGATCCTGGCGGCCTGCCAGACCACATCGCCCTACAGCGCCGAGGGCAAGGTCGAAGCCAAGGCGACCCCGAATTTCCCGACCCGCCTGGATTCGGGCGCGCCTAACTCGCGCGACACCCAGGTCGTCGCCACCGCGCAGCCGGCTTTCGCTCCCGCTACCTCGCCGCCGCCCGCGCCCGCGGGCGATCCCAATCCGCCGGCTCCCATTCCGGCGCCCGCTCGCCCAAGCGGGTCGGTTGAAAGCCAGCCGCTCGCGCCCCTGGCGCCGCCGCCCGCTCCGGCGCAACCTGAACCCCAGGCCGTGGTCGCCGCGCCCCCGCCGCCAGTACCGACCCCCGTGGTTGCGCCGCCGCCACCGCCGCCTCCGGCGCCGACCTATCGTGAGATCGCGACCGGCCCAGTGATCGAAACCGACGGACCGCCGGCCAGCCATACCGTCAAGCGGGGCGAGACTCTCTCGTCCATTGCCCGCGCCATGGACACCAGCGTCAAGGATCTGCAGACGCGCAACAAGCTCGGCAACGCCACGACGATCCGCCCGGGCCAGCGCATCAAAGGACCGAGCAGCAAGGTCAAGGCCTATGTCGTGCAGCAGGGCGATACGCTCGCCGCCATCGGACGGCGATTCAATGTCACCACGGCCCAGCTGACCCGGGCCAACGGCCTCCCGGCCAGCGGCGCCATTCGCCCCACCCAGCGGCTGACCCTGCCCGCCGGCTATCGCGACAGCGGCCCGCAGCGCATTGAAATCGCCGCCAACGGCGCGCCGATCACGCCGCCCGTGACGCCTTCGCCCGCGAGAGCCGCTCCGCCCCCGGTCGCGGCAAACCCGCCGCCGCCGCGGCCCGTGGCCAGCCTTCCGCCGCCACGCCCCGCCGCCACCGGTCCCCAGGGCCGCAGCCAGTTCATCTGGCCGGTGGAGGGCCGCGTCATCTCGACCTTCGGCGCGCGCGGGCCGGGCCAAAAGGCGGACGGCATCGATATCGCGGCGGCCGAGGGCGCCGAGGTGAAGGCGGTCGCCGCCGGCACGGTCAGCTTCGTCGGGCCGCTCGATGAAAGTCCTGAGCTGGGCACCTTGCTGCTGATCGAGAACGGTTCGGGGTACTATTCGATTTATGGGCACCTGTCCTCGACCGAGGTGCGCCTGAACCAGCGCGTGACCCAGGGCCAGACTATCGGGCGCGTCGGGCGCACCGGCATCGTCAGCGAGCCGCAGCTTTATCTGGAGTTGCGCCACCACGACACGCCGACCGAACTCCTGAAGCCGGTCGATCCGATCGAACTCTTGCCGCCCCGATAGTCAGACGCTGAGGTCGGCGCCGGATTCGCCGGCCAGATCGCGAATGAACTGCCAGGCCACCCGTCCCGAACGCGCGCCGCGGCCTTGGGCCCACTGCAGAGCTCGCCGGTCGAGATCCTTGGCCTTGAGTCCAAAGCGAGCGGCGTAGCCGCGCACCGCCGTCAGATAAGTCGGCTGATCCATGGCCGGGAAACCCAGCCACAGGCCGAAGCGGTCCGAGACACTGACCTCTTCCTCGGCGTCCTCGGCGGCGGCGATGAGCCCGCGACCGGCCTCGTCATGTCCGCGCGGCATCAGATGGCGGCGATTGGAGGTGGCCACGAACAGTACGTTTTCCGGCGGCCCAAGAACGCCACCTTCTATAGCGGATTTCAATGACTTGGCGGCAGAAATTAATCCATGCTGGCCATCCTCGAAGGAGAGGTCGTCGCACAGCACGACGAACCGTTCCGGCCGCTCACGCAGCAGGGCGAAGAGGCGGGGCAGGGCCGTCAGATCGTCCCGGTCGATCTCCACCATGCGCAACGACGGCGTGGCGGCGGCCTGGGCCATGAACGCCGCCTTGGCGAGGCTCGATTTGCCGGTTCCGCGCGCGCCCCAAAGCAGCACATGGTTGCTGGCGCGCCCTGTGGCGAAACGGGCCAGATTTTGGACAAAGCGCGCCTTGGGCCCGTCGATGCCGACCAGCAGGTCAAGCGCCAGGCCGTAATCGGGCGCTGCGACGAAGCTTTGCAGGCCAGCGTCGTGTCGCCACAACCGCGCGCCGGCGAAGTCGGGCGCGGCCAGGGCCGCCGGCGCGAGGCGCTCCAGCGCTACGGCAATTCGTTCAAACAGGGTTTGGGTTGCGTCGTCGCTCATCGGCGATCTCTTTATCCGCGCGCCTTCGCCAAACCAAGCGCGGCAAGTCATTGCAAAATCAGGGGCAACCCCCTAGGTATCCGCCAGATTTTGAAAACCGGGCGCCGGGAAGAGCGTCCGACCCAAGGGAGACCTCATGTCCACAGTTCGTCTGATCGTCGCTTCGGCGATCGCTGCGGCCATGGCTGCGCCAGCCTATGCTCAAACCGCCGCCGCGCCCGCTGCCGGAGGCCCCAATCCGGCGCTCATGCAGCAGGTGGTGCTGCTGGGCGGCATGTTTATCCTGTTCTACCTGCTGCTCATCCGCCCGCAGCAGCAGCGCCAGAAGAAGCACCAGGCCATGATCGCCGGCGTCAAACGCGGCGACACCATCGTTCTGTCCAGCGGCATGATCGGCAAGGTGGTTCGGGTTGAAGACACCGAAGTCGGCGTCGAAATCGCCCAGGGTGTGACGGTCAAGGTGCTGAAGTCGATGATCGCCGACATTCGGGTCAAGGGGCAGCCGGCCCCCGCCAACGACAAGTCGTGACCGGAACGGACAGGCTTAAGCCATGATCCAGGTCGCACGCTGGAAGATCGCTCTCGTCATTCTCGCGACGGTGTTCGGGATCGTGTTTTCGGCCCCCAATCTCGTCCCGCAAAAGACGCTTGATACGCTGCCGAAGTGGGTTCCGGCCAAGCAGCTGAACCTTGGTCTGGATTTGCGCGGCGGATCCTATCTGCAGCTGTCGGTCGATGTGCCCGGCCTGATCCACGAACACCTGATCAATATGGTCGAGGATGTGCGTAATGGTCTGAACAACGAGGGGATCAAGGGCAATCCCACCCTGACCGGCACCACAATCTCGCTCACCGTTGAAGACCCGGCCCAGCTCGACGCCGCCTACAAGATCTTCAACAATCTCAACCAGCGCTCACCGGGCCAGACCACGGGCCCTGACCTGACCATTACCCGGCAGCCGGCCACCCGCCTGATCACGGCGACCTATCGCAAGGAGGCCGCCGACGCCGAAGCCAGCCGCGCGGTCGAGCGCTCGCGCGAAATTCTGCGCAAACGGATCGATCCGGACGGCACCAAGGAAATCAGTATCACCCGCGAGGGTCCCGATCGCATCGTCCTGCAGGCGCCGGGCGACAAGGACCCCGAATACCTCAAGAACATGGTCAAGACCCAGGCCCATTTGACCTTCCAGATGGTCGATGACTCGATGTCGCCCGAGGCCATGGCCGCCGGCATTCTGCCGCCGGGGACCGAGATTCTGCCCTATGCCGACGATAGCGCCTCCGGCGAGCCCGCGACGATCGTGGTGCGCCGCAAGGCCGTGGTGGCGGGCGATTCTCTCACTGACGCGCACTTTGGTTTCGGTGACCGCAACCAGCCGGTTGTGAACTTCCGGTTCAACGGCGTCGGCGCCAAGGCTTTCGGCCAGACTACCCTGGCCAATGTCGGCAAACGCTTCGCCATCGTTCTCGACGGCAAGGTGATTTCCGCCCCGCGGATCAACACGCCGATCACCGGCGGCCAGGGTTATATCGAAGGCAGCTTCACCAACGAGACCGCCACGGATCTGGCCACCCTGCTCAACGCCGGCGCTTTGCCGGTGAAGCTGACGGTCGAGGATGTGCGGTCGACGACCGCCGAGTTGGGTCAGGACGCCATCAACGCCGGCAAGATCTCCACCGCCATCGGCTTTGCCGCCATCGTGGTCTTCATGCTGCTGGCCTATGGCCTCTTGTTCGGCGGCGTTTCGGTCATCGGCCTGGTGCTCAACCTCTTGCTGATGGTCGCCATCCTGTCACTGAATCGCGCGGCGCTGACCTTGCCCGGCATCGCTGGCCTGATCCTCACCCTGGCCGTGGCGGTCGACGCCAACGTGCTGATCTATGAGCGGATCCGCGACGAGGAACGCGCGGGTCAATCGCCGCTGATGGCGCTTGAGACCGGCTTCAAGCGCGCCAGCGTCTCCATTCTGGACGCCAACGTCACCACCCTGATCTCCGCGGTGATCATGTTCGCGATCGCCGGCTCGGGTCCGGTCAAGGGCTTTGCCTGGACGCTCGCCGTCGGGGTCGTCACCTCTGTCTTCACCGCCATGCTGGTCAGCCAGGTGCTGCTCGGCTGGTGGTTCCGGGCCGCCAAGCCCAAGCAATTGCCGATCTGAGGAAAATCCGATGCGCTGGCCTCTCATCCGCAACATGCCGCACCACTTCAGCTTTGACTTCGTCAAGCTTGCGCCGTTCGCCGCCGTGCTCTCGGGCCTGCTGATTCTGGCGAGCGCCGGGAGCCTGGCGATCAAGCACCTGAACTTCGGCACCGACTTTCAGGGCGGCATCAAAATCGACGTCAGCATGAGCCGACCGGTCCCGCAGATCGAGGTTCAGACCGACATGGGCCGCATGGGCGCGCACGATCCGCACGTCCAGGGCTTTACCGACCGCACCAAGGCCCAGCTTCGCTTCCGGCCCCCTGAGGGGTCCGCCGCGATCACCGCGGCCGATAGCGTCAAGCAGCAACTGCTGGTCAAGTATCCGGACATGAAGTTCGGCTCGAGCGAGGTGATCAGCGCCAAGGTTTCGGGCGAGCTGTTCACCAAGGGCATGCTCGCCCTGGTCGGCGCGGTGGTGCTGATGCTGGGTTACATCTGGTTCCGCTTCCAGTTGCAGTTCGGCTTCGGGGCCGTCATCGCCATCATCCACGACGTCTTCCTGACGCTGGGTGTGCTGTCAGTTTTCCAGATTGAGTTCTCGCTGGTCTCGGTGCCCGCCCTGCTCACCGTCATCGGCTATTCGATGAACGAAAAGGTCATCACCTTCGACCGGCTTCGCGAAAATCTGCGCAAGTACAAGAAGACCCCGCTCAGGGACGTCATCAACCTCTCGGAAAACGAGCGGTTGTCGCGCACCATCATCACCGGCACCACCGCGCTGCTGGCGCTGGCCGGCATGTTGTTCCTGGGCGGCCCGGCGCTCTTCCCGATGATCCTGACCATGGTGGTCGGCATCATCCTCGGCACCTATTCGTCTATCTATGTCGCCCTGCCGGTCATTCTGCTCTGGGGCGTGCGGCGCAACGACGAGGAAGCCGTGCCGCTCAAGCCGATGACGCGGACCCAGACGTTCCAACAGCGTTGAGGGCTTGCAGCCCGGGCGTGCCCGGCGCAATCTGAACTTCAGGGAATCCGGGATTTA
This sequence comes from Caulobacteraceae bacterium, assembly GCA_947475875.1. GTDB lineage: Bacteria > Pseudomonadota > Alphaproteobacteria > Caulobacterales > Caulobacteraceae > UBA5005. The sequence goes on along the minus strand of CANJME010000001.1, from coordinate 133,369 downwards.
GAGGGAGGCTGCTATGGCTGGACTGTTGGCCAATTTCCGCAACACCATGATCGTCAGCACGCTGCTCGCGCTGGTGATGATCTTTGGCTTTTTCCACCAGACGCATGGCGACTGGCATATGTTCGGCGAGGCGGTGCTGCGCTGGGGCCACGTGGTGGCCGGCATCCTGTGGATCGGCCTGCTCTACTATTTCAACTTCGTGCAGATCCGCGTCATGCCGAACGTTCCGGCCGAGCTGAAGCCGGCGGTCTCCAAACACATCGCGCCCGAAGCTCTGTTCTGGTTCCGCTGGGCGGCGCTGGTCACCTGGGTGCTGGGCGTTGCGCTCGCCATCCATCGCAACTATTTCCTCGACGCGCTCACCCTCGGCCTGAAAGACGGCTGGGGCGCGGCGCCGGGCCACACCTTCATCGGTGTCGGCATGTGGTTGGCGACGATCATGTTCATCAACGTCTGGGGCGTGATCTGGCCGAACCAGAAGATCGCGCTGGGCATCAAGGAAGCGGACGCCGACGCCAAGGCCAAGGCCGCGAAAACGGCCATGCTGTTCTCGCGCATCAACACCCTGCTGTCGCTACCGATGCTGACCGCGATGGCCATGAACCAGACGGTCTTTGGCTAGGAGTTCATGACGGCGGACCTGGAAGACTTCGACGACCACGTCCGCCGCCACGACCCTGATCGGTGGCTCGCCAGCCGGTTCATTGGCGATGCCCAGGCGCGCGACGACGTCATCACGCTCTACGCCTTCGGCCACGAGCTTTCGAAAGCCGCCCGGGTCAGCGAACCGATGCTGGCCGAAATCCGCTTGACCTGGTGGTCCGAGGCGCTGGACGAAATCTTCGAGGGCCGCCCGGTCCGCCGCCACCCGGTGGCCCTGGCGCTCGCGGATGTGATCGCCCGCCGAAGGCTGCCGCGTGAGCCGCTCGACGCCATGATCGAGCCGCGCTACGACAACCCGGCGTCCCGGCAGGTAGGCCCGGTGATGCGTCTGGCCGCCTATATCCTCTGCGGGGAATGGGCGATCGTCGCTTGCGCCGCCGAAGGGTGGGTCGATCACGACCCGGAACAGCTGATCGAAGCCAACCAGAACCTCAGGGACTTGCCGGCGCGGGGGTTTCCGGCGGTGGCTTTTGCGACCCTGGCGCGGGCGCGGCCCGATGCAGGGCCGTTTGAGCGGCGGCTGCGCCTGATGTGGGCGGTGATGCGGGGAAGACTCTAGATTTTCCCTCCCGCTTGTCGGGAGGGTGGCTCGCCGCGGGCGAGACGGGTGGGCGAGTCCAAAAGGCCTGTTGCCCACCCTGGTCGCTTCGCGACCACCCTTTCCAACAAGTGGGAGGGAAAACAGTTAGATCACCCCGCGCGCCTGTAGCGCTTCCAGCACCCGTTCAGCCGCCGCGGCGGCGTCGAGTTCGGCGGTCTTGATGACGATCTCGGCGTTCTCGGGTTCTTCATACGGCGAGGTAATGCCGGTGAAGTTGGCGATTTCACCGCGCTGGGCCTTGGCGTAGAGGCCCTTGGGGTCGCGGGCGATACAGTCCTCGATCGGCGTGTCGACGAAGACCTCGAGGAATTCGCCGTCGGCGAAAAGTTCACGCGCCATGCGGCGCTCGGCCCGGAAGGGGCTGATGAAACTGGTCAGGACAACCAGGCCCGCTTCCACGAACAGTTTCGACACCTCGCCGACCCGGCGGATGTTTTCCACCCGGTCTTCGTCAGTGAAACCCAGATCGCGGTTGAGGCCGTGGCGCACATTGTCGCCGTCCAGCAGGAAGCTGCGGATGCCGCGGTCGTGCAGTTCGCGCTCGACGAGGTTGGCGATGGTCGACTTGCCCGAGCCCGACAGGCCCGTGAACCACAGCACCACAGGCTTATGGCCCGAGAGTTCCTCGCGTTCGGCTCTGGAAACCAGCAGGTCCTGGCGATGGATGTTGGCCGAGCGGCGCAGGGCAAAGCTGATCATGCCGGCGCCGACCGTCGCATTGGTGTAGCGGTCGATCAGGATGAAGGCGCCGGTTTCGCGGTTGTCGTCATAGGCGTCGAAGGCCACGGGGTTTGAGGCCGAGAGGTTGCAGAAACCGATCTCGTTCAACGTCAGGGTCTTGGCCGCGAAGTGGTCGAGCGTGTCGATATCGATCTTGTGCTTCAGCGCCGTGACCTTCACGGGCACGTAGGAGGCGCCGATTTTCATCAGGTAGGGGCGACCGGGCAGGAGCGCCTCCTCAGCCATCCACAGCACATGGGCGGCAAACTGGTCGGCGACGTCGGGACGCGCCGTGGTGGGCGCGAGCACGTCGCCCCGGGCGATATCGACCTCGTCGGCGAGGGTGAGGGTCACGGCGTCGCCCGCGCGCGCTTCAGCAAGGTCGCCGTCGGCGGTGACGATGCGGGCGACTGTGCTGGTCTTTCCCGAGGCGGCCACGGCGATCTTGTCGCCGGGTTTGACGATCCCTGAGGCGACAGTGCCGGAAAATCCCCGGAAGTCGAGGTTGGGCCGGTTCACCCACTGGACGGGGAAACGGAAGGGTTTGGAGACGGCGTCGGTCTCGACGTCGACCTCTTCCAGGTGTTCGACCAGGGTCGGGCCCTTGTACCATCCCATGTGATCGGAGCGGCGGGTGACGTTGTCGCCCATCTTGGCCGAGAGCGGGATGGGGGTGATCGAGGCGAAGTTCAGCTTGTCGCCAAAGGTCATGTAGTCGGCGACGATGCGTTCGTAGACGGCCGGATCGAAGCCCATCAGGTCGATCTTGTTCACCGCCAGCACGATGTGGCGGATGCCCAGCAGGGAACAGATATAGCTGTGTCGCTTGGTCTGGATCAGCACGCCCTTGCGCGCATCGATGAGGATGACGGCCAAGTCCGCGCTGGATGCGCCGGTGGCCATATTGCGGGTGTATTGTTCGTGGCCGGGGGTGTCGGCGACGATAAAGCTGCGGCGCGGCGTGGTGAAGAACCGGTAGGCCACATCGATGGTGATGCCCTGCTGCCGCTCGGCCTCCAGGCCGTCGACGAGGAGCGCCAGGTCGATGTCTTCGCCCGTGGTGCCGTACTTGGCCGAGTCCCGCGTAATAGCCGCCAGCTGGTCTTCGTAGATCAGCTTGGAGTCGTAGAGCAGGCGCCCAATCAGGGTCGACTTGCCGTCGTCAACCGAGCCGCAGGTGAGAAACCGCAGCAGGGTCTTGTCTTCAGAAGCCTGAGAGCCGTCCATCAGAAATAGCCCTCCTTCTTCTTCTTCTCCATCGAGGCGCTTTCATCGACGTCGATCAGCCGGCCCTGGCGCTCCGAGGTCCGCGATGCGCGCATCTCGGCGATGATGTCGTCCAGCGTTTCGGCTTCGCTCTCGACCGCGGCGGAAAGGGGATAGCAGCCCAGCGAGCGGAAACGCACCCAGCGCTGTTCCTCGACCTCGCCGGGCTTCAGCGGCATGCGGTCGTCGTCGCGCATGATCAGCATGCCGTCGCGGTGAACCACCGGGCGCGGTTTGGCCAGATAGAGCGGCACGATCGGGATCGCCTCGGCGCGGGTGTATTCCCAGATATCGAGTTCGGTCCAGTTGGAGAGCGGGAAGACGCGGATGGTTTCGCCCTTGTTGATCCTGGTGTTGTAGAGACGCCAGAGCTCGGGCCGCTGGTTGCGCGGGTCCCAGACGTGTCCTTCCGAGCGGAACGAAAAGATGCGCTCCTTGGCCCGGCTCTTTTCCTCGTCGCGCCGGGCGCCGCCGAAGGCCGCATCGAACCCGTAGAGATCGAGCGCTTGTTTCAGGGCCTCGGTCTTCATCACCTGGGTGTGCAGCGACGAGCCGGACGCGATCGGGTTGATGCCGCGTTTGACGCCGTCCTCGTTGGTGTAGATCCTCAGATCGACGCCGTATTTCGCCGCGATGGTGTCTCGGTGGCGGATCATGTCGGCGAACTTCCAGGTCGTATCGACGTGCAGCAGCGGGAAGGGGATTTTGCCCGGGTAAAAGGCCTTGGCGGCCAGGTGCAGCATGACGCCGCTATCCTTGCCGATCGAATAGAGCATGACGGGATTGTCGAAGGCGGCGGCGACCTCGCGGATGATCTCGATGGATTCCGACTGCAGGCGCTTCAGATGATCTGAAAGCGGCTGTCGCTCGGAAGCAGGGGCGAGAAAGGCGGCGGTCATCAGGCAAAACCCTTGGCCCGCTGCTCATTTGCCCAGCGGGAGAGCGGCGGGAATAGACGAAACGGATGATCCGCGCGAACCGCTTTATCTCGCCAGAAGCTTAGAGAACCTAAACAGCCTCGACCAATTCCCCGCACACGAAGGCGTCCTCGCCGGCATCAAGCAACGCCGCCAGCACGATGCCGGCGTTGGCAGGGGAGACGACCAGCATCAGGCCCATGCCGCAGTTGAAGGTGCGGCGCATCTCGGCGTCGGCGACACCCCCGGTGGCCTGCAGCCACTGGAAGACCGGGGGCAGGGACCAGGCGCTCCAGTCGAAGCGGGTGGTCAGGTGTTTGGCCAACACCCGCGGCGGGTTCTCCACCAGGCCGCCGCCGGTGATGTGGGCGCAGGCCTTGATCAGGCCGGCGCGGATCAGCGGCATCATGGCCTTGATGTAAATGCGCGTCGGCGTCATCAGCGCTTGCGCCAGGGTCTTGCCGGGCGCGAACGGGGCAGGGGCGTCCCAGCTTAGGCCCGAGTGCTCGACAATGCGGCGGATCAGCGAATAGCCGTTGGAGTGGGGGCCGGAGGAGCCAAGGCCGATCAGTACATCGCCCGCCTTCTGGCCCTCGAGGTCGGGCAGCACCGAGCCGCGCTCTACAGCTCCGAGGCAGAAACCCGCCAGGTCATAGTCGCCCGAGCCGTACATGCCCGGCATCTCAGCCGTCTCGCCGCCGGCCAGCACACAGCCGGCCTGTTTGCAGCCCTCGGCGATACCGGCGACGACGCGGACGGCGACATCCACCTCCAGCTTGCCGGTGGCGTAGTAGTCCAGGAACACCAGCGGCTCGGCGCCTTGCGCGAGCAGGTCGTTGACGCACATGGCCACCAGGTCGATCCCGACGGTGTCATGCAGGCCGGTGTCGATGGCAATCTTCAGCTTGGTGCCGACTCCGTCGGTGGTCGAAACGATCAGCGGATCGACAAATCCGGCCGCCTTCAGGTCGAACAGCGCGCCGAACCCGCCCAGCCCGCCGTCGCCCCCCGGCCGCCTCGTCGCCTTGGCGAGAGGTTTGATCGCCTCGACCAGCGCTTCGCCCGCGTCGATATCGACTCCGGACTGGGCGTAGGTTAGGCCGTTCTGGCGGGTGGTCATCTCAAAAAAGCTCAAATCAATGGGCTAAAGCGTCTGATCGCGACTCACCCCTTGCCTTGGGGAGGCGGCGACGGGCAATAGCTAGCCGATGACGCTGACGATAACCACCACCGACGCGCTCGCCGCGTTCTGCAAAAAACTCGAAAAGGCCCCGTTCGTCGCGGTCGACACCGAGTTCATGCGCGAGACGACCTATTGGCCGATCCTGTGCCTGATCCAGGCGGCCAGCCCGACCGACGCGGCCTGCATCGATCCGCTGGCGGAAGGCCTCGATCTCGCGCCGTTCCTGGCCCTGCTGACCAACGACAAGGTCGAAAAGGTTTTCCACGCCGCCCGCCAGGACGTGGAAATCTTCAACAATCTCGGGGCCATGCCATGCCCGCTGTTCGACACCCAGATCGCGGCCATGGCCGGCGGCTTCGGCGAGCAGGTGGCTTACGACTCCCTGGTCCGCTCCATGCTGAAGATCGACCTCGACAAGTCCAGCCGCTTCACCGACTGGGCGCGCAGGCCGCTGTCGGAGTCGCAACTCTCCTATGCGCTCGCCGATGTGACGCACCTGGCGACGCTCTATCCGCTTTTGAAGGACAAGCTGGACAAGGGCGGGCGCCTGTCGTGGGTGAAAGGCGACATGGCCAGCCTGGTCGATCCGGCCCTCTATGATTCCGACCCGCAGAACGCCTGGAAGCGGCTGAAACCCAAGAAGCTGACCCACAAGTACCTCTCCGTGCTGAAATCCGTCGCCGCGTGGCGCGAGACCGTGGCGCAAGAGCGCGACCAGCCGCGCGGCCGCATCCTCAAGGACGACGCCATCGACGAACTGGCGACGCAGGCCCCGACCGACGCGGACGGCCTGAACCGCCTGCGCAGCGTGCCCAAGGGCTTCGCCGGCTCGAAATTTGGTCCCGGCCTGCTGGAAGCCATCCGCGAGGGCCTGGCCAATCCCGAGAAGACCGCGCCTCAGGTCGAGGCCAGAAAACCGCCGCCGCCGCAAGGGGCAGGGGCGACGGTGGAACTGCTCAAGGTGCTGTTGAAAGCCCGCGCCGAGGATTCCGGCGTCGCCTCAAAACTGATCGCTACGGTCTCCGACTTGGAAGCCATCGCCGCCGACGATGAAGCCGACACCCCGGCCCTGCAGGGCTGGCGCTACGAGGCCTTCGGCGAGGATGCCCTGAAGCTCAAACGCGGTGAGCTGGCCCTGGTGCTGGACGATAACCGCGTCCGGGTCGTTGCAGTCAGGCGCACACCGAAGGCCTGATCCTCACAGCCACTTCGCCCGGCGAAACAGGCCGAAGAGGAAGCCGCAGATCACCACGATCACCCCGACGATGATCGGATAGCCGTATTTCCAGTGCAGTTCGGGCATGAAGTCGAAGTTCATGCCGTAGATGCCCGCCACGGCGGTGGGAATGGCCAGGATTGCCGCGCCGGCGGTCAGCTGGCGGGTGATGATCCCCTGGCGCTGCTGTTCCAGCAGGGTGCTGACTTCGAATACCGAGGCCAAAACCTCGCGCAATACGTCCGCTGTTGAGGCGACGCGCCTGATATGGTCGCTGACATCGCGGAAATAGAGTCGCACTTCGGCGTCGATGCAGGGCAGGTCGCGGTGCTCCAACCGGCCGGTGACCTCCTCCATGGGCCCGAGAATGCGGCGGAACCGCATCAGCTCCTGTCGCAGGTTGAAGATATGGGCGACCTCCTCTCGATTGAGGAAGGTGTCCAGAGCCTTGCGCTCGGTGGCCAGCACGTCCTCCTCGATCTGTTCAATGATCGGGAAGTAGCCGTCGACGATGAAGTCCAGGACGGCGTGCAGGATATAGTCCGCCCCATGCTTCAGAAGAGTGGGCGCGGCTTCCAGGTGTTCGCGCAACTCGGTGTGGGCCCGGGCCGAGCCGTGGCGCACCGTGATGATGTGGCCGCGCCCGACAAAGATGTCGGTCTCGCCATAGCCGATCTCCTCGCCCTCCAGGTGGGCGGTGCGGGCGACGACGAACAGCTGGTCGCCATAGATGTCCATCTTGGGCGTCTGGTCGGCGTGCATGGCGTCTTCGACCGCCAGAGGGTGCAGGCCAAAGCGTTCCTGCAGGATGCGCAGCTCGGCCTCGGTGGGCTCATAGAGGCCGATCCAGGCGAACTCGCCGTCGGCCAGTTTCAGCCCGTCGGCAGCCGTAAGGTCAATCTGGCGCACGCGCTTGCCGGCGCGGTAGGTGTAGGCCGCGACGACGCTCATCTTGCCTCCCCCGGCCGGACAACCAGCCTGCGCCCCAGCGTGGCGGCGAGCGTCTCGGCCCGCCGGCGAGTCTGGTCGCCGAGCAGAAGGTCGGCCCGATTGGCGTCGGCTGTCAATGTGACCGTCTCATCGTCGATATCCAGGTGCGAGTGCCGCAGCAGGGCCGGATTGCGCCCGCATAGGTCGCTGCCCAGCCGGATCGCCGCGCCCACGGCCTTGGCCCGGCGCTGGGCGGAGAAATCCAGCAGGCGCGAGAGAATGTGCTGCTCGTCCGGTTCGACGATCGCGGTGTGGCGGGCGAAGATGGCGACGGCGAGGAAGGCCCGTTCGGTATGGGTCTGGCCGGCGACTGGCGCGCGCAACACCTGTTCGAGCGCAAGGTTGGCGCGGTGGTCGGGGTGCAGGCGGGCCCCGAAATCCGCCAGCCGGCAGGCGGCAGAGATGACCAGTGCATCCCGTCCATCCAACACGGGGTTGAGGCCCACAAACGCCGGCGACAGCCAGCGGTCCAGCGCCGATCCCAGCGCCTCAGCGTCGGCGGGCCGGCGGGCCAGCGCCGCCAGGCCGGTGACCAGCGGGTCGAGCGCTCGCACCTGCGGCGTCATGGACTCAAACAACAGGCCTTCGCGCAAGCCAAAGGCGGAAAAGATTACTTCGCCCACGTCCAGGCGCTCGATCACCGCCGTCAGCACCGTCGCCGCGTAGGGCAGGGTCTCAGCCCGCTTCTTCGACGCCCCGCCCATGCGCTCCAGCGAGCCGCGCGATTGCCGGGAGATCAGCCGGGCGGTCTCCATAGCCTCGTTGGCGGACAGCCGGTATTCATGTATAATTTCCAGTGGATACCCGGTCATATGCATATGGATGAGCGCAAGGTTTCGCCAGGCGCCGCCCACCGCGTGGAAGGTTTTGGCCGCAAAGGCGCCGGCCGGCTCCAGCCGCCTCGCGACCTCGGCCTCGATCGCCTTGGCGTCGTAGGATCCGGGCTGGATCAGGGCGAAAGGTCCGACCGGGAAGGTCGCCGCCGCTCCGGGCCGCCCGGCGTCCATGGCCACCAGCTCCAGACTGCCGCCGCCAAGATCGCCGACCACGCCGGAGGCCTCCGGCAGGCCCGCCGCCACGCCCAGGGCCGAATAGCGGGCCTCCTCCTCACCAGTCAAAACGCGTAATGACAGGCCAGTCTCGCCGCGGACCCGCGCCACGAACGCAGGACCGTCTTTGGCGTCCCGCACAGCCGCCGTCGCGACGGCAAAGATGCGCGCGCCGGTCTTTTCGCCCAGCAAGGCCTGGAAGCGGCGCAGCGCGATCAGGGTCTTGGCGACGCCGGCCTCATTGAGCCGGCCGGTGCTGGCGATATCGCGGCCGAGGCCGGCCAGGACCTTCTCGTTGTAGACCTGCCATATGGCGCGGCCTTCCAGGCGATAGACGACCAGACGAACCGAGTTCGAACCCACGTCGATGACAGCGGCGTCGATGGGTTCGACCCTGATCATGAACGCGCCTTGCTCCTGCCGACAGCCAAGCCGCTTCTAGCGAGCCCGCGCTGCGAAGGGAACGGGCTCGGCGCTCTTTGGATGCCAGGATATCTCGCCACGATGAGGCAATAGGGCGCTGCGGTGATCGTTGTCTTGATTTGGCTCAGAAAGGCCGCAAATGCAGCCGCCTATGCTATGGCATGGCGCACCGGTCTCCATACGGGAGTCGCCAGGAATTGGGATGAGTTATTGAGCAGATTTGGCCAGTTGATTCGCCGGGCCGCGCTGATCAAGCGTCTGGGCCCGGGCCTTATCACCGGCGCCGCCGACGACGATCCCGGCGGCATCGCCACACACTCGCAGGCCGGCGCCCAACTGGGCCTCAACATCCTTTGGACGGTGCTTTTCACCTATCCGCTGATGACCGCCATCCAGATGATCGCCGGCCGCATCGGACGGGTGACCGGCAGGGGCCTGGGCGCAAACATGGCCCGGGTATTTCCGAAAAACGTGGTGGCGGGCTTGGTCGCCCTTCTGTTCATCGCCAACACGGTCAACATCGGTGCGGATCTGGCGGCGATGGGCGCGGCGGCCAAGCTGATGACCGGTTTTGGCCAGCACCTCTTCACCTTGTTCTTCGCGGTGCTGTCCCTGCTCCTGCAGATCTTCGTGCCCTATCACCGCTATGTCCGGTATCTGAAGTGGCTGACTCTGGCGCTGCTCGCCTATGTCGGCGTCATCTTCACCGTGCGCATCGACTGGGGTGAGGTCGCCCTGCGCACCGTCATGCCGCAGATCAAATTCGACGCCACCACTGTGACCGTGGTCGTGGCGATCTTCGGCACCACCATCAGTCCCTATCTGTTTTTCTGGCAAGCTTCCGAAGAGGTGGAAGATCAGGAAGCCGATCCCAATACCGGCCCGCTGCTGCAAAACGTGGCCCACGCGCCGGCGCAACTGAAACGCATACAGTGGGACACCTATATTGGCATGGGGGTGGCCAACATCATCGCTTTCTTCGTCATCCTTACGACCGCCGTCACCCTGCACGCGGCAGGGATCACCGATATCCAGACCTCCTCCCAGGCAGCCGAAGCGCTTGAGCCGATCGCCGGTCACTTCGCCTTCCTGCTGTTCAGTCTGGGCATTATCGGCTGCGGCATGCTGGCCCTGCCGGTTCTGGCGGGCGCCTCTGCCTATGCGCTTTGCGAAACGCGTGGCTGGAAGATCGGACTGGAGAAAAAGCCGCTTGAAGCCATCGGTTTCTACACAGTCATCGCGCTGGCTACCCTGCTGGGACTGGCCATCGACTACTCGCCGCTTGATCCGATCAAGGCCCTGTTCTGGAGCGCGGTTCTCAATGGAGTGATCGCCGTGCCGATCATGGCCGCGATGATGGTCGTCGCCTCCCGCCGCAGCGAAATGGGCGAATTCGTCGCCACCCTGAGCCAGCGCATCTTCGGCTGGACGGCGACCGTGGTCATGGCGATCGCGGGGGTGGTGATGTTCTGGATGATGTTCGCGTCGAGAAGCGCTTAGGCTAGCGGGCCTGCGCACGGCGTTCTATGATCGGCTGTCAATCTCCAACTCAAGGAATGAGGCGCTCCATGACCCTCGCGCTCGGCGATATCGCTCCGGATTTCAAGGCCAGCACCACCGAAGGACCGATCAGTTTCCACGAATGGCTGGGCGATTCATGGGGCCTGTTCTTCTCGCACCCCAAGGACTTCACGCCGGTCTGCACGACCGAACTGGGCGCGGTGGCGAGGCTGAAGCCCGAGTGGGACAAGCGCAACATCAAGCCGATCGGCATTTCAGTCGATCCCGTCGACGATCACGGCCGGTGGGCCGCAGACATCGAGGAGACGCAAGGATCCAGAGTCAACTTCCCGATGATCGGCGATCCGACCCTGGAAATCGCCAAGCTTTACGGCATGCTGCCGGCCGCCAGCGGCGACACCTCACAGGGGCGCACCGCCGCCGACAACCAGACGGTGCGCAACGTTTTCATCATCGGGCCGGACAAGAAGATCAAACTGATCCTCGTCTATCCGATGACCACCGGCCGCAATTTCCAGGAAATCCTTAGGGTGATTGACAGCCTGCAGATGACAGCCAAGCATCGGGTCGCCACGCCGGCTGACTGGAAGCAGGGTGAGGACGTAATCATCGCCGGTTCGGTTTCCAACGAGGAGGCCGCGAAGATCTATCCGTCTGGCTGGAGATCTCCCAGGCCTTATCTCCGGATCGTGCCGCAGCCGAAATGACGGCTTCGGGGGGAGTTTCCGAACGGGTTTTCCGCTCCGCGCGGCACACGACCTTTTACCTCGCAGCCGGGCCTGAAGCCGGTACGCCAATGATCTTCGTGCATGGCTGGCCGGAGCTGTCGATCTCGTGGCGGCATCAGTTGCCCGTATTCGCCGGTCTTGGCCTCAGGGCTATCGCGCCAGACATGCGCGGCTATGGCCGTTCGACGATCTACAACCGGCACGAGGACTATGCCCTCGAACACACCGTCGCCGACATGATCGAGCTGCTGGACTCGCTGGGCGCCGAAAAGGCCATCTGGGTTGGCCATGACTGGGGATCGCCCGTCGTCTGGGCGATCGCCCAGGCCCATCCGGATCGCTGTCACGGGATCGCCAGCCTGTGCGTGCCCTATTCGCCCAGGGGCTTTCGGCCGGAGAACTCGCTCGAGTACGCCGACCGCACCCTCTATCCCGAGGACAAGTTCCCCAATGCCCAGTGGGATTACCAGTTCTATTACCGGGAGAGTTTCGCCGAGGCCCAGGCCGAGTTCGAGGACGATGTCCGGGCCACGGTGAAGACCTTGTTCCGCCGCGGCAATCCGGCCGGCAAGGGCAAGCCCGTCGGCACCTCGATGACGCGGGCCAACAAGGGCTGGTTCGGATCGGCGGGCGCGGCGGGACTGGGCCTGCCGCGCGATGCGAGCGTGCTGACTCAGGAGGACGAGGATCGTTACACAGCCGCGCTTACTGCCGGCGGGTTCTTCGGTCCGGGCAGTTGGTACATGAACGCCGAGGCCAACAGCGCCTTCGCCGATCGCAACCAGGCGAACTGGCGGCTGAAGATACCGGTGCTCTTCCTGCATGGCGCCTATGACTATGTCTGCGAGACCATGGACTCGCGTTTGGCCGAACCCATGCGCGAGAACTGCGTAAACCTGACTGAGCAGATGGTCGCCTCCGGTCACTGGATGGCCCAGGAAAAACCCCGCGATGTCAGCGCAGCTCTCGCTAAATGGCTGTCAGCGCAATTGCCTGATCTTTGGCCGACGTCATGATCTTTGAACAGATCGCCACGGGAGGGTGCCAGTCTTATCTGGTGGGGTGTGACAAGACGCTTTCCGCCGTCCTGATCGACACCGAGGCCAGCCAGGTCGACCGCTACATCGCCTTGACCACGCGTCATGGTCTGACCATCCGCTATGTCATCGACACCCACACCCATGCCGACCACTTCTCGGCGGCGCGGGCGCTGGGAAAGCGTCTGGGCGTTCCGGTAGTGAGCCACCGCGACAGTCCCTCGGCCTATGCCGATCTGCGGCTGGATGAAGGCGACATGCTGGCAGTCGGAGACCTGCGCCTGCAGGTGCTGCACACGCCCGGCCACACGCGAGACTCCATATGTCTGGTGATGGAAGACCGGGTGTTTACTGGGGACGTCCTGCTGATCGGCGGGACGGGCCGCAGCGACCTGCCTACCGGTGATCCAGACCAACTCTACGACAGCTTGTTCGACAAGCTCCTGAAGCTGCCGCCCGAACTGCTGGTCTATCCCGCCCACGACTACAAGGGTCAGGCCCACTCGACCATTGGCCGCGAGATCGCCGAAAACCCCCGCCTGCAGAAACGCGAGCGAGCCGCGTTCGTGGCCATGATGCGCGAGCTCAATCTGGCCGCGCCGACCCATCTGACCGAGGCGCTGCGCACCAACATCAGCGGCGGCAAGACCGTGGCGGGCCTGCTGGCCGAAGCCACGGCTGCAGTGCCGTTCATGGCCCTGTCAGAGCTCAACACCCGCCAGGCCGGCCGGGCCAACGATCTGGTGGTGCTCGACGTGCGTGAGCAGGACGCCTTTCGCGCTGGGCACGTGCCGGGCGCGCGCAATGTGCCGCGCGGGCAGCTCGAACTGCGCGTCAATGACGAATTCCCCGACCCCACCGTGCGGATCGTGGTAGTCTGCGAGTTCGGCAAGATCTCGACCCTGGCGGCGGCGACGTTGCGCGATCTGGGGTTCTTGCGGACGGCCGCCCTCGACGGCGGCATGAAGGCCTGGCGCGAGGGAGGAATGCCGCTGGAGACCTGAGCAACGGTTCAACACAAGAAGGAGAAGGTTATGCGTGGAGCAAGTCTAGTCCTGTGTGCGTCTTTAGGTCTTTCGATCCTGGCTCTCGAAGCCTGCAAACCCGCCGAGGGGGACGGCAAGGCCGCCGCCAAGGCGCCGCCGACGATCACGGCGACATCCAGCAAGGAAGACAGGATCGCCAGCGCGCTCAGCGCCGGTCCGGCGTCGGCCATGGCCGACGCTTCGGTGGTTGAATTCGATGCGGCCGGCAAAATGACAGTGCTTAAGCAGGGGCAGGGCGCATTTACCTGCATGGCCGACATGCCGGCCACGGCCGGGATGCCCGGTCCGGGCCCGATGTGCGCGGACGTCAACGGCATGGCCTTCCTGATGGCCCTTACAAGCCACAAGGATCCGGCCAAGGACAAGGTGGGCTTCGTCTACATGCTGCAAGGCGGCAATGACGCCAGCAACATCGATCCCTTCGCCAAGACGCCTGCGGCCGGCGAGGAATGGGTCAAGACCGGCCCCCACGTGATGGTTGTGGGCTCACCCGACATGAACAAGGCCTATCCGGGCGGCGCCAAGCCGGACACTACCAAACCCTATGTGATGTTCCCCGAGACGCCCTACGCCCATGTGATGATCCCGGTAACTTAAACCACGCTCTCCGGTTCCAGGTCACACGGCACGCGGCCGGTCTCGAATTGCAGGGTGGCGTGCGAGATGCCGAAGCGGTGTTTCAGATCGCTGACTATGGACGCCGTCAGGTGGTCGTCGATGGCCGCGCCTTCCTTAACAAGGTGCGCGGTGAGCGCCGTTGATGTCGTGCTCAGTGGCCAGATGTGCAGGTCATGGACCTCGCGCACGCCTTTCTGTCCGCGCAGGAAGGCGCAGACCTGGTCGCGGTCGATGCCGGCCGGCACCGTATCCACCGCCATGGCGATGGACTCGCGCAAAAGGCTCCAGGTTCCGATGGCGATGACCGCAACGATGAGCAGGCTGGTCAGCGGATCGAGCCAGAGCCAGCCCGTCAAACTGACGGCAAGGCCAGCCACGACCACCCCGGCGGAGACGGCCGCGTCGGTGAGCATGTGCAGGAACGCTCCACGAATGTTGAGATCGTTCTTGCGGCCGCGGGCGAACATCAGGGCGGTGGTGGTGTTGATGACAATGCCGGCGGCGGCGACCGCCATGACCACGCCAGGCTCGATGGGTGAGGGATGGGAAAACCGGCGCAGCGCCTCCCAGCCGATAGCGCCGATGGCGATCAGCAGGATCGCGGCGTTGGCCATGGCCGCCAGGATCGATGCCCGGCCGTAGCCGTAGGTGCGCCGGGCGGTGGGTTTGCGGCGCCCCAGCCAGGCCGCGCCCCAGGCCAGCAGCAGGCGGGCGACATCAGACAGGTTATGGCCGGCGTCAGCCAGCAGGGCTAGCGAGTTGGCCAGTACGCCAAAAACCACTTCGACCGCGACAAAGCCGATGTTGAGCGCCAGGCCCACCGCGAATGCCCGGTCGAAATTGTCGGGAGCATGGCTATGGCCATGATGGTGGTGATCGTGCCCGTGATGATCGTGATGGTGGGGGGTCATTTTCGCCTGCCCTTGTAGCACGCGCGACAATCAACTTCTCCATTCCTGTGGCAGGATGCGCCGCGCAAGGAGCTGGTTGGTCATGTCGATTTCGCGTCGAACACTTATCGCGTCGTCCGCGGCCCTGGCCGTGGCGGGCTGCAACAAAAAGCCGCTCGCCTTCACTTTTGCGGTCTCCTCACCGGTCTGG
Organism: Caulobacteraceae bacterium; assembly: GCA_947475875.1. GTDB lineage: Bacteria > Pseudomonadota > Alphaproteobacteria > Caulobacterales > Caulobacteraceae > UBA5005. The sequence continues at coordinate 118,290 of CANJME010000001.1, read as the reverse complement.
TGGAATCCGGTTCCCATTGTCGCCGAGCGCCGCGCGGCCCTGAAAAACAAGGGCTTTGATCTCAAGATTCTGTCGCTGGAAAGCGGCGCCAAGGTGCGTCAGTCGGTGGCCTCCGGCGCGGCGGCCTTGGGCGTGGCCTCGACCAACGCTTTTACGACCGCGAGCGATGCGGAGCTGCAGAACCTGCGCATTCTGGCTTCGATCACCCACACCTCGGCCATGGTGGCGATTCTCGCGCGGATCGCCGAGCCGGGCGAACTGATGAAGGGCCGCATCGGCTATACGCCCGGAACGATGTCCGAGCTCTATCTGATCGCCTTCCTGCAAAAATCGCTGCAGATCGAACTCTACAGCCGCAAGGAGCTGTTGCTCGTTCCGCTGGATCCGCCGGGCATCGTCGCGGCCTTCCAGCGTGGCGATATCGACGTCGCCGTGACCTGGGAGCCCTACGCCTCACAGATCGCCGCCGGCACAGTCTTTATGACCCCGTCGATCTCCAACGTCGGTCAGACCGACGGGGAGGGGGCCGACGCCGTGGCCGGACCGCCGGCCGCACCGGTCAGCGCCCAGGCGCCCGCTGAGATCCGTGATCAAAGCCTCTATGCCCAGAACATCTTCGTTTTCGCCTCGACATCGGCGTTGCAGACCCAAAAACCCCAGGTTGACGCGGCGCTGGGCGGCCTGAAGGCGACCTGCGAGTGGATCGGCGCGAACCGCATGCAGGCGGCGCGTGAACTGGAGGCCGTATTCCGCGACCAGCGCATCTCGATCGCCGCCAATCCGCTCTGGAACACTGTGGCGGTCGAATTCAATCCGTCGCAAACGATGATCCACGAAGCCTTGCTGCGGGATCACCAGCTGGGCGTACTGGCCGGCATTGGCCGCGCGACGATGAACGGGCTGAGCGTTCTGACGATTTAGGCCTAGCTCGCGCGCTTGCTGCTCAGCAGCATGGCCATGGCGTCTTCCATCGAGCCCGCTTCGGTCAGGGCCCCGCCGCCAACGAAGAAGATGTCGTCGGCTTCCCGGATCGTGTTCAGCCGGTGGGCGATGATCACCTTGGTTGTGGAGGCGGGCAGGCGGCCCAGCACCTCTTCCAGCAGCTGTTCGGTGACCGTGTCGATATTGGCCGTGGCCTCGTCGAGGATAAGGATCTCCGGCTCGCGCAACACTGCGCGCAGGAAGGCCACCAGCTGCTTTTGACCCAGTGAAAGCGTGTCGCCCGCGCCGCCGACCGGCGTGGCCAGGCCCTCGTTGAAACGGGCCACGAAACCGTCCAGGCCCTGGGCGGTCAGGCGTGCGGCCAGATCTTCGTCGGAGAGCGCGGTCAGCCCCTCGTGGCCATAAGAAAGGTTGTCGCGAACGGTGCCGGCGAAGAGGAAGGGCTCCTGAAGGATGAAGCCGATCTTGGCTGCGCGCTCGGCCGGGGTGAAGCCGCGGATATCGCGGCCGTCCAGATAGACCGCACCGGTGGTCGGATCGTACAGCCGGGCCATCAACATGGCCGTCGTCGTCTTGCCGCCGCCTGTGGGTCCAACCAGGGCGTAGGTCTTGCCGCGCTCGAGGGTCAGGGTGACGTTGTCCAGCACCGTCTTGCCCGCGCCATAAGCGAAGCTGACGTGATCGAAGGCGAGCAGCGCGCCCTTGCCGCCCTTGGGGGCGTCCGGAACGGTGACCAGGTCGGTCTCCAGGCTCAGCACCTCAGAGACGCGATCGAGGGCCGCCATGGCCATCTGCAGGCTGGACCAGACGGTCGCGAGCTGGCGCAGCGGATTGTAGAAGGCGGTGACATAGAGCAGGTAGCCGATCAGCAGACCGACTGTGAGCGCGCCCTGACTGATCAGCCAGACGCCAAAGGCCAGGACGAGGATGCCGCCGGCGCTGCCCGCCAGGGTGTAGAGCGGCATGAAAACGCCGGAGGCCATGCCGGCGGCGATCGAGGCCTTGTAGTTGCGTTCATTGGCCTGGCTGAACTTTTCGCGGAAATAGTCGGTGCGGCCGAAGGCGACGATGACCTTGAAATTGGCCAGGCTCTCGGAGATGTCGCCGGATAGGGCGCCCAGCGCCTCCAGCCCGGCGCGATTGGTGCGTTTCACCCACGGTGAAATCAGCCGGGTGATGACCAGGATAGTCAGCGCGGGAATGAGGGCGGCGATGCCTAGTCGCCAGTTGAAGGTCAACAGCAGGATGGCCGCGCCGGTGATCAGGAAGGCGCTGCCAAAGAACTGCATCAGCGCCTGGGCGAAGAACTGGTTGATCTTGTCGGTGTCGCTGTTGACGCGGCTGATCAGGTCGCCGGCCCGGTTCTGCGCAAAAAAGGCGATGGGCAGATTGGAAAGCTTGGTGAAAAGCCCGTTGCGCATCTTGTAGAGGACGTTGCGGCCGACCGTCCCCATGCGCAGGGTCTGCAGATAGCTGGTGGCGAGCGCGAGCAGATAGACCAGCGATAGCCACCCGGAATATTTGAGCAGCAGGCCATAGTCCTTCTTGGCCATGGCTGTGTCGATGACCCGTGCGACGATGGCTGGCCCCAGAAGGCTCGCGGCCGAGGAGATGATCACACAGCTGATGGCGATAATCAGGTTGGTCCGCTCGTCAGCCAGCAGCGGGGTGAGCGCCCTGGCGGCCGAGCCCAGAGTCTTGCCGCCTTCGGCCCCTTCGCCGGTCTTGAGTTTGTAATCCATCAGGCGGCCTCGAACTGGTCGGTGCTTTCCTGCGAGCGCAGGATCTGCACGTATTCGGGGCTGGAGCGGACGAGCTCTTTATGGGTTCCGGCGGCGAGGACCTCGCCCTCCATCAGGAGGATAATCTGGTCGTAGTCCTTCACCGGCTCGATCTTCTGGGTGATCGAGATCAAGGTGAGGTCCGGATAGTTGGCGCGGACGTTGGCCAGAATCTTGGCTTCGGTCGCGGCGTCCACCCGGGCGGTGAAATCGTCGAGGAACAGGATCCTGGGCTCGATCGCCAGCGCCCGGGCCAGCATGACCCGCTGCTTCTGGCCGCCCGAGAGCGAGGCTCCCCGCTCGGAGACCACGGTGTCGAGGCCCTGCGGGAGGGCGCCGATGAAATCGTGCAGTTCCGCGGTCTCGATGGCCCTGGCCAGCGCGGCGTCGTCGACCTTGGCGTTGAAGGCAATATTTTCGCGCAAGGAGAGGTTGAACAGGGCGCTGTCCTGGAAGACGAACCCGACCTGGCCGTAGAGGCTGGCGCGCGTGTAGTCGGAGATGGGGCGACCATCATAGAGCACCTGGCCCGCGGTGGGCTCGACCAGCCCCGTCATCAGGTAGAGCAGTTGCGACTTGCCGGCCGCTGTGGGACCGATGATGGCGGTACGGGTGCGCGGCGCGATCCTGAAAGAGACCTGATCGACCACGGTCTTGCCGGCATAGGCGAGGCTGACCTCCTTGACTTCGATCTGACCAGAAAGGTCGCCGGCCGCCTCGCCGCGGGCCGGGGCCGGTGGCGAAAACAGCACCATGCTCAGGCGGAAGTACGAGGCCTGGGCCTGGGCGATGGCCTGGGACATGAAGCCAATGATGATGATCGGGAAGATCAGGATCGATAGATAGGCGTTGAAGGCGGTGAATTCGCCCAGCGTCATGGTCCCCTGGATGACGAAATGCCCGCCCAGGGTCAGGATGGTGATGATCGCCACATTGGTCAGGAAAGTGATGATCGGGATCATCGCCGCGAACTGACGCAGGATCTGCATGCTGATCGCCCGCGCGCGTCCTGACAGATCAATAAAGCGGTTGAACTCAAGGGCCTGGCTGTTGAGCAGGCGAACGAGAGCCGCGCCGACGATGTTTTCGTTCAGCGCCTTGTTCAGCTGATCGACCATACCCTGGATCAGGCCGAACAGTTTCCGCACGCGGCCCAGCACGACATAGAACGTTACGCCGATCAGCGGGAAAACGGCCAGCACCGCCAGCGCCAGGCGCCAGTTCAGCACCAGAAGCAGGGTGCTGGTTCCGATGATCAGGAACACCGACGAGATCAGCGAGGCGACAGCCTGGGAGATGAAGGTCTTGATGGCGTCGACATCGGAGGTGAGGTTGGTGAGCAGGCGCGCAGGGGTCAGCTTCTCGACCGAGGCATAGGTCTGGGTGGCGATGACCCCAGCGATGCGCGCCCGTAGATCACGCGCCACCCGCTCGGAGGCGATGGTCTGCACGGCGACCTGCAGATAGCCGAGGACGAACGCGCCGATGGACAGGGCGATCAGCCAGGTGAGGGTGCGGGTCATATTCAGGTTGCCGGCGGTGAAGCCGTCGATGGCGTGGGCTATGACCTGGGGGACAAAGAGGCCCAGCGCGCTGGAGGCGACCGTCAGAACGACAAGCACCATGATCTGGCCGCGATAGGGCTTGAACAGGCTGAAGAGACCGGGGCCCTTCGGCATGGCCGGTCGCTGGCCCGGCTTTTGGGCCGGGGGTGTCTGGGCTGGCGGTTTGGCCAAGGTCTTGTCCCTCCCGCCGCGTACTGGACTGGACGCAGCGGACCAAATTCAGGCGGTCAGGTTCTGAGCGTCCCAGGCAGGAAAGACAAGAGGCGGGGGTTGGGCCCTGTCGACTAAATCGGCACTGTGAACGGCGTGCCACAGACATTGTAGGTGGTGGCCGGCCGGGATGGCCATTTCGGGTCCTGCATATCCCTCGACCAACGGGCGATGTCGGCTTCCAGTTCCTGCACCTTTTTCGGGTTCTGGGCGGCGACGTTGTGGGCCTCGTTGAGGTCAGTCTTCAGATTGAACAGCAGGGTGTAGGTCCCGTACTCGCTCCCGACCGACTTCCAGAGTTTCCAGTCGCCCTTGCGGATCGAGACCAGCGGGCTGCGCCGCCAGATCAGTTCGTCATGCGGCTTGTCGTTCTTCTTCCTGGCGGAAAGGAACGGCATCAAATCAACGCCATCATAGGTGCGGTCGGTGGGCAGCTTGCCGCCCGCCGCCGCCAATGAAGTCGGGAACACGTCCAGCAGCGAAACGATGCGGCGGTCAACCTGGCCAGGGCGGATCTTGCCCGGCCACCGAATCATGAACGGCACACGGGTTCCTCCCTCATAATGGGTCAGCTTGCCGCCGCGCAGGGGCTCGCAACTGCAGATGCCGGGGACATAGGCCGCGCAGCCGTTGTCGGTCATGAAATAGACCAGGGTGTTGTTCGCTTCGCCACTGTCATCGATGGCCTTCAGCACCTGGCCGACCGCGTCGTCCAGCGCCGAAATCATCGCCGCATAGATGCGCAGATGCTCGTCCTTGATCTGTGGGAAACGGTCGTAATACTTTTGCGTCACCTGGAACGGTGCGTGCGCGGCGTTCGGCGCGAAATAGAGGAAATAGGGTTTATCGCCCGGCGCATTGCGCTTGACGTAGTCGCTGGCCCGCTCGCCAAAGTAGTCGGTGAGATACTGCTGCTCATTGCGCACCACACGGCGATTTGGCCCTTCCATGATTTCATTGAGCGCACCGCGTAAGGTGGCCCTGGCGGCGACGGCGACGGCGCCTTCGGAAGACTCGGCCGCCTCGAAGGTGTGCACGCCCGGAACCTTGGGATCGATGTATTCGGTCTGACCGGTCAGAAAGCCGACGAACTCGTCATAGCCTCGGTTGGTCGGGTAGAAGGGCGTCGCCGAGCCCAGGTGCCACTTGCCGACCATGCCGGTGTGATAGCCCTCGCCCCGCAAGGCCTGGGGCAGGGGGATTTCGCCGAGCGCGAGGCCGAGGCCTTCGTCCAGATCTCGCCGGGCCGGGCCGTTGTTGTACTCAAAGCCCGTGCGCTGCGGATAACGGCCGGTATTGAGCCCGGCGCGCGATGGCCCGCAGACCGGGGCGGTGGCGTAGGCGTCGGTGAACTTGATCCCCTGATTGCCGATGCTGTCGATGTTGGGGGTGTTGATCCGCTTGATGCCGTAGGCCGAGATGTCGGCGTAGCCCAAGTCGTCGGCCAGGATGACCACGATGTTCGGTTTGCGCGGTTCCGTCGCCGCGCGCAGGGAGGCCGGACCGATACTGGCCAGGGCAAGCGCCGCGATCGCTGCTGTTACGACTGTCTTGCGCCACTGCATGGTCGTTCCCCAGAAAATCGCTTAGCTAAGGGGCGAGCTTACCTGCCGCCCGATCAGATGCAATGATACCGGCCGGTAAGTAAAAGGTCGAGGCATGGACGGACTGAAGTTATCGGTGCTGGCAGGGGCGAGCGTGGTGTTGATCGCGACCGCCGTGCTGACTCCGGCGGGCGGGGGATCGTCGACGCTGACCGTCAAGCAGCCTCGCCGGGCGGATCTGGTGTTGATCCCGGGCGGCAAGATCGAGGTCGGCGACAATGCCAGCCAGGCGGACGAGCGTCCCGCCTTCGCCTACGAGACCCAGCCCCTGCTGTTTGACCGCACCCCGGTTACCGTCGCCCAGTTCGCCGCCTTTGTGGCCGACACCGGCTATCGCACCGAGGCCGAACGGATCGGCACGGCTGGTGTCTTCGACCACGAGAGCGACCAGTGGATATTGGTGAAGGGCGCGGACTGGCGCCGCCCGCAGGGCCCGGACAAGCAGGCGGCCGAATTTAATCATCCGGTTACCCAGGTCAGTTGGGCCGACGCTGATATCTTCTGCCGCTCTTACGGCGCGCGCCTGCCGACCGAGTTCGAATGGGAGCGGGCGGCCAGGCTAGGCCAGACCCCCGACGGCCATGTCTTCACCGCCGCCGACCCGCCGGCAATGGCCGATCCGCGGGTGCTGAACGTCTGGCAGGGGGTGTTCCCGATCTATGACGAAGGCGCCGACGGCTACAAATTGACCTCACCCGTCGGAGCGTACGGCGCGGCCCCCTCAGGCCTCACCGACATGGCTGGCAACGTCTGGCAGTGGACCGCGTCTTGGTACGGGGCCTATGCGGGCGGCGGGAAGATCAAACGCCACGTCCCCGCCCAGCGCGTACAGCGCGGCGGCTCGTTTCTCTGCGATGGCCACGTCTGCCAGGGGTTCCGCGTCACGGCGCGCTCGGGCGTTAGTCCGGACACAGCGCTGATGCACGCGGGTTTCCGCTGCGTCGTGGAGCCGGGGCGCGCCAAGGCTCTCGTAGGTCAGATCGCGCTTCGCTGAGCAGACTAACGCCGCGCCGCGATGTGATCGAATGCCCGCGGCAGATCCCGCACCTTGGCGCCGCGGCCGGAAAGGCTGGGGTTGGTCATGAAGTATTCGTGGGCCGAGAAGGCGCCGGTCTTGTTCCAGCCTTCGACCCGCTCGTAGTGGCCGTCTGAAAACAGCCGCCAGCTCTGGGCTTCGTCGTTGATGTTGGCGACCATGATCTGGCCCAGCACCTGCTGGTGGACGGTGGGGTTCTCGATCGGGGCCAGCACCTCGACGCGGCGGTCCAGATTGCGCGGCATCCAGTCGGCCGACGAGATGAACACCCGGTTCTGGGCGTTGGGCATGGCCTGGCCGTTGGCGAAGGCGACAATGCGGGCGTGCTCGAGGAAACGGCCGACGATGCTTTTCACCCGGATGTTTTCCGACAGGCCCGGCAGGCCGGGGCGCAGGCAGCAGATGCCGCGCACCACGAGTTCAATCTGCACGCCGGCCTGGCTGGCGGCATAGAGCGCGTCGATCAGCACCGGATCCACGAGCGAGTTGAGCTTGACCCAGATGCCGGCCGGTTTGCCGGCTTCCGCGTTTTTCGCCTCGGTCGCGATCATGGCCAGCAGGTCCTGCTTCATGGTGATCGGCGAGAAGGAAAGTTTTTCCAGGCTTTCCGGCTGGGCGTAGCCGGTGATGAAATTGAACAGCTTGCCGGAATCCCGGCCCATGGCAGGGTCGGAGGTGAACAGCGACAGGTCCGTGTAAACCTTGGCGGTCACCGGGTGATAGTTGCCGGAGCCGAAGTGGCAGTAGGTCTTCAGGCCCTCATTCTCGCGGCGGATGACCAGCGAGAGCTTGGCGTGGGTCTTGTACTCGACGAAGCCGAAGACGACGTGGACGCCGGCGCGTTCCAGGTCGCGGGCCCATTTCAGATTGGCTTCCTCGTCGAAGCGCGCCTTGATTTCAACGAGGGCCGTGACGTTCTTGCCGGCCTCGGCCGCCTCGATCAGGGCGGCGACGATGGGGCTGTCCTGGCTGGTGCGATAGAGGGTCTGTTTGATCGCCACGACATTGGGATCGCGCGCCGCCTGGCGCAGGAACTGGACCACAACATCGAAGCTCTCGAACGGGTGGTGGACCAGGATGTCCTTTTCCTTGATAGCCGCGAAGCAGTCGCCGCCGTGGTCGCGGATGCGTTCAGGGAAGCGGGCGGTGAAGGCCTTGAACTTCAGGTCGGCGCGGTCAGCCGGGATCAGCTGGGAAAGCTCGTCCAGGCCCAGCAAGCCGTCCACCAGGATGACGTCCTGAGCCTCCGCATGCAGGTTTTCGATGATGAAGCCGCGCAGTTCCGACGGCATCGAGGACTCAATCTCGATCCGCACGGCCGTGCCCAGGCGTCGCTGTTTCAGTTGGGCCTCGAAGGCCCTGACCAGGTCCTCGGCCTCTTCGGCGATTTCCACGTCGGAGTCGCGGATCAACCGGAACAGGCCCGATCCAAGAACCTCGCAGCCGGGGAAGAGATTGTGCAGCGAAATGGCGACCAGGTTTTCCAGGCTGATGAACCGGCGCGTCTTGCGCTCGCGCGGCGAGGTCATCTCGAAGAAGCGCGGGATCTGGGCCGGAATCGGGGCCAGGGCGTAGAGCTTTCGGCCGTCCGGCCGGCGCAGCGTGAGCACCAGCGAAAAGGCGAGGTTTGGGATGAACGGGAAGGGGTGGGCCGGATCGATGGCCAGCGGCGTCAGCACCGGGAAAACGTCGCCCATGAACTTGTTCTGGGCCCAGGCGCGTTCGGCGGTGGTCAGGTCAGCGGGCTCGACCAGTTTCAGCCCCTCATGAGCGAGTTCGGTCCGGAGGGCTTTGAGGATCTTCTGCTGCTTGGCCATCAGCCGGGCAGCTTCCTCGTTGATCCTTTCGATCTGCTGGGCCGGCGACAGACCATCCAGGCTGAGCAGGCGAACGCCTTCGCGCACCTGTTCACGCAGGCCGGCGACACGAACCATGTAGAACTCGTCAAGGTTTCCGGCGCTGATGGCCAGGAACCGCAGCCGCTCCAGCACCCGGTGGCGGGGGTTTTCAGCTTCCTCGATGACCCGGCGGTTGAACGCCAGCCACGACAGTTCGCGGTTGAAAAACCGCGAAGGCGAGGCCGCAAGCTCGCCGTCGAGCTTCAGGTTCGAGCTCTGGGCCAGGGGCGTGACGTTGGAAGCCGGGTTGGGGGAAGCCGTGTCGGGCATGTCGTCCAAATCTATGATCCGATAGGGTTAATCGCCACCCTAACGGCAAACATGGAATAGATGGTTTATGACATTGTCTACCTTGGCTGGGGTGTTCGCCGAACCCTGACTGCCTATTTGCAGGACCTTATGGAACGCACCCGATCCCTGTCGATGTTGCTGAAGACCCTGCCGGAGGATGGCGAGGGGCCGGTGAGCCTTGACCTGGTGATCCGCCATTTCGGCCGCCGATCACTGGGCGCGCTGCTGTTCATCCTGGCCCTACCCAATATCTTTCCGATGCCGCCGGGAGCTTCGGTCGTCCTCGGTTTTCCGCTGCTGCTGATCGCGCCGCAGCTGGCGGTAGGCGCCATGACGCCGTGGGCGCCGGCTTCGATCCGAAAGGTCGCCATCGACCGGGCCGCCCTGACCAGGCTTTGCGAGAGAGCCATGCCCTGGGTGGTGCGCGTTGAACATCTGACCCGGCGCAGGCTGACCTTCATGTTCGGCCACGCGGGAGATATCCTCATGGGGATCATCTGCACCCTGCTGGCGCTGATCCTCATCCTGCCTTTGCCGCTCGGCAATGTGCTGCCGGCGCTGGCGCTGGCGGTTCTGGCGCTCAGCCTGGTTCAGCGCGATGGGCTGCTGACGATCGGCGGTTACATCCTGACGCTCGCGGCCATCGCCGTGCTGGTGCTGACCGGCGGGGCGATCTGGGCGCTCGTCACCCAGATCTGGCTCTAGCCGAACAGATTGCCGGTTCCCGGATCGCCCATGATCTCGATGGCGAGAGCCCGGTTGACCTCGCGCCGTTGCTGGGCGGCGGCCTCGTCCAGATGCTCGACCACCCGGCGCGCGGCGGGGATCGAGCGTTCCATGCGGTAGAGCAGGTAGGGGATCACGTCAGGGGTGGGGCGGATATGCCGCTCAGCGAAGAGGGCGGTCAGCACCGCGCTCAGCACGGCATCGTCCGGTTCGGCCAGTTCGGCGACCGCCAGGGCGTTGAGCCGCGAGCGCAGGTCGGGCAGGGCGGCGGGCCAAAGAGCCGGGCGGCGGTGCGAGGTCAGGATCAAGGCGCCGGAGACCTGAACCATGTTGAGCAGATGAAACAGGCTTTCGGGATCGGGCCAGGCCCCGGCGTTCTCGATGATCAGCCGCTGACCGCCAAGCACCGCGATGTCCCGGGGCGGTTTGGTCAGGAACCTCGCGCCGTGGTCGGCGGCCCAGATGTGGGCCAGGTGCGTCTTACCCGAGCCTTCAGGTCCGACCAGCGCGAGGGTTCCGGCATTCCAGCTGCTGACCAGCGCCAGCGCCGCCGCATTGGCGGGCGAGGTCGCGAATCGATCGCGGCTGAAATCAGGCTCGCGGGCCAGGGGAAGGCGAAGCTGGGCGTTCACGACCCGAGGTTTAGACGGCGCCGGGGGCGCGGTGAAAGGCCGCCAAGCCCCAAATCCGTGGGCATTCTGTGCGCAAATGGCCAATCGGTGGGCCAAAGCGACGCGGAAAGACCCTTCGCCCTTTTATTGCTCCGGGTTTATCATATCTAATCCCTCATGAGACGCGGGAGCGGTGAGACCTAGAGATGGCCGGGCGCAAGCAGGGCAATCCACAACAGGACGGCAATGGCGACCGCGGCGACGTGGGCGTCATTTCGCAGACCAAGCCCAAGCTGCAAAAGCCGTCGATGTACCGCGTCCTGCTGCTCAACGACGACTACACGCCGATGGAATTTGTCGTCTACGTGCTTGAGGAGATTTTCAACAAGTCGCGGGACGATGCGACCCAGATCATGCTCCACGTGCACCAGAACGGCGTAGGGCTGTGCGGCGTCTTTACCTACGAGGTGGCCGAAACCAAGGTCGCCCGGGTGGTGGAGGCCGCCCGGCGGAACCAGCATCCTCTGCAATGTACGATGGAAAAAGATTGAAAGGACTTTAGCCCGGTTGCCCTCATTTTCGCATAATCTGGAAGACACCCTGCATCGCGCGGTGGCCTACGCCAATGAGCGCAAGCACGAGTACGCGACGCTGGAGCACCTGTTGCTCGCCCTTTTGGACGACGAGGATTCAGCGCGGGTGCTGAATGCCTGCGACGTCGACATGGGCCAGCTGCGTTCGGCCCTGATCACCTACCTGGACATCGAGCTGAAGTCCCTGGTCATCGACAGTGGCGACGACGCCAAGCCGACGGCGGGGTTCCAGCGGGTCATCCAGCGGGCCGTGATCCACGTGCAGTCTTCCGGCCAGGAGGATGTTTCCGGCGCCAATGTGCTGGTCGCGATCTTCTCCGAGCGTGAGAGCCACGCCGCCTACTTCCTGCAGCAGCAAGACATGACCCGGTATGACGCGGTCAATTTCATCGCCCACGGCATCGCCAAGCGGGCGGGCGCGTCGGAGACCCGCGCGGTCAAGGCGGCCGGCGCCGAGGACGAAATCCGGGGCGGAACGGGCGCCAAGGCGGCCGGCGGCGATGCGCTGGAAGCCTATTGCGTCGACCTGAACGCCAAGGCGCGGCTGGGCAAGGTCGATCCGCTGATCGGGCGGATGGACGAGGTTGACCGGGCGATCCAGATCCTCTGCCGCAGGACCAAGAACAATCCGCTGCTGGTCGGCGATCCGGGCGTCGGCAAGACCGCCATCGCCGAGGGGCTGGCCAAGAAGATCATCGACGGCGAGGTGCCCGAGGTGCTGTCCAAGGCGACGATCTTCTCGCTGGATATGGGCTCCCTGCTGGCCGGCACGCGCTATCGCGGCGATTTCGAAGAGCGGGTCAAGCAGGTTCTGAAGGAGCTGGAGAACCATCCGGACTCCATCCTGTTCATCGACGAGATCCATACGGTTATCGGCGCGGGCGCGACCAGTGGCGGAGCCATGGACGCCTCGAACCTGCTCAAGCCCGCCCTGGCGTCGGGATCCCTGCGCTGCATGGGCTCGACCACCTACAAGGAATACCGCCAGCATTTCGAGAAGGACCGCGCCCTGGTGCGGCGCTTCCAGAAGATCGACGTCAATGAGCCGTCAATCGCCGACACTTTGAAAATCCTCAAGGGACTCAAGAGCTACTACGAAGATTTTCACAAACTACGTTACACGAACGAGGCCCTCAAAGCCGCCGTCGACCTCTCGGCGCGGTACATCAACGACCGCAAGCTGCCGGACAAGGCGATCGACATCATCGACGAGGCCGGCGCCTCGCAGATGCTGCTGCCCGAAAGCCGCCGCCGCAAGCAGATCGGCGTGAAGGAGATCGAGGCGGTGGTCGCCAAGATCGCCCGCATTCCGCCGAAAGCGATGTCGCAGACCGACAGTGAGGCCCTGCGTCAGCTGGAAAGCGACCTGCAACGGGTGGTGTTCGGCCAGGAAGCGGCCATCGAACAGCTGTCGTCAGCCATGAAGATGGCTAGGGCCGGCCTGCGCGATCCGCAAAAGCCGATCGGCTGCTATCTGTTCTCCGGCCCGACCGGTGTGGGCAAGACTGAAGCCGCCAAGCAGCTGGCCCACACCCTGGGCATCGAACTGCTGCGCTTCGACATGTCCGAATACATGGAGCGCCACACGGTAAGCCGGCTGATCGGGGCGCCGCCCGGCTATATCGGCCACGACCAGGGGGGCCTCCTCACCGATGCGGTGGACCAGCATCCGCACGCGGTGGTGCTGCTGGATGAGATCGAAAAGGCCCACCCGGACGTCTACAACATCCTGCTGCAGGTCATGGACCACGGCATGCTGACCGATGCGACCGGCAAGAAGATCGACTTCCGCAACGTCGTCTTGATCATGACCACAAACGCCGGAGCGGCCGACAGCCAGCGCCAGTCCATCGGTTTCGGCCGCGGCCGGGCGGCGGACGAGGAAGAGGCGGCGATCAAGCGGCTGTTCTCGCCGGAATTCCGCAACCGTCTGGATGCGGTGGTGGCGTTCAAGGCGCTGACGCCGGAGATCATCCGTCAGGTGGTGCTGAAGTTCGTGCTGCAACTGGAGGCCCAGCTGGCCGACCGGCATGTGACGGTCTCGCTGTCGGAAGACGCCACCGACTGGCTGGCCAAGAACGGCTTCGACGAGCTCTACGGCGCCCGGCCTCTCGCCCGGGTGATCCAGGACGCGATCAAAAAGCCCCTGGCCGACGAAATCCTGTTCGGCGGCCTGGTCCGCGGCGGCCACGTCAAGGTCGTGCTCAAAGACGGCAAGATCGCCTTCGAGATCGAACCGCTCGCGCCTGGCGCCGGCAAGGCCAAGGGCGAGACGGTAGAGCCGGAGACGGCGGAGTAGGGGTTTTTCCCTCCCGTTTGTCGGGAGGGACGGTCGCGCCAGCGGCCAGGGTGGGCAACCCCTGACTCGCCCACCCGTCTCGGCGCTTCGCGCCGATCCACCCTCCCGACAAGCGGGAGGGAAAGACTAAATTCAGTCCTTGGAGGCGTGGCCCTTTGCCCTTCGAACGATCTGCCCGGTGCGGAACATCGTGTAGAAGTACGAAGCTAAGTACCAAATGAAGGCAACGGCGATCGCTGTCCCCGTATAGCCATCAAACCGGTCGAGATGGCCAGCCAGGACCAGGCTTCCGACTGCCAACGCCAAAAATGGCGCCCGCCACCAGAACATTCGACGAAAAGTTCTGTTGAACTCATCGAGGTCGATTTCCAATTGCCGCAGCATGCCGGGCAGAAAGATGGACCAGCTCGGAAAAAATCGATCGAAGAGCAGCAATCCGACGGAAAAAACGGCCGCAACAGCGAGATCTCGCATCCCCTTCCCCGTTTTCCGAGCTAGCGCCTCAGCGTCCCTATAAACTTCGCCACCGCATCCCGGTCCGCGTTTGAGATGCTGTCAGACCCAAACGGCGGCATGGCGCCTTGGCCGCTTACGATGACGCGGGTGATCTCAGTGACGTCGGTGCGGCTGGCGATGGCAGGGCCGAAGTTGCCCTGGCCTTGCGGGCCGTGGCAGCCGGCGCACACCTTGGCGAAGGCGGCCTGGCCAGCGGCGAGTTCGGCGGGGGTGATGTTGACGGCCGCCGCAGGCGCAGGGACGGGGCCTCTGCCGGGCGCTGGCGCGGCGGGAGCCGCCGCGCCGCCGCGAGCGGGGGCCGGGCGTTCTCCGGGGCCGGGTTGCGGGGTCGGGATCGGGGCGCCGGCGGGAGCTTGCTTCGGCTCAGGCGGGGTGCGTGCCGGAACCAGGCGCAGGATCTCGTTGTCCAGCGGCGGCATCTGGTCGGTGAGGATGTAGATATTGCCATCCGGGCCCTGGTCAATGACCTTGATCCGCTGGCAGCGGTCCATCAGCAGCTTTTCTTCGCCGACCACCTTTTCGCCGTCCATGACGAGGCGCGAGACCTGCATGCCGGACATGCCGCCGACGAAGAGGTTGCCCCGCCAACCGGGGAACTTTGAGCCTGTGTAGAACATCATGCCAGAAGGCGCGATCGAGGGGTTCCAGTAGTAGAGCGGCTGTTCCATGCCGTCCTGGGCGGTCTTGCCGCCATTGATGTAAGCGCCGTTGTTCTGGCGGCCATAGCTGATGACACCGAAGCCGTAGTTCTTGCCCTTGCGGTAGATGTCGATCTCATCGCCGCCGCGCGGGACGTTTTCGACGGCCCAGACTTCGCCCGTGCGCGGATTGACCGCGGCCGAATGTATGTCGCGATAGCCGTTGGCCCAGATGGCCGGGTTGACGTCGGCGCGGGCGTTGAACGGGTTGTCGGCGGGGACCGTGCCGTCGGTGTTGATGCGCAGCACCTTGCCAAGCTGGCTCGTCATGTTTTGGGTGTTGGCGCCGGTGTCGGTGACGTCGCCCGAGAAGATGTAGAGCTTGCCGTCGCGGCCCTGGAGGATGGCGCGCGGCTGGATATCGACGCCTTCGCGCAGCACCTTGACGTCGGTCAGGCTCTTTTCGTCGGCTGACAGTTTGGCGCTGGAGACGCGGCCCATGGCGGCGGGATCGGCCGCCATGCGGGTGTGATAGGCGAAATAGATGGTGCGGTTCTTGGCGAAGTCCTTGTCGGTGATGACGCCGTACATGCCCGAGCCGAGGCGCGGCATGACCATCTGCGGGACATTGGCGATCGGCTCGCCAACCACGCCCTTGGCATCGACAAGGCGCATGCCGCCGTTACGGAAGGAGACCAGCATCCTGCCGTTTGGCAGGAAGGCCATGCCCCAGGGGCGTTCGATTTTGGCGACGGTCTCGACCGCGTAGCCTTGGGTTCCCTTGACGATCGGGGCCTTGGTTTGGCCCGGAGTTGCGGGCGCCGGCGCATAGCCGTCAGCGGCGTTGCGGTTGGGGCCGCAGAGGCCGGCGATGCGGGCGACCTCGGCGGCTGAGCCGGCGACGCCGGCGAAATTGTCGGGGATGGGGAAGTTCGGGATCGCCGCCTTGGGCTGGGCGGCCGGCTGCTGGGAGTAGCCGCCCGTGGCAGTGGTGAACACGAGTGCGGCGGCGAGGCTCGCCGTCAACGCCGTACCGGCGAATTTTCCAGACTTGTTGACCACGGACGTTCTCCACAACGTTTTTTGTTATCGCGCGAGTAACGCGCGACGGAGCTAGTACGCGACAAAACGCAGGTCAGACCACTTTGGCGGCGATTTCTTTTGCGGTCGCGCTGAGCTCGCCCGGATCGGCCATGCCGCCGCCGTGACGGGCCAGCGCCGCGCCCTCATATCTCGGAATGACGTGGAAGTGGGTGTGGAAGACGGTCTGACCGGCCGGGGCGCCGTTGAACTGGCTGATCAGTACGCCGTCCGGGTTGAGGGCGGCGATGACGGCGCGGGCGAGCTTTTGCGTCGCGGCCATGACCTTGATGAGCACCTCCGGCTCCATGTCGAGCAGGTTGCGCGCGTGCGAGGTTTTGGAGATCACCAGGCTGTGGCCTTTCGACTGCGGAAAGGCGTCCATGAAGGCCAGGACGTCGTCGTCTTCGAAGATGGTGGCGCAGGGGATTTCGCCGCGCAGGATCTTCGCGAACACGTTGTTCGGATCGTAGTCGCCGGTGAGGCTCATCGGTTGGTCCCTCCACATCTTTCCCTCCCGCTTGTCGGGAGGGACAGGCCGCGAAGCGGCCAGGGTGGCAACTGGCGTTGAGACTCGCCCACCCGTCTCGGCGCTATCGCGCCGATCCACCCTCCCGACAAGCGGGAGGGAAAGGATTTTGTCGATTTGTTTGGCGCGGCGTAAGGGACGGCTGTGAACCCCGTCATCGCCGCATCAGCGCTGATCCTCGTCTCTGCCTGTTCCCCCGGCGGAATGAACCTGGTGGTCCACGGAACCCTGCCCAATCCGAACTTTGAGGTGACCGGCGGACCCGTCGGCGGGGCGCCCTGTCTGACGGAGTTCCGGGTGCTGGAGGCGCTAGGGTGGATGGCCTTTGGGAACTGCCAGATGCTGGTTGCGCCGGACGGGCGAGTACTTGAGCTGCACGAGCTGCCGGATGAGGTGATGGCCTTCATGCAGATGGAAACGCGGTATCGAAGAGGCGGGGTCTTCGAGGTCATCTTACGGCAGGTCGACAAGCTGCGGCCGCTGACTTTGCTGGCCCGGCGCCTGGGGATGAAGGGGTTCAGCGGGGCGAAGTGAGGGGTCGAGATATCAAACGGTGCTTGACAGAAATTCCGGCCAAGCTAGAACGAAAAGGGAACGTAAACCTGTAAGACGCAGGAGGGGCGGATGCGTGGGTTCGGATTCGGGGTGGCGCTGGCCTTCGGACTGGCGTTGGGGCTTGCCGCCGACGTCGCCGCGGGAGCGGACACCTGGCGAGTGCACGTCGAGCAGGACGGCAGGAGCCTTGCCTTCAGCGGTGAGGTTCACCTCAAGAAGGCGCCGTTCGTGTTCGTCGTCGAAGGGCCCAAATCCTACGCCTATGCGGTGACGGCGTCTGTAACCAAGGCAGATCTGGAAAACCTCAAGACGCCAGACCAGATCGGGGTTGTCATCCGCGGAACCAATCTGATGGTCGAGGACGTCGACGGCAGCGATCGGACGCTCGGCGTCAACAACACCGGCGCCATCCGGGCGGAAGATAACGTGGCCCAACAATGGTACAACGATGCGGAAGATATGAAGCACAGCTTCCAGGCGGTGGTGCTCAAGGGCGACACAGCCACCTCCCGCCGGGAGATCGAGGACATCCTCCTGTTCTCGAATTTCCGAACCAAAGAAGAACTGAAGGTCCGAGACCTGAAGATCAGGGAAATCCATGTGCTGTTGACCGGTTTGCCGCCGGTGGGCCGCATGGCGCACGTCGAGCCCAAGTTCGCGAGCCTGGTGTTCGATCGATAGGCGAGCGCGCGCGATGATGGGGCAGGGCAATGAACGCGCCGATCACGAAGACGAGGATGCTCACGATATCGCCATCTATGACGCCCGGAAGGCCGAGTTGGCGAAAGGTGGTGACTTGCTGCCGCCGAAGGTCAGCGCCGCGATCCTTCGGGGCGAAAGCCGGCTGAAGGCCATTCGCAACTGGCGTGACGAAACCCAGCTACATTTGAGTTTCAAGACGGGTATCGGTCAGGGCTATCTGTCCGATCTTGAGACCGGGCGCCGGACCGGAACTCCCGAGACCATAGCCAAGCTGGCAGTGGCGCTGGATGTGCCGGTGGAGTGGTTAGCCTAGGGCAGGAGCAACCTCGCTTATCGTTATGCCTTCAACTGCGCCGTATCGATCGGCAGAGTCCTGATCCGCTTGCCCGTCGCCGCGAAGATGGCGTTGGTAACGGCCGGGATCACCGGGGGCAGGGCCGGCTCGCCGAGGCCGGTCGGGTTGTTATCCGAGAGGATGTAGTGGTTCTCGATGGCCGGGGCCTTGTTGATGCGGAGCAGCGGATAGTCGCCGAAGCTGGCTTGCTGGACGGCGCCGTCCTTGACGGTGATCTTTTGATAAAGGGCATGTGAAATGCCGTCGAGGATCGAGCCTTCGACCTGGTTGTCGGCGCCGAGCGGATTGATGATCTGGCGGCCGACGTCGCAGACGGACCAGACCTTGACGATATCGAGATCGCCGTTGGCGGCCACCTTGACCTCGGCGACCTGGGCGAAATAGCCGGAATGGGCGAAGTGGAACGCCATGCCGAGGCCCGAGCGGGCGGGCATGCGGCGGCCCCAGTTCGACATCTCGGCGACCTTGCGGATGGTCGCGATCGCGCGGGCGGAATCGTAGCCCGGGGTCTGGGCGGCGGGGACGTCGAGCATCTTCAGGCGGAAGGCCATCGGATCCTGGCCGGCCGCGACCGCCAGTTCGTCGATGAACGACTGGGTGATGAAGGCCACGCCATTGGAGATTGGCGCGCGCAGGAAACCGGTCGGAATGCCGCCGTCGATCATCGAGACGTCAAGCTGGTAGTTGGGCACGAAGCGGGCCGGGAACTCGGTGCGGCTGATGTTGGCGGCGGTGGAGTAGGCGCCGTTCTTGCCGAACGAGACGAAGTGATTCTTCCAGGCGGTGATCTTGCCGCCTGAGTCTACGCCGCCCTTGAGGAAGTGGTAGCCCGCGGCCCGGTAGAAATCGTGCTTCATCTCGTCTTCGCGGCTGAACAGCACCTTGACCGGCGCGCCGACCTGTTTGGAGATCGCCGCGGCCTCAACGACGGAATCGTTGACCAGCCGGCGGCCGAAACCGCCGCCGCCGCGCACCATGTTGATGGTCACATCGCGCGCGGTGATGCCTAGCTGGCGGGCGACCACGGCCTTGGCGGGCTCGGGGTACTGGGACGGCGACCAGATCTCGACCTTGCCGTCCTTGTAGCTGGCCGTGCAGTTCTGCGGCTCGAGGTTGGCGTGGGAGATGAAGGGATAGTGATAGGCGGCTTCCACCGTTTTGGCGGCGGACGCCAGGGCAGGATCGGGATCGCCGGCCTTGAGTTCAGTGCGCAGGGGCGCGCCCCGCGACATCGTCTGGGCCTGGGCCAGGAAGCCTTCGCTGGACGAGCGCGAAGTGGGATGGGCCGCCCACTGGACGTTCAGTTTCGCGCGGGCCTGCTGGGCGGTCCACCAGCTGTCGGCGACGACCGCAACGCCGGGCGCAAGCGCCCCGTTCATCAGGTCGTTCACATTCTCTGAGCCATCCAGGATGAAGGCGTCGCGCACGCCCTTGACCGCCTTGGCGGCGGCAAGGTCAGCCGAGGCGACCTTGGCGCCGAACACCGGCGCCTTCAGGTAGGTGGCATAGAGCATGCCCGGGACCTTGAAATCGATCCCGAACAGCGGCTGGCCGGTGACGATTGCGGCGGTGTCGACCTGGGGCGTCGGCCGGCCGATGATCTTGAAGTCCTTTGACGCCTTCAGCTGCACGCTGGCCGGATCGGGCGGGGTGATGCAGGCGGCTTTGGTGCAGAGCGAGCCGTAGGTCACCTTGCGGTTGGTCCGCGCGTGGATGACCTGACCCGCATCGGTGGCGCATTCACCGGGCGGACATTTCCATTCTTCGGCGGCGGCGGCGATCATCATGGCCCGGGCGGTGGCGCCCACGCGGCGCAAGGATTGCCAGTGCTGGGGGATGGCGGTCGAGCCGCCGACCAGCTGGCTGCCATAGGTGGCCTGATCGGCGATGGCCTGAACGGTGCGGACTTTCGACCAGTCAACGTCCAGCTCCTCGGCGATCAGCATGGGCAGGCTGGTCTTGATGCCCTGGCCAACTTCCGGGTTCTTGGCGATGATCGAGACGATGCCGTCGGGGGCGATGGTGACATAGGTGTTGAGCTTGCCGGGGGCGGCATTGGCGGCCGCCAGGCCTTGCGCGCCCGCCTTGCCGGCGAGGGTGAAGCCGAGGACGAAGGCGCCGCCGGCGCCGAGGCTGACTTTCAAGGTGTCTCTGCGGGTCTGGGTGGTGGTCATCTCTATGCCTCGCTCTGGCCGGAGGCGCGTTTGATGGCGCGGCGAATGCGGGTGTAGGTGGCGCAGCGGCAGATGTTGCCCTGCATCGCCGTGTTGATATCGGCGTCGGTAGGTTTCGGCTTGGACTTGATGAGGGCGGTGGCGCTCATGATTTGGCCGGCCTGACAATAGCCGCACTGGGCGACGTCGATCTCGCTCCAGGCCGCTTGAACCTTCTTGCCGACGGCGTCGTTCTCCATGGCCTCGATGGTGACGACGCGCTTGGTCCCGACGCTGGAAATGGGGGTGATGCAGGCGCGGACCGGCTGGCCGTCGATATGCACCGTACAGGCGCCGCATTGCGCGAGGCCACAGCCGTATTTGGGCCCAAGGACATTCAGGTCTTCGCGCAGCACCCACAGCAGCGGTTTGGCCGGATCGACATCGGCGGTGACCGTGCGTCCATTGACGTTGAGCGTGTAGGCCATAGCACTCCCCATGATTTGCCAGGAAGCTTCCGCCCGGGAAGAGGAGGGGTCAAGTGTTTGATGGTTGGGAAGGAGAGGCCATGCATCCCGGCGTGGCCGCCCGGGCCTCTATGGCTTACTGACCGGGTGTTGGTCGGCGAGGGGAGCGTACGGCGTCATGTTGCAACTGGTCGATGTGTCTAAGGCCTATCCCGTCGGGGTTCGTGCCGAAACATCCCCTCACGCTTCGTGATGCCGCATACCCTGAAAACCGTTAGCAAAACCGGCGATTTGCCCTTATAGCCGGTCGCCCGCGCGCCGCCGCGGCCCGAAATGCGGCAAAACCGTTCAGAATCAACGAACTCGTCATCATACTCAGGTGGCCGTTCGACAGCGGACGGATTATGTTGAAATATGCGCCCTTTCGGCCCTGCCGTGAGGGCCAAAACCGTGTGTGTAGACGTAGCGTAGAACGAAGGATGGGAATGGGACTGCCGCCAGCACAGGGTCTGTACGACCCCCGGAACGAACATGACTCCTGCGGTGTGGGCTTTATCGCCAACATCAAGGGGCGAAAGAGTCATGCCATCGTTTCGCAGGGGCTGGAAATCCTGGTGAACCTGGACCACCGGGGCGCGGTGGGCGCAGACCCGCTGGTCGGCGACGGCGCCGGGATTCTGATCCAGATTCCCGACAAGCTCTATCGCCACTGGGCGCTGGCCAACGACATCGAGTTGCCCTCGCCTGGCGACTATGCGGTGGCCATGTGCTTCCTGCCGCGCGATCCGGGCACCCGGATCGTGGCGGTCGAACAGTTCGAGCATTTCATCCGCGTCGAAGGCCAAACCCTGCTCGGCTGGCGCGATGTGCCGTTCAACACCGAGGGCCTGGGCACAGCCGTGCTGGCCCAGATGCCGGTGATCCGCCAGGCGTTCGTGGCGCGCGGCGAAAACTGCAAGGACCAGGACGCCTTTGAGCGCAAACTGCTGACCATCAGGAAGCAGACCCAGAACCCGCTGGCCGATTTGGCGATCAAGAAAAACCTGCCCGGCCTGACCGAGCTCTATATGCCGTCGTTCTCGACGAGGACGGTGGTCTACAAGGGCCTGCTGCTGGCCGGGCAGGTGGGAAGTTTCTATCTCGACCTGCAGGACCCGCTCTGCCAGTCGGCGGTGGCGCTGGTGCACCAGCGGTTTTCCACCAACACCTTCCCGTCGTGGAAGCTCGCGCACCCCTACCGGTTCGTGGCCCACAACGGCGAGATCAATACGGTCCGCGGCAACGTCAACTGGATGAACGCGCGCCGGCGCACGCTGGAAAGCGATCTGCTGGGCCCCGACCTCAACAAGATGTGGCCGCTGATCCCGCACGGGCAGTCTGACACCGCCTGTCTCGACAACGCGCTGGAACTGCTGGTGGCCGGCGGCTATCCGCTGGCCCAGGCGGTGATGATGCTGATCCCGGAGGCCTGGGCCGGCAATCCGCTGATGGATGCCAAGCGGCGCGCCTACTACGAATACTACGCCGCCCTGATGGAGCCGTGGGACGGGCCGGCGGCTATCGCCTTTACGGACGGGCGCCAGATCGGCGCGACGCTGGACCGCAACGGCTTGCGCCCCGCGCGGTTCTGCGTGACCGACGATGATCACGTGATCATGGCTTCGGAGAGCGGCGTGCTGCCGATCCCCGACGAGAAGATCGTGCGCAAATGGCGCCTGCAGCCGGGCAAGATGCTGCTGATCGACCTTGAGGAAGGCCGCATCGTCGAGGACGACGAGATCAAGACCAGGCTCGCCGAGCAGCACCCCTATGAGGAGTGGCTGCAGCAGACCCAGTTCAAGCTGGAAGAGCTGCCCTATCTCAACGAACAGACCCACCACGAACTGGCCGAGCCGTCCGAGTTGCTCGATCGCCAGCAAACGTTCGGCTACACCCAGGAAGACATCGCGTTTTTCCTTGAGCCGATGAGCCAGACCCCGGACGACCCGGTGGGTTCCATGGGCGTCGACATCCCGCTGGCGGTGCTCTCGAAGAAGCCCAAACTGCTCTACGACTATTTCAAACAGAACTTCGCCCAGGTGACGAACCCGCCGATCGATCCGATCCGCGAGGAACTGGTCATGAGCCTGGTCTCGATGATCGGGCCGCGGCCGAACCTGCTGGGCCACCACGCCGGCAACCACAAGCGGCTGGAGGTTTCCCAGCCGATCCTGACCAATGCGGACCTGGAAAAGATCCGCTCGATCGACACCTTGCTGGACGCGGCGTTCCGCACGGCGACCATCGACATTACCTGGGAAGCGGCCAACGGCGCGGCGGGGCTGGAAGCCGCGCTCGAACGGGTCATGACCCAGGCGACCGAGTGTGTGCTGGCCGAGGCCAACATCCTGATCCTGTCGGACCGTAAAGCGTCGGCGGACCGTATTCCCATTCCGGCGGCGCTGGCGACGGCGGCGGTGCACCACAAGCTGATCCGTCAGGGCCTGCGCATGCAGACGGGCCTCGTTATCGAAACCGGCGAAGCGCGCGAGGTGCATCACTTCTGCGTCCTGGCCGGCTATGGCGCGGAAGCCGTTAACCCCTATCTGGCGTTCGAGACGCTGGAACAGATCCGCCAGCGGATGGACCTGAAGCTGAAGCCCTATGAGGTTCAGAAGAACTACATCAAGGCGGTCGGCAAGGGCGTGCTGAAGGTAATGTCCAAGATGGGCATCTCGACCTACCAGTCCTATTGCGGCGCGCAGATCTTCGACGCGGTGGGCCTCTCCACCGAGCTGCTCGACAAGTATTTCACCGGCACGGCCTCGACCATCGAGGGCGCGGGCCTGCTGCAGATCGCCGAAGAGGCGGTGCAGCGCCACGCCCAGGCGTTTGGGAACAACCCGGTCTACGCCAATGCGCTGGATGTGGGCGGCGGCTATGCCTTCCGTATCCGCGGTGAGGAGCACGCCTGGACGCCTGAGTCGGTGGCCCACCTGCAGCACGCCGTGCGCGGCAACATCACCTCCGAGTACGAGGCCTTCGCGAAGTCGATCAACGATCAGAGCGAGCGGAACCTGACCATCCGCGGGCTGATGAAGTTCAAGTACGCCGACAAGCCTGTCCCGCTTGAGGCGGTTGAGCCGGCCACCGAGATCGTCAAGCGGTTCGCCACCGGGGCGATGAGCTTTGGCTCGATCTCCAGAGAGGCGCACACGACGCTCGCCATCGCCATGAACCGGATCGGCGGCAAGTCGAACACCGGCGAGGGCGGCGAGGAAGTCGACCGCTTCACCCCGCTGCCGAACGGCGATTCCATGCGCTCGGCCATCAAGCAGGTGGCTTCGGGCCGTTTCGGCGTGACTGCCGAATATCTGGTCAACGCCGACGATATCCAGATCAAGATGGCCCAGGGCGCCAAGCCCGGCGAGGGCGGCCAACTGCCCGGCAAGAAGGTCGACAAGGTGGTTGGGCGCGTGCGGCACTCAACGCCGGGCGTAGGGTTGATCAGCCCGCCGCCGCACCACGACATCTATTCGATCGAGGACCTCGCCCAGCTGATCCACGATCTGAAGAACGCCAATCCGAAGGCGCGGATTTCGGTCAAGCTGGTCTCGGAAATCGGCGTCGGCACGGTGGCCGCGGGCGTGTCGAAAGCCCGCGCCGACCATGTGACCATCTCCGGCTATGACGGCGGCACTGGCGCAAGCCCGCTGACATCGCTGACCCACGCGGGTTCGCCCTGGGAAATCGGCCTGGCCGAAACCCAGCAGACCTTGCTGATGAACGGCCTGCGCGGCCGCATCGCCGTGCAAACAGACGGCGGCATCCGCACCGGCCGTGATGTCGCCATCGCCGCCCTCCTGGGCGCCGACGAGTTCGGGTTCGCCACCGCGCCGCTGGTCTCGGTCGGTTGCATCATGATGCGCAAGTGTCACCTCGACACCTGCCCGGTAGGCGTGGCGACGCAAAACCCGGTGCTGCGCGCCCGGTTCACCGGCACGCCGGACAATGTCATCAACTACTTCTTCTTCGTGGCCGAGGAACTCCGGGCGATCATGGCCCAGCTGGGCTTTGCGACGATCAATGAGATGATCGGCCGCGCCGACAGGCTCGACGTGGAGCCGGCCGTCAACCACTGGAAGGCCAAGGGCATCGATCTTTCGAAACTGCTCTATGTGCCGGATGTCGATCCGAACCTGGCGCGCTGGAACTCCGAGCGTCAGGACCACGGCCTCGACGCGGCGCTGGACCAGGACCTGCTCAAGGCGGCGGCTGTGGCGCTCGACAAGAAGACCCCGGTGGTCATTGAGCGCGCCGTCAAGAACATAAACCGCACCGTCGGCGCCATGCTGTCGGGCCGGGTGGCCGAGCGTTACGGCCACGCGGGCCTGCCGGACGGGACGATCTCGATCAAGCTGAAGGGCGTGGCGGGGCAAAGCTTCGGCGCGTTCCTGGCCCATGGCGTCACGCTCGAGCTGACCGGCGATTCCAACGATTATGTCGGCAAGGGGCTTTCCGGCGGGCGGGTGATCGTCAAGACGCCGATGACCTCGGACCGCGATCCGGCCCAGAACATCATTGTCGGCAACACCGTGCTTTACGGCGCCATCGCCGGCGAGGCCTATTTCCAGGGTGTGGCGGGCGAGCGGTTCGCCGTGCGCAACTCCGGCGCCGTGGCGGTGGTCGAGGGCACGGGCGACCACGGCTGCGAGTATATGACCGGCGGAACCGTGGTGGTGCTGGGCGCCACGGGTCGCAACTTCGCGGCCGGAATGAGCGGCGGCGTGGCTTATGTCTACGACCCGGACGGCCGGTTCGATTCCCTGTGCAACAAGGCGATGGTCGACCTGATGCCACTGGTCTCGACCAACGATCCGGAAGATCCCCGCGCGCCCCGCCAAAAGGCGCTGGGCAGCCACGACGCCGGCATGGGCGACATGCTGCGTTTTGACCATGAGCGCCTGCGCATCCTGATCGAGCGTCACCGGCTCTACACCGGCAGCGCGCGGGCCAAGGAAATTCTCGACAACTGGGACGAGGCCGTGACGAAATTCGTCAAGGTGATGCCCAAGGATTATCGAGCCGCGCTCGAACAGCAGGAGACGGAGCGCCTGGCCGCCACCGTCGCCGCTGAGTAACCCGGGAGCTTATTGTCATGGGAAAGCCCACCGGGTTTCTGGAAATCGAACGTCGCGACCGCGGCTATGAAAAGCCGCAGGACCGGCTGAAGCACTGGAAGGAATTCGTCCGTCCGCTGGCGGTCGAGGACTCCAGGGCCCAGGCCGCGCGCTGCATGAACTGCGGGATTCCGTTCTGCCACACCGGCTGTCCGGTGAATAACCAGATCCCCGACTGGAACGATCTGGTCTATCGCGACCAGTGGAAGAGCGCGCTCGACAACCTGCACTCGACCAACAACTTCCCGGAGTTCACCGGCCGTATCTGCCCGGCCCCGTGCGAAGCGGCGTGCACGCTGAACATCATCGAAACCCCGGTGACCATCAAAACCATCGAGTGCGAGATCATCGACCGCGGCTATGCCGAGGGCTGGGTGGTTCCGGTCATCGCCAAGGTGAAGACCGGCAAGTCGGTGGCGGTGGTGGGCTCAGGTCCGGCCGGCATGGCCTGCGCCCAGCAGCTGGCCCGCGCGGGCCATGCGGTGACCTTGATCGAAAAAAACGACCGCATCGGCGGCCTGCTGCGTTACGGCATCCCGGACTTCAAGATGGAAAAGCACCCCATCGACCGGCGCGTGAAGCAGATGGAAGCCGAGGGCGTGGTGATGCGCACCAGTCTGGAAGTCGGAAAAGACATTACACTCAATCAGTTGTGCGAAGATTTTGATGCGGTGGTGCTGTCCGGCGGCGCTGAGCAGCCGCGCGACCTCGATCTGCCGCCGCACAATTTTTCGGGGATCCATTTCGCCATGGATTTCCTGACCCAGCAGAACAAGCGCAACGCCGGGGACGCGGAAAACGTCGCGGCCCCGAACGGCTCGGCGATCAGCGCCACCGGCAAGCATGTGGTGGTGATCGGCGGCGGCGATACCGGGTCTGACTGCATCGGCACCTCCAACCGCCAGGGCGCGGCGAGTGTGGTTCAGCTCGAGATCATGCCGGCCCCACCGGAGCGCGAGAACAAACCGCTGGTCTGGCCGAACTGGCCGCTGAAGATGCGCACGTCGTCCAGCCAGGAAGAGGGCGTCGATCGCGACTTCGCCGTGCTGACCAAGCGGGCGGTGGGAACGGGCGACAAGATCGAAGCCATCGAGTGCGTCAAGGTCGACTGGGAAGGCGGCAAGGTTCGCGAAATTCCCGGCAGCGAATTCCAGCTCAAAGCCGACCTCGTCCTCCTCGCCATGGGGTTCCTGGGGCCGAAGAAGAACGCCCTGATCGACGGGCTCGAGCTCGATGCGCGTGGTAACGTCAAGGCCGACATGAAGGCCTACGCCACCAGCCAGGAAAACGTCTTCGCCTGCGGCGACATGCGCCGCGGCCAGTCCCTGGTTGTCTGGGCCATCCGCGAAGGCCGCCAGTGCGCGCATGCCGTGGACCTGGCGCTGATGGGCAAGACGGAGTTGCCGCGGTAGGGTTGGGCAAGGAGACTTGGGCGACGGATGGATGCGGTATCGATCCTTCGATTTCTGATCGTACTCGCCCTTGCCCTCGCGGTTTCAGGTGCGGTCGTCCTCAAGCTATTCTCAAGCATATTTTACAGGTGGGCCTATTTGTCGTTCGTCTTTATGTGGACGGTGGCGACGTATTTTATCGCGCCTGAATTGTTTGCAGAGATATTCAAAGGAAGAATCGAAAGCATTGTTGTTGTCTCGGGGGCCATATTCGTTCTCCCCCTGTTATTATTGCTGAGATTTTGGACGCAATTTGATCTCCCCGTTGCCATCGCCAAGGCCCTGTCCCGGGACAATAAGGACGAGGGCTCCGACAAGTCCTAGTTACTCCCAAACCGTCATCCCCGGACTTGTTCCGGGGATCCATTCCCGGGCTCTTCGATAGAGTGCGTGATAGCCGCGCGTGCGGCGATCATTGGTCCGATCGCGCCGTTCAACGATGGATCCCCGGAACAAGTCCGGGGATGACGGTCGACAACAGGGTGTGCTGGTAGCTTTTTATGCGCCTGACACTCACTGTCACCGAAACCAGGTCAGTGCATGTGAATGACAGGCGGCGTCGCCAGGTACATCGTTACGTTGAACTCCGGAGCCGGGTTTTGCGGCACTTTGCCGTGCGGGCCAGCCTTGGCGGTCCAGCGGACCACCGTCTTGCCGCAGGTCTGGGTGATCGGCAGGTAGAGCCGACCCTCGGCGCCCGGCAGGCCGACGTGGACCTCGAAGTCGGGGGCGGTTTCCGGCGGCGCGCCGATGACGGTCCAGGTGATGCGGGTAATGCGCCCGCCGCTGGTCTTGATGCTGGCGTTCCAGCCGTCGACCTCCTGGGGGTGAGCCATGGTGAAACTGCGGGGCACGTCGAAGCGGACGGCGGTGGTGGGCTTGCCATCGCAGCCATGGCCGACGTGGATCTTGATCATGGTCTGGGAGCCGGGCTTGCCCTCCTTGGGCGCGACGCTGACGTGAGCGGCGGCCGGGGCGGCCAGCGTCAGGACAGCCGCAACCGCCATCGTGAGATTCCAGAGCCTCATAGATTCTCGCCTCCACAGACTTTCACCACAGTGACAGGCTGGCGCCGGAGTGAAAGAGAAAATCGCCAAACCCTGCCGCCGAACAGCGCCCTAGGCGATGGCGAAGGGATCGTTCGTGGAATCGTCGTTCCAGACATATTCCAGCGTGCGGGCCAGCTGGGCGGCGGCCGGCTTGCCGTAGAGGCGCGCCAGCACGCCCAGGGCCATGTCCGTGCCGGCCGAGACGCCGGACGAGGTGATGTACTTGCCGTCTTCGACCCAGCGGGCCTTTTTCACCCAGTCGACGCTGCTGTCTTGCTGAACGGCCAATGAGAAATAGGTTTTGTTGCTGGTCGCCCGCTTGCCCTTGAGCAGGCCGGCCTTGGCCAGGAGGGCAGAGCCGGTGCACACCGAGGTGGTCAGGGTGGTCGTCTTGTCGGTGTCCTGCAGGAACTTGATATAGGCCGCGTTGTTCAGCTGGACGCGGGTGCCGTTGCCGCCCGGCACCATCATGATGTCCATGGCCGGCGCATTGGCGAAGCCGAACTCGGCTAGGGCCGAGACGCCTTGCGCCGAGCGGACGGATCCGGCCGCCTCAGCGATCAGGACGATGCGCAGGTCGGGCGCATAGGCCCACATCTCAACAGGGCCGAAAACGTCGAGCACCTCGAAGTCGGGATAGAGGATCACGCCGACAGTCTTCTTGCCGGCCGCCGCGCGGGCCGGGGCGGCGGCTGTTCCGGGCTGGGCGCGAACGCCCGCCGCGATGGCGAGGGGGCCAAGGAGGGCAAGAGCGGCCGCGGCGCGGCGATCGATCTGGGTCATGGTGTGTTTCCTTTCGTTGTTGACCCGGCGCGACAGGCGCCGGGCAAAGGTTCAGTGACGGGGGTGATCGGCTGTCGCCGAGCTTGCCTGGACGTCGAAGGTCACCTTCACGGCTCCGGCCCTGGCGAATGTCAGGGTGGCCGGGAGGGTGTCGCCGGGGTTGGTCTTCGCTTTGAGGCCGGTGAACATCAGGTGGTAGCCGCCCGGCGCGAGCGTGACGGCGCCGCCGGGCGGGATGACCAGACCATCGGTCACGGCAACCATCGAGGCCATGTCGCCGTGCATCATCGACTGGTGGATTGTGGTGTCTCGCGCGCCGGCGGCGGTGACCGACACCAGGATGTCGGCCTGGGCGCCGGTGTTGGTGATCACCATATAGCCGGCCCCGTTCTGCCCGGCCGCGGCCGGACGGGTCCATGGATGGCTGATCCGCAGCGAACCTGCCTGCACGTCATGGGCGAGCGCGGGCGCCGCCCAGATGACCAGGGCGATTGAGAGAGCGTGGATTTTCATGCCGCCGCCCCCTCAGTGCTGCATGTGGTCCATGGGGGCGCCTGTCGCGGGCGCCTCCATGGGATGGTCGGTGACCTGGATCGAGGGGGCCGGACGGGACAGCTTTTTGTCGCCCTTGGGAGTCTCGTTCCAGCGCACGACGGTTTTGCCGCAGGTCTGCGTAACCGGCAGGTAGACCGGGCCCGAGGTCCTGGGCAGGCCGATGTGAACCTCGAAGTCCGGCGTTGTGGCCGGCGCTCCATCGGCTTTCCAGGAGATGGAGGTCGTGCGCTTGCCGCTGGCCTTGCTGGTCAGGCTCCAGCCCTCGACCTGCATGGGATGGGCCATGGTCAGCTGGCGGGGGATGTCCACACGGACCTCAGTGGTCGGGGCGCCGTCACAACCGTGGCCGATATGGAATTTCACCATGGTCTCGGCGCCGGGCAGAAGCTCTTTTGGAGACACGCTGACATGGGCCGCAGCGCTGGACGCGGCGGCCAGAGCCGCCGCGCCGAGGATTGCGATCAGGATTTGCTGTTTCATGATCGCCCCCCTCAGAACTTGTAGTTCAGCTCGGCCTGCACGGTGCGGCCGGGGAACGGGTGGAAGAGGAGGTAGCGACTGTCGGTCACGTTATCGACGCCGACCGCCGCCTGCCAGTGATCGTCGATCTGGTAGGTGACGCGGACGTCGGCGACCAGGAACGGATCGAAGCCCTGGTAGGTGTGGGTGACGGTGTCGATGTTATCGATGGTCGCGAACAGGCGGCTGGAATAGCGGCCGGCCAGGGTGAAGGCCCACTTGTCGTCCGGGCGGAAGGTGGCCACGATCGTCGACTTCACCTTCGGGATGCCGGGAACCTGTTTGCCGACGGCGGCGGCGAAGGCGGCGTCCTTTTCGACTACGGGATCGGTCAGGGTCACGCTGGCCGAAAGGTCCAGCCCGCGCATGAAGAGGTCATGGCCCTCAGCCACCAGCTCCAGGCCCTGAACATGGGTGCGGTCGATGTTCTGGACATAGGAGAACAGGGTGGTCGAGTTCGGCACCAGCGGCGCGGTCTGGGAGATCAGGGCGTCAGTGATGCGCTCGTCGAACAACGAGGCGCGGAGGCGACCATTGTCGAAGGCCCGCTCCACCGCCAGTTCAACAGATCGGGCGTGCTCGGGCTTCAGGTCAGGATTGGGAACGGTGATCGTGCTGCCCGTGGTGATGGCCTGGTAGAGTTCGGTCACCGTGGGGAAGCGATAGGCCTCGCCGTACGACCCCGAAACCGTCCAGCCGTTCATGCCGGCCCAGGTGAGGCTGGCCTTGGGCGAGAAGGCGGTATCCGACCGTGCCGGCTGGGTGACCGAGGTCACCGGGTTGGTGGCGGTTGAATAGTTGAAGCCGTGCGAGGCCTGCCAGTCTTCATAGCGGCCGCCGACGGTCAGCCGGATGCTGTCCGACAGATCGATGGCGTCCTGGGCCCAGAAGGCGTTGGTTTGCGTCTGGCCAAGCGACTGCAGGTTCTTCGTCCCCTTTTCGCCATCGATCCAGTTGGTGGTGGCATAGCGGGTGTTCGAAAGGTCGACCTGGTCGGAGTGGGCGCCGAAGAGAACCTTCTGGCCTTCCATGTCGTAGGAAACCACGCCATCGAGGGTGCGCCAGCCGGTGCCTTTCATGTCGACGATATTGCCGGCGGCGCCGGCGTAGGCGGCGGGGAGCGCCGTTGAAGGCGTGCGTTGCAGGCTCTTGCGGTAGTCATAGAGGCTGGCGGCGAGGTTCCAGCCCCAGGGGCCTTCGCCGCGTGAGGCCAGCGTCAGGCTCTGGGCAAGGTGGTCTTCATCCAGGGCGTAGACACCGTTGGAAAAGGCGCTGGCCGCGAGGCTGTAGGCGTATCCCTCGAAATTGACCGTTCCCGAATAGACCGGCTGGCCGGCGGCGTCGCGAGCGTAGGTTTCGACGTCGGAGTCGGTGTTATTGGCGAAGCGGCCGATGGTGTAGATCGCCGTGGCGAAGGGCAGGTCGTAGCCCAGCCGCAGCTTCATATTGGTCTGGATTTGATGTTCCAGGCCGCCGGCGCCGAAGACGGCGATCGGTGAATTCAGGCGGTTTACGTCAGCAAAGGGTCCGGTCACCACCGTTCCGCTGGCGCTGGTCGTGGTGGGTTTGGCGACGGTCACGTAGGTAAGCGGCTGGCTGTTGCTGACCACCTCGTTGGCCGAGAACCGGAACCAGAAGTCGCCAATGCGGTCGCCGTAGGAGCCGGAAATCTGGCTGGCCCGGAAGGTGTCATCGGTGCCGTACTGGGCAAAGTCCTGCCAGGCGCCGGCGAGGTGCAGCGTGCCCTCGCGTTTCGTTGGCGTGCGGGTCCTGATGTTGAGCACGCCTCCGATGGAGTTGCCGGCATAGGCCGCCGAAAACGGGCCATAGAGAAAGTCGACTGCCTCGATCTCCTCAGGTGTGACCATGCCCCAGCGCGGCGAGGCGGTGGAGTTGTTGTTGCCGATCAGGGCCGAGAGCAGGACGCCGTCGGAATAGATCAGAGTGCGGGCCGACGCGCCCAGGCCCGATGTGCGGGTGGCGAGCGGGGCCTGGGTGTCGCCGATGTGGCGTTTGCGGACGATGAGGGAGGGTATGTACTTGACCGAGTCCTCCACGTTCATGGCGTTGACGGTCTGTTTGATCTCCTCGGCCGTGGAGGTTTCCTGGGTGGCCGGCGTCTGACGCGCGGCGGCCGAGATGATCAGGGTGTCGACGGCGGTGACGGGCTCGTCTCCCTCAAAGGCGAAGGCGGGAGCGGCGATGGCGGCGATGGAGCACCCCAGAAGCAGGGCGCGGGCGGTTTTGGGCGACATGGTGAAAAATCCTGAAGAGTCGAAAACGCGCACGGGCATTTTTGATCGCACTACCGGCGCGCTGATTGAGCGCGGGTGTGCGGCCGCCCATGCGTGGCGGGTTTCAGACGATCAGGATTGCGGAGGGGCCTGGCCGGGCGGCCTTGGCGGCGCGCGGGCGGCGTAGGGAAGAAGCGAGGTTGTGGGCCGTGGCGCGGAAACCACGGCGGCGTAGAGGGCGGGCTCGACGGCGAGCGCAATGTCGCCGGCCGGGGCGGCAAGCGCCGGGGCCAGACAATGCTCGCAGTGGGAGCAGGGGGCCGGCGTCTGCTTGCCCGACGGATCGGGCACGGTGATGGTTTTGACGCCGTGCTCGGTGCAGATCTCGATCCGCAGGGTCGCGGGCGCGGCCATGGCGGCCGGCGCCAGCATCGCCTGGACAAGCATCGCCAGCGCCGCGGCGAGCGCGAGCAAGGTCTGACGGAAGCGGGCGCGAGGCGAGATCACGGGCGCTGGCTAGCAGTTCGGATGGTGTGGGGCAAGATATCCGTCCTAGTACTTCGCCCTTAGCCCGAAATAGATTGCCCGCGGCGCGCCGAGGGTGAGGGTCTGTTCCTCGGGGTCGACCGGCAGGACGCGCGGCCGAACCTTGGCGACGCCGTCTTCGTCGAAGTAGGTGCCGAAGCTGGCGAAGTCCTCGTTGAAGAGGTTCTCGACCCGCACGAACAGGCTGACCTTGTCGGTCACGGCATAGTCGACACGGGCCTGGGCCACCCAGTAGCTGGGCAGCTTGTCATTGTCGTTGCCCTCGTCGCCGACCAGGAACTGGCTGCCGTTGTTCTGGGCATCAAAGCCCACTGTCAACTTGCCGAACGTCGCATCGCCGCCGATCTTCAAGCGGTTGGTCGGAATCCCGCCCAAGTGGTCGCCCGGATTGATCTCGATATTGCCGTCGTCATCAGCCTCGGGGTTGTTGGGCGAGGGCAGGAGGCCGGTGAACTCGTAGGTGGCGTCGACGTGGCTGTAGCCCACGAACATGGTCCACATACCCGTGCCGACATTGACCTGGGCGTCGTAGCCGGTGCGCCGGGTCTTGGGAACGTTGGCGAAATAGCCGCGGCCGGCGAGCGTGCTGGCCAGCGAGACGATGTCGTCGTCGTTCTCGGTGTTGAAGAAACTGGCCGCCCAGCGGAACGTGAGCATGTCGATGTCGCCGCCGCCGCGGCCGCCGACTTCCCAGGTGCGCGAGGTCACCTGTTTGAGCGGCGGGTCGGCGACCAGTGAATTTTCCAGCAGGCAAGGACGATCCGGATCACTGCAGCCCAGCTCGAGCGGGGTGGGTGCGCGGTTGGTTTCCGAATAGCCCCCATAGATCACCTGCTTGCCACTACGCCAGGCCAGGTTGATGGCCGGGTTGAAGCGGCTGAAGGTGTGGCTGCTGTTGAGGCTGGGCGAAAAGCCCGTGAGATCCTTCAGTTCGACGTCCTGGCTGTTGTAGCGGCCGCCGAGGGTCAGGGAGAGGTCCGGCGTAATATCGA
The DNA here is from genome assembly GCA_947475875.1 of Caulobacteraceae bacterium. Classification (GTDB taxonomy): domain Bacteria; phylum Pseudomonadota; class Alphaproteobacteria; order Caulobacterales; family Caulobacteraceae; genus UBA5005. The sequence goes on along the minus strand of CANJME010000001.1, from coordinate 84,451 downwards.
TGGTGTCGGACGCAAAGAGGCCCGAGGTGGTGGTGCTGACGGCGAGGTCAGCTGGACCGTAGGCGACATCGGGCCCCGAATGGATCACGTGGCCGAGGCCCGGAACCGTGCCCGGAATGTTGGGCAGCGGATAGTTGTCAGTGATGACTTCCAGGTCCGGCGTGATCAGACCCAGCGTGCTCGAGGAGCGGAAGTGGATATCACTGGAGTCATAGGAGCCGCCGATGTTCAGGCTGTTTTTGCGGCCCGAGAAGTCGGCGTCGTTGGTCAGCTGGAAGGTTACGCCGGTCGTCGTGGTCGTCGTCGCGGTGCGGTCGATCGTGCCGTAGGGCACGCGCGGGCCATCGACGCTGCTGATGCGGTTGCGGCAGCCGTTAGTGTCGATGTTGGAGACCGGACAGGGGATGGGGTTGTCGTTCTCGTCAAGGATCTGGAATTCCTCGTCATCGATGGTCGAGGAAAAGCCGTCGTCTTCCAGGCACAGGGTGTTGGCCAGCGGGCCCGTGGAGGCGCAGCGCTCAAAATCGCCGTCGTTGCCGTCAACGTGGCTCTGGGTGAATTTTCGCGTGTGGACCCCGCCCTGGACCGACCAGTCGCCCGATAATTTGAGCTGGCCGTTGATGGCCGCGAACTGGGAATTGTTGTGGGTGGTCTGCGGGAAGGTGAAGATCGTCCGGCGGTCGTCTTCCAGCAGGTCGACAGGGGTGGGGCCAACGACGCCGAGATGGGTATTGCTGACGCCGCCGACAAAGTGGATTTCGCCGTTCTCAAGCTTGTGGCCGACGTCGATGAAGACGCGAGCGACGGATGAGCCGGACTCCGGCCGCCAGCCGTCGGACTTGCCGCCGTCGACCGCGCCGTAAAGGCTGTTTGTGGAATTGGACCAGCCGCCTTGGATGGCGCCGATCTGGCTGGCGAAAGCCCCGGTCTCGGCCGTCGCATCGATGCCCTGGAACTCAAAGCCGTCGCGGGTGCGCAGGACCAGCGCGCCGCCCAGCGCATTGAGCCCGAAGGCCGGGTTGTTGGTGACCAGGTCCACCCGGCCGATGGCGGCCTGGGGGATCAGGTCCCAGTTCATGGTATCGCCAAAGGCTTCGTTGAGGCGCTGGCCGCCGAGATAGACGGCCAACCCTTGCGGCAAACCCTGCAGCGGCGAGGCGGAAAAGCCGCGGTAGTTCACATCGCCGGTGAAGGCGTTGCCTTGCGTATCGGTGACGCTGATCCCGGAGATGTTGCGGTTGAGCGCATCAGTAAATGAGGCCGATCCGGTCTGATTCAGCTCTTCGCCGCCGACCGTGGAGATGGTTTCGCCCAGGCGGTTCAGCGCTACGCCGCCGCCCAGAGGCGCGGGCGAGACGACGATCAGTTCGTCGACCACGGTGGTGTCAGGCTCCTGGGCCAGCGCCATCGCCGGCAGAATCATGACGGAGGCCAGAAGGCCAAGGGCCAGAACGCGTTTCATGTCATCTCCCGAATTTCGCGGAGAGTGACTAGCGGACGGGCCCCTGCGCCACATTGCACGGATGCAATGTGCAATCATTCACATAGGGGTCGCACTTTTTGCGGCGGTGGACTTGAGCGTCTTCCGGCGTCATCAAACCCCTCGTGCAGATCCCGATCCGCCTGCGACTGATCCTGATCCCGGCGCTTGTCGTGCTGGCGAGCCTCGCCGCCCTGGCTGCTTCGGAGATCGGCGATGCCCGTTCGCGGGTGAAGGCCGAGACGGAATCCGGTTTGCAGCTGGCGCGCCTGCTGATCGAAAGCGCGCTGGCCCGCACCGCCCAGGATGTTGAACCGGCGACCGCTATTGTCCAATTGCAGCGTGAGCTGCCGCCGGTGGTGCGCCACGTGACCATCCGCATCGAAGGCGCGGGCGGAAAGTCGCTGGAGCCTGCCGCCCTGTCGCCCACGGCGCCGCAGTGGTTTGTCAATCTGGTGGCGGGTCCGCCTGTGATCACGCGCTTTCCGATCACCGTGGGAGGCGGCTCCTACGGCGATGTGGTGCTGTCGGCCGCGCCGCGCGACGAGATCGACGAGGCCTGGGTCAACTGGCGTGATGAAATGGTGGTGCTGACCCTGGTGTCGGCGGCGGTGATCGCGGTGATCCTGGTGGCGCTGGGGCTGGCGCTTCGGCCCCTGACCCTGTTGTCGGAGGCGCTGAACAAGCTTGAGGGCGGCGATTTTACCGTTCGGGTTCCCACCTCGTCCGATCCGCAACTGCATAATCTCGCCGACCGCTTCAACCGGCTGGCCGCCTCGCTGGAGCAGGTGGGCGGCGACAATCGCATGCTGATGGACAAGCTGATGAGTGTGCAGGAGGCCGAGCGGCGCGAGATCGCCTCGGAGCTGCACGACGAGATCGGCCCCTCGCTGTTCGGCATCCGCGCCGACATTGGGGCCATCTCGCGGCTGACGCGCAAGGCGGTTCCCGACACCGCGGTGATTCGCGAACGACTGACCTCGATCTCGGAGATGATCACCCAGATCCAGCGGATCAATGCGCGGCTGCTGGAGCAGTTGCGCCCGGTGATCCTCGATCAGCTGCCGCTGGCCCAGGCGTTGCAAAAACTGGCTGAGGGCTGGCAAGGCCGCTATCCGGCCGTGACCTGGACCGTGGAGGCGCCGCCGGCGCTGGACCTTTCCGACGAACGCAACCAGGCTATCTATCGCAGCGCCCAGGAGGCCCTGACCAATGTGGTGCGCCATGCCAAGGCGAAAAAGGTGGCGCTGTCGCTGTCAAGCGCGGGCGGCCTGGTCAAACTGACCATTGCTGACGACGGGGCGGGGCTGCCTGAAGGCGGACGGCTCGGCATCGGCCTTCTGGGCATGCAGGAGCGGGCGAGGGCGTTGGGCGGGCGGCTGGTCCTGGGCAAAAGCGAGATGGGCGGGGCCCTGATCGAACTGGAAATTCCGGAGACGGGGGACGAGGCATGAAGGTGCTGCTGATCGAGGACCATCCCATCGTCCGCGCCGGCTGCCTGCGCGTGCTGCAGCAGCGCGAGGGGCTGGAGGTGCTGGAAGCCGAAACCGCCGCGAAGGGTCTGGAGATCGCCCGGCAGGCGATGCCGGATCTCGTGATCCTCGACCTCAATTTGCCCGACCGACGTGGGCTGGATGTGCTGGGCGACCTGGCAACGGTGCTTCCCACCGCGAAGGTCATCGTGCTGTCGATGTACGAGGAGGTCGCCTTCGTCACCTCGGCCATGGAGGCCGGCGCTCGGGGCTATGTGACCAAGAACGACGATCCCGAATGCCTGTTCGAGGCGATCGACGCGGTCAGCGCCGGCGAGATCTATCTGTCGCGTACGGTTGAGCAGCGCCTGGCCCGGGCGCGAATCGCCGAGGAGACCGATCCTCTGTCGGGGCTGACCGGCCGTGAGCGCCGCCTGCTGGAACTGCTAGCCCAGGGCAAGACGATTGGCGAGGCCTCGGGCGACCTGGGCGTGTCTTATCGCACCACGGCTGAAGAGGCGGCCCGGTTGCGGGGCCGCCTGCGCCTTCGCACCAATGCGGCCCTGATCAAGTTCGCGGTCGAGCGGCTGGTTCGCTAGGGGCCAGACGCACCGGCAGAGGCGCGAGCGATGGGCCCGCGCCTCCTTGAGTCCGGTAATGTCCTAAAAGGCGCCTAGGAGGCCTTCTTGGCGGTCCAGTCGGACATAACCTTGCGCGACAGGCCCAGAACAATGCCGGCGATTGAAGCGCCGACGAAGGCCTTGCCCAGGTTCGCGAAGATATCGGCCAGATAGGGCCCGGCGGCCGGGATATCGGCTAACGCCGCCGAGGTCGCAACCAGGACCAGGGTGACCAGATAGACCTTGGTATTGTCCTCGGGCGTGTTGCCCAAACCCGCGATGACCCCAAGCACAATAAGGATCGCGGCGACGTTTTGTTCAGTGAGACTTGGAATTGCAACGAACGCGGCCGCAATCGCGGCAATAATCGCCAGAAGCCTGGCGGCGGCATACACCTTGCTCGTTTTATTCCCCCTTGATCGCGCCTTCTGCGCAACGCGGCGAATACTTTGCACAATTGGATAGCCTGTCAATGCAGGACGAAAGAGGGGGCCGGCGGACAAAATTGGTTGATGAATTAAGGCGTTGGCGTCCGAGCGGATCGAGCTTGTGGTGAGGTGAGGTTTTGGACGGAGGACCGGCGTGGGATCGACCGCAACCCTCGACTCCCGTTACCAATGTTCGACTCGCAGGATAGCCGGCTGCTCTAGAGCAGCGATTGCGGTGGCGACGCGATGGGGTGGAGACGAGATTGCGCCGACTGGCACTCGCACTTCTGGGACTGCTGACCAGCGCTCTGGCCGCTTCGGCCGCGCCGGCCGCGAAGGCGCCTCCGCCCGTACGCCCCAGTGTGGCCGACAGCTTTCGCCTGGGCGACAAGGGCGCGGCCCTCTGTCAGGTTCAAAGCCAAACCATCAGCCCGGCAATCAGGGGCGTATTCGACCGCGCCTTCGCCGTGGTTTGTCGAGATGCGGCCCAGCCCGTCGGCCATATCTATGTGCTGCGAAAAGCCGCCGAAGACCCCGCCGCCCGCCTGGAGCGGCTGCGGGCTGAGGACGTGACGTGCCCGGCCGCGACCCGGCGAACTCTTCCCGATCTGGGCGAGGCATCGGTCGCCGACTGCGCCATGAAAGCCGCCGCTGTCGCCTATCGGGTGACGGCCGTGGATCGCGGCAAGGCGCTTTATGTGGCCGAAGGGCTGACGGGTTATGATTCAGCCTTGGTCCTGGCCTTGCGCAGCATTATCGCCGACCGGGTGCTGCCGGGCGAGGTTTCCATCGCCCTGACCTCGGCGGGCGACGCGGCCGCCTTCGCCCGGGTGCAGGCTGGATCCCTTGACCGCGATCAGGCCATGGCCGAGGGCTTTCGCCGCAACGCCAGCGGCAGCTATGCCGAGGCGGCCGAATTCTTCGACTTTCTGATGCGCCGCGACGGTGAAGAGGCCGGAGGCGGGGCTGGAGAGTCCATCGCCGCACAGGCCCTGCAGAAGTCCAACCTTGGGGCTTTCGCCGAAGCCGACGCCCTGTTTCGCCAGGCCGACGCCCTGCCGACGGCCGATCCCGAGCAGATGCTGGAGCGCCGCAACTTCCGCATCCTGCACCTGATGAACCAGGGAAAACTGGATGAAGCCCTGCGGCTGCCGCCCGTTCCGATGCTTGTCAGTGTGGAGAACCGGCCCGTTCAAGCCCGTGCGCTGATCGACTCCAGGACGGCCGCAGCCCTGAACGACAATGTGCCGCTCGCCCGCCAGCTCGGCGCCTCGGACGGACGGCTGACCCCTGCGGAACGGATCGCGATCCTGAACGCCCAGGCCAGAGCGCTCGGCGGCGTCATCCTGCGGCAGAAGGGCGATGACGCCGGCGCACTGCAAGCCCTGCAGGGGGCGGACGCTGATCTCGTCGCCGTTCGGGCCGGCCGGGTGACCTCCAGCCTTCGCATGCGGGCCCAAATTTTCTCCGAGCTGTCCATTCTCGCTGAGCGGCGGGGCGACTATCCGTCGGCCGACAAGTATCTGCGCGACACCCTGACGATCCTTACCGACAGCTATCCGGGGTCGGTGGCCCTGAACGCGGCCAAGGCCCGATATGCGGGCTATCTGGGCCGCCGGGGACAGAGCGCGGCGGCACTGACACTCTATCGCCAGGTCGTCACGACGATGTCGGAATCCGGCGGCGCGGCAGGTATGGAAAACCTGCTGTCCCCGTATTTCGCCCTGCTGGTTCAAAGCCTGCCCACCAATCCCAGGGCCGTCGATGATCTGTTTCTGGCCAGCCAGAGTCTGGTCAGGCCGGGCGTCGCCGACACCCAGGCGGTGCTGGCGCGCGAATTGTCCGGGGGAATGGACGAGGCTTCACGCCTGTTTCGCCAGTCGGTGACCCTGGGCCGCGACGTCGAGGCGGCAAGGATCGACCTTGCGCGTCTGCGCTCGGCCTCCGATCCGACCAGTGAGGAGGCGGCGCAGATCAGCGCCTTGACCCGACGCCTGGCGAATCTGCGCCGCGATCAGGCCGCGACGCAAGGCGCCCTGGCGGCCTACCCGCGCTACCGGGCAGTGGGTGGCGGTGTTCTGACGCTACGAGACCTGCAGGCTGCGCTCAAGCCCGGCGAGGCCTATGCGAAACTGGCAGTGGTCGGCGAGGACATCTACGCCATTTTTGCGACCCCGGCCGAAGCAACGGCCTGGAAGATTCCCATCTCGGCCCGAGCACTGGACAGCCAGGTGGGCGCGCTGCGAGAGACCATTTCGACGGTCGAGAACAGCCAGCGACTGACCTATCCGCTGGACGCCGGGCTGGCCCGCTCGCTCTACGTCGATTTATTCGGCCCGGTCAGCGGGCGCATGGCGCGCGTCAGCCACCTGATATTCGAGCCCGATGGCGCCATGCTGCGCCTGCCGGTCAGTCTGTTGATCACCGAACAGGCAGGGGTCGATGCCTACGCCCGCCGCATCGCCCAGCGCGGCGCCGACGAGTTCGATTTCACCGGCATCGCCTGGCTGGGCCGCGATCGCGATATTTCCACCGCCGTGTCCGCCAAGGGTTTCGTCGATGCGCGCAGGACCCCAGCCTCGGCGGCGCGCAACGCCTATCTGGGACTGGGGCAAAACGCACCGGCCAGCGGGGGCGTCATTCTAGCCAGCGCCGTCAAGACGCCCGGCCAGACGGACGTGGCCAGTTGCGCCTGGCCGGCGTCAACCTGGAACAAGCCGGTGCTGGCCGACGAGCTGCAACTGGCCAAGGGACTGGTGGGCAATCGCGGCGCCCAGGTTGTGACGGATGCGGACTTTACCGATACCGGTGTGACGGGACGAGGCGATCTTGCCAGCTACCGGATCATCCACTTCGCAACCCACGGACTGGTCACCGCGCCGAAACCTGATTGCCCGGCCAGGCCCGCATTGTTGACCAGTTTCGGGTCGTCGGGTTCGGACGGCCTGCTGTCCTTTCTGGAAATCTACAATCTGCGGCTCGACGCCGACCTGATTATCCTATCGGCCTGCGACACGGCGGGACAGGCCAGCGTGGCGGCGACGAGGGAGGCCGGCGTCACCACTGGCGGCGGGTCTGCCCTCGATGGACTGGTGCGGGCCTTTATCGGCGCGGGCGCCCGCTCGGTGGTCGCCAGTCATTGGCCGGTTCCGGACGAGTTTGGCGCGACGCAAAAGCTGATAAGCGGGTTGTTCGAGGCTCCGCCTGGAACGTCGGTGGGCGCCGCGCTGCGCGTCGCCGAACGCAGGCTGATGGACGATCCACGAACGTCTCACCCTTACTACTGGGCCGGGTTCGCGGTGGTCGGCGATGCTGCGCGGCCGGTCTTGCGGACAAACTGACGGCCGGTCGATGAAACTTGGCGAGACACGGCGGGCGCTGAGACAGATCGGCGCCCTGCGACTGGTCGTAACCGCCGGCATACTGTTGCTCGCTCTGCTGTTTGCCCGGATGAGCTGGACGGTTCCGCTGGCGATGGACGCGGAGCGGGCGCTCTACGATGTGCGGCAATTGGTGTCCGCCCCTCGCGTCGCGCAGGACAGCCGTATTGTCATGGTGGTGTTCACCGAGGAGACCCTGACCGCAACCAGCAAGCGGTTTCCGCTGGATCGCGGTTTGCTGGCCCGGGCGTTGAAGAACCTCGACGCGTTGAGCCCAAAGGCTATCGGCGTCGATATCCTGATCGATCAGGCCCAGGCCGAGGATGACCAGCTGGCCGCCAGTCTGGCCGGCATGAAGACGCCGACCTATCTGGCCTATGCCTCTAACGACACCAACGCCACCTTCATGCAGCCCTGGCAGCAGGCGTTCCTGCAGAGGTTTCTGGGCCGGCTCGACGGGTCGGCCACCCATCCGGCCAGCATTCGTATCGAGGCCGATCCGGACAATGTGATGCGCAGCTGGCCCAGCCAGCTGAAAGGCTTGCCGCCGCTGCTGGCCAACGCCATGGCGCCTGACCACCCCGGATTTGGCGACTACCAGGGCAGAATCCGGTTTAGGCAAGCGCAATTCGCCGACCGGCCCGTCTTTGCCAGCCTGCCGATCGATCTGTTCGGCGCACCAGAAAGCGCCGCGGCGCTGAAATCCATGATCGCCGGCCGCTATGTTCTGGTCGGGGCCGATATCCCTGACATTGACCGGTATGAGACGCCATCGACCCGATTGTCGAAGGCCTCCATCCATGGCCTGGAGACCGGCGCGACCATCAGCGGCCTTGAGGTTCACGCCAATCTGCTGGCCCAGCTGCTGGACGGCTGGAAGCCAAAGACCGTTCCGACGCTGATCCTTTGGCTGGCGGCATTCGCCGTCGTGGCTCTGGGGGCGTTGACCGGTATCGCCGACATGCCGGCCTGGCGGACAGGGGTCGTATTGTTGCTACAGCTGGCGCTGCTGCTGGTCCTGCCGTTCATCCTGCAGGCCAGGGGGGTCGATACCGACGGCGTGCCGATGTTCGGTTGGGCGACGGGCTGGATTTTGTCCTTTTCCTCTGTCGGCGCCGCGGCGCGGGCGATCGGCTCGCAGGAGCGGCGCTTTGCCCAGTCAGCCCTGGGAAAATACCTGCCGCGCGATATCGCAGCCCAGATCCTGCGCGAGCCCGAGAAACTGGCATTACATGGTGAGCAGCGGGAGATCTTCGTGATCTTTACTGACCTCGAGGGCTTTACGGAGATGACGCACGGCATCGCGCCGGCGCTGGTGGCCCAACTCCTCAATCGCTACCTCGACATGCTCAGCGAGACGGTGCTGGAGTACGGTGGAACCCTGGACAAGTTTGTCGGCGATGCGGTCATCGCTTTCTGGGGCGCGCCCATCGCCCGCGACGATGACGGTGTGCGCGCCGCCCGTTGCGCGACCGCGCTCTATGAGACGGGACAACGGTTTCGGGCCGAAGCGCCGGCCGAGGCCCCGCCGATCGGGCGGACCCGCGTGGGCTTGCATCTGGGCGAGGCGATTGTCGGCAATTTCGGCGGTGAGGATCGTATTCAGTACACCGCGCTCGGGGACGCGATGAATACTGCATCCAGGTTAGAAGCCGCCAACAAGATATTGAAAACACGCGCTCTTATCAGTCGAGAAGCGGCCGATAGGTGTGATATCGAGGGCTTGCGCGCCATGGGCCGAATTCTGGTCCGTGGCCGCTCGACGCCTATAGAGGTGTTCGAAATCAACCCGGACTGTCCGGAAGCCGTGCGAACGAGATTGAACGCCGCGTACATCCAATTCGACGCCGGCGACGTATCTGTATTCGACGATATAGCCAAGCTCGCGAAGGAGTGGCCGGATGACCTGGCCCTGTCGGAATTGGCGGCAAGACTGAAGTCCACAGGACCAGGAGGGTCTTATGTCCTCAACTAAGGTTGTCTCGTTCACGGTTGGAACGGTTCTGGCGGTTGCTTTTTCGGGCGCCGCCCTGGCCGAGGCGCTGGTGGTTCGGGCGATCGGCCCTTCCTCGGCGGCCTATCCCGTTGGCCGCCCGCTTACCGGCGCCAATGTCACGCTGCAGGCCGGCGACCAGCTGACGATCCTGGATGGCGGCGCGACGCGAACCTGGCAGGGTCCCGGACGATTTACGGTGGGCGGCGCCAGCGAAAAGGCCGCGCCCGGGGCCAATTTCGCCGCGCTCGTTTCGCAACGCACGACCCGCATCGCCCGCACGGGGGCGGTTCGCGGAACCCGGGGGGACACCCCCCCGCGCAGTCCGAACCTCTGGTATATCGATACCGGCAAGACGGCGACGGTCTGCATGCCTGACTTCAAGGCCGCCGTGCTGTGGCGCGCCGACATGACGCCGACGGCCACCATGACCCTCACCCGCGCCGCGGACGGCAAGGCCGCGACCGTCAACTGGGCAGCGGGCCAGTCCGGCGTCGTCTGGCCGCAGGATCTACCGCTGACTGCGGGTGATGTTGTGCGGATTTCGCGTCCCGGCGCCGAGGCGTCCACCGAAGTCACATTCAAGCAGGTCCGGGCGGCCGAAACGCCAGAGGCCATGGCTGTAACGCTGATCGAGGCGGGATGTACGGCTCAACTTGACGTTCTGGTCAGCTCGCTGGCCGTGAGTGAGGACGAGGCCCCGCGGCGCTAACGACCGGCCAAATCATCTCGCGCGGGCGAAAACACAGGTCATGGTGACGGAATCGCGCTCAACTGGCCGGGATCGGATGGGGCATCAGGTGCGCAGGGATCGGCGGGCAGCGTTGGGGGTGCTGGCGGGGGCGATCATCGCCTTCGCCGCTTCGTGCGCTTGGGCCCAGGTTCCGTCGTCATCCCGAGCCCAGCCGCCGACTCGTGAAGAGATACAACGACAGGCTCCACGATCCGGCGAAAACGCGGCGGCCCGCCTGACTGTCGAGGGCGACATTGAACGGGCGCCCTGTCCGCTGGCCGATCCCCAGTTCCGGGATGTGACGTTCACCCTCACGGATGTCCAGTTCTCAAGCCTTCGCGGAGCCGCGAAGGAGGATCTCAAACCGGCGTATTCAGCCTGGCTGGGCAAATCCATTCCTATCGCCACGGTCTGCGAGATCCGCGACGGCGCCGCCACCATCTTGCGACGCCTGGGATATCTGGCGGCGATCCAGGTTCCGCCCCAGAGGATCGAGGGCGGCGTTCTGCGCCTCGATGTGCTCATGGCCAAAGTCACCGCGATACAGGTCCACGGCGACGCGGGCCGGGCTGAAAGCCTTGTCGCCGGCTATCTGGAGCCGCTGACACATGACGAGGTCTTCAATCAGCGCAAGGCCGAACGCTATCTGCTTCTGGCCCGCGATATACCGGGTCTGGATGTGCGGCTGGCGCTGAAGTCGGCCGGCGGCGCGCCGGGCGAAGTCATCGGTGAGGTCAGCGTGGTCAGCCGCAAGGCTGACGCCTCCATGGCCTGGCAGAATCTGGGGTCGACCGAGGTCGGCCGCGGGGGAACTCTGCTGCGTGGTCAGATTTATGGCCTGACAGGCATGGGCGATCGCACCAGCCTGTCGGTGTTCGCGACCGATGACATTCGGGAACAGCGACTTGCCCAGTTGAGCCATGACTTCCGGGTTGGGTCCCGGGGCCTGGCGTTCAGTGTCAACGCCACCTACGCGGTGACTGAACCGGACCTTGGGCCTGGCGGCGGGCGGATTACCTCCGATACGGTCGTGGCCGAAGTTCAGGCGGATTATCCACTTGTCCGCACCCAGGCCCGGACCCTGCATCTGGCCGGCGGGCTCGACTACGCCAATCAGGATGTGAGGTTCAACGGGGCGCCGCTTACCGAGGATCGTCTCAGCGTGGCGTTTGTCAGGCTCGATTTTGATGCGGTGGATTCGGCAAGCATCGCCGGCCGCGCTGGATACTCGCCCCAGGAACCGCGCTGGCGACTGTCCGGAACGCTGGAAGCGCGCAAGGGGCTGTCGCTGTTCGGGGCCAGTGACGATTGCGGCCCGCCCCCGTCCTACGTGCTTTGCGGGATCGGATCGACTCCACTCAGCCGCATCGACGCCAACCCTCAGGGCGGCCTTGTGCGACTTGAGGGACGTGCGGAAATTCGCCCGAGGCCGCGCCTGACACTGTCGCTGACGCCCCGGCTGCAATATGCGCCCGATCCGCTCGCCAGCTATGAAGAGTACTCGACCGGCGCCTACACCATCGGCCGTGGCTATGATCCTGGCGTGGTCAGCGGCGACAGCGGCGCCGGCTTGCGGATCGAAGTCGCCGCCGGATCCCTCCTTCCCAACTCGAAGACGGCAATGGCGGTCCAGCCCTTCGCCTTTTTAGACCAGGCCTGGGTGTGGAACGGCGATCCCCACCCCGAGCAAGACCGTATTTCCTCGGCCGGCGCCGGCGTGAGGGTGGCTCTGAGCTCAGGCGCCCATCTCGACATTATGGTCGCCAAGCCGCTTGAGCCGGCGCCCTTGCAGACACGGACCGGGGGCGCACGCGCCCTGATAACCCTGTCCGCTCCCCTCTGGCCGTGGAGACAACATTGACGAGCGGACCGGAGGCCAAGGGCAGGGCGTTGCAATGGGCAGGCGTTCGCGCCGCCGGACGTTGGCAAGACGTGCTGCTTGCCGGTTGTGCGTTCGGCACCCTGGCAGCGGCTTTAGCCCGTCCGGGCGTTGCTGATGCGCAAGCGTTCCAGGGAACTCCGACCGTGGTCTCTGGCGTGATCAAAATCAACAGGACCCCCAACAACGACCAGATCACTATCGACCGCACGAACTCGCAGACCGGCATCATCGACTGGGCGCCAACCGATACTGTCGGAACCGGGACCATCAATTTTCTGCCGTCCACGGGGACGGTCGATTTCAGCAATACCTCGCCCGGCAACTACACGATTTTGAACCGCATCTTTCCGCTCAATCCGGCGCGAAAGGTCGCGTTCTCGGGCGTCGTGCGGTCCTTTGACGGCCTGACGCCAGGCGGTAACATCTGGTTCTATTCGCCGGCCGGCATCGTCGTTACGGGAACGGCGGTGTTCGACGTCGGCGGGCTGGTTCTGACCACCGACAATATCGACGTCACGGGCGGCCTGGTCGGTGCGAGTGGCGAGATCCGTTTTCGGGGGCCAGCCAATTCCCTTTCGGACATCGTCATAAACGGCAGCGCCCAGATCACCGCTTCCCGTTCGGGCAGCTACGTCGCGATGGTGGCGCCGCGAGTTCAGAATGCTGGGACGATCACCGTCAACGGCTCGGCGGCTCTGGTTGCGGCCGAACAGGCTGACGTGACCGTCAATGCCGGACTGTTCGACATCAAGGTGCTGGCTGGGACCACCGCCACGGTAGGCATCGATGAATCCGGGCAGATCGGCGGGCCCTCATCCACGAGCATCAACGACCCGCAGAACATCTATCTGGTCGCCGTTCCCAAGAACACGGCCGTACAGATGCTCGTGTCGGGCTCGCTCGGATATCAGCCCGCAGTGGTGGCGGGCGTCGACAACGGCGCCGTTGTGCTGTCCGCCGGGTACGACATCGTTGGCGGAACCACGGTGGGCACGCCCAATGGCCCAACGACGGGTGACATCACCATCGGTAACGGCGCGGTCACCTCCAGTCTCGATGCGCGGGCGACACACAACATCACACTGACCCCGAATGTGGGTGGCGCTTTCAACGCCAGCTCCAACGTCACCTTGTGGGCACGCAATTCGAGCATTGCAGCCGCGCCCCAGAACGCCGTCATCGATATCGGCGGCGACCTGGCGATCATCGCCAGAGCCCCAGGTCAGGGCGGGTTCGCCGAGCTCACCACAACCCATCCCGCCGGCGTTGGCAGCTCTGCAAATATCCACGTTGGCGGTCGTCTTTCCATCGACGCTCAGGGACTGGGTCTCAACTCGCTCACCGGCGCGCCTGGATCCCCGGGCACAGGCGGTACGGCGTCGCTCCAGGTCAATCTCGGCAGTGTCACGGTCGGAGGCGGCGTATCGATCGACGCCGACGGGTTCGGCGGTGATGGAGCCAACGGCGCGGGCGCCGGAACCGGTGGGCAGGCCAGCCTTCTCGCGGCGGGAGGGCGGCTGGATCTGGGGGCGACCGATGTCCGCGCCCGTGGAACGGGAGGGCAAAGCGTTCCAGTCGGTGGCGCGTCAATTGGCGGGCGGGTGATCGTGGATTTGAGTGAAGGCCCGCAGAACGAGACGGTGGTGGCCTCAGGCTCGCTGACCCTTCGCGGCAACAATGACAGTGGAACCACCAGCGGTTCGATTGATATGATTACCCGTTTTCACCAGCCGGGCAGTTCAATCGCCTTCACCAATCTGACGGCGACTTCCTCCGGGGCTCCAAACCCGAACTTTCCGGGGTTCCACCTGGCCACCGACGGCGGCGTCCTGTCGATTGGCTCGGTAACGATCAATACGCCTGGCCTGGCGTCCTTACAGGCCCTGACGCCGGTTGGCGGCGGCCCGGTTGGCGCGCTTGCCGTGACCGACGCCCTGAGCGTCACCGCCGACAGCATCGCGGTGGACCAGCTCGCGCCGCCAGGCCCCGGACCGCTCGACACCCTGCATGCCGGCTCGGTCACCCTCACGGCGGCGACCGGGTTCAACTCGACCAACAATGCCCGGATCGGAGCCACGAACAATCTGCAGATCCAGGTCACCAACGGTGGGGCGAACGTGGCCAGCATTTCGGCCGGCGGCGAGGCGCGCATCACCACAACCGGCGGAGTCGTGCTGGGCTCGGCGTCGGGCACAGGTGCGAACGGTTCGGTTGTCATCGACGCCGGATTGATAGTGGGGCTCCATTCTCCGACCGCCAACGCCACGATCAACGGCGCTGTTAATGCCACGGGATCCGTTGCCATCACCTCTGGGGGCGATGTCGTCGTCTCCAATGGAGCGTCCGTGCTGTCCGACAACAGCGTCGCCATCAAGGCGGGCGATGACATCATTGTCTCAGGCGGCGGTCTGGTGCGGGCGGCGAACAATCCCCTGGCCGATCCCGGCGTTCTGGCGCCGGACGAGTCAAATACCGCAGCCTTCCTGTCCCTTCAGGCGGGCGGCATTCCCCTGTCCAGCGCTCCGCTCCCCGGCCCGCACAGCATCATTGTCGATGGCGTGATCGCCGCGCCTGGTCGGCCGATTTACCTGACAGCCGACGCCATCCAGGCCGACACCAACGCCATCGCGGCGCGCAGCCTGTTCGCAGACATCACCAACCCGCCCGCGGTGGGAGTTCCGGCCGACCAGGACGGCGGCTCTCTGCGGACAGACTGTACGGCGGGCACGATCTGCCTCGGCCAATTGACCCTGAGCGGCAAGCTTCGGGTCGGGTCGGTGCTGGGCGCCGGCGGCGCACTGCCGAATATCGTGCGGGTGCAGGGCCTGACCGGAGCCAAATCGGTCAGTCTGCGCGCCCGCGATCTGGTGGACCTGGGCGGCGGGACGGTCGTGAGCGGCGTGGTCCCCATATCGGCGTCGGACGATATGCTGGTCCAGTCGACCCTGGGTTCGGTCAATCTGCGCTCAGCTGTCCTGCTTTCGGGCGGAGCGACGCCGGGTGCGGGCAACGGCCTCTTCCGGGTGGCGGCGGGAAACAACATCTCCGGCGCCGGCGCACGAATGGCCTCGGGGACCGATCTCAATGTTTCGGCAGGAAGCTCCATCACCCTGGCTGGTGCGACGGCGACCCGCCACGTCGGACTGTTCGGCAGTTCGATGAATATCGGCTCGTCGGCCCTGAGCGCGGGCGGTTCAATCGTCATGGGTTCGGCGGCAGGTTTGGGGACGGGCGGGGTGCTCAATGCCGGCTACGACCCGTCGAATTTGGCTACCGCCACGCCCGGGCGCACAACGGGAGTTATCACGATCACCACCCCCACTATTTCGGCCGGCCGGCTATACATCGCGGCCGGCGGGGGTCTGTCCATGAAGTCAGCGGCGACCTCAACCGCCGGCGGCGGCTCGGGCCGCATCGACGTGACGTCGGGCGGCGCGATCACCACCCTCGATCTCAACGCCGCGACGGCGCTGTCGGTCTCCGGGGATACGGACCTGAGCGCACGCAATGTTCAGGCCCAGACGAGCGTCAACATAGGAGCGGGCGGCGGCGCCAGCCTTAACAACGCCTTCGCCGGTACGGGTCTAACCGTCAATGCGGCGAGCGCCATATCAATCGACACCGTGGGCGCTCCGACGGCGAGCCTGGCCTCAACGGGCGGGGCAGTGATCGTCGCCACTGACCTTGCGACCACGGCGGCTGCCGATGTCAGCGGAACAAGCGTCTCGCTGAAGAGCCCGAACGGCCTCAATCTGGGCGTCGTGCGGGCCACGACCGGCGACATTGTCGCCAATTCCGCCGGAGTCCTGAACCTCGCCGACGGCCTGGCCCGCGGCGATATCAACCTGACCAGCAATCTTGGCGTGGTGAACGTGACGACCGCGTCCACTGTGCTCGGCGCCGGCGCCTTGCCTGCCGGAACTGGAGCCGGTTCCGGGACGATCCTGGTCACCGCAGGTACGGACGCGAACTTGAACGGAACGGTCACCTCCCGCTCACTCCTCGACCTGCGCGCCGGAGGCACGGTGGCCGTCAATGCCGCAGCAAGTGCGCCGACCATAAGCCTGGCCTCGGCAGACGTCGCCATTGGGGCGGCCGCGAGCCTGGGTCAATCTGGTTTGACCAATGCGGTGACCTTAAGAAACACCGCCGACGGCGTTCAAACAAGCATCGTCGGCGCAGGCGCGGCTGGTCACTACAACCTTGGCGCCGCCGAACTCAACCGTGTGCATTCGGTCAACCTGACCATCAACGGCTCGCAAAGCGACGTAACCGTGGGCGCACTGTCGCTGACGGCCGGCGCCACGGGCCCCATCGGAACGGCAGGACTTTTGGCGATAACGGGCGGCAGCGGCGTGCACGTCAACGGCGCCGTCGCGATCGAGGGCCTGGCGGACCAGGGGACGGTCGACATCAAGGCCGGTACAGCCCTGACGCTCAACAACGCAGCGGGCTCCATCGTACTTCACAATACAGCCGGAGGACTGGGCGGCAGTCTTTCTCTGACTGCGCCGGTGGTAGTCGCCGCCTCACCGACCGCCGTGCTGGACGTTCAGGGCGCGGCAAGCCTGGCCGACCGCGACGCGCGTCTGGCGATCAATGACGGCGCAGTCATCGACGCAGGCGTCCTCCAGGCGCGCGGTATTCAACTTTCGGCAAGCACCGGTATCTTTGTGCAGAACACGGGGGCGGGAACCGGGATGGACGATCGCCGCGGGCTGACATTCGGCCAGGGTGGCCTTGACCTGACCACGACCGCGCCGGCCACCCAGGTTGTGCTGAACGGCCGTTCGGACCTGGGCGCCGGGGCCTTCGCCATCGGCCCGGACGTGCTTCCGTTCCTCAAGTTCAATGGCGTCACCCCGGCGCCGGGCGCTGTCTTCACAAATCTCGACCTGAATTCCACCGTCAACGGGTGTGCGGTCGCGGATTTCATCACCTGCGGCGCGCTCCCGGCCGCGCCCGCGCCGGGCGTACAGGTTGCCGACCTGGTCAGCGCGATGATCGGCAATCCGCTTGGCGCCTTTGCCGAGCCTGACGGAGTCGAGGTCGCCGACGAATTCGCGGCGGACGAGGAGGAAAGCCCTGACCAGCAGGCGGGATCTTCGGGTGATGAGCCGGCCGCTTCGAGCGAAGAGGCCGCTACCGCAGAGCGCGCGCCAAGAAGAACCTTTCTGATCCAGGGCACAGGCGCCGGCAGCGCCCTGCCGCCAACGATCGACGCTCCGGCAGGGGTCGGAAACGACAGTCTCTGGACGGCGGAAATGAGGCCGGGCAAATAGTCCGGAGTCCTAACGATGGCTATGGCTTCGATTGGGACAGCTCGGTCGAAAGAGGCTGCGGGTTTGTCGTGTCGAGCTGAAAATATAGCGGACGCGCGTCAGGCGATTTCACTTAGCCTTACTATGCTCCAAGACCCATCCAGGTGACGGCCGGGAAGGACCGCCTGCGGAAACGGTCTCAATTGAATTGGACGACTCAGAATCGGCGCCGCAAACTGGCGGTGAGCCCGTAGCTGAGCGGGGCCCGCTTTTGGTTGCCTTCGTTGTGGAGGCCGATCAGATCTAAACGGAACGTTCCAAACCGGGTATCGGTTGAACCGCCGAAGTTGAAATCCAGCTCACGGTCACTGGGGGAGATCATGACGTTCCGCTGGCTGAAGGTCAGATCGTCAAAATAGCCCTCAGGCGTGTCGGCAAGCGTGGCCACAACGCGCGCACGCGTCAGGCCCAGCGGCCGGGTCAGGCCAAACCACAATCTGGAACAGGAAAAATCAAATCTTGTGCAGTCGAGCGCGGCACCCACCGACCAACTGGTGCTGGTCGCCTGGTCCAGTTTCAGCAGCAGACCGTCGGCCCGGGTGCTGCCGACCGACAGATCCCCGGATAGCGTCAGTCCCCTGACGGGCTCCCACTCGCCGCTGGCGCTGGCAAAGCGGGTGTTGGCCGGAAGCTCCAGCAGAGACCCGCGCTGGGCGAACCAGCCGAGCGGCCCAGAGCCTTCGCGAAGCGCGCCGGCGCTGGCGCTCAATAGCCAAGTCTTGCCGGCGTAGTTGGCGGTGCCGCGAACATAGCTAGCGCCTTCACCTTTGGGCGGCTGAGGAGCAAAATCCAGGAACGGCTGCTGGCGGTCCGAATCCGACCCCTGTTCGGCCGAAATCGTCCAGCCACCATATCGCCACGCAACTCGGGCTGCGACGCGCGACTGGGCGAGGGCGCTGAAGGCATCGGCGGGCGCGGCGGCGAACGCCGGGGCCGCCCCCCGCCCCCCAGTCCAGAAGTCGAGCGTCACCCCGCCGCGGGTAAAAGACATGGCGGCCGAAGTGAAATTGGTCCTCTCGGCCATGCCGGTGACGCCATTGGGAAGATAGCCGAGGGGCTGCTGGACCTGAACGCCCAAAGTCAGGCTGCGGCCATCGGGGGTGGTCGCGCTGGTGCTGGAAGTGTCGAGCACCGGCGAAACCTGCGTGAGATTACGGCGCCCGGGGTGACGCACGAGATCACCCAGCCCCACCGTAAACCGGCGCTGATAGCCATCGTAGATGACAGTCGACAACGACTCCCCGGCCGTTGAAAGGGAATCGCCGAAGGCTGATCCCGTGAACGCCCCGGAACTGCCGCTGTCGCCGAGTGTCACTACGCCCCTCGGGGTTGCAACACTGAGCGTGCCAAGCGGTTGAAAGGCGCGGTAGATATCCAGAGCGCCGTGACCAAATTTGCTGTCGACGCCCGGTGTGCCCATGTCTCGGGCCGAGGTGAGCAGGATATTGACCGCCTGTTTGCCAGTCAGGTTAGGAAAGGCGTCGAGCAGCTGGGCGAGGGCGCCCGCCACGTGGGGCGCGGCGAAGGAGGTGCCCGAACCGACGAAACAGCTGGACCCGCCTGGTACGGATTCGCAATCGCCACGGATTTCTTCGCCCGGCGCTGCGATATAGTAGTTCGCCGTATCGCCGGCCTTGTTGGAAAAGTCGGCCAGATCGGTGCCGGCGGCGTTGAGCGCGCCTACGGCAATGATCGATCCTTGAAACCGGGGATCGATCGCCATGCGCGCCAGATAGATGGGATTGGGATCGCTCTCGTTTCCTGCCGCGGCCGCGATCACCACGCCCGCGTCGACCGTGCGCACTAGGGCGTTCTGAACCGAGGTCGGTGGGAAGACGGGTGTTCCCAGTGACAAGTTAATGACCCTCGCGCCGTGGGTGGTTGCGTAGTCAAGGCCGGCGACGAGACCGGCGTTGGTGAAGGCGCAATCGGTATGGCAGCTGAAGCCGTCATCGATGCGCAAAGCCAAAATGGTCGCTTCGTAGGCGACACCTACGGTAAACTGATCATTGTAGTCGGCCGCAATGATGGTCGAGACGATAGTGCTGTGCGGATCCGTCGTGCCGGGCAGGTGCGGGCCCGTCAGGTCGGTCGAATCCGGCGAGATTCGTCCCGCCAGGTCGGCGTTCGAGGTGTCGATGCCGACATCGATGACGGCGACAATGATCCCTGAACCAGTACCGCCCGCGGTCCATCCAGCTTCCGCATGAATCTGCGCCAGCGATGGATTGCGCTGATACTCTGCGCCGGTGATGGGGGGCGTGGTCGCCGCGGGCGGCGGCGGCGGCGGCGGTGGGGGGGGAGGAGGAGGAGGAGGGGGTGGGGGCGGCGAGGGCGATCCGCCGCCGCCCCCTCCGCTGGCGCAGGCGGCAAGTCCAGAGAGCATGAAACAGGCAGCAAGACCGATGACTGTGCGAAGGCCCTTCAGTGTTCGCATGCGGACTGACTCCTCACTTTAAAGGCTGCCCTACAGGTTTCGCGTTATTCGAGGCCCCTGGCAAGGAACCGACCGACGTCCAACCGGATCACAGGCCCAGTTGGTCGACAACGGTGGGGCGGCATCATCGTCATCAAATGGGGCAGGGGCCGCGATCCTGTCGGCGGGAAATTTTATTGTCAGGTGAGGCGGCGCAGCGCCGTTCGGGAAATGGTAGGCGCAGTAGGATTCGAACCTACGACCCGCTGATTAAGAGTCAGCTGCTCTACCAACTGAGCTATGCGCCCTTGAACACCGTGGCCAAAACGCCCCGGCGGCAAGGCGGCGGAACATAGTCTATTCTTCTTTCATGGCAAGCGAGTCGGAAGAGGCTTTTTATGGCCCGGCGTAGCCTCACCGGAGCGGTGGATTTCGGCTATCTGGAAACCTACGCCGGCGGCGATCTGGCGCTGGTGGAAGAGGTGCTGGGCCTGTTTCGTCAGCAGACCGAAATGTGGGGCCCGATGCTCGATCCCGGGGCGGCGGGATGGCGCGATGCGGTCCATACGGTGAAGGGCGCCGCGCGGGGGATCGGAGCCAATGCGTTGGCGGCGGCCTGCGAACACGCCGAAGAGGCTGGGGCGGGGGCTCTGTCTACCGTTCACGCCGAGATCAACACCGCGCTGGAGGATGTGGCGGCTTATCTGCACGAGCTGGCGTTACGGTCGTTGCGGCCGGGGAATTAGCTTCAATCAGAACCGTCATCCTGGCTTAAGCAGGGATGACGCCAAGAAAAATTCTAGATTCCCGCTCCAATATCGAGGCTTGCGACGAAATCTTCATGTAATTTCGCCTCATCCGTCAGCCACTTTACGAAGGCTTTCACCTGCGGCAAGCGGCCCTTGGCTTTCGGATAGACCAGGTGATAGGCAAAATCGACGTCGGTCGAGATTTCAAATGGAATGACCAGGCGCCCGGCGTCCAGGTCGGCCTGGGCGAGGGTGCGTTTGGCGAGGGCGACGCCGCGTCCCTGAACGGCGGCCTCGATCACCAGGCTGGACTGGTTGAAGCGCGGTCCCCGCTGGCCGTCGATATCCTTCATGCCGCGGGCCGCCAGCCACATCGACCAGTCGGGGCAGCTTTCATCGGCGTCCGGCGAGCCGTCATGGAGGAGGATGTGGTGCTTCAGATCTTCCAGTGACTTCAATTCGTTGGCGGCGATCATCTCCGGGCCGGCCACCGGGATCACCGACTCGCGCATCAACTTGTGGACTTCCAGGCCCGGATAGCGCCCGCCGCCGTAGCGGATGGCGACGTCGACTTCGCCATTGGCGAAATCCACCAGCTCCATGCCGGCCGAAACCCAGACGTCGACCTGCGGGTGGGCGGCCTCGAAGCGGCCGAGGCGCGGGACCAGCCACTTGGCGGCGAAGGACGGGGCGACGGACACGGTGAGACGGCGCCCGTCGACGGCCGCGGTCAGCAAGGAGGCGGCTTCTCCCAGCCTGTCAAAGGCGTCGCGCAGGGCGGGGAGGGCGATCTGGGCGGCGTCGGTAAGGAGAAGGCCTTTGGGCGTGCGCTTGAAAAGGGCCGCGCCGATGTAGTCCTCGAGGTTCTGAATCTGCTGGCTCACGGCGCCGGGGGTGACCGAGAGCTCGTCGGCCGCCCTGCTGAAATTCAGGTGGCGCGCGGCGGCTTCGAAGGCTCGAAGCGCATTCAGCGGCGGCAACCGGCGGCGATCCACGAGAAGATTTCCTAAAGGGTCAGGCAGTAGTTCTTGTTTGCGAAGTGGGCCTGAGAAGCCCATTTTGCAAGCGTTCTGATCTATAGACCGTGTTTAGAGGACCTGAAAGCGTGACATCACCCAGGCACCGCCGAAAGGCGCGTTTGACCGCCCTGTCCGGGGCGGCGCAAGGGCGCGTGGGCGAAGTCTGGCTGGTCGGCGCGGGTCCAGGGGACCCAGAACTTCTAACAATCAAGGCCCTGAAGGCGCTACAAGCCGCCGACGTCGTGGTGCATGACCGGCTGACGCCTCAGGCGATCCTGGACCTGGCGAACCCGTCAGCCAGCCTGATCGATGTGGGCAAGCGCAAGTCGCGCCACACCCTGCCGCAGGACGACATCAACAGCCTGATGGTGGCGCTCGCCCTCGATGGCAAGCGCGTGGTGCGCCTCAAAGGCGGCGATCCGTTCGTGTTCGGACGCGGCGGCGAGGAACTGGCCACCCTGCGCGCCGTCAATATTCCGACCCACGTGGTCCCCGGCGTCACCGCCGCCTTCGCCGCCGCGGCTTCGGCCGGCGCGCCCCTGACCCATCGCGGCATGGCCCAGACCGTCACCTTTGTCACCGGCCATGCGGCCAAGGGCGAGGAGCCCGATCTGGACTGGGCGAGCCTGGCCCGCGGCAACCAGTCGGTGGTGGTCTACATGGGTCTGTCGACTGCGCCGGTGATTGCTGCCAAGCTGATCGAAGCGGGCCGGGCAGGTTCGACGCCGGTTCTTGTCGTGGAAGGCGCGAGCCTGCCGGACGAGCGGCGGGTGCTGA
Organism: Caulobacteraceae bacterium; assembly: GCA_947475875.1. Taxonomy (GTDB): domain Bacteria; phylum Pseudomonadota; class Alphaproteobacteria; order Caulobacterales; family Caulobacteraceae; genus UBA5005. Next base: position 62,181 of record CANJME010000001.1, on the reverse strand, counting down.
CGACGCTGGGCGGTTTGGGTGAGGCCGTCGAAGGCCTGGATGGTCCGGCGATCCTGCTCATTGGCGAGGTGGCTGCTCTGTCTTCCGAGCGTCCCCGCGAAGGCGGGGATCCATCGCGACTTACCGAGCCTCAATCGTTCGTCAGCATGGGCCCTCGCCTGCGCAGGGGAGAGCGAAAATCATGAAAGCCATTGTCGCCAATCGGCTGATCGACGGCGAGGTCGTCTATTGGAACCACGGCGCGTGGAAGACGCGCTTTGGCGAGGCGGAGCTGTTCGAGGCCGATGACGCCGCCGAGGCCGCTGTCGCCCAGGCCAATGTGCCGACCCAGGTGGTCGATTGCTATCTGATTGACGTTGCGCCCGAGGCGGACGGCTATGCGCCGACGGCCTTTCGCGAGCGGGTCAAGGCGACCGGGCCGCAAAACCATCCGCAGCACGGCAAGCAGGCCGAGGGCGGACACGACATCGAACTCATCAAACAGGCGCACGGCATCGCCCGCTCGGCGGGCCGCCACAACCTGATCAAGTTGAAGAAGTAAGCCCATGTACCGGTACGATGCCATCGACAGGGCCTTCGTCGAAGACCGCGCCGCCCAGTTCAAGGCGCAGGTGGCCCGCCGTCTGGCCGGCGAAATCAGCGAGGACCAGTTCAAGCCGTTGCGGCTGATGAACGGCCTCTATCTGCAGCTGCATGCCTATATGCTGCGGATCTCAATCCCTTATGGAACGCTGTCTACAACGCAGTTGAGGAAGCTCGCGTGGATCGCGCGCACCTATGACAAGGGCTACGGTCACTTCACCACGCGCCAGAACCTGCAGTTCCACTGGATCAAGCTGCGCGATGTGCCCGACATCCTGGACCACCTGGCGTCAGTCGAGATGCACGCCCTGCAGACCAGCGGCAATTGCATCCGCAATGTGACATCCGACCCGCGCGCCGGCGCCACGGCCGAGGAGATCGAAGACCCGCGCGTGTGGTCCGAACTGATCCGCCAGTGGGCCGCGCTGCATCCCGAGTTTTCGTTCCTGCCGAGGAAGTTCAAGATCGCCGTCACCGCTTCGCCGCACGATCGCACCGCCGCGCGGCTGCACGATATCGGCCTGTTGATGCGCAAGGGCCGTGAAGGCCTGGGTTTTGAGGTCATCGTCGGCGGCGGCATGGGGCGCACGCCCTATGTGGGCCCTACCATCCGCGAGTTCCTGCCCGCCGAGCACCTGATGAGCTACCTGGAGGCGATCCTCCGCATCTACAATCGCCATGGCCGCCGCGACAATATCTACAAGGCGCGGATCAAGATCCTGGTCGCCCAGCTGGGAGCCGAGGAATTCGCCCGCCAGGTCGAGGCTGAGTGGGAGGCTATCGACAGACCGTCGCTTGATTTGCCGCAGGCCGAAATCGAGCGCGTGCGGGCGGGCTTTGCGGCCCCGGCGTTCGAGACCCTGCCGGGCCGCTCCGATGCCTTTGAGGCCGCCAAGGCCGCCGACTACGCCCTGGCGCGCTTTGCCCGCAACAATGTCCATCCGCACAAACAGCCGGGCTATGCCATCGTCGATATCTCTCTGAAGGCGCCGGGCGAAACCCCGGGCGACGCCACAGGCGATCAGATGGATGCGATTGCCGACCTGGCCGACGCCTACAGCTTTGGCGAGGTGCGGGTGACGCACGAACAGAACCTCGTTTTGGCCCATGTGAAGCTGGACGATGTGGCGGCGGTGTTCGCAGGGTTGAAGGCCATCGGCCTCGCGTCCGCCAACATCAACCTGGTCAGCGATATCATCGCTTGCCCAGGCCTGGATTACTGCGCGCTCGCCAACGCCAGGGCCATTCCGATCGCTCAGGATATCGCCGTGCGCTTTGCCAACGCCGAAACGGCTGAGAAGATCGGTGAGCTGAAGATCAAGATTTCCGGCTGCATCAACGCCTGCGGCCACCACCACGTCGGCCACATCGGCATCCTGGGCGTCGACAAGAAAGGCGAGGAATTCTACCAGCTCAGTCTGGGTGGCTCGGCCGCCGAGGACGCCGAGGTCGGCAAGATTCTCGGCCCCGCGGTTCCCGCCGACAAGGTCACCGACGCCGTCGACCAGATGATCGAGGTTTACCTGCGCGAGCGCCACGCCGGCGAGCGCTTCATCGACACCTATCGTAGAGTCGGTTTGGTCCCCTTCAAGGAGGCCGTTTATGCCGAAGCTCATTAGGCTGCATGACGGTCACGCGGCCTTCGCCAACGACGCCTACGTCACGGTGGCGGATGAAGACGAAACGCCCGCGAGCGGCGATGTGATCCTGCCGCTGGAGCGCTTCAGGACCGAGGGCGAGGTCTTGCTTTCTAATGGCCGTAATGTCGGGGTGCTGCTGGCGTCAGACCAGGCGATCGAGGACATTGCACAGGATCTGACCCGGCTGTCGCTGGTGGCGCTGAGTTTTCCCAAATTCCGCGACGGGCGGCACTACACCTCCGCCCGGCTGCTGCGCGAGCGGTTTGGCTATGACGGCGAGATCCGCGCCGTGGGCGAGGTGCTGCGTGAGCAGGCGGTGTTCTTCGTGCGTTGCGGCTTCGACGCCTTTGAGCCGGCCGACGGTTCGACCCCTGAACAGTGGATGGCGGCGGCCGGCCGTTTTCGTCACGTCTATCAACGCGGCGCCGATGACCGCGATCCGGCCTTCATCGAGAGGACCCAATGATGGCTTACGATCAAGCCGCTGAACGCGATATCGTCGCGGGGTTGAACGAGCGCCTGCGCGACGCGACGCCCAATGAGATCCTGCGCGTGGCCCATGAGACCTTTGGCGACAAGCTGGCGCTGGTTTCGTCCTTCGGGGCGGAATCGGCAGTGCTTTTGCACATGGCCGCGCAGGTGAATCCGGCCATTCCGGTGCTGTTCCTGGACACCGGCATGCTGTTTGGCCAGACGCTGGACTACCGGCAAAACCTCGCCGCCAAGCTGGGCCTGACCGGCGTGCGCGACCTGCGTCCGGCCTATGCGGACCTGGCGGTCAACGATCCTTCGGCGAACCTGTGGAAAACCGATGTCGACGGGTGCTGCAATATTCGAAAAGTGCTGCCGCTCGACCGGGCGTTGGGCGAGTTCGACGCCTGGATCACGGGCCGCAAGCGCTTCCAGGGCGGGGATCGGCTGCGCCTGCCGGTGGTGGAGCGCTCGTCCGACGGCAAGATCAAGTTCAATCCGCTGGCCAACATGACCAAGGAAGGTCTCGACGACTACGCCGCCGAGCACGACCTGCCGGCTCACCCGCTGGTGGCTCAGGGCTTTCCCTCGATCGGCTGTTGGCCGTGCACCAAGCCGGTGGAAGAGGGCGGCGATGTCCGCTCGGGCCGCTGGGCGGGGCAGGACAAGTCCGAGTGCGGCATCCACGTAGATCGCGCCACGCGTCCGACCCTCGAAGTTGGCGGCGATATATAGTGCAACAAGAAATAGATAGGCCACTTTCGTAATGTCAGAAACCGCCGTCATTCCGCCCGTCAAGGCCGGCGCCGCCTTCTTCGCGGAAAAGGTGACATGGGTCCAGCACTGGACCAGTGAGCTGTTCTCGTTCCGCACGACGCGCGACCCTTCGTTCCGCTTCGAGAACGGTCAGTTCGTCATGCTGGGCTTGCCCAAGGAAGACGGCAAACCGCTGCTGCGCGCCTATTCTATCGCCTCGCCCAACTGGTCGGAAGAACTGGAGTTCTACTCGATCAAGGTTCAGGACGGCCCCCTGACCTCGCGGCTGCAAAAGATCCAGGTCGGCGATGACCTGTTGATCGGCAAGAAACCCACCGGCACCCTGGTGCTGGACGCCCTGAAGCCCGGCCGCACCCTCTATATGCTGGGCACCGGCACGGGCCTTGCGCCCTGGCTGTCGCTGGCCCGCGATCCGGAGGTCTATGAGCGGTTCGACACTGTGGTGGTCACCCACACCGTGCGGGAGGTCGCCGATCTCAACTATCGCCAGGAGTTGTCGCACGACTGGCCGAACGACGAACTGCTGAAAGACGTCATCGGCGGCAAACTGCGCTACTACCCCACCGTGACGCGCGAGGAGTTTCCTACCCGCGGCCGCATCACCAACCTGATCACTTCAGGCCAGGTGTTCTCGGACCTGGGTTTGCCGCCACTCGATCCGGCGGTCGACAGGGTGATGATGTGCGGCGGGCCGTCGGTGCTGGTCGACCTGAAACAGATCATGCTCGACCGGGGCTTCCAGGAAGGCTCCATCGCCAGCCCCGGCGATTTCGTGCTGGAGCGGGCGTTCGTCGAGAGCTGATGGCTGACTTGCAATTCGGTGAGATCGTCGAAGGCCGTACTTACGTCGACCGGCCGGCGACCTTCGGCGTGGTGGTCCGCGATGGCCTGCTTGCGGTGGCGGCGATCACCATCCGCGCCGGCGAACCGCCCGTGTTCGACTTGCCAGGCGGCGGCATTGATCCTGGTGAAACCGAGCTTGAAGCCATGGTCCGCGAGTTCGGCGAGGAAGCAGGCCTGAACATCGCCCCCGGCGCCTTTCTCATGCGCGCCCGACAGCGCTACATCAGTCCGGAAGGCCGCGCGGTGAACAACCACGGCGCCTTTTATGCGGCCAGTGTCTTGACTGAAGACCCCGCATTGAAGATCGAAGACGACCACGAACTGGTCTGGATGAGCCCTACGGACTTTGTCCAGAAAGCCCGCCACGAGGCCCAGGCGTGGGCGGTTTGTGTGTGGTTGCGCAACAACGGCTAGAATTCGCGTAACGGCGTCTTGGCAACCATTGCCGGGGCAGGCACGTTGCAGCGCAGCAGTTGGGTCGCAAAAGGGGCGGTTGACGCCGCATCATGGATACCCCGGCCAATTTCAAGCGTGAAGATGAGGCCGGCCCGGTCGTCCTGACCGGCGACTGGAGCGCCATCTGTCTGGGCGATGCGCCGGTGCGCCTGACCGAAGCCCTGCGCGGCGGATCCTCCAGCATCGATCTTCGCCAGGTTGGCCGGTTCGACACGGCCGGAGCCATGGCCCTGATTGAGGCCCTGGGCGGCAAGCTGAACGACAATCAGGTCGAGGGACGGCCAGAAACCCTGCGTCTGCTGGGCCGGGTGGTCGAGGCGATCCACACCGAAACGCCGGTCGCCAAACGCCCCTTGTCGGTTAACGCTCTCATGTACCGCCTGGGGAAAGGCGTGGTGAACCTGTTTTTCGAGGCCGGGGAGAGCTTCGGCTTCATCGGGTATCTGCTGGCCACGCTGGCGCGCGCTGTTATCAATCCTGGGCGCGTTCGCTGGGCGACGGTGATCAACATCACCGAGCGGGCCGGGATCGACGCCATCCCGATCGTGATGATCACCAATTTCTTCATCGGGGCCGTGATCGCGTTTCTGGCATCCAGCATGCTGGCGGATGTCGGCTTCCAGATCTTTTCGGTCGAGACGGTGGGCTTCGGCGTCTTGCGGGAATTCGCCGTGGTGATCACCGCGGTGCTGCTGGCCGGGCGTTCGGCTTCGAGCTTCGCCGCCGAAATCGGGGCCATGAAGATGCAGCAGGAGATCGACGCCATGCAGACCATGGGCGTAGATCCCTTCGAGGCGATCGTGCTGCCCAGATTCATCGCCCTGTTCGTCATGGTGTTTCTTCTGACGTTCCTCGGTGCGGTGGCCGGCCTCTTTGCGGGCGGCGTGATCCTGTGGTGGACGCTGGATCTGTCGCCAACCTATTTCATCGAGACGATCCAGCGGAACGTCGGCATCACCCAGTTCGGCCTTTCGATGATCAAGGCGCCGTTCATGGCGCTCGCGGTCGCCGGCATCGGTTGCCGTCAGGGTCTGATGGTCGGCGGCGATGTTGAATCGCTGGGCCGGCGGGTGACGACCGCGGTGGTGCATTCCATCTTCTCGATCATCGTGCTGGACGCCATCTTCGCCCTGATTTTCCTGGAGCTCGACGTTTGAGCCTGGAGTTCGACATTCCCGAGAACGAGGAACTCGAAGACGGCGTGCCGGTCATTGAGGTGCGCGGACTTGTCTCCAAATTCGGCAGCAACGTCGTCCATGACGGGATCGACCTGACGGTCCGGCGCGGCGAGGTGCTGGGCGTGGTGGGCGGCTCCGGTTCTGGAAAATCTGTCCTGCTCAACACCTTGATCGGGCTGAAGGCGCCTGACGGCGGTTCGGTTCGCCTGTTCGGCCGCGACTTGCGGCGCACGTCCAACCGGCAGTGGGACGACATGGAACGCCGCTGGGGCGTGCTGTTTCAGTCCGCGGCGCTGTTTTCCAACCTGACGGTGCGCGAGAACGTCGCCGCGCCCATGGTCGAACACACCCGGCTCAGCAAGGGCGAAATCCGCCGGCTGGCCGACGTCAAGATCGCGCTTGTGGGCCTGCCGCCGGAAGCGGCCATCAAGCGGCCGTCGGAGCTGTCCGGCGGCATGCGCAAGCGGGCCGGACTGGCCCGCGCCCTCGCCCTCGATCCGGAGCTTTTGTTCCTGGACGAGCCGACGTCCGGTCTCGATCCGATTGGGGCGGCCGCCTTTGACGAATTGATCAAGGATCTTTCCGACAGTCTGGGCCTTACCGTGTTCATGATCACACACGACATCGACAGCCTCTATGCTATTTGTGACCGCGTGGCGGTGCTGGCGGACAAGAAGATCGTGGCGGTAGCGCCGATCAAAGAGCTGGAGAAATCCGATCACCCGTGGATCCGGGAGTATTTCCTGGGCCCTCGCGGGCGCGCGGCCGAGCACGCCGAAGGCGGCGCCAGATTCGGCGCCAGATCAGGCGGAGGCGCGACCCGTGGAGCGTAACGCCAACTACACCCTGGTCGGATTTGTCACCTTGGCGCTGCTGGTGGGTCTGGCGGTCTTCGCTATCTGGCTGGGCAAGGCGACGTTCGCGCGGGACAATGACAAATACGACGTTGTGTTCACCGGCTCGGTCAGCGGCCTGCCGGAGGGCGGCGAGGTGCAGTTCAACGGCATCAAGGTGGGCGAGGTAAAGAACCTGACGCTCGATCCCACCGACCCCAACAAGGTGGTTGCCCGCATCCGGGTCTCGTCCTGGGTTCCTGTCCGCACCGACAGCTTCGCCACCATGGAGCCGCTGGGCATCACCGGCGTCAATTTCATTCAGCTGACGGCGGGAACGGCGACCAATCCGCTGCTCAAGACGACGGCCAAATCCGGTGTCGTTCCGGTGATCCACACCCAGGCCAGTGTTCTTCAGGACCTGCTGAAGGGTGGCGGCACGGTGCTGGCGCGGGCGGTGGAGACTCTGGATCGAGTGTCCTCGGTGCTGTCCAAGGAAAATGTCGCCAATTTCTCGGGTATTCTCGAAGATCTTAATCTGGTGGTGGCCTCGGCGCGTGAGAACAGCCAGGTCTTCCAGAACGCGGACGAGGCCATCAAGAGCCTGGATCAGGCGGCCAAGGATGTTTCGAGCCTCAGCAACTCGGCCAAGGAACTGGTCAACGGCAAGGGCGCGGCGACGCTGAACAACGCCAACAGTGCGATAGACGAGCTGAAGGCGGCCGCCACGGACATCCGTTCCACGGTCTCGGCGCTTCGTGGGCCGACCACGGATTTCGCCACCAACACCCTGCCGCAGGTACAGAGCGCCATCACCAGCCTGCAGTCGGCCGCCGATTCCCTGGACCGGCTGGCCAATGAAATCGAACGGGACCCCCGCGGGCTGATCACCAAAGAGCCCGCCCAGCAAATCAGGGTGGCGCCATGAACCTTCGTTCGCTGATACCGGTCGTTCTGGCCTGCGCTGGCTTAAGCGCCTGCGTGACCGTGTTTCCCAAGGCCGAGCCGTCGGCGACCTACAAGCTGGCGATCGATGCACTGCGGTCCGGCCAGTCGGACGCGGGCATGAAGGTCAGTATCCTGCGCGCGCCGACCACGTTTCCGAGAATGTCGAGCGGGGACCAGATCGTTACCATCAGCGGCGCGGAAACCGCCTCGATCGCGGGCGCCAGGTGGGCCGCGCCGGCGCCGATCATGTTCGACGAGCAGATCATCGCGGCCTTTGACGTCTCGTCGAAGCTGCGCCTTCTGACCCGCGCAAGTGCCTCAGCGCCCGATGCGTCTTTGCGGGTCGAGGTGCGCACTTTTGAGGCGCGCTATTCCGATGCGCCAATCGTCGCCAAGTCCAAAGCCAAGACCGACGCCAAAGCCTTCGACCAGCGCGCCGCGCCGACGGTGGTGGTGGAGATCAAGGCCACCATGACTTATCCGGCCGATTCAACCCGCGTGGCGGAGAAATTCCTCCGCGCCGAGGTTCCGGCCAGCGAAAACCGTGTTGCTTCGATCGTGACGGCCTATGACGCGGCGACGAGCCAGGTGTTGAATGGCCTGGTCACCTGGGCCGAGAGCCTGCCGCCGCCGCCCGCTAGGCCGAGTCCGGTTTTGGCCGGGCCAAAACCGTCGCCCTAGGTTCTTAGTTGGTCGCGCTTTCGGACGGCGAACCGGTCTCCACTTCGCCTGAAAGCGCTTACGCCAGCCCCGCCGACAGCTTCGCCGCGGTGACAGTGTTGTAGAGCAGGCAGGCGACGGTCATCGGGCCGACGCCTCCGGGAACAGGCGTGATGGCGCCGGCGACCTTTTCGCATTCGTCGAAGGCGACATCGCCCACCAGGCGAGTCTTGCCCGGGTTCTTGATCGAGGGGACGCGGTTCATGCCGACGTCGATGACCACGGCGCCGGGCTTGATCCAGTCGGCTTTCACCATTTCCGGGCGGCCCACGGCGGCGACGAGAATGTCGGCTTCGCGGCACACGGCGGGCAGGTCGGTCGTCTTCGAATGGGCGATGGTGACCGTGCAGTTCTCGGCCAGCAGCAGCTGGGCGACCGGCTTGCCCACCAGGTTCGAGCGGCCGATGACCACAGCGCGCTTGCCGCTGAGATTGTCGCCCATCACGTCCTTGATCAGCATGACGCAGCCGGTGGGCGTGCACGGCACCAGGCCCGGCAGACCACTGGCCAGGCGCCCGGCGCTCAGCACGGTCAGGCCGTCGACGTCCTTGTCGGGATTGATGGCGGCGATGACGTCGCCCTGGTCGATGTGATCAGGCACCGGGAACTGCACCAGGATACCGTGAATGTCCTTGTCGGCGTTGAGCTCGGCAACCAGTTTCAGCAGGGCCGCCTGGCTGGTTTCGGCCGGCAGGCGGTGGGTGACCGACAACATGCCGGCGGCCTCGGTCTGCTCGCCCTTGTTGCGGACATAGACCTGGCTGGCCGGGTCCTCGCCGACCAGCACCACAGCCAGGCCCGGTGTCAGATTGTGCTCCGCCTTGAGGCGCGCCACCTCGGCCGCCACCTTTTCGCGCACGGTTTCGCCGAAGGCCTTGCCGTCGATGAGTCTCGCCATGGGCGCGCTTATGAAAGGGCAAGGCGGGGGATGCAAGATGGCGCCGCTTGCCGATCGCGCGGGGTGAGGTTATCCCGCCTCGAACGCCCGTTTGAGTGAGACCCGATCCATGAGCGATCTCGACGCCTTCCGCAGCGACGTCAAAAGCTGGCTGGCCGCCAACTATCCGCTGGAATTGAAGGACCCCAAGGCCAAACTCGACGAAGAGGCCATCTGGGGCGGGCAGGCCTATCTGAACTCCGATGCGCCGATCAAGGTGTGGATCAACCGTATGGCGTCCAGAGGCTGGACGGCGCCTACCTGGCCGACCGAATACGGCGGCGGCGGGCTTTCCCACGCCGAGGCCAAGGTTCTGGCCAGCGAAATGACCAAGGGCGGCTATCGCACGCCGCTGGCCTCGTTCGGCCTGTGGATGCTCGGACCCGTACTGCTGGAGTACGCCAACGAGGAGCAGAAGAAGCGCTTCCTGCCGGAGATCTGCCGCGGCGAAATTCGCTGGTGCCAGGGCTATTCCGAGCCGGGCGCAGGCTCGGACCTGGCCGGCTTGCAAACCCGCTGCGAGGACAAAGGCGATCACTGGCTGGTCAATGGCCAGAAGGTCTGGACTTCCTACGCCGACAAGGCCGACTGGATCTTCTGCCTGGTGCGCACCAGCACCGACAAGAAGCACGAGGGCATCAGCTTCCTGCTGATCGACATGCAGACGCCGGGCGTCGAGCCCAAGCCGATCAAGCTGATCTCCGGCGCCTCGCCGTTCTGCGAGACCTTCCTGACCGATGTGAAGGTTCCGAAGGACCAGCTGGTCGGCAAGGTCGGCGGCGGCTGGGACATCGCCAAGCGGCTGCTGCAGTACGAGCGCCAGAACATTTCGGGCAGCATGGTCTCATCGGGGACCGGCAACGCCAGCCTCGGCCTTGGCGGCGCCGGCGACCTCGCCGACATCGCACGCGAGTACGTCGGCCTCGGCGATGACGGCCGCCTGCTCGACGGCGAATTGCGCGCGCGGATCACCGCCAACAAGATGGCGAGCCACGCCTTCAACCTGACTCAGCGGCGGCTGAACGACGAAGTCAGGAGCGGCGGGCCGTCGGCGGCGACCTCGATCATCAAATACGCCGGCGCGACCATCGGCATGGAGCGCAACGAACTCCTGGTCGAGGCCATGGGCCTGCAGGGCCTGGGCTGGGAAGGCGAGGGATTCACCCCCTCAGAGCTCGCCCAGACGCGCGCCTTTCTGCGTTCGAAAGGCAATTCGATCGAGGGCGGCACCTCGGAGGTGAACCTGAACGTCGTGGCCAAGCGCGTGCTGGGCCTTTTGGACCACCAGTAGGCTTGCCGCAGGCAGGGGGCGGGGATATAGGCCTGCGCTCTGAAAAACGGCACGGACGCGTAGCTCAGCGGGAGAGCACGCCCTTCACACGGGCGGGGTCGTAGGTTCAATCCCTACCGCGTCCACCACGCTTCGCCCTGCGGGCTTCACGTGGCGCAGCCACGGGAAACCGCCCAGCCTACCTACAAATGGTGGGTGCAGAAGGCCAAAAGCAGGATGATCGGGATCGGAACCCCGAGAACGAGAAGCAAAATTGAACGCATTGGACTTTCCTGAGCGGGTTGCCGGTTCAAAAACCAATGCGCTCGGGCAAGGAAAGTTGCGCGGTGGGCTGGCGGGCCCTTCTAGAAGAGCGAGCCCAGCACCAGGCGCGCGCCGAGCACGATGGCGACGAAAACCGCCGCACCGTAGACAATGCGCAGGGCCTCATCGACGGGATGGATGCTGCGTTCGGAGATCCTGGCGAATTGTAGCCGCAGGATCTCCAGCCGCTCGGGGTTGACCGGCTCGTCCAGGTCAGGCGATGGGGGAATGCTTGCGGTCATCGCTGCCAGGTTGCATGACTGCCTTTAAGGTCGAGTGAAGCGAGATGGTTACTCAAACGATAGCCCATAATGGGTTGTCCACGGGAACCCGCGAAATCTCCACAACGTCCAGTCGTGGGCTCGCGCCGGAGAATCGGCCCAATGCTCTCGTCGAGAGAGCGCCCGCCATTGACCTCAGAGATACCAGAGGACGCCACGCCCGCGGACCCGGCTGACGCCGAGGCCGATTACGACGCCTTTGTCCGCAAGCACCTGCGCCGCAATTACCTGGGGCACTATCTGCACGGCATGCTGGGAATGACGGGGTTTCGGGTGCTGGCGGCGCCGACCTTGCTCCCGGCCTTCCTGGCCACCCTGGCGCCCGCCGCCTCAGCCAGCGCCTTCGTGGGGCTGGGCCTGGCGCTGCAACAGGCCGGACAGATCATCTCGCCGGTCATCGGGGCCAATCTGGTCGAGCATCGCAAGCGGGTGCTGCCGGCCGCGACCCTGATGGGCAGCCTGATGCGGGCGGCGATCCTGTTGCTGGCGGTCGCGGCGTGGTTTCTGGACGGGAAAACCCTTGCGGTCGTCGTTCTGGCGCTGCTGTTCGCCTACGGATTTTTCCAGGGCGCGCAGCGGGTGGTGTTTCAGCTTCTGCTCGCCAAGGCCATTCCGATTGAACGGCGCGGGCGGCTCCAAGCCTATCGCAATATGACCGGCGGGGCGATTGCGGCGGTGCTGTCGTGGTTCGCCGGGCGGTTCCTGATCCAGCACAATGTGCTGGGCAACGGCTATGCGGTGACGTTCCTGATCGTCTTTGTGCTGACCAGCCTGGGGCTGACCGCGCTTCGCCTCTTGATGATTGAGCCCGAGCCGCCGGCTTTGCGACCGCGCACCCGCCTTCGCGAACGGCTGAAGGATTTCGACGGGCTGATCCATGCCGATCCGAACTATCGGAATTTCCTGGTCGCCCAGGCGCTGGCGGTCGGCGGGCGGATGGCGGCGCCGCTCTATGTGCTGCACGCCGCCCAGCGGGTGGGGCTGACGGGCGCCTCGCTGGGGCTGTTCAGCCTGGTCTATCTGGGGGCAGACACCGCCTCGAACCTGGCCTGGGGGCACATGGGAGACCGGGGCGGTTTTCGCTCGAACTTCGTCGGCGCCATGGCGCTGGGCGCTCTGGGGTTGGGCGCGATGATATTTGCGCACTCGGAGCCCGTGTTCCTGCTGGCCTTCGTCGCGCTGGGGGCGTCGAACGCCGGCTATCAGATGTCGGCTCAGACGTTGATCCTTGAGTTTGGCGCGCGGCAGGACATCGCCATGCGGCTGGGCATTTCGGCGACGATCGAAGGCGTGGTCTCCTCGGCGGCCCCGCTGATAGGCGGGCTAATCGGCGTGGCGGTAGGATATCCCCCGGCCTTCGCCATCGCCATGGGTCTGCAACTGGCGTCGTTGATCGTGCTGTTGATGGGGGTTCGCGAGCCGAGATCGCTGAAGGCTGTTTCCTAGGGGTCCAACCGGCGCCAGAGTGGGCGCCGGAGAACGCTATGACCCCAACTGATTACCTCGCCATGCTGAAGCAGATGCGCTGGCGGGACATTCACCTGCTGTCCAGTTCGAGGTCGGGATCGATGGTGCAGCAGCGCCTGCTCACCACCCAGGCCAAGATCGAGGCTATCGAGGCGGCGCTGGCCGACGGGGCGCCCGAGGCGAGATGGACCGTGGACCCGGATGGCTACCCGTTGGAGCTGCCGGAGGCCTAACCCGCCATCCCCTTCAGCACGATCTTTCCAAAGTGCTGGTTGGCTTCCATGTGGGCTAACGCCGCCACGAGGTCGTTGAAGGCATAGGTTCGGTCGATGGGTAGGTGCAGTTTGCCCTCGGCCAGCGGGCCGGCGAGATCAGCGGCGGCCAGGGTAACGATGTCGCGGACTTCCTGGACGCTGCGGCTGCGGAAGGTGACGCCGGTGTAGGTGATCCGCCGCAGGGCATGCAGGTTGAAATCCATGGGCGCGACATTGCCGCCGAGCCGTCCGACATTGACGATGCGGCCCTTCACGCGCACCGCACGCAGGGTGTCGTTGATGCCAGGGCCGGAGATCTGATCGACGACGAGATCAACGCCGGCGCCGCTTGTGGCTTCCTTGATTTCCTCAACCCAGTTTTCGCTGTCGGGATCGACAGCCAGGTCGGCGCCGAATTCCGCCAGGCGGGCCCGGCGACCCGGATTGCGGGCTGAACCGATGACGGTGGCCGCGCCCAACAGCCGGGCGATCTTCAGGCCCATCAGGCCGACGCCGGAGCTGGCGCCGTGGATCAGCACGGACTGGCCGCGTTCGAGCGCGCCTTCGGTGACCAGGGCATTGTGCATGGTCTGGATGGCGACGGGCAGGCCGGCGGCTATTTCGTAGCTCATGCCGTCGGGAATGGCGGTGACGCGGCCTGAATCCGCTTTGGCGTATTCGGCGAAGGATGAACCGCCGGATCCCATCACCCGCTGGCCCAACTTGAAGGCGGTGACGTCAGAGCCGACTTCGGTGATCTCGCCGGCCCATTCGAGGCCGATGATCGCGCCGGCGCCGCCGAGCGTTCCGTGGGTTCCGCCGCCGGCCATGAAGAGGTCAGCGCGGTTCAGGCCGCTGGCGTGGACGCGGACGACAACGTCGGAGGCTCCGGCCGTGGGCGCGGCGACGTCGGTCAGTTCGGGGCCGTTCGCCCCTCCGATCCAGGCTTTCATTTGGTTTGTTCCGCCACCCAGCCAATGAGCTGGTCATAGTGGTCCAGGACCACGTCCGCGCCAAGCTCGCTCTGCGGCACGTCGGAATAGCCGAAGCTCATCACCGCCACCGGGATGCCGGCGTTGCGCGCCGCCCCGACATCGGCCCGCGAGTCGCCTATCATCAGGGCCATGTCGGGGTCACCGTCCGCCTCCTCGATGGAGAAGAGCAGGTGCCGGGCGTCCGGCTTGGGGGCCGGGGCGTCATCCGCGCCGACCACGGCGGCGAAATAGCCATCCATATCCAGTCCTTTGAGCAGGGCGTTGGAAAGGCCGGTGCGTTTGTTGGTGCAGACGACGAGGGTGGCGCCGGCGTCCTTCAGGGCCTGCAGGGTTTCCAGACAACCATCGAAGGGCCGCGTCTCGCGGGCGATGATCGGCAGATAGGCGTCGATGAAGCTTTCAAGGATTTCCTTGGCGCGATCTTCGGGAAATGGCCGCCCGCCCGCTTCAAAACCCTTGCGCGTCATGGCGATGGCGCCGTGGCCGACCATGTGGCGCGCCGCTTCCACCGGCACGGTGGGCAGGCCTTCCTGGGTCATAATCACGTTCAGCGCCGCGATCAGATCGGGCGCGCTCTCGACCAGGGTGCCGTCGAGGTCGAAGGCGATGGTCCAGCCGGAAAGGTCGAGGTTTGGCAAACGTGGCTCCTGGGCGGCGTTTGGGTTAGATCGGTGGTGAGCGCAATGACCGATTCCAAAGACCATAGCCAATCATGATCAAGCGGGCCGCTATCATCCTCGCCGCTGGCGCCGGAACCCGGATGAAATCGCCCCTGCCCAAGGTGCTGCACAAGGTGGGCGGGCGGACCTTGCTGGATCGCGCCATCGATGCGGCTGAAGGGCTGGGCTGCGAGAAGATCGTGGTGGTGGTCGGCGCTCACAGTCCGGCTGTCGGCGAGCACGTCACGAAACGGCTGGGGGCGGGCGCGGTTGCCGTGCAGGACCCACCGCTCGGCACGGGCCATGCGGTGCTGGCAGCCAAGGGCGCGCTTGCGGGGTTCGAGGGAGACGTGCTGGTCACCTATGCCGACACACCGCTGATGGACGCTATGGCCATCGACCCGCTGCTGGATGTCGAGGCCGATGTCGCGGTGCTGGGCTTCGAGGCCGCCGATCCGTTCGGCTACGGCCGGCTGATCGTTCAGGGCGACCAGTTGACCGCCATTGTCGAGGAAAAGGACGCCAGCGAGGCGCAACGGGCGATCACGGCCAGCAATTCCGGCGTCATCGCGGCAAAGGCGAGCGTTTTGTTTGACCTCCTGTCGAAGGTCGGCAACGCCAACGCCAAACAAGAATACTATCTGACCGACGTGGTTGGCCTCGCCAATGCGGCGGGCCTTACCGTGCGCGCCGCATTCGCACCCGAGGAGGTGATGTTGGGGGTCAATTCGCAAGGACAGCTGGCCGAGGCCGAAGCCGTTTGGCAGGCGGGGGCAAGGGCCCGCCTGATGGAGGCGGGCGTCTCAATGAGCGCGCCGGATACGGTGCACCTCAGCCACGACACCGTCATCGGCGCGGGCGCGACTATCGAGCCTTACGTGGTGTTCGGCCCAGGCGTGACGGTAGACGGCGGGGCTGTGATCCGGGCGTTCTCGCACCTGGAGGGCTGTATCGTGCGGCCTGGCGCGATCATCGGACCCTATGCACGGTTGCGGCCCGGCGCCGACATCGGTGAGGACGCCCATATCGGCAATTTCGTCGAGGTGAAAAAGGTCAAGGTCGGCAAGGGCGCCAAGGCCAACCACCTGTCCTATCTGGGCGACGGCACGGTGGGCGCGAAGGCCAACATCGGAGCCGGCACGATCTTCTGCAACTACGACGGCTTCGACAAGTACGACACCCACATCGGCGAAGGCGCTTTCATCGGCTCTGATACGGCCCTGGTGGCGCCGGTGAGGGTGGGTGACGGCGCGATGACCGGTTCTGGATCGGTGATCACCGAGGACGTGCCGGCCGACGCCCTGGCTCTGGCGCGCGGAAGCCAGGTCAACAAGGAAGGTTGGGCGGCGAAGTTCCGCGAACGCAAGAAGGCGGCGAAGGCCAAATGAGCGCCGATGACCAGAAGCGCATCGCCGGTGAAGCGGCCGCAGCGCTGGTTGAGGCGGGTATGACGGTGGGCCTTGGCACCGGCTCGACGGCCGCGTGGTTCGTCAAGGCGCTGGCGGGCAGGGGGCTCGATATCCGCGGCGTGCCCACATCCGTTGCGACGGCGGACCTGGCGGTCTCGTTAGGCATGAAGCTGGCGACGCTGGACGAGGTCAAAGGCATCGACTTGACTGTCGACGGGGCCGATGAGATCGGGCCGGGCCTGACCCTGATCAAGGGCGGTGGCGCGGCGCTGCTGCGTGAAAAGCTGGTCTGGGAGGCTTCGAAGCGCTGCGTCGTCATCGCCGATGCGGCCAAGGTCGTGCCGGTGCTGGGGGCGTTCGCCCTGCCCATCGAAGTGGTGGCCTTCGGGCATATCCACACCCAGGCGCGGCTGTGCGACGCGCTGGCCAGCTGCGACATCGAGATCGCGCCGCGCTGGCGAAAAAAGGACGGAGAGCCTGTCAGAACCGACGGCGGCAACTATGTATACGACGCCGCCTGCCGCGAGATCACGGACTCGGCCATGCTGGCCGACGCCCTGAAACTGGTCACGGGCGTGGTCGAGCACGGGCTCTTCATCGACCTGGCCGATGAGGCGATCATCGGAACCGATAGTGGCGTCAAGCGCCTGACGCCTTAGGAAAGGGCCGCAGATGGCCTACGACTACGACCTGTTTGTTATCGGCGCCGGTTCGGGGGGCGTGCGCGCCGCGCGGCTAGCGGCCATGACCGGCGCGCGGGTGGCCGTCGCCGAGGCCGACCGGGTGGGCGGCACCTGCGTGATCCGCGGCTGCGTGCCCAAGAAGTTCATGGTCTATGCATCGGAGTTCAGCCACGGGTTCGAGGATGCGCGCGCGTTTGGCTGGAACGTGCCGGCCGCGACATTCGACTGGGTAAAATTCCTGGCGCGGAAAGACGACGAAATTGCCCGTCTTTCAGGGATTTACACGACAAACCTCAACAAAGCCGGCGCGCTGTTGATGCACGGCTTTGCGGCGTTCACCGGCCCGCACACGCTCAAGGTTTCCGGACCCGATGGCTCGAAGGAAATCACCGCCGACAAGATACTGATCGCCACCGGCGGCCACGTCCACCGCCCCGACATCGACGGCATCGAACACGCCATCACTTCGGATGAGGCATTCCATCTGAGGACCTTGCCGAAATCCATTCTGATCGCCGGCGGCGGCTATATCGCGGTGGAGTTCGCCGGGATTTTCGCAGGCCTGGGCGTCGAGACCACGCTCGCCTATCGCGGCGACAACATACTGCGCGGCTTTGACGACGATGTACGGACCCATCTGGCCGGCGAGATGGAAAAGCGCGGCATCCGCATCATCCTGGGCGCGGCGCATGCGAAGATCGAGAAGACGGACAAGGGCCTGGTCAGCCATTTCGGCGACAGTCATCCGCCCTGTCCGACCGAAACGGTGATGTTCGCCACCGGCCGGCGGGCCTCGTCCGGTGGCCTGAACCTGAAGGCGGCCGGCGTGAAGGAAAACCCCGACGGCACGGTCTGTGTAGACAAGTTCTCGCAGACCAATGCGCCGCACATCTGGGCGATCGGCGATGTGACCGGCCGGCTCAACCTGACGCCGGTGGCGATCCGTGAGGCGGTGGCATTCGCCGACACCGTCTTCCACGACAAACCGACGGCGTTTGATCATGCGCTAGTGCCGACGGCGGTGTTCTCGCAGCCGCCGGTGGGGACGGTAGGAGTGAGCGAGGCGACCGCGCGCCACCTCTACGGCAAGGTCGATATCTACCGGGCGAAATTTCGGCCCATGAAGGTAACCTTCACCGGGGGGCGAGATCAGACGCTGATGAAGCTGGTGGTGGAGGAAAAAACCCAGAAGTTGGTCGGCGTTCACATTGTCGGCCCAGACGCGCCCGAAATGATCCAGCTGGCCGCCGTGGCGGTAAAGATGGGCTGCACCAAAGCCCAGTGGGACGACACCTGCGCCCTGCACCCCACCGCGGCGGAGGAACTGGTCACCATGCGCGAGAAATACGTGCCGAACGAAGTGGCGGGTAGGAATTGAGCCCTCCAGCGCCAACCGTTGCCGGGGCCGGGCGGCTTTATTCCATCCAGTACCTGCGCGCTTTCGCGGCGCTGATGGTGGTGGTCTATCACGCCATGCGCTGGACCAGGCCGAGCTTTGAGATCGGGGCGGCGGGGGTGGACGTGTTTTTCGTCATCTCGGGTTTCATCCTGTGGACCATCGCCCGCGAGCGGCCGATGAGCACGGGGGTGTTCCTGGGCCGGCGGTGGGTGAGGGTGGCGCCGCTCTACTGGCTGCTGACGCTGGCTGTGGGGGCGCTGGCGTTGCGCTGGCCGGACCTGATCTGGGATGCGCATGTGACGCCCAGGCACCTGCTGCTTTCGCTGGGCTTCATCCAGCACCTCAACCCGGACGGCCAGCCGTTTCCGGTGATCACCCCGGGCTGGTCACTGAACTATGAGGCGGTGTTCTATCTGATCTTCGCGGCCAGCCTTCTGGTCTCGCTTCGCTGGCGGATCCATGCGCTGACACTTGGCCTTCTGGCTGTGCCGCTGTTCGGCATGGTCGTGCGGCCGGCCTATTTCCTCGGCGCCAATCTGATGTTCGTACAGTTCATCGCTGGCGTCTGGCTGGCCGAGGCCAGACTGCACGGCAAGCTGCCGTCCCGCGCCATTGGCTGGCAAATGGCTTTTGCGGGGCTTGCCTTGTTCGCGGCGCTCAGCCCGTTGGGACTGTTCGAGAATCTGTTCCGGCCGTTCTGGTGGGGCGTTCCGGCCTTCCTGCTCGTCGCCGGGCTGGTGACGGCGGAATATCGCGGCGGCATTCCGTCAATCCGCCCGCTGATCCTGCTGGGAGATGCGTCCTATTCGATCTATCTGGCCCATGTGATCATCGTGCAGGTGCTGAGCCATCCCTTGAAGGTCAGCCACCTCTCCTTCGTTCCCATCGCCGTGGCTGCATCCGTCGCCGGCGGCATCGCCTGCTATTTCCTGCTGGAGCGGCCCCTGATCGCGTTGTTCCGCGGGCGCAGTGAGCGCGCTTTGCCTTCTGGAGCCGATTGAGCTAAACCCCGCGGCTCTTTTTTCTAGGCGAGACAAATGACCGAGCGTTGGAGCCCCTCATCCTGGAGGGCGAAACCGGCCAAGCATATCCCGGAGGATTATCCCGATCCTGCGGCGCTGGCGGCCGTGGAGAAAACCCTTCGCAAGATGCCGCCGCTGGTTTTTGCAGGCGAGGCGCGCCGTCTGAAATCGCTGCTGGCCGATGTGAGCCAGGGCAAGGCCTTCCTGCTGCAGGGCGGGGACTGCGCCGAGAGCTTCCGCGACTTTTCCGCCGACAATATCCGCGACACCTTCCGCCTGATCCTGCAGATGGCGGTGGTGCTGACGTTCGCCGGCGGCAAGCCGGTGGTGAAGGTCGGCCGCGTGGCCGGTCAGTTCGCCAAGCCGCGATCCTCGCCCGTGGAGACGCAAGGGACGGTGACGCTGCCTTCCTATCGCGGCGACAACATCAACGGCATGGACTTCACGGCCGAAAGCCGCACGCCCGATCCGCAGCGCCTCTTGCAGGCCTACAACCAGTCGGCGGCGACGCTGAACCTGCTGCGCGCCTTCGCCAGCGGCGGTTACGCCGACCTGCACAACGTCCACCGCTGGACGCTAGGGTTCGTGGCCAAGAGCCCGCTGGGCCAGCGCTATCGCAAGCTGTCGGACAAGATCAGTGAGACGCTGGACTTCATGGCCGCCGTGGGCGTCAATTCGAACACCTTCCCGGCCATGCACCAGGTCGAGTTCTTCACCAGCCACGAGGCCCTGCTGCTGGGCTACGAGGAGGCGATGACCCGCGTCGATTCCACATCGGGCGACTGGTACGACACCTCGGCGCACCTGGTCTGGATCGGCGAGCGGACCCGCCAGCTCGACGGGGCGCATATCGAATACATGAAAGGCATCAAGAACCCGATCGGCCTCAAGGTCGGCCCGACGCTGGAGCCTGACGAACTGCTTGGCCTGATCGACGCGCTCAATCCACAGAATGAGGCCGGGCGCCTGACGCTCTACGGACGCTTCGGTTCGGACAAAATTGCGAGCCGCTTGCCGGCCCTGATGGCCGCGACCAAGAAGGCCGGGCGCAACGTGGTGTGGGCGTCAGATCCCATGCACGGCAACGTCATCACTGCCGCCAACGGCTACAAGACCCGGCCGTTTGATCGCATCCTCTCGGAAGTGAAATCCTTCGTTGAGGTGGCCGAAGCCGAAGGCGTGCATCCTGGCGGCGTGCACCTGGAGATGACCGGCCAGAACGTCACCGAATGCACCGGCGGGCCGTCAAACGCGCTCACCGAGGCCGACCTGATGGATCGCTATCACACCCACTGTGACCCCCGGCTCAACGCCGACCAGTCGCTGGAACTGGCTTTCCTGATCGCCGAACGTCTGCGCGACGGCAAAAGCGAGAAGCAGGCCGAGGCGAGCTAGGCAAACGAGGTTATTTGGCGGGTTGCCAAGAAGGCCAGCCTCAACCATGGTCGCCGGCTTTTTTGCGCCCATGACCCAGACCGATTCCATCACCGAGCGGAGCCTGATCCGCCGTGACCTGGCCGAGCTGATCCAGCTCTCCTGGCCGGTCGTCCTGTCTCGCCTGGGCATCATGACCATGGGCCTGACGGATGTGATGGTGGTCAGCCACTATTCAACGCAGGAGATCGGCTACCAGGCGCTGGGCTGGACTCCGACGGGTGTGGTCATCATGACCGGCGCGGGTCTTCTGGCCGGTGTGCAGATCATCACCGCCCGCCATATCGGCGAGGGACGGCTGGAAGCGACGGGCGGGGTGCTACGCCGGGGCCTTGTCTATTCCACCTGGCTAGGCCTGGCCCTCGCGGCCCTGCTTTACGCTGCCGGCCCTTGGGCGCTGACACACATTGGTCTTGCGCCGGATCTCGCGCGAGGCGCCGGGCTGGTCTTGCAGGTCCTGGCGCTCTCGCTGCCCTTCCATCTGATCTCGACCTCGCAGACCTATTTTCTCGAAGCCCTGTCGCGCCCCAAACCGGCAACGCTGGCCATGTGGGGCTGCAACCTGATCAACCTGGCCGTCAATCTGATCCTGGTGCCGGGCACGTTCGGCCTTTCGGCCATGGGGGCGGTGGGCGCCAGTTGGGCGACGCTGATCTCGCGCGCCATCCTCTGCGTCTGGCTGGGAATCTATATCGCGCGGATGAGCGATGCCCGGGCGCTGGGGATTTTTAAAAAGCCCATCGACACCCGCAAGGATGCGGTCGACCAGCTGGTCGTCGGGTTCGGCGGCGGGGCGTCCTATTTCGTCGAGGCCGGCGCCTTTTCGACGATGAACATCATTGCCGGCTATCTGGGAACCATGGCCATCGCCGGCTGGACCCTGGTGCTGAACGTCACGGCGATGATCTTCATGATCCCGCTGGGCCTGTCGGCGGCGACGGCAGTGCTGGTCGGGCGGGCCTATGGGGCGAAGGACCGCGCAGGGCTGGTTCGGGCCGGCAACCTGGGCTTTGCGGTTTGCATGGCCGCCCAGGTGCTTGTGGCTATCTTTGTCCTCTTCGGCGCCAGAAACATCGCAGGGCTCTACACGCCTGATCCGGCGCTGATCGAAATCGCCGCCACGGGGCTGACCATCGGCTGCCTGTACTTTGCGGCCGATGGCCTCCAGGGCGTGGCGGCCCAGGCGCTGCGGGCGCGGAGCGATGTGTTGGCCCCGACCCTGACCCATATCTTCAGCTATGCCGTGGTGATGATCCCGCTGGCCGGGTTTTTGGCGCTGAGAACGCCGCTGGGCCTGTGGGGCATCCTCGCGGCCGTGATCATCGCCAGTGTCCTGTCAGCCGGGCTGCTGCTGGGCCGGTTCTGGTGGATGGCCCGGAGGCTCTAGCAGCCCAGGACCCAGCCCTCTTCGGTCTCGACGACCTCGCGCAGTTTTTCCTGCTTGGCGTCCTTCGGTCCGAAGGCCGCGCCCAGTTTGTCGGCTTCATCGAGGCGCGCGAAGTGCTCGCACAGGGCGCGGACCTGGGCCTTGTCGACGATTTCGCCGGCCTCGGCCTTGGGGTCGACCAGAGGCGGGTAGATTTCGGCGAACAGCACTTCGAGGCCTTCGAGGTCCTCTTCCTTCAGCGCCTTCCACCCCGTCTGGAACGGCCAGACCCTGGCCGCGGCGCCGCGCTCATCCAGCAGCGCCTTGACGTGCGGAATGCCCACCAGGGTCTGGCTGCCGACCGAGCCGGCCCCAAACAGCTGCCAGACGCTCTTGGCGGGCGGACGGCCGGGACCGGCGCAAGCGGTTTCGGTGTGGCGGAGCGCCGGGGTCTCACCCGGCCAGCCGTCCGGCTTGGTGACCGAAAGCCAGGTCTGGGCGTCCTTGGGCGGGCAGCCCCAGAAGGGCAGGCCCTTATTGGTCATCAGCCGGTTCATCTTGTTGGCGATGCCGAAGCGATTGTTGACGTTGTTCGGCTTGTCAACCAGCTCCTTGCCGAGAAAGGTCCAGAGGCCGGACCAGTCGGCCTGCTTCAGTTGCAGGGCCCTGGCCGTGCCGCGCGGGAAACCGAAGTTGAAGTCGAAGCCCACAAGGGTGCGCTCGCCTTTACGCTTTAGCTCGGTGAGCACCGCGCCCAGCAGTTTCATCGCCTCGGCCCGGGTGGCCGGATTGTGCGCCTCGAAGGCCAGCCGGAAGCGGACGTCCTTTTTCAGAACGCCGATCCAGATGGAATCCTTGCCGGTCTTTGGGCTCGCCGAAGCGCTCCAGTCGACCATGACATAGGCGGAAAAAAGCCGGGGCACTTGAGGTGACGTCCTTCTAGGAGAGCTTGACCAGCATCTTGCCGTTGTTCTCACCGGAGAACAGTTTCAGGAACGCAGTGACGGCGTTGTCGATGCCGTCCTCCACCGTTTCCTGCCACTTGATCTGACCGGAAGCGATCCAGCCCACCATGTCGCGCTGGAAGTCGGCGCCGTACTGGGCGAAGTGGTTCGAGACGATGAAGCCCTGCAGGCGGATCGATTTGCCGACCGCCATCATCAGGTTGTTCACCGCCGCGCCTTGCGGATCGTTATAGCCGGCGATCATGCCGCACAGCGCAAAGCGCGCGAACGGGTTGGCGGCGGCGAGGGCCGCGTCCATGTGCTTGCCGCCGACATTTTCGAAATAGACATCGATGCCTTCGGGCGCGGCCTTCATCAGAGCCTTGGTGAGGTTTTCCTCGGCGCGGTAGTCGATAACCTCATCGACGCCGATCGACTTCAGCCAGGCGCATTTTTCCGCACCGCCGGCCGAGCCGATGACCTTGTGGCTCTTGATCTTGGCGATCTGGCAGACGATCTGGCCGACCGCGCCGGCCGCGGCCGAGACGAACACCACGTCGCCGGGCTTGAGGCTGGCCATGTGGATCAGGCCGACATAGGCGGTCATGCCGGGCATGCCTGCGACACCCAGATAGGCCTGGGCGGGGATGCGCGCGGCGTCGACCTTTTGCAGCGACATGGCCGGGGCGTTGAACACCTCGCGCCAACCGTTCATCGACTGGACCATGTCGCCGACTTTCAGCGACGGATCGTTCGAGGCGATCACCTCGCCCACCGCGCCGCCGCCCATGGGCGCGCCGAGAGCGAACGGGGCGGCGTAGCTTTTCACGTCACGCATGCGGCCGCGCATGTAGGGATCGACGCTCATCCAATGATTGCGCACCTGGACCTCGCCGGCCCCGGGGGCGGGCACGTCGACCGTAGCCATCTCGAAGTGGCTGGGGTCCGGCATGGCGGGCGGGTAGGCTTTCAGCCGCACTTCGCGGGACTGGGTCATGGCGTTTCTCCGTTAGTCTGATATGGGCGACGCGTCTTGCCGCAAAAGCGCGCCGGGCGCTATCTCATTCGGACGGGAGTTTCCATGACCAGGCTGGTGGCAGGGGTAATCGGCGCGGGGGTTTTCGGCGGCATCCACGCCCGAAAATACGCGTCCCTGCCTGATGTGGAACTGAAGGGCATCTACGACGCCGACTATGAGGCGGCCAAAAAGCTGGCTGGCGAGGTCGGCGCGGCGGCCCTGCACCACCTGACCGGCGTGATCGCCTCGTCGGATATCGTCACCATCGCTTCCCCGGCGATCCACCATGGACGGGCGGCGCTGATGGCCGTGCAGGCCGGTTGTCACATCTATGTGGAAAAGCCGCTGGCGACGGACCTGGAGACCGCCGACAAGATCCTGGCCGAGGCCGCCAAGCGAAAGCTGGTGGTGGCGGTCGGCCACCAGGAGCGGGCCGTGTTCCAGGCTATGGGCCTGCTCGATATTCCTGAAGAACCGATCCGGTTGGAGGCTGTGCGGCTGGGAACGCCGTCGGAGCGCAACCGCGATGTGTCGGTGACGCTCGATCTCATGGTGCACGACATCGACCTGGCGCTGAGCCTGGCCAAGGGCGAGCCCCTGACAGTGGAGGCTGACGGTGACGACGACGCCGCCAGGGCCGAGGTGACGTTCGATTCCGGCCTCGTCGCCAATTTCGAAGTCAGCCGAGTGGCGGCCGAGCGCAAGCGGACCATGAAGGTGGTCTATTCGTTCGGCGTGGTGGAAATCGATTTCCTGACCCGCGAATTCAAGAACTCCACCCCGTACGATCTCGATCCCAACTTCGCCGACACCCCAGCAGGTAAGGACCCGCTGGAAGCCAGTGTGTCGGCCTTCCTGGCGGCGGTGCGCGGAACCTCGCCGAGGCCGCTGGTGACGGGTGAGGAAGCGGCCAAGGCGCTGGATGTGACCCTCGCCGTGGAGCAGGCCATCAAAGGCGGGTAGGCACGCGCCCACTCTCAACGTCTCATCGCACTCAAAACGAAAAAGGCCGGCCGCCTGATGGCGACCGGCCCTTAATGGCGACTGCGTTGGTGACTACTGGTTGGAGAAGGGCAGCACGGCCTTCACCACGCCCTTCGGCGTGTAGACGAAGAAGGTGTCCTTGGCGGCCAGTTGGTCCTGCGGGACGGTGCGGATTTCGTCGCCGATGCGTATGGCGACCTTGGCCGACTCGGTCGCGGTCGCCGGGGTGACGCGCGAGACCCTGCCGAGGCTCTGGCCATTCACATCCTTCACAAGGGCGCCGACACGCACCGTCGGAGCCGCCGGGGCGCTCGTGGCGGGGGTGGTCGGCGGGGTCACGCTGTTTTCCGCTGCCAGGGCGGCGCCGGCGGTCAGGGCGGCGAACGACAGGCCGATAATCATGACTTTCATTGGTAGCACTCCAAATACCCCGGCTCAGGGAGGTGGCGCGGGTTAGCGAAAGTCGTTATCGAATTGCGATAAGTTTTACAAGTCTATACCGCACCGCAAAAAGCGAGAAAACCGTTATGTTTACGCAATTGTGGCGTTAAGTGGCCACTATTGTGATGCTGCGGTGCAATATATAGTCAACGTCTCCGATTGTGTCCGGATTTCACTGAAATCGAAGTCACCGAATCCGGTTGGGAGATCGAATCGGGAAGCTCTGGCATCCAGCCGCCCGCCGCGCTATTGCCCTGCGCCTTCGTCCAGGAGCTCACCATGCACAAGAAACCCGACGGCAGCTGGGATAAATCCCGCCTTCCAAGCCGGCACGTGACTGAAGGTCCGAGCCGCGCGCCGCACCGGTCCTACCTCTACGCCATGGGTCTGGGCACGAAGGAGATCAACCAGCCGTTCGTGGGGGTCGCGTCGTGCTGGAACGAGGCCGCGCCGTGCAACACCGCGCTGATGCGCCAGGCCCACGCGGTCAGCGAGGGGGTGAAGGCGGCTGGCGGCACGCCGCGTGAGTTTTGCACCATCACCGTCACAGACGGCATCGCCATGGGCCACGAGGGCATGCGCTCGTCGCTGGCCAGCCGCGACGTGATCGCCGACTCGGTCGAGCTGACCATGCGCGGCCACTCGTATGACGCCCTGGTTGGCGTGGCCGGCTGCGACAAGTCCCTGCCGGGCATGATGATGGCCATGCTGCGGCTGAATGTGCCCAGCGTCTTTCTTTATGGCGGCTCGATCCTGCCGGGGCGGCTTGATGGCAAGGACCTCACCGTTCAGGACGTCTTCGAGGCCGTCGGCCAGTATTCGGCCGGCACGATCACCGCGGAGCGTCTCTGCCAGGTCGAACAGCACGCCTGCCCAGGCGACGGGGCGTGCGGCGGCCAGTACACCGCCAACACCATGGCCTGCGTCTCGGAAGTCATCGGCCTGGCCCTGCCGCTCTCGTCCGCCCTGCCGGCGCCTTACCTGTCGCGTGACGCCTATGCGGTGGCCTCAGGCGAGGCGGTGATGCGCCTGCTCGAACAGAACATCCGTCCGCGCGACATCTGCACCCGCAAGGCCTTTGAGAACGCGGCCGTGGTTGTGGCGGCCACCGGCGGCTCGACTAACGGCGGCCTGCACCTGCCCGCCATGGCCCACGAGTGCGGCATTGAATTCACGCTGCGCGACGTCGCCGAGATCATGCAGCGCACGCCCTATCTGGCTGACCTGAAGCCGGGCGGCCGTTATGTGGCGAAAGACATGGGTGAGGCGGGCGGCGTTCCCATGCTGCTCAAGACCCTGCTGGAGGGCGGCTTCCTGCATGGCGATTGCATGACCGTCACCGGCAAGACTCTGGCCGAGAACCTGGCCGATGTGAAATGGCGCGACGATCAGGACGTGATCCGGCCGATCAGCCGGCCGCTGTCGCCGACCGGCGGCGTGGTGGGCCTGTGGGGCTCGCTCGCCCCCGACGGCGCCATCGTCAAGGTCGCGGGCCTCAGCCACCTGAAACACCGGGGACCGGCCCGCGTCTTCGACGGTGAGGAAGCCTGTTTCGCCGCCGTCCAGAAGGAAGACTACAGAGACAACGACGTGATCGTGATCCGCTACGAGGGCCCCAAGGGCGGGCCGGGCATGCGCGAAATGCTGTCGACCACGGCGGCCCTCTATGGCCAGGGACGGACGGACAAGCTTTGCCTGATCACCGATGGCCGTTTCTCCGGCGCTACGCGAGGCCTTTGCATCGGCCACGTCGGCCCCGAAGCCCAGGAAGGCGGCCCTATCGGCCTGATCCGCGACGGCGACATCATCAGCGTCGACGCCGTGGCCGGGACCATCGAACTGGAGGTTTCCGAAGCCGAACTGGCCGAACGCCGCAAGAGCTGGAAGCCGCGCGAAACCGGCTATGGCTCAGGCGCCCTCTGGAAGTTCGCCAAGGGAGTCGGCCCTGCGCATCTCGGCGCGGTGACCCATCCGGGGGCGAAGGGCGAGAAGAGCGTCTACGCGGATATCTAGACGCGATTGACGCTGGCCGGGTCGATGACTTTGTCGAAGGCCAAACGCGTCTAGTTGGCGATCGAATGGCCGATCAGAAATTCCCGCTCGATGGGAGTTATTGGCCGCCAGCGGCCCTCCGGCAACTCGCCGAGGTTCAGCGGCCCCACACGCACGCGGAAAAGGTCGACGACTTTCAATTCGACCAGTTCGCACATGCGGCGGATCTGGCGGTTGCGGCCTTCGCGCAGGACGATGCGCAGGCGCCGGTCGGCGATGAGATCGACTTCGGCGGGGCGCAGCTTGCGGCCGTCCAGTTCCAGACCATGACGCAGCAGGGCGACTTTCTCGGGCGTAACCTCGCCGATGACGAAGACGCGGTACTCCTTATCGAGGGCCGAGTCCGGGCCGATCAATGCCTTGGCGAGCACCCCGTCGTTGGAGAGGATCAACAGGCCGCGCGAGTCCTTGTCGAGGCGGCCCAGGGCCGGCAGACTTTCATCCTTGCGGGGAGGTGCGGCGCCCACCGGCCCCCAGAGCGCTTCGGCGGTCAGTAAACGGGCGGCGGGGATTTCACCCTTTTCCGGTTGGGCCGAGACGATGCCGACGGGCTTGTGCAGGACGATGCTGATCGAGTCCGCCAGTGCGGTCGTCGCGGCGTCGGCCAGGGTCAGAGTCTGCCCGGTTTCGATCTTCCGCCCGGCGTCGGTGACGGTCTCGCCGTCGATGGAAACCAGACCCTGGCCGATCAGCGCCTCGGCCTCGCGTCGCGAGCACACGCCGCTCTGCGCCAGCCATTTGTTGACGCGCTGGGGATCAGGTCCGTTGTAGCGGCGAGTCCAGGCCATCAGAAGGGCAGGTCGTCCTGTTCGTCATCGCCGGCGGGCGCGGCCGGGCGGGCGACAGAGGGCTCGATGCGCTGGCGGCGGACGAGGGATTCGGTGCGGGCGAGCCACGCCCTGCCTTCCTCGATGGCGGCGGCGGGTCCCTGATCGCCGCGCCGCCGGGCGTCTTCAGGCAGCCACAGGTCGAGCACGAATTCGGGACTGCGAGGGTTGTCGAACTGCAGGCGCAGGGCGACCTGGCGGGCCTCATGGTTGATCTGGTCGAGGGCCCGCCGCGGTTCGCCCCGCCAGGCGCGGGCGACAACGGTTTGATCGACGATGATCTCGGCGCCTTCCAGAGCTTCGATCGGGTAGAGCAAGGCGCCCGCCCCGCCGTTCCAGAGCAGCAGGATCTTGCCGGTCTCTACGCGCAGAGCGACGGCGGCGTTGCGGGGCGGCGAGATACAGAGCGCATCGGGCGCGCCGCCCAGCACGCGCCCGGCGAGGCGAGTCAGGGCGCGTTCGCGGTCGGCCCACCACGACCAGATCGCGGCGCCGAGGGTCAGGGCCGCGCCGGCAAGCAGCAGGGTGAGCAGCAGGCGGACCGTGTCGGTCACAGCGCCAGCTCGATCACCACCGGCACGTGGTCGGAGGGCTTCTCGGTGTCGCGCACATCGCGATGAATGATGACGCTTTGCAGCACGTCGGCGGCCTGGGGCGAGAGCAGGGCGTGGTCGATGCGGATGCCGTGATTCCGCTGCCAGGCGCCAGCCTGATAGTCCCAAAAGGTGAAGCCGCCTGGGCTGCCGTCGACCTGCTCGTAGGCGTCGGTTAGGCCGAGATTCTTCAGGGCCCGCCAGGCGGCGCGGCTTTCGGGCTGGAAGAGGGCATCGCCTAGCCATCCCTCCGGCTTGTCGGCGTCGTCGGGCCCCGGAATGACGTTGTAGTCGCCCAGGAGGACGAGGGGCTCTTCCAGCGCCAGCAGATTGATGGCGTGGTCGCGCAGGCGCGAGAACCAGTTCAGCTTGTAGGTGAACTTTTCCGTGCCGATCGGATTGCCATTGGGCAGGTAAATGCCGCCCACGCGCACCGGCGTTGCGCCGCCCGTCACCGCCTCGATGTAGCGGGCGTGATCGTCGCCCGGGACTTCCGGCAGGCCGCGGCGAACGTCCTCCAGCGGGGTTTTGGAGAGCAGGGCCACGCCATTGTAGGTTTTCTGGCCATGCACGGCGACATTATATCCAAGCGTTTCAAAAGGTTCGGCAGGAAAATTCTCATCGATGCACTTGATTTCCTGCAAAGCGGCGACATCCGGCTGCTCGGCCTCGAACCAGGCCAGCACGTTCTCCAGCCGGGCGTTGATCGAATTGACGTTCCAGGTGGCGATGCGCATGGCGCCTGATTAGCGCGGTGCGAGGCCGCTCACAAACTCCACGATGGGATCGACCAGGCCAGGGGCGAGCGGCAGGGCCGGGTTGGCATAGGTGGCGACATTGCCGTTCCGGTCGCGAGGCGCGGTTTTCAGCACGTGATTGACGCCGGGCAGGATGACGAGCTTGGCGTCAGGCCGGGCGGCGGAGAGGAGGCGGGCGTCTGGCACGGTGACCCGCACGTCATTGTCGCCCTGGATGATCAGCAGGGGCGTGGCTGTTTTTTTGATCTCCACGCTCGGATCGACCGAGAGCTCGGAAATCAGATAGGGCTGCACGCTGGGATTGAAGGCCGCGTCGGTGACGGGAATGTCGGGAACCAGGCGGCCGTGCTCCAGCTCGTTGATCACGCTGTTGATCTGCAGGACGGTGGGCAGCGGCAGATCCGTCGCGGCGTATTGTTCGCGCATCACCGCGCCCATGGTGCGGCCCGCGCCCGATACCGAGATCAGGCCGCAGACGGGTGTCTTCTGGGCCGCCATGGCGGCGATCAGTGCGCCTTCGGAATGGCCGAGAATGGCCACGCAAGTGACGCCGGGCTGATTCTTCAGAAAGCGCGCCCAGGCGATCGCGTCATCAACATAGGTGGAGAGGCGCAGGTCCTCCTCGCGCACCATGGCAGGGCCGCTTTTGGCGATGCCGCGCTTGTCATAGCGCAGACTGGATATGCCCCGCTCGGCGAGCGCCGCCGCGAGCATTTTGTATGTGTCCGAACGGAGGCCGGGAATGGATGAATTGCTGTCGCGATCAGTCGGACCCGAGCCGGCGATAATCAGCACGGCCGGTCCGGCGCGGGGCTGATCGGGGGTCGTGAGCGAGCCGTAGAGGTGCGCCTGTCCTCCGCTGATGGAGACTTCGCGGTCCTGCCTGAGTGGCGGCGAGGTCGCGACAGGCGCCGCAGGGGCTGCGGCCGGGACCGGCGCGCCGAGCGTGAGGATGACCGGCCGTGTGGAGGCGCCCTGCTGAAACCCGCCGCTGAGTTGCCTGCCGTCCGCCGACAGAGTGGCGTCGTACTTCACACCAAAGGCGGGCAGTTCAATGATGATGTGGCCTTCCGTCTGCCTTAGCGTGGCAGGCATCGGGGTATTGCTCTGGGCCACGCTGGTGAGGGTGACGTCCTTGCCGATGTGCAGGATGAGCGGCAGCTGCGGGGTCAGCGCCCCGGTCCAGTCCCCCTT
Organism: Caulobacteraceae bacterium; assembly: GCA_947475875.1. Classification (GTDB taxonomy): domain Bacteria; phylum Pseudomonadota; class Alphaproteobacteria; order Caulobacterales; family Caulobacteraceae; genus UBA5005. The sequence goes on along the minus strand of CANJME010000001.1, from coordinate 31,422 downwards.
CAGATGGTCTGGAACCTGGGCGGCGGACGTCGAGAGGCCGACTAGAGCCAGCACGCTGCCGATCAGAAATGTGCGCATCGCGCCCCCTAGATCGAAAAACTGACCCCACAGCCGCAGCTGGAGCGGGCGTTGGGATTGCGGACCTTGAACTCGGCCCCGGCCAGTTCGTCGACATAGTCGATCTGCGAGCCCTTCAGCAGGACAAGCGACATTTCATCGACCACAGCGGCCTGACCGGCGTTTTCGATGCGGATGTCGTCAGTTTCCGGAGAAGCGATCAGATCGAAGCGGTACTGGAAGCCCGAGCAGCCGCCGCCGTCGACCGCGACGCGCAGCATCACCGGGTGGCCTTCCACCGCGGAAAGGGCGGCCAGGCGCGCGGCTGCGGCGTCGGTGAGGGTTATGGGCGCGGTGGTCATGGTCCTCTATATGAGGCCGCATGGCCGACTCGCCAAGTTTCCACACCCCCGAGCGGGCGCGGTTCGCCGAGAACCCGGAAAAATCGAGGGGCCGACTCCACTTTGAACCGCAGAGCCGGACCCGCACGCCCTTCGCCCGCGACCGCGACAGGATCATTCATTGTCAGGCCTTCCGGCGGCTGAAGGAAAAGACCCAGGTGTTCGTGGCCCACGAGGGCGACCACTTCCGCACCCGTCTGACCCACAGCCTGGAAGTCGCCCAGATCGCCCGCTCGATCGCTTTCGCCCTGGGACTGGACTCGGACCTCGCCGAAACCATCGCGCTCGCCCACGACCTGGGCCATCCACCGTTCGGCCATTCCGGCGAAGACGCCCTGGCCGAGCGCATGGCCCCGTTTGGCGGCTTTGATCACAATGTCCAGACCCTACGGGTCGTGACCGAACTCGAGGTCCGGTATCCCGCCTGGGCGGGTTTGAACCTGACCTGGGAGACGCTGGAAGGCATCGTCAAGCACAACGGGCCGGTGACCAACCGTCTGGAGCGGCCCTCCTGGCGCGCGGTCGAAGCGTTCAACGCCATCTACGATCTGCGGCTGGATAGCTGGGCCTCGGCGGAGGCTCAGGTCGCGGCGCTGGCCGACGATATCGCCTATAACAACCACGACGTAGACGATGGTCTGCAGGCCGGCCTCTTCCGCATTGACGATCTGCTGGAGGTGCCGTTGATCGGACCGGTGCTTGCGCAGGTGCGCGCGGATTGGCCCGAACTGGACGACCGCATGCTGCGGCTGGAGGCAGTGCGGCGATTGATCGGAGCCATGGTGGGCGATGTGCTGGCCGAGACCGCGCGGCGAGCGGCGGAAGCCAAACCCGGATCCGCTGACGAGGTCAGGGCGTTGGGTCGGGCGCTGGTCGCCTTCTCGCCGGACATGATGGAAGACCTGGCGCTGCTTCGCTCCTTCCTGCACGAGCACATGTACCGGCACGACCGGGTCAAGCGTACGCGCGGGGAAGCGACCCGGCTTTTGGGCGAGCTTTTTGACGTCTTCCTGAAAGATCCCTCCACCCTGCCGCTGGAGTGGCGCGAGCGGCAGCGCAACGTGCCGGAGACAGAGCGGGCGCGGGTGATCTGCGACTACATCGCCGGCATGACCGACCGCTACGCCATCGAGGAGTACCGGCGCCTGTTCCACACTGAATTTCCTCTGGAATTTTAACCTTTCCACCGAATTTCGGACTCAAAGCTGTGGAAGGAAGAGCCCGGGGCTTCGAAAGAGTCCTTCCACGTCGCTAAACTGCCCAGAAGGGCAGGGGCGATTCGCCCTTGTGACAGGACCGACACGCCGATGAGCGATTATGACCGCGAACCGCCGCTGACCTTCGATGCGCGACGCTCGAGCGGCCCCCAGGAGCGGCCGAGGTCGGGCCTGCTGCTGATCAGCGCGGTCATCCTGGTGGTGCTGGTTGTCGCCGTGGCGGTGTTCCTGCTGACCCGCGGCGGCGGTGAGGGCGAACAGCCCACGACCATCGAGACCATGAAGGCGCCGGCCGAAACTACGCCGCCCGCCCAGCAGACCGGCCTCACCGTCGAGACCGCGCCATTGCCTGGAGCGATCGACGGAACGCCCACCTTCGCCGCACCGCCCGAACAACCACAGGCCCGGCCGGTGGCCGGTGGTCCTGTCGCTGCTCAGCCAGTAGCGGCGGCTCAGGCCCCGGTGGCCAAAGCAAAGGATCCGATCGGCGACAAGATCGCCGCGCTGAAGACCCCGCCGGCGCCGGCTCCCGTCAAGACCACACCGCCCGCCGCGCCTGCCGCAACCCCGGCCGCAGTAGCCAAGGCGACGGCTGCCGCGCCAGCCGCCGCAGGCGCCTCCATGGTGCAGATCGGCGCCTTCAGTTCGCAAGCCCTGGCCGACCAGCAATGGAGTCAGGTCGCCGGCGCTTTCCCGGCCGACATGGTCGGCAAGTCGAAGCGGACGGAGCAGGTGCAGGTGAACGGAAATACCATGTACCGCGGCCTGATCGCCGGATTCTCCTCCAGGGCCGAGGCCGACGCCTTTTGCGGCAAGATGAAAGCCCAGGGCCGGGACTGCTTCGCCCGAAACTGATGCCGAGCGCCTGTATCCTCGGCTGCGAAGGCCTGACGCTATCGACCGCGGAGAAGGCTTTCTTCCGCAAAGTCGATCCGTGGGGGTTCATCCTCTTCAAGCGCAATGTCGATACGCCTGAGCAGGTAAGGGCGCTGACGGCAGCGTTGCGCGACACGGTCGGCCGGGCCGACGCGCCCATTCTGATCGATCAGGAGGGCGGGCGAGTGCAGCGGATGGGTCCGCCGAACTGGCCGAAGTATCCTGCCGCCCGGAAATTCGGCGAGCTCTCGACCAACGACCCGCTGGTGCGGCGCGAATTGGTCCGCCTCGGGGCGCGTCTGATGGCCCATGACCTCGTCAGCGTCGGGATCAATGTCGACTGCGTCCCGGTGCTGGACGTGCCCGCCGCCGACGGTCACGAGATCATCGGCGACCGGGCCTATGACATGGACGTAGCCAGCGTGGCGCGCCTGGGCCGCGCCGCCGCCGAAGGCCTGATCGCGGGCGGCGTTCTGCCGGTGATCAAACACATCCCCGGCCACGGCCGGGCCAAGGCCGACAGTCACCTTGAGTTGCCGGTGGTGAACACGCCCTACGATGAGCTGGAGGCAGTGGACTTCGCCCCCTTCAAGGTGCTGTCGGATATGCCGCTGGCCATGACAGCGCACGTTGTCTATGGCGCGATCGACGCCAAACGGCCGGCGACGACCTCGAAAAAGGCCATCCGCCTGATCCGCGAGGTGATCGGTTTTTCCGGCCTGATCATGAGCGATGACCTTTCCATGAAGGCCCTGGGCGGCGATTTCGGCGAGCGGACGGCCGCGGCGCTGAACGCCGGTTGCGACGTCGTGCTCCACTGCAATGGCGACATGGCTGAGATGAAGGCGATTGTCCGTGAAACGCCCGCCCTTTCCGGCAAGGCGAAGGTGCGCGCCCAGGCCGCGCTTGCCAGGCTTGCCAAATCGCCGGAGCCTTTCGATGTCGAGGCCGGCAGGGCCAGATTTTCGGCGGCGTTTGCATGAAGAAGGAAGACAACGACCTCGATTTTTCGGCCGCCGGCGAAGCGGCCGAGGACGGACAAGCTCTGGTCGTCGATATCGATGGCTTTGAAGGCCCGCTGCACCTTTTGCTGGCGCTCGCCCGCAACCAGAAGGTCGACCTTCTGAAGCTGTCGGTGCTGAAACTGGCCGAACAGTACCTCGCGTTCATTCAGACGGCCCGTTCGCTGCGGTTTTCCCTGGCGGCTGATTATCTGGTGATGGCCGCCTGGCTCGCGTATCTGAAATCGCGCCTGATGCTGCCCAAGGCTGACAAGGCTTCAGGCGATGAGGCGCCGGCCGAGGAAATCGCTGCGCAGCTGGCCTTCCGCCTGGCCCGCCTGGATGCGATCCGCAAAGCGTCTGACGCGCTCAAGGATCGGTCGCAGTTGAAGCGTGACGTTTTCCCGCGCGGTGATCCGCAGGAGGTCAAGATCGTCTCGTCCACGCGGTTTGAGGGAAATCTGTTCGCCCTGGTCCAGGCCTATTCAGCCCAGGTGAAGCGCGAGGCGGCGCGGCATTATCACCCGGCGGCCCCAAGGGTATACGCGCTGGACGATGCGCGCGAGCAACTGCGCGGCGCCTTGCCACGCCTGCGCACCTGGACGGCGCTGGGACGCCTGGCGCCCTCGGCCACCGAGGGTAGCCCGAGCCGGGCTTCGTTTGTCGCCTCGACTTTGTCGGCGGGCCTGGAGCTGGTGAAGGAGGGCTCGCTGGAAGCCCAACAGCTGGAGCATTTCGCCGAGATCTACCTGCGCGCCCGCATGCTGGAGGCCGCGGAGTGAGCGAGGCCGAGCGCATGGTCGAGGCGCTGTTGTTCGCCGCGGCCGAACCCCTGAGCGTCAAGGATCTGGCCGACCGCCTGCCGGCCAACGCGGACATTCTGGCCGCCATCGACGGGTTGAAAGAGGCCTATACCGGGCGCGGCGTCGAACTGGTCGAGGTAGCCGGTCGCTGGCGCTTCCAGACCGCCGCCGATCTGGCCTTCCTGATGACGCTGGAGCGGGAGGAACCGCGCAAGCTCTCGAAAGCCGCCCAGGAGACGCTGGCCATCGTCGCCTACCACCAGCCGGTCACCCGCGCCGAGATCGAGGCCATCCGCGGCGTTCAAGCCAGCCGCGGCACCCTGGACACCCTGCTTGAACTCGACCTCGTCAAGATGCGCGGCCGGCGGCGGACGCCCGGCCGGCCGGTAACCTTCGGCACCACCGACGCCTTCTTGGAACACTATGGCCTGGCGAGCCTTGGGGATCTGCCCGGCGCGGCCGAGATGCGGCAGCTGGGCCTGCTCGACGCCGAACTGCCGCCCGGTTTTGCCCTGCCGGACCCCTCGCGGGCCGATACCGACGCCGAAGATCCCCTGGAGCCCGGCGAGAACCCCGAATTCCACCGCGATTTTCTGGAAGAAGACACCTAGGGGTGCCCGCCTGGCTGTAACAACGCGCCCGCCGCGAGGCTGTAACAACAGGCGCCCTGGAGGCGCCGATGTTCGCCCTCCGAGTTGTAACAATTTGCCCCAGCCAGTTGTAACAATGCTTTGGTGGCATGCGGATAGCAGATGACCTATGATGTACCCAACATCACGAAATTTCGTCGCGGGTCAGGTCCGCGCGAGCAGGAGTAATAAAACACTATGGGTGGTCTGAGCATCTGGCACTGGCTTATCGTGCTTCTCATCGTGGCGGTTGTCTTCGGCGGCCGCGGCAAGCTGTCTGGCCTGATGGGCGACGCGGCCAAGGGCATCAAGGCCTTCAAGGAAGGACTGAAGGACGACGACAAGCCGGCCGAGAAGGCCGACACCGCCCTGCCGCCGGCAGACAAAGACAAAGAGAGCTAGTCTCCGACCCCACTGAAGTTCACGCCAGGCCCTGACACGTCTGGCTCAAAAGGCCTGCCCGACGCATGTTTCCTGATATTGGCGGAACCGAATACCTGATCATCGCGGTGGTCGCGCTGATCGTATTCAAGCCGCAGGATCTGCCGGCGATCATGAAGCGCGTGGGTCAGTTCCTGGGCAGCGCCCGGCGCATGGCGGCCGATTTCCGCGCCAGCTTCGACGACATGGCCCGCCAGTCCGAGCTCGACACCCTTCGCAAGGAGGTCGAGGCGATGAAGGCCAAGGCCACGCAGATGGCCACCGATCCGGTCAGCGGCATTGCCGAGGCCATGACAGACACGGCCGACCAGATCAGCCAGGGAATCCACGATCCGACCGGCGAAGCGATCTATGATCCAGCCGCCTGGATGGGTGAGGTCGCGACCGCCGAGGCCAACGGCGCTCCCCTTGAACTTGAGTCCCCGGCGCCCAGGCCGAAAAAGCCCCGCGCGAAAAAGGCGACGGTCACATGAGCGCGCCGGATGACGAAGCCTATGTCGAGCGCTCGCGCGCGCCGCTGCTCGAACACCTGATCGAGCTTCGCGGACGGCTGTTCATCTGCGTGATCGCGCTGATCCTGGGCTTTTTTCTGTCGTTCGCCTTCGTCAATCCGATCCTGGAGTTTCTGCTGCGCCCGCTGGGGATCGCCCAGGGCCTGATCGCCCTGCAGCATCAGCTGGGTCACAGCAACCCGTTCAATCTGGCGATGCTCAAGGGCGTCCTCGGGCTGACGACTCTGCCGCCGCCACTTCCCGGCCAGGAGCTGGAAACGATCTCGACGGCCGTGCTGGAAACCTTCCTGGTCAAGGTGAAGATCGCCGCTTTCGGCGCCATCGTCCTTACCTTCCCGATCCTGGGCTGGCAGCTCTATCGTTTCGTGGCTCCGGGTCTCTACAAGAAAGAGCGGCTGGCGTTTGCGCCGTTCCTGATCGCCTCGCCGGTGCTGTTCGTCATGGGCGCGGCGCTGGTCTATTTCCTGATGCTGCCGTTCGTTTTGTGGTTCAGCCTCAACCAGCAGCAGCTGGGCGCCATTACCATCCACATGACGCCCAAGATATCGGAGTATCTGGCGATCTCCATCAAGCTGATCCTGGCCTTCGGTATCTGCTTCCAGCTGCCGGTGGTGTTGGCGCTTGTCGGTATGGCGGGGCTGGTCACGTCCAAACAGCTTTCGAGCTTCCGACGATTCGCCATCGTCATCGTCTTTGTGATCGCCGCAATCTTCACCCCGCCCGACCCGATCAGCCAGCTGTCGCTGGCGATCCCGCTGGTGTTGCTCTACGAGATTTCGATCTGGGTCGTGAGACTGCTGGAATTCCGCCGGGCTCGGGACGACCGCGCCGCCGGGACCGAGATCGTCAACTAGGACTTCGGCTTCAGGAACGCCGGCAGGTCATTGCCGAAACCGACCACCTTGCTTCCCATGTCATCGTCACGGTCGCGATCGCGCCCGCGGTCACGTCCCTGATCACGGGGCGGTTTTGGGGCAGGGGACGCCGACCTGGCGTCGGGCTCACGCCGGGGCTCGCGGGGCGGGCGAGCTTCGCGTGGCTCAGGCCGGGGTTCCGGGCGCTGTTCGGAGCGTGGTTCGCGCGGCGGTCTGGCTTCGCGTTCGGCTCGCGGCTCGCGGGGTGCGGCATCTTCGCGAAGGGCTGCAGGCGCTGAGGCTACAACCGGCGTTTCAGCGGCGCGTTCGCCGTGATCAGGCGGCTTGCGGTCGCGCCCGCGGTCGCGATCCCGCTCCCGTCCGCCGGAGCGGCCCTTGGCGCCGCTGCGGCTGGCGCGGTCGCGCTCGCTTGAGACGCCCTGGCTCCAGTCTAGGTCGAGAGTTTCTTCCTTCGGGTTAGTGCCGACCAGCTTGAGCACCTTGTCCAGCGACCGGGCGTCGGCTGGGGTGATGATCATGAAGGTCTCGCCGCTCTTGCCGGCCCGGCCGGTGCGGCCGATGCGGTGCACATAGTCGTCGGCGTGGTGCGGCACGTCGTAGTTGAAGACGTGGCTGACGTCGGGGATATCCAGCCCGCGCGCGGCGACGTCTGAGGCGACGAGCAAACGCAGTTCGCCCGAGCGGAAGGCAGCCAGGGTTTTGGTGCGCAGCGATTGGTCGAGGTCGCCGTGGATCGGCGCGGCGTCGAGGCCGTGCGACTTCAGGGACTTGGCGACGACGTCGACTTCCGACTTGCGATTGCAGAAGACGATGCCGTTCTTCACGTCCGCCCGGCCGATCAGGGCCCGCAGCGCCATGCGCTTGGCCTTGGGATCACTGGAAGGGATGCGGACCAGATGCTGAGTGATGGTCGAGGCCGCCGTCGCCGGTCGCGAGGCCTCGATCCGCACGGGATTTTTCAGAAACTGGGTGGTCAGCCGGGTGATTTCCGGCGGCATGGTCGCGGAAAAGAACAGGGTCTGTTTCTTCGGCGGCGTCATTTTAAAGATGCGCTCGATATCCGGGATGAAGCCCATGTCGAGCATGCGGTCAGCTTCGTCGACGACCATGATGGAAACGCCGGTCAGCAACACCTTCGAGCGCTCGAAGAGGTCGATTAGCCGTCCGGGCGTGGCGATCAGGACGTCGACGCCCTTGTCGAGCTTGGCGATCTGCTCGCCCATGGAAACGCCGCCGATCAGAAGGGCCCACGACAGCTTGGTCCCCTTGGCGTAGCGGCCGAAGGATTCGGCCACCTGGTCGGCCAGTTCGCGGGTAGGCTCAAGCACGAGCGCCCGGGGCATTCTGGCCTTGGATCGACCCAGGGCCAACTTGTCGACCATTGGCAGGGTGAAAGCCGCCGTCTTGCCGGTGCCGGTCTGGGCGATGCCCAGAATGTCCTGACCGGCCAGGGCAACGGGAATGGCCTGGGCCTGAATGGGGGTCGCAGTCGTATAGCCGGTGTCGGCCACAGCCTGCAGGGTGGAGGGGCTCAAGCCCAGGTCGGAAAATTCGGTCATGCTACTCGGATCAAGCCCCGAAGCCGCCCGTGCGTGGGCGAGCGGGCGGCGCGGATTCGCCTGACCTGCTTCGAGGTGGCCGGATGCATAGGCCTTAGCGCCGTAAAGTCAATCTTGACCGGAGGTTGCGTCGCGCGCGCCGGCCGCGACATGTCGTCCGGGATTTGTCGCGGCGCCCTTGGATGGACGGGGTTGGCGTGACATAAGGGCGCTCAAATTGGCCGGCCCCTTTACGTAGAGACTTAACATGACTGCACAAATCGTTGAAAAGGCTGGTGAAGGCCTTAGCCGCGTCTATGACGTGACGATCCCGGCGAACGATCTGTCGCAGCGACTCGATGCCAAGATCGCCGAAGTTGCGCCGACTATGCAGATCAAGGGCTTCCGTCCGGGCAAGGTGCCGGCCGCGCACGTGCGCCGCCTGTACGGCAAGGGCCTGATGAACGAAATCGTTCAGGAAGTGCTGGCCAGCACCAATGAAAAGGTCCTCAACGACAACAACCTGCGCCCCGCCGGCAACCCCGAGATCAAGGCGGTTTCGGACTTCGAAGAGGTGCTGTCGGGCAAGGCCGACCTGACCTACGAATTCGCCGTCGAGCTGATGCCGGACATCAAGTTGATGGATGTGACCAAGATCAAGCTTGAGAAGCCGGTCTATGCGCCGACCGACAAGGACGTCGACGAGACGGTGGCCGAGCTGGCGAAGATGAACGCCAACTACGAAAGCCGCACTGGCAAGTCGGTCAAGGCCAAGAAGGACGACCAGGTCGTTATCGATTTCGTCGGCAAGGTCGACGGCAAGCTGTTTGAGGGCGGCTCGGCCCAGTCCACGCCGTTGGTGCTGGGTTCGGGTCAGTTTATCCCGGGGTTTGAGGACCAGTTGATTGGCGCCAAGCCGGGCGCCACCCTGACGGTCAAGGTGACTTTCCCCGCCAACTACGGCGCTGAAAACCTGAAGGGCAAGGACGCCGAATTCGACGTGACCGTGCACGACGTCAAGGCGCCGGTGGCCCGGGCCATCGACGACGAGCTGGCCAAGGCCGCCGGGCTGGAAAACCTGGAAAAGCTGAAGGAAGTCATCAGCGGCAACCTGGCCGGCCAGTACGAAGAAACCTCAAAGTTCAAGCTCAAGCGTGCCCTTCTGGATGCGCTCGACAGCGGCCATAAGTTCGATCTGCCGCCGCGCATGGTCGAGGGTGAGTTCCAGGGCATCTGGAACCAGGTGCTGGAAGACGAAGCCCGCGAAGGGCGTTCCGAAGAGGATCAGAACAAGACCGAGGACCAGCTGAAGAGCGAATATCGCAAGATCGCCGAGCGTCGGGTGCGCCTGGGGCTCGTCCTGGCTGAAGTCGGCCGGGAAAAGGGTGTGCAGGTCACCGACCAGGAACTGACCCAGGCTCTGCAGCGCGACGCCGTCAACATGGCCCGCCAGTATAATATGGAGCCGCAGGCGGTGTTCGACATGCTGGTCAAGGATCAGAACTATCTGACCCAGGCCCGCGCCCCTATCTTCGAAACCAAGGTGGTCGAGCTTCTGTTCGGTTTGGCCAGCGTCAAGGACAAAAAGGTCAGCAAGGCTGAACTGCTGAAGGACGATGAACTGCCGGAAGGCTACGGCGAGTAGCCTTTGGGCCGATCGCCTCGCCGTTAACCCATCGCCTCCAGAATCGGGTCTAGTACGCCTTGAAAGCGCCCCCTCGCGGCGCAATATCAGGCGGACGAATTCGGAAGGAACGGCAATGCGCGAACAGGACATGGCAATCCGCGATCATGACACGGGCTTTGGCCTCGTCCCCATGGTCGTCGAGCAGTCGAGCCGGGGCGAGCGCTCGTTCGACATTTTCTCGCGGCTGTTGCGCGAACGGATCGTGTTCCTGAATGGCCCCGTGGACGACAATGTCTCGGCCCTGGTCTGCGCGCAGCTCTTGTTCCTCGAGAGCGAGAACCCGAAAAAAGAGATCTCCATGTACATCAACTCGCCGGGCGGCGTGGTGACCAGCGGTCTCGCGATCTACGACACCATGCAGTACATCAAGAGCCCGGTTTCGACCGTTTGCATGGGCATGGCGGCCTCTATGGGCTCGTTGCTCCTCTGCGCCGGCGCGGCCGGTCACCGGGTCGCCCTGCCGAACGCGCGGGTCATGGTTCACCAGCCGTCGGGCGGCTTCCGCGGACAGGCATCGGACATCGAGCGTCACGCCGAGGATATCATCAAGCTGAAGCGTCGCCTCAACGAGATCTACGTCAAACATTGCGGCCGCACGCTGGAGGACGTCGAAAAGACTCTCGACCGCGACCATTTCATGTCGGCCACTGAGGCACAGGCCTGGGGCATCGTCGACCACGTGTATGAGACGCGCGAGGCGGCGGAAGCGGCGAGCTAGGCCGGCTTGCCGCTGAAGACGCGATAGCCGCGCTCTTCGGCCATTGAGATCATGTCCTTGTCGCCGGGCGTATCGCCATAGGCCGCGGTCAGGGTCACATCATCGCCGAACACTTCACGCAGGCGGCGCACCTTTTCCCTGCCCCGGCAGTTGGGCGTGGCGAAGGCGCCGGTCACCCGGTCGCTGGCGTCGAATTCCAGCGCCGTGGCGATAAGCTTGTAGGCTCCCAGCGAGCGGGCGAACGGGGCCACGGTCGTTTCGGGCGAGGCTGTGACAATCACCACCCGGGCGCCCTTGCCGCGCCAGTGGCGCCAGGTGCGCAGGGCGTCGGGGCGAAACAACGACCAGTTGACCTCCGAGGCGAAAGCCGCCGCGTCCTTTTCCAGGGTCTCGCGATGAACGCCTCGCAAAAACATCCGCGCGGCGGCCGATTTGAGCCGCCCGCGATCCCGGTGAAAGACATAGCTGATGGCGGCCGGCAGCAGCCTGAACATGTTCCAGTTGTACCCGAACCAGCCCGCTCGCCAGCGCAGGAAGGCGAGGAAACTATCCTTGGTGGTCATGGTGCCGTCGAAATCAAAGGCAATCAAAACCTCCGGTCCCTCAATGGGATCGTCGGAGTCGGCTAGATGGACTGGCGGTCTGTGGCGCTGGAACATGGGGCGGGTCTAAAAACCGAATCGCTTGCGTCAACCTTGCCGCAGAATAGCTCGCATTCACCCTTTGGTGTTCCTATTTGAGACAATGTACGATGAAATTCGAGCTCGAAGGGCCCCGCAAAGCGTTATGAATGGTGCAGTTTGGGCTTGCCAAGCTTGTGAACGTGTTCAGGATCGTGGATTGTCAAGGATTAGACAACCTGCGGCGCATATCCTGCATGATCAAGGCGCAGGGAGGCCCCGTAACAAGGGTGCTCTGCGATACGGGCCAAAAGCCCCTCGAGAGTGGGAAGTGATATGACCAAGGCCGCCGGAGGCGACACCAAGAGTACTTTGTACTGCTCTTTTTGCGGAAAGAGTCAGCATGAGGTGCGCAAGCTTATCGCTGGACCCACCGTGTTCATCTGCGATGAATGCGTCGAGCTCTGCATGGATATCATCCGTGAAGAGCAGAAAATCACCTTCGTCAAATCCAAGGACGGCGTTCCGACGCCCAAGGAGATCCGCACGGTTCTCGATGATTATGTCATCGGCCAGGACCACGCGAAAAAGGTGCTCTCGGTCGCGGTGCACAACCACTACAAGCGCTTGAACCACGCTTCGAAGAACAACGACGTCGAACTGGCCAAGTCCAACATCCTGCTGATCGGCCCCACCGGCGTCGGCAAGACCCTGCTGGCCCAGACGCTGGCGCGCATCATCGACGTGCCCTTCACCATGGCCGACGCCACCACCCTGACCGAAGCCGGTTATGTGGGTGAAGACGTCGAGAATATCATCCTGAAGCTGCTGCAGGCCGCCGACTACAATGTCGAGCGGGCACAGAGGGGCATCGTCTACATCGACGAAATCGACAAGATCAGCCGCAAGTCTGACAACCCCTCGATCACCCGCGACGTCTCGGGCGAGGGCGTGCAGCAGGCTTTGCTGAAGATCATGGAAGGCACGGTCGCCTCGGTGCCGCCCCAGGGCGGGCGCAAACACCCGCAGCAGGAATTCCTGCAGGTCGACACCGCCAATATGCTGTTCATCTGCGGCGGCGCTTTCGCGGGCCTGGAAAAGATCATCTCCAGCCGCGGGCAGGGCACCTCCATAGGCTTCGGCGCCAAGGTCACCGATCCGGACGAGCGGCGCACGGGCGAAATCCTGCGCGGCGTTGAGCCTGACGATCTGCAGCGCTTTGGCCTGATCCCGGAATTCATCGGCCGTCTGCCGGTGTTGGCGACGCTGGAAGATCTCGACGAAGAGGCCCTGGTCAAGATCCTGACCGAGCCCAAGAACGCCCTGGTCAAACAGTACCAGCGCCTGTTCGAGATGGAGAACGTCGGCCTTACCTTCACCGACGACGCCATGAACGCCGTGGCCCGCAAGGCGATCGCCCGGCGGACCGGCGCTCGCGGCCTGCGCTCGATTATGGAGGCCATCCTCCTGGAGACCATGTTCGAACTACCGACCTTCGATGGTGTAGAGGAAGTGGTGGTCAACGCCGAGGTCGTCGAAGGCCGCGCCCAGCCTCTGCTGATCTATGCCGAGAAAGCCAAGAAGGACGGCGCGGCGTAGCCATCCTGAAGACGGCTTCGCACCTGACAGGTGCGGATTGGCGGCCCTGCATTTGGCCTCGTCGCCCGCAGTCCGCCGCCGGCGATTGAGATTACCTGAAGAACCGTACGTGTCCGCCTGATCTGGACTCCGGTGTTGGGGGGCGCGATGCGCTGGCTGAGGTGCATTTGTTTTACTATGGCTTCGCCGGTCGCCAGGCCGGCGCTGGCCGGCCCTACCGTACTGTTCGACACGGCGCTACTCTTGGTCCCATGACGGCCGGGCCCTGGCCCGCAAGGCGCTGGGTGACGACCAGGGCGCACGCACCGACGCCGACACGGCGGTGCCGCTGAAGTCGGATATCAAGACGGCTTATCCAAACGTCGGGGTCACGCTTTAGGCGCTTCCTGTGAGCGCTTTTCCCGCCGCGCTTGAATGACCGCGCCGAAACGCCACATATTTGCGAAGTAACTCCCGGACCTTTGCCGGGGGCAGGGGCGTTCTCTTCGAACGCGCCCAAGGAGTAGAGAATGGTAGATATTCGTACGCTGCCGGTGTTGCCGCTTCGGGACATCGTGGTGTTTCCCCATATGGTCGTGCCGCTGTTCGTCGGGCGGGACAAATCGGTGCGCGCTCTGGAAGAGGTGATGCGCGGCGACAAGCAGATCCTGCTTGCTACCCAGAAGAACTCGACCGACGACGATCCGGCCCCTGAGGCGATTTATGACATCGGCGTGGTAGCGAGCGTTCTGCAGCTGCTGAAATTGCCGGACGGCACCGTCAAGGTGCTGGTTGAGGGAACGGGCCGGGCCTCGATTGTTCGCTTCACCGAACAGTCGGCCTACTACGAAGCCGAGGTCATTCCTACGGACGACGAAGGCGGCGCGGCGCACGAGGCCGAGGCCCTGTCGCGTGCGGTGATCGAGCAGTTCGAAAACTACATCAAGCTCAACAAGAAAATCCCGCCCGAGGCCCTGGCGGCGATCCCGCAGATCACCGAGCCCGGCAAGCTGGCCGATTCCATTGCCAGCCATCTCGCCGTGAAGATCACCGACAAACAGGCGTTGCTGGAACTGACCAGCGTGATCAAGCGCCTGGAGAAGGTCTACGCCCTGATGGAGGGCGAGATCTCGGTGCTGCAGGTCGAAAAGAAGATCCGCTCACGCGTCAAGCGTCAGATGGAGAAGACCCAGCGCGAGTACTATCTGAACGAACAGATGAAGGCGATCCAGCGCGAGCTGGGCGACCAGGACGACCAGCGCGACGAACTGTTCGAACTGGAAAAGCGCATCAAGAAAACCAAGCTGTCGAAAGAGGCGCGCACCAAGGCCGACGCAGAGCTGAAGAAGCTGCGCAACATGAGCCCGATGTCGGCGGAATCGACGGTCGTGCGTAACTACCTCGACTGGCTGCTGTCCATTCCCTGGGGCAAGGCCAAGTCCAAGAAGATCGACATCGAGAAGGCCGAGCGCATTCTCGACGAGGACCACTATGGTCTGGAAAAGGTCAAGGAAAGGATCCTGGAATATCTGGCGGTCCAGGCTCGGACCAATTCGCTGAAAGGCCCGATCCTGTGCCTGGTCGGTCCTCCCGGCGTAGGCAAGACCTCGCTCGGCAAGTCGGTCGCGAAAGCCACGGGCCGAGAGTTTGTGCGCCTGTCACTGGGCGGCGTGCATGACGAAGCCGAAATCCGTGGCCACCGGCGCACCTATATCGGCTCCATGCCTGGCAAGATCGTCCAATCGATGAAGAAGGCCAAGACGGTCGATCCGTTCTTCCTGATGGACGAGATCGACAAGCTGGGCGCCGACTATCGCGGTGATCCGTCAAGCGCGCTGCTTGAGGTGCTCGATCCGGAACAGAACGGCACGTTCAACGACCACTATCTGGAGGTCGACTATGACCTCTCCCAGGTGATGTTCGTCACCACCGCCAATAGTCTCAACATGTCCCAGCCATTGCTGGACCGCATGGAGATTATCCGTATCCCCGGCTACACCGAGGAGGAGAAGATCGAGATCGCCAAGCGACACCTGCTGCCCAAGCTGCTCGAAAACCACGGTCTGAAAGCCGGCGAGTGGGTAGTGCCCGATGCGGCCATCCGCGATCTGATCCGCTACTACACCCGCGAGGCCGGCGTTCGTTCGCTGGAGCGCGAACTGGGGCGTCTGGCCCGCAAGACGGTGCGCGACCTGGCCCGTGAAAAAGTCATTTCGATCACCATCGATGACAAGCGCCTGGCTGACTACGCGGGCGTGCGCAAATACCGCTATGGCGAGACCGACGAGGAAGATCAGGTCGGCATCGTCACGGGGCTGGCCTGGACAGAGTTCGGCGGCGACATCCTGACCATCGAGGCGGTGAAGATGCCGGGCAAGGGCCGGATAACGGTCACCGGCAACCTCAAGGACGTGATGAAGGAATCGATCAGCGCGGCCAATTCCTACGTCCGCGCCAACGCGACTCGATTCGGCATCAAACCGCCGATCTTCGACAAAACTGACGTCCACGTGCACGTTCCGGAGGGCGCTACGCCAAAAGACGGTCCTTCGGCGGGCGTCGCTATGGCCGTTGCCCTGACCTCGGTTTTGACCGGTGTGCCCATCCGCAAGGAAGTCGCCATGACCGGCGAGATCACCTTGCGCGGCCGGGTTCTTGCGATCGGCGGCCTCAAGGAAAAGCTGCTGGCCGCCCTGCGTTCGGGCGTCAAGACCGTATTGATTCCTCAGGAGAACGAGAAGGATTTGGCGGATGTGCCTGAAAACGTTAAGTCAAATCTGACTGTGATTCCGATGTCGACTGTCGATGAAGCGCTGGCGCACGCCCTGGCCGGACCGCTCACGCCGATCGAGTGGAATGAGGACGCCGAGCCATTGGCGAGCCCGGCCCTGGACGCTGACGGTGACGAGGCGGTGATGACGCACTAGGGGCGGCGGCGCACCCGCCGCTCCATTTGCTTCAATTCTGCAATTTCCTTTGCGGTAGTGGCTTTACGGACGGTCACGGGAGTGTCTTACTCTGCGAGGCGAGCGGCGATGGTTCCAATTCCCGCCGTCCAAAACAGGGTTGGGAGAAAGACAAATGACAACGAAAGCTGAGCTGGTTGCTTCGATCGCCGACAAGGCGGGGCTTAACAAGACCCAGGCAAAAGACGCTCTGGAAGCGTTCACTGCCTCGGTCACGGAATCGCTTAAGAAGGGCCAGGAGGTTCGCCTCGTCGGCTTTGGTAGCTTTGTGCCCGTGAAGCGGGCGGCGGGGACGGCGCGCAATCCGCGCACCGGTGAAACCGTCAAGCGTGCGGCCTCCAAGACGGCGCGGTTCCGGGTCGGCGAAGGCCTGAAGAACGCTCTCAACTAGGCAGGGCGAATCTCAAGTTTCGATTTTTGAGGGGCGGGCGCGCGAGCGTCCGCCCTTGTCGTGTGGCGGCTTGCGATGTGACGGCCCCCGGGCTAGGCCACGTTCGGCTTTTTCGGGCGGCTAGCTCAGCTGGTTAGAGCACCTCGTTTACACCGAGGGGGTCGGGGGTTCGAATCCCTCGCCGCCCACCAGCCTTCGCCTGCTCAGCAGGCTACGGCTAGGCAAGCCAGGCGGATCCTTCGAGGCCATCCTGCCTGTTCAATGCGTGCGTGGTTTCGTAGGTTGACCCATGTTCCGAGCCTTGTTGGTCTTGTTGCTTGTAGTACAGGCTCCTCTGGTTGCGCGGTCCGCGGTGGCGCGCATCGGCGATCTCGACATCGCCTATGACGCCTCACGCTGGCGCATCGCCCGGCTCATCCAGGGGCTCCTGTTTGAGTGCATCGCCGAGGGCTGCTCATACGACGCGGTCACTGTCCGGGCCGTTCCGTCAAAAAGCCAGGTCTGCACCCCCGCGAGCCTAACCGCGCGAGTCAGTGGCCGAAGCGAAGTGCTCAAGACGCCTGGTGGGGGCGAGTTGACCTTTCACGCCGTCAGCCGCGATCTTGGTTGCCGCAATCTGGTCGCGCCGCGCGTGGCGGCTTGCGCCACCCATGGCGGCTCCACCTACAGTTTCGATGCTGGGCCACTGGGCTGCCAGACCGGTCCCGGTGACAGCGAGGGCGGCGTGCTGGAGTTGATTGCCGGCGCCTCTCCGGCGAAGAAGGTGCCATGACACCAGATTCTGAAACCGATCGGTCGAGGACCGAGCGTATTCCGTCAGCGTTCCGGCCTCTGGAGTTCCTGCGCTGCATCTTCGATCGCGGCCACAGCTGGACAAACAGCAAATCTCTCAAGGGGTACATGACCTGCCGCCACTGCCGTGTACGGCGGCTCTGGCGAGGGATTTGAGGGCAACGGCGCACGGTCGGGACGATTTCTCCACTGTGCAGGAAACAATTGTAACCTTGAACGCTTAGGCTTGAGCGACACGCATTGAACGCCGGGGAACACAACCGTGCGATATCTCGCCTTGCCGCGCTGCCTGATGCGAGATCATCAGTTCACCACCAGCCATTCGAGGCCAGGCTATGTAACCTGCGTGCGTTGCCGTTGCCGGAAGAAGTAAGATGTGCGCCGCTTTTCGGTGGAAAGTGGCGCGAATGACGGGACTCGAACCCGCGACCTCCGCCGTGACAGGGCGGCGCTCTAACCAACTGAGCTACATCCGCGTAGGACCTGGGGCCTAGCAAGGCGCGTGAGATAGGGCGCGGGCGCGGCGCCGTCAACCCGGGCCGCTGCTGTCTTCGCCCGCATACCAGGCATCGCCGATCCAGGGTGCGGCCAGAGCGTGGCGATACCACTTGTTACCGGTTCCGATCGCGGCCTCCTCAGGCTTCGGCCGGCCGTGGAAAACGACGATGCGCGTGTCGGCCGGGCAGGTGGGCGCCTTCCAGAAATTGAGCGGGAAGGGTGGCACGCAGCGCTTCTTGTAGCTTACCGCCAGATCAGGCGGCCAATAGGCGAGTACGCCAAGGTCCTCGGCGGCCTGGGTCAGATACTCTTGCTCGTTGCGATGGCGGCGGCGGACGCCCTCGAAGTCGGCCACGAAGTTGGAAAGGATTTGTGGCAGGTCGCCGACCTCGAACCGGTAGACTGAGGAATTGCCCACCTTGCTGCCCGGGCGCTTGAAGTCGCGCATTATGTAGAACCTGCCCGGGAGCTCGAAGAATACGTCCAGGCTCGCGACGATCACCAGATCGAGGTCAAGAAATAGAGTCGGGCCGGTCAGGTCCGACAGCTCCGGCCGAAAGGTCGCCAACTTGAACCAGCCACGTTCCGGCGACGGAGGTAGGCCAAGGTCGGGCAGGGGGCGGCTCTCAACGCTCGGGTCGATGCCGGCCGCATCGTCTGTGAAGCAAACGAATCGGTGCGGCCGCGCCAGATGCCGCGAAACGCCGCGATAGAGGCGATTGACGTACTCGGGACCGTACTTGGTCCCCCATTTCATGCAGATCACATTGACCCTGGAGGGGGCTAAATCCGCTGACTTTTGGGCGGCCTTGGGCATTGCGGCGGCTACATCACAATTCATCATCGCGCGCCACCCGGGAAATGCTGGAAAGGCGGCGGCGGGTGGTCTAGAAGGCGCGCGACTCCTGACGCCGAGATATCATGAACGCGTTCCTTCTTCAGTACCTGCCGATCGCCATCTTCATGGGCATCGCGCTCGTTGTCGGTATTGTTTTCCTGGTCGTTCCGATGGTCCTGGCGCCCAAGGCGCCCGATGCGGAAAAACTCTCGGCCTATGAGTGCGGGTTTCCGGCCTTTGAAGATTCACGGATGAAATTCGACATCCGGTTCTATCTGGTCTCGATCCTGTTCATCATATTCGACCTCGAAGTGGCCTTCCTGTTCCCTTGGGCGGTGACGCTGATGAAGATGGAACACGGCTCGCAGATCTTCGCCTTCGGCGCGATGATGGTGTTTCTGGCTGAATTGGCCCTCGGCTACGTCTACGTCTGGAAGAAGGGCGCGCTGGAATGGGAGTGATCAAACCTTCCCACGGCGAGGCGAGCCGCGTGCTGACGCAAGGCTATGACGCTAAGCTGCACGATCCCTATTTCGACGGGTTCCGCGACGAGCTGGCCGACAAGGGCTTCGTGGTCGCCGCCGCCGACGACCTGATCACTTGGGCCCGCACCGGCTCGCTGATGTGGATGACGTTTGGCCTCGCCTGCTGCGCGGTCGAGATGATGCATTCGGCTATGCCGCGCTTTGATCTGGAGCGGTACGGGTTTGCCCCACGCGCCAGCCCGCGCCAGTCGGACGTGATGATCGTCGCCGGCACTCTCACCAACAAGATGGCTCCGGCCCTGCGCAAGGTCTACGACCAGATGCCAGAGCCCCGCTATGTGATCAGCATGGGGTCCTGCGCCAACGGCGGCGGTTACTACTATTTCAGCTATTCCGTTGTGCGCGGCTGCGACCGCATCGTGCCGGTCGACATCTATGTGCCGGGCTGTCCGCCGACCGCTGAGGCGCTTGTCTATGGCGTGCTGCAACTGCAGAAAAAGATCCGCCGCACGGGGACCATCGAGCGGTGACCTGGCGCGTCTCGGACAAGGAGCTGGAAAAGCTCGGCAAGGCGGCCGCCAAGCTGAAGGGCGTTACGGGCTATGCCGTGGCCTTTGGCGAAGTGACGCTGGAGGCCGAGGCCGGCGCGATCGTCTCGGTTCTGACCCAGCTGAAGGACGGTGCGGCCTTCCAGTTCCAGCAGATGATCGATCTCTGCGGCGCCGACTATCCGACCCGGGCCAAACGCTTCGACGTCGTCTACCATCTGCTATCGATGACCAAAAACCGCCGGGTCCGCGTCAAGGTGCAGACCGATGAGGCGACGCCGGTTCCGTCGGTGATACCTGTCTATCCCGTCGCCGACTGGTTCGAGCGCGAAGCCTTCGACATGTATGGCGTTGCCTTCGCCGGCCACCCGGACCTGCGCCGCCTGCTGACCGACTACGGTTTTGAGGGCTATCCCTTACGCAAAGACTTCCCGATGACCGGCCACGTCGAGGTTCGCTACGACGATGAACAAAAGCGCGTGGTCTATGAGCCGGTGAAAGCCGTCGAATACCGCCACTGGGATTTCCTCAGCCCGTGGGAAGGCGCCGAATACGCCAAGCCGGGCGAAGGCTACCCCTATGTGATTCCGGGCGATGATAAGGCGGGGAAGGCCTGATGGCTGACGACGCTCAAGTCCTTCCGACCGAGGATGGCAAGTTCACCATCAACTTCGGCCCGCAGCATCCGGCGGCGCACGGCGTTCTGCGCCTTGTGCTCGAACTGGACGGCGAGATCGTCGAGCGGGTCGACCCGCACATCGGCCTTCTGCACCGCGGCACCGAGAAGCTGATCGAATACCGGCCCTATCTGCAAAACATCGGCTACTTCGACCGCCTCGATTACGTCGCCCCGATGAACCAGGAGCACGCCTTCGTCCTGGCCATCGAAAAGCTGATGAACCTTGTGGTGCCCAAGCGCGGCCAGGTCATCCGGGTGCTCTATTCCGAGATCGGCCGCATCCTCAACCATCTGCTCAACGTCACCACCCAGGCCATGGACGTGGGCGCGCTCACCCCGCCGCTCTGGGGTTTCGAAGAGCGCGAAAAGCTGATGGTGTTCTATGAGCGGGCCTGTGGCGCGCGGATGCACGCCAACTATTTCCGCCCCGGCGGCGTGCGCCAGGACCTGCCCTACGCCCTGATCAACGACATCGACGCCTGGTGCGACTCATTCCCTGGCGTGCTGAAAGACATCGAGGGCCTGGTCACCGGCAACCGCATCTTCAAGCAGCGCAACGTCAATATCGGCGTCGTCTCGCAACAGCAGGCGCTGGACTGGGCCTTCACCGGCGTGATGTTGCGGGGATCGGGCGTGGCCTGGGACCTGCGCCGCAACCAGCCCTACGAATGCTACGACGACTATGAGTTCGACATCCCGCTGGGCAAGAACGGCGACTGTTACGACCGCTACCTTTGCCGTGTCGAAGAGATGCGCCAGTCGATCCGCATCATGAAGCAATGCTGCGAGGCGCTGCGGAAGAGCCAGGGCGAACTGGTGCTCTCCGACGACCACAAGGTCGCTCCGCCCCGCCGGAGCGAAATGAAGCGCTCGATGGAAGCCATGATCCATCACTTCAAGCTCTATACCGAGGGCTTCCACACCCCCGCGGGCGAGGTCTATGCCGCCATCGAGGCGCCCAAGGGCGAGTTCGGCGTCTATCTGGTCTCTGACGGCACCAACCGGCCGTACCGCTGCAAGATCCGCGCGCCCGGCTTCCCGCATCTGGCGGCCATGGACTGGATGAACCGCGGGCACCTGCTGGCCGATGTCTCGGCTATTCTCGGCTCGCTCGACATCGTGTTCGGGGAGATCGACCGGTGATAGCCGCGGTGGAAATCCTTGTGCGGCTGACCTGGCTTCTCGCCATCGTCTGGGGCGCGTGGCGGCTCGGCGTGGCGGCGCTCGCTCTTCCGTGGCGCTTCCGGCGTCATCCGCAGCGCTTCGTTGGCTATTTGCGCGACACCTTTGTGGCCAATGAGCCGTTCATTCTGGCCTTCGCCCTCGTCTGGGCGGTCGCGCCCCTGGCCGAGACCTTCGGCCTTGCCCGGATTGCCCCGCTGGCTGGCGTCGGGATCGGGATTGTCGTCGTCACGCTCGGCCTGCCGATCGGCGCCATACGGCGGGCCCACGCGCGTGTGGCTGCGACCAGGGGAGCGGTCCGATGATCGAGGTGATCGTGGTCGTGACGCTGGCTTTGGTTGTGGGTCTGGCGCTGTCCTGCCTGGTGGTGCTGCCGGCGGGACTGCTGCGCTGGCGGATGGCGCGGCTCTACTGGCAGACGCATGAGGGCGGCAGCGCCGGTTACCGGCGCGATTGCCTGCTGCTGGCCCTGCCGCTGAGCTTCCTGGTGCTCGGCCTTGCGCTCGCCGCCGCCCTGGCCGGACAGTACGGGCTCGCCGTCTATCTTTTCATCGCACCGATCGCTCTTGGTCTCGGCGTGGCGCTGGCCGTGTTGCCGCCCTTCCGCCGCGCCAGCACTCGAATCATGCGCGCTCACTATCCCCTGGAGGGCCGGAATGTCCGTTGAAGCGATCGCGCAAGCCCAGCTTGACGCCTACAACGCCCAGGACCTCGACGCCTATTGTGCGTTCTACACCGACGACGTGGTCATCGCGGACGTGGGTGGCGCGGTGAGCACTGAGGGCAACGCCGCGCTGCGGGAGCGTTACGCCGGCGCCTTCGCCAAGTTTCCGAAGAACCGCGCCGACCTGAAGAACCGCATCGTGCTGGGCAACACCGTCATCGACCACGAATATGTCGATCGGGGTGATGGCGTGACACCACCCTTCGAAGTCGCCGCCATCTACACCTTCCGCGGTGACAAGATCGCCCGCGTGGACTTCGCCAAATGAGCGTGCGCCGCCTTTCCAAGACCCAGCCGAAGTCGTTCGCCTTCTCCAAGGCGACGATGAAGACGGCCGAGTGGTGGATCGCCAAATATCCGGCCGACCGCAAACAGTCGGCGGTGATCCCGATCCTCTGGCTGGTGCAAAAGCAGGAAGGTTGGGTGTGCGAGCCGGCCATCCGCGCTATCGCCGAGCTGCTCGAGATGCCGGTGATCCGGGTGCTGGAGGTGGTGACCTTCTACACGATGTTCATGCTGGAGCCGGTGGGCAAGACGGCGCTGATCCAGATCTGCGGCACCACGCCCTGCATGCTGCGCGGCTCCGAAGCGCTGATGGCCGTCTGCAAGGACAAGATTGGCGCCAAGGATCACCTCTCGGCCGACGGCAAGTTCACCTGGCAGGAAGTCGAGTGCCTGGGCGCCTGCTGTAACGCACCCATGGCCCAGATAAACGACTATTATTACGAGGACCTGACGCCCTTCGAACTGGGCCGCATCATCGACGATTTCGCCGCCGGCAAGAAGCCGACGCCGGGGTCCTACGACCTGCGCCGCTCGTCCGAGCCCAAGGACAAGGTCCAGACGCTGCTCGATCCGAAACTCTATGACGGTTCGCTGGCCAAGAAAATCAAGCTCCCCAACACGGAGCCGGTGGGATGAGCCTCGCCCTGCAGAAGAAGCGCATGGTGACGATGTTCGTCATCACGGGCCTGTGCCTGTTCTTCGCGATCGTCGCCTTCGTGGGCTCGATCAAGTTTCAGAGTAACTGGCTGATGGCGGCATTCTTCATGCTGCTGATCGCCGGGTTCGGCGCGCAGATCTGGTTCGTGCTGGGATTCATCAAACAGCCAGGGAGGGACGAATGATCGACGATCCCGACTATATCAAACGGCGGATCGCCTATATCGACGCCATCCGCTCGATCCACCCGCGCAAGCGCGCCATCGGCCTTTTCGGTTGCCTGCTGGGTATCCTGATCCTGGCCTGGGCGGAGTTCCGCGACGGCGCTCCGCATTGGGAGCTGGTGGCCGGCCTGGTCGTCATCGGCGTCAGCTGGGGGCTGTTTGCCTACGTGGTTTTCGCCCGGACCCGCTATGTCCGCTCCCATCCGTTTGAGTCGTAGGCCGTAAACATGGTGGGCATTCTCGAGGACAAGGACCGCATCTTCACCAACCTGTACGGATTCCACGACTGGGGTCTGGAGGCGGCGAAGAAGCGCGGCTGCTGGAACGCCACCCGCGACATGCTGAAGATGGGCGGTCCCTGGATCATCGACCAGATCAAAAACTCCGGCCTTCGCGGCCGGGGCGGGGCGGGCTTTGGCACGGGGCTGAAGTGGTCGTTCATGCCCAAGGAAGTGAAGGACCGGCCGCACTATCTCGTGGTCAACGCCGACGAGTCGGAGCCAGGCACCTGCAAGGACCGCGAGATCATGCGCCATGATCCGCACCTGCTGATCGAGGGCTGCCTGATCGCCTCCTTCGCGATGAAGGCGCACGTTTGCTACATCTATATCCGCGGCGAATATGTGCGCGAGCGCGAGGTGCTCGAGGAAGCCATCAAGCAGGCCTACGCGGCCAAATTGATCGGCAAGAATAACATCCACGGCTGGGACTTCGACTGCTACGTCCATCACGGCGCCGGCGCGTATATCTGCGGCGAGGAAACGGCCCTCCTGGAAAGCCTGGAAGGCAAGAAGGGCCAGCCGCGGCTCAAGCCGCCGTTCCCGGCCGGATCCGGCGTCTATGGCTGCCCGACAACCGTCAACAATGTCGAGAGCATCGCCGTCGTCGGCACGATCCTGCGCCGGGGCGCGCAGTGGTTCGCCGGCTTTGGGCGGCCCAACAACACAGGCACCAAGCTCTTCTGCGTCTCGGGCCACGTGAACCTTCCGTGCAATGTCGAAGAGACCATGAGCATCCCATTCCGCCAGCTGATCGAGGATCACTGCGGCGGCGTGCGCGGCGGGTGGGGCAATCTGAAGGCGGTGATCCCGGGTGGATCGTCGGTGCGGATGATCCCGGCTGAAGCCTGCGAAGACCTGCCGATGGACTTCGACTCCCTGTCCGCCCTGAAATCGGGCCTGGGCACCGCCGCCGTCATCGTGATGGACAAGTCCACCGACCTTATCAAGGCCATCGCCCGGCTCTCCTATTTCTACAAGCATGAGAGCTGCGGCCAGTGCACGCCATGCCGCGAAGGCACGGGGTGGATGTGGCGGGTCATGGAGCGCATGGCCTCGGGCGAGGCCGAAATGAGCGAGATCGACACCCTGCTCGACGTCACCACCCAGGTCGAGGGTCACACCATCTGCGCCCTTGGCGATGCGGCCGCCTGGCCGATCCAGGGCCTGTTCCGCCATTTCCGTCACGAGGTCGAAGACCGCATTACCGCGTACCGTACCGGCAAACCGCACGTCCAGGGTCACACCCTGGAGGCAGCGGAATAGGGGGAGGCGAGTATGAGAGGCAAGGTTCTCAGTTATAGCGATCTGGACGGGCTGGGCCTCATCAGCGGCGATGACGGCGTACGATACGACTTCGTGCGCGGCGGCCTGCAAAACGGCATGCGTTTCATCCAGACCGGCGCCGATGTCGACTTCCAGGTTGACGGCATCCGGGCGACCAACATCTATACCGTGGGCGGCGCCGCGGTCGGCCAGGTCGGCGAAAAGAACAAGATCGCCGCGGCCTTGCTGGCCTTTTTTCTCGGCGGGTTTGGCGTTCACAAGTTCTATCTGAACATGAGTGGCGCCGGCGTCATCATGCTCTTGTGCGGCACGATTGGCTGGCTGCTGATCCTTCCGGGCATGGCGGTCTGGGTCATCGCCTTCGTCGAATTCATCATTTACCTGACCAAGAGTGATCAGCAGTTCTACCAGGACTACGTGGTCGGAAAGCGGACCTGGTTCTGATGATCAAGGGTCTTGTCATCGCTGTGACTTTTGGCGCGATTCTGGGCCTGAGCGCGTGTGCGCCCAAGGAAAAAGTAAAGGGAGAAATCCCGCCGCCGCCGGCCCTGGGCGCGCCACTGGTTCAGGTGAAGGCCCTTGCCGACATCAAGGATCCGCCTGCACCCTATGATGACAAGGCCAGCCCCGAACAAATCACCGGTATGATCGATGCGGCCTATTCGCGAGCCAGCCAGAGTGGCAAGCGCGTGGTGGTCGATCTTGGTGGTAACTGGTGCGTCTGGTGCCGGGGCCTGGCGGGCGCGTTCCACCGGCCGGAGGTCTCGCCCTACATCGATCAGCACTTCGAGGTCGTCTATGTGCCGATCAGCACCAAGGAAGGCGCGACCGATATCAACAAGCACATTTTTGCACGTTTTAAGCTCGACAAGGACCCCGACCACTTTCCCTGGATGATCGTGACCGAGGCGGACGGCACGGTGCTGCACAGCTCCTATGACATCACCAGGACGGACATCGGCAACGCCACGCCCCAGTCCTGGGTCAACTGGGTGGCGCAGTATGCCAAAACGCCGCCGACGACGGAGACCAAAGCCTGATGCCCATCGCCAAGGTCAACGGCAAGGAGATCGAGTTTGAGCCCGGGATGACGGTCCTGCAGGTGGCTGAACTCGCGGGTGAGGAAATCCCGCGCTTCTGTTACCACGAACGGCTCAGCATCGCCGGCAACTGCCGCATGTGCCTGGTCGAAGTGAAGCCCGGACCGCCGAAGCCGCAGGCCTCCTGCGCCCTGCCGGCCGCCGAGGGTCAGGAGATCACCACCAACTCGCCCATGGTCGAGAAGGCCCGCAAGGGCGTCATGGAATTCCTGCTGATCAACCATCCGCTGGATTGCCCGATCTGCGACCAGGGCGGCGAGTGCGACCTGCAGGATCAGGCCATGGGCTATGGCCGCGACGCGACGCGCTATCAGGAAAACAAGCGCGCCGTTGAAGACAAATATATGGGCCCGGTCATCAAGACCGTGATGAACCGGTGCATCCAGTGCACCCGCTGTGTGCGCTTCATCACTGAAGTGGCGGGCGTGCCCGAGATCGGCCTGATTTCCCGAGGCGAAGACGTCGAAATCACCACCTATCTGGAAAGCGCCTGCGCCTCGGAGCTGTCGGGCAATGTGAATGACCTCTGCCCGGTCGGCGCCCTGACCCACAAGCCGTGGGCCTTCAACTACCGGCCGTGGGAGCTGAAGCGCACCCAGAGCATCGATGTGATGGACGCCCTCGGCTCGGCCACGCGGATCGACGCGCGGGGCAGCGAGGTTATGCGAGTGCTTCCGCGCACCAATGAGGCCATCAACGAGGAATGGCTGGACGACAAGCAGCGCTATGCCTGCGACGGCCTGCTGCGCCAGCGTCTCGACCACCCCTACATCCGCGAAGGCGGCAAGCTGAAGCCCGCCACCTGGGAAGAAGCCCTGGCCGCGGTCGTCGCGAAGGTGCGCGAGACCAAACCTGAGCGCACCGGCGTCATCGCCGGCGACCAGGCCGACGCCGAGACCATGAAGGCGGCGCTCGACCTTTTCCGGGGCAAGCTGGGTATCGCCAGCCTCGATTGCCGCCAGGATGGCGCGCAGGTGGGGGGCGGGGCCCGCGAGGAATACCTCTTCAACGCCACCATCGCCGGCATTGACGAGGCCGACGCCATCCTGCTGATCGGGACCAACCCGCGCCTTGAGGCGCCGATCCTCAACCAGCGAATCCGACGGGCCTGGTCCAGCCGCGGCGTGCCGGTGGCCATGATCGGCGCGGAAGCGGACCTCACCTATCCGTGCGAAAATCTCGGCGCCGGGGCGGACGCGATCGCCACTTTTTCGAAATCAAAGAAGGGCTTTGCGGAGAAATTTAAAGCAGCGAAGAACCCGATGGTTATCGTCGGGTCGGGCGCTATGGCGCGCACCGACGGTGCGGCGATCCTGGCCGCGGCCGGCAAGGTCGCGGCCTTGGTGGGCGCCAGCTGGAACGTGCTGCATTCGGCGGCCAGCCGGGTAGGGGGCCTTGATCTCGGCTTCATCCCCAGCGCCGGCGGCAAGACCGCGCCGGAACTGGCGGCCAAGGGCGGCGCGGACCTCATCTTCCTGCTGGGCGCCGACGAGATCGA
This sequence comes from Caulobacteraceae bacterium, assembly GCA_947475875.1. GTDB lineage: Bacteria > Pseudomonadota > Alphaproteobacteria > Caulobacterales > Caulobacteraceae > UBA5005. Next base: position 4,037 of record CANJME010000001.1, on the reverse strand, counting down.
CCTCTCCAAATCCAAGGCCTTCGTCGTCTATGTCGGCACCCACGGCGACGCCGGCGCCCACCGCGCCGATATTATCCTGCCCGGTGCGGCCTGGACCGAAAAGAACGGCCTCTACGCCAATACCGAGGGCCGCGTGCAGCGCGCTGACCGGGCGGTCTACCCCAAGGGCGAGGCCCGCGAGGACTGGGCGATCTTAAGGGCGCTCTCCGAACGCCTCGGCGTCACCTTACCCTACAACACCCACGACCAGTTGCGTGTGGCGCTCTTCGCCGACCATCCGACCTTTGCCGGGCAAGGCTTTGCGCCAGGCAAGGCCGACTTCAAACCGGCTTTCACCGCCAAGGGTGCGCTCACCACAACGCCGCTCAAGAGCCCGATTTCTGACTTCTACATGACCAACCCCATCGCCAGGGCCAGCGTCACCATGTCCGAACTCTCCGCCCTGAAGTCGGGCGCCAAGCTGATGGCGGCGGAGTAGGCCATGGACTGGACCACACCCCTCGGTTGGACCCTCGCCACCCTCGGCCACGTCCTGTCGGTGGTGCTGATTGTGCTGGTTGGTCTTGCCTTCCTGATTTGGGCCGACCGCAAGATCTGGGCGGGCGTGCAGATGCGCAAAGGGCCCAATGTCGTAGGTCCCTTCGGCCTGCTGCAGTCCTTCGCCGACATGATCAAGTTCGTGCTCAAGGAATTCATCATCCCCTCCAGCGCCGACAAGGCGGTGTTTCTGATCGCGCCGCTGATCAGCACCATGCTGGCGCTGGGCGCCTGGGCGGTGATCCCGTTCGCGCCGCACCTGGCGGTCTCCAACGTCAATGTGGGGGTCCTGTACCTCTTCGCCGTCTCGTCCCTGGGCGTTTACGGCATCATCATGGGTGGTTGGGCGTCCAACTCGAAATACCCGTTCCTCGGCGCCCTGCGCTCGGCCGCGCAGATGGTCTCCTACGAGGTCTCGCTGGGCTTCATCATCATCACGGTGATCCTGCTGGCCGGGTCGATGAACCTCGGCGAGATCGTCGCCAGGCAACAGGGCTGGTTCTGGAGCTGGAATTGGCTCGGCGGCGGCCTCAAGAACCTGCCGCTGGCTATCGTCATGATCCCGATGACCGTGATCTTTTTCATCTCGTTCCTGGCCGAGACCAACCGCCCTCCGTTCGACCTGCCCGAGGCCGAGAGCGAGATCGTCGCCGGCTACCAGGTCGAATATTCCTCGACCGGGTACCTGCTGTTCATGCTGGCCGAGTACTCGAACATCGTCTTGATGTGCGCGGTGATCAGCCTCTTGTTCCTCGGCGGCTGGAGCCCGGGCTTTCCGGTTGATCCGGATTGGTTCCCGGTGTGGACCGGATGGCTGTTCGGCAACCCGATCACCTTCAACACCCTGGATACCTTCTACGTCCTGGTGATGATCGCCAAGATCGTCTTCATGTTCTTCATGGTCGCCATGGCCAAGGCCATCGTGCCCCGCTACCGCTACGATCAGTTGATGCGCCTGGGCTGGAAGGTCTTCCTGCCGATCAGCCTGGCCGCCGTCGCCATCGTCGCCGGCTGGCGCGTATTCATGGGAGTCGCCTAGACCATGGAACGTATCGTCCAGGCCCTCAAAGGCGCGGCCCTGCTGGATTTCGGCGGCGCCTTCATGCTCGGCATTAAACACATGCTGCGGCCCAAGAAGACCGTGCTCTATCCGAACGAACGCAACCCGCAGAGCCCGCGCTTTCGCGGCGAACATGCGCTGCGGCGCTATCCGAATGGCGAGGAACGCTGCATCGCCTGTAAGCTCTGTGAAGCGGTCTGCCCGGCCCAGGCCATCACCATCGAGGCTGAACCCCGCGAAGACGGCTCGCGCCGCACCACCCGCTACGACATCGACATGGTCAAATGCATCTACTGCGGCCTATGCCAGGAGGCCTGCCCGGTGGACGCCATCGTCGAGGGGCCGAACATCGAATTCGCGGTCGAGACGCGGGAAGAACTCTACTACGACAAGGCCAAGCTGCTCGCCAATGGCGACCGCTGGGAACGAGAAATTGCGAGAAATCTGGAGTTGGACGCGCCCTACCGCTAAGGCCCGCATGGCCGGCGCGAAGACGCGATTCTGAAAGGGGACGGGACGGGCTGATGTTACAGGCGATCGCCTTTTACCTGATGGCGGGAGTGACGCTATTGTCAGCCCTCGCGGTCGTGGGCGCGCGCAATCCCGTGCACTCGGTGCTGTTCCTGATCGCGGCCTTCTTCTCGGCCGCGGGTCTCTTCGTGCTGCTGGGCGCCGAGTTCCTCGCCATGCTGCTGGTCGTCGTCTACGTCGGCGCGGTGGCGGTCTTGTTCCTGTTCGTCGTCATGATGCTGGACATCGACTTCGCAAAGCTGAAGGCGGGTTTCGCCCAGTACCTGCCGATCGGCGGCCTGGTGGCCGGCGTACTCGCCATCGAGATGGTGCTGGTCGCCTTGACGGTCGCCAGGGAAGGCGCCGCGGCCGGCAACGCGCTGCCCGACGCCAACGCCGGCGGAACCTCCAACATCGAGGCCATCGGCAAGGTGCTCTACACCGACTACGCCTATTACTTCGAGGCGGCGGGCCTCGTGCTGCTGGTCGCCATGATCGGCGCCATTGTGCTGACCATGCGCCACAAGGCCCATGTCAAGCGCCAGGACATCGGCAAGCAGGTGGCCCGGAACACCAGGACTGGAATGGAAGTCGTGCAGATCAAATCCGGATCGGGAGTCGAACTATGACGATCGGTCTTGGCCATTACCTCGCGGTCGCCGCCATCCTGTTCACCATCGGGGTGTTCGGCATCTTCGTGAACCGCAAGAACGTCATCGTCATTCTGATGTCGATCGAGCTGATCCTGCTCGCCGTGAACATCAATCTCGTGGCCTTCTCGGCCTATCTGCACGACATCACCGGCCAGGTGTTCGCCATGTTCGTCCTGACCGTCGCGGCCGCCGAGGCCGCCGTGGGCCTGGCCATCCTCGTCACCTTCTTCCGCAACCGCGGCGACATTGAAGTCGACCACGCCTCGGTCATGAAGGGATAGGGCGTGGAAGGTATCGTTTCAGTCATCGTCCTGGCGCCGTTGATCGCCGCGATCGTCGCGGGACTGGTTGGCCGGCGGATCGGCAATGTCGCCAGCCAGTCGATCACCACCGGCTCGCTGTTCCTGGCCTGCGGCCTCTCCTGGTACGTTTTTTCCAAGTGGACCTGGGGCGGGCTTGAGCCGTTCACGGTCACGCTCGCCCCGTTCATCCACGTCGGTAATTTCATCTCCGACTGGTCGATCCGCATCGACGCCCTGTCAGCGACTATGCTGGTGGTGGTCACCACCGTTTCGGCGCTCGTCCATCTCTATAGCTGGGGCTATATGGCCGAGGACGATTCAAAGCCGCGCTTCTTCGCCTATCTGTCGTTCTTCTCCTTCGCCATGCTGGCGTTGGTCACCGCCGCCGACTTCATGCAGCTGTTCTTCGGCTGGGAAGGGGTGGGAGTCGCGTCGTACCTGCTGATCGGTTTCTGGTTCAAAAAACCCACCGCCAACGCAGCCGCCATCAAGGCCTTCGTGGTCAACCGGGTCGGCGATTTCGGTTTCGCGCTCGGCATCATGACCACCTTCTGGGCCTTCGGTTCGGTCAAGTTCGCCGACGTATTCCCACAGATCGCCGCCGCCGCCGGTCACACCTGGTGGTTCGCCGGCGCCAACTGGAGCCTCATTGATCTGGCCTGCGTGCTGCTGTTCGTCGGCGCCATGGGCAAGTCGGCGCAGTTTTTTCTGCACACCTGGCTGCCGGACGCCATGGAGGGCCCGACACCCGTCTCGGCCCTGATCCACGCCGCCACCATGGTCACCGCTGGCGTGTACATGGTCTGTCTTTTGTCGCCGATGTTCGAGTATGCGCCGGTCGCCAAGGACGTGGTGGCCATCATCGGCGCGGTGACCGCGCTCTTCGCCGCCACGGTGGGTTTCACCCAAAACGACATCAAGCGGGTGATCGCCTATTCGACCTGTTCGCAGCTCGGCTACATGTTCTTCGCCGCC